>NZ_JBNTJX010000001.1:0-601204 GCF_051195075.1 Halobaculum sp. EA56
CGGCGGGGTCGTCGCCGCCGGCGGACGCCGGCGGCACCTCGGCGTCGGGGGCGGTTCCCGCGCGGGGAGTGGTCACGCCGGTGGCTCGTGCGCGACCGACTTAGCGGACGCGGTCGCGGCGGATCCGTGGCGGCGGGACCGCCGCGGCGGGACGGCGGCTCCGGAGTGCCCCCGCGCCCCTCACCCGTGCCGCTCGATCACGCGCTTGGCCGCCTGCGCCTTCTCCTTCCAGCCGTAGCCGGCCTCGTACACGTGGCGCTTCTTGTCGACCAGCTCCTCGGGGCTGGACTCCTCGAAGCCGCCGCGGTCCCACGTCCCCGACGTGTGGAGCCACTCGACGACGTTCTGCCGGGTCTCCTCCCACGAGAGGCCCACCATCTCGTACCAGGCCACGAGCGCGAACACCGCGTTGTCGTGACAGCCCGGGTAGCTCCCCTCGCGGTAGATGGTCGCCATCGGCTCGCGCGTGGGCTCGGACACCTCCTCGCGGTAGCGCTCGGCCGTCAGCAGCCGGAGCGTCCCGTCGGCCTCCTCGACGCGCCCCTCCCGTTTCAGCAGGTCGAGCGCCGCGCGGTGGAGCCCCGACCACTCGTCGTGGACGGCGTGCTGGAGGGCGGACTCGGTGACGGCGCCGTCGACGAGCACGGCCAGCACGTCCGTATACGCCCGCTCGACGTGGTGCCACTCGGTCCCCTCGAAGTCGCAGTCGGCGTCGTGCAGGCTGTTCGTGGTGCGACAGCCCGGGCAGGGGTACGCGAACCGGGGCACGGTTGTGGTGTGTTGGGAGCGTCCCCGGCTTAGGTGTCGTGGTTCGACGCCGCCGCACCGTCCTCCCCCTCGCGGTCGACGAACGTCACGCCGGTCACCTCGAAGCGGGCGCCGCCCTCCTCGCTCTCGGTCGCCCGGACGTCCCACCCGTGGGACTCGGCCACCTGCCTGACGATCCGGAGCCCGAAGCCGGTCCCCCGGTCCCCCGTCGAGTAGCCCGCCTCGAACACCGCCTCGCGCTCGTCCGGCGGGATGCCGACGCCGTCGTCCTCGACGAAGAAGCCCTCGCGCTCGCCGTCGGCCAGTTCCCCGACCGTCACCGTCACGTCCTCGCCCCCGTGTTCGACCGCGTTGCCGACGAGGTTCTCGAACAGCTGTTTCAGGCGGCGCTCGTCGGCCAGGATCGGCCGGCCGACGTCGACGACCAGGGAGGCGTCGGCCGTGTCGACGTTCCCCCAGCAGGCGTCGACCGTCCCCGCGACGTCGACCGGTTCGAGGTCGGTGTCGGCCTCCCCCTCGCGGGCCAGCGTGAGGAGGTCCTCGATGAGCGTCTCCATTCGATCGAGCGCGCGCTCGACGGCCCCGAGGTGTTCGCTGTCGCACTCCCGCCGGGCCAGCTCCAGGTGTCCGTCGGCCACGTTCAGCGGGTTGCGGAGGTCGTGGGAGACGACGCTGGCGAACTCCTCCAGCCGGTCGTTCTGTCGCCTCAGCTCGTTCCGGCTCTCGCGGAGCGTCCGCTCGCCCGCCAGCTCGTCGAGGGCCGTCTCGGCCGCCGTCGCCAGGATCCGGGCGAGGAACTCGTCGGTCGCGTCGAACGCGCCGGCCTCGGTCTCGCCGACCGAGAGGGTCCCGTGGTCGCCCATCGGGAGCAGCATGAGGCTCCGGAGCCCGCTCCCGCCGTCGACCGACTCGGGGACCGTCTCGATGTCGTCGTACACGCGGACCTCGTCCGCCTCGAAGCTGTCCCAGTTGAGGCTCCCGGACTCGGGGGTGAACGGCTCGCGCGACGGGAGCACGTCCGAGACCGTGTCCGATTCGGCGACCGGGACGAGCCCGTTCACGTCCGGGTCGTAGAACCGGACTACGGTGGCGCTGAACCCGAGTATCTCCTCGGCGGCCTCGACGATCCGCTCGGCGATCGCGCCCGTCGAGTCGGCCCGGACCAGCTCCCTCGTCGCGTCGTGGAGCTGTTCGAGCCGGTGTTGTCGCTCCCGGAGCGTCTCCTCGCGGACCACCCGGTCGAGGGCCGCCTCGAGGTAGTTCGCCAGGATCTCCACCAGGAGCACGTCCGTCTCGGCGAACGCGTCGGGCTCCGGCGAGGAGATGACGAACAGCCCGTGCTCGCCCAGCGGCTGGAGGAGCACGCTCTCGGTCGGCGACGCCTCGGTCAGCCGGTCCGAGCCGGAGACGGACGGGATGTGGGTCGGCTCGCCCTCCCGGAACACCTCCCACGCGAGGTGGGCGCGGGTTCCCGGCGGCGCCGACCGGTCGTACGCCGGGAGGTCCTCGAAGAGGTCCGAGACGGCGTCCGCCACCGCGACCGGCTCCAGCCTGTCCCCGTCGTCGCTCACGAGGTGGACGCCGCTCAGCTCGGCGCCGATGATCTCGTCGGCGGCGTCGGTCGCCAGCTGCGCCGTCTCGGCGACCGTCTGCGTGTAGTTGAGGGCCCGCGAGCGCTCCCGGAGCTGCTCCAGCTTCCGGTCGCGCCGCCGCCGCTCGGAGACGTCCCGGCTGCTCGCGACGAACCGCTCGCCCTCGGCGAGGTCGAGGCGCCTGACGTGGATCTCGACCGGGAACGTCGACCCGTCTCGACGGCGGTACTCGCCCTCCAGCTCCCGGCGCTCGCCCGGACCCATCCCCGCCCACATCGCGCGCGCCTCGGCGGGATCGACCGTCCGGTCGACCTCCCACACCTTCATCGAGGTGAGCTCCTCCTCGGTGTACCCCGTCTCCTCACAGAGCCGGGGGTTCGCGTCGACGATGTTCCCCTCGGCGTCGTGGACGTCGATCATGTCCGGGGAGCGCTCGAACAGCGCCTCCAGACGGGCGGTCGTCCGTTCGAGCCGGGTCTCGTGCTCCTTGCGGTCGGTGACGTCCGTGATGAACCCCTCGAGCGCCTCCAACTCGCCGCCGTCCCCGGCCTCCGGGTCGCCGTCGTCGGCGTACACGCCGCGTCCGCGCTCCCACACCCACTTCGTCGTCCCGTCGCGTGCGACGATCCGGTAGGTGACCTCGAAGGTGCCGTCGTCCGCGAGCGCCTCCTGGACGGCCGCCCACGTTCGCTCCCGGTCGTCGGGGTGGATGACGTCCTCGCCCCACTCGACCTCGCCGTCCTCCAGGGCCGCCGCGGTGTAGCCCGTCAGCGCCTCGATCTCCCCGTCGACGGTCTCCATCGGCCAGGCCGGCTCGTTGCGGCACCGGTAGACGACGCCCGGGAGGTTGCCGATGAGCGTCTCCAGGCGCCGCGTCCGCTCGGTCAGCGTCCGACGGGACCGGTACGCCTCGACGGCGTTCGCGATCCGGTTGGCGAGCAGTTCGTACTGGTCGGACCCGACCTCCTTCTGGAGGTAGTCGGTGACGCCCGCGGAGATGGCCTCGCTCGCGACCTCCTCGCTCCCCTTCCCGGTGAACAGCACGAACGGGAGGTCCGGGTACTCCTCGCGGACCGCCCGCAGGAACTCGATCCCGTCCCGGCCGGGCATGTCGTGGTCGGAGACGACACAGTCCACGTCGCCGTCGGAGAGGGCGTCCAGCCCCTCCTCGGCGTTCGTCGCGGTGCGAACGCGGATCCGGTCGCGTTCGCGTTCGAGCACCGTCGCGACGAGGTCGCCGAACTCCGGGTCGTCGTCGACGTGGAGCACCCGTATCGTGTCGTCGGTGGCGGTCATGGGGTCCGGTCGTCCCGGCATTGCCGTGCGGGAACTTAAGCGATGGCCGCCCTCCGGCCCGTCCCGCGGCGGGAGACGGCGCCGACTTTTAAGCACGCGCCCGTCGAAGCCCCGCGCGATGCCCGACATCGACACCATCGTCGTCGCAACCGACGGCTCCGAGAGCGTGCGCCGGGCCGTAGACGCCGCGCTCGACCTGGCCGAGCGGTTCGACGCGGCGGTCCACGCGCTGTACGTCGTCGACAGCGGCGAGGTGGACTCCTCCCCCGAGACGGTCCGCGACCAGATGCGCCACGCGCTCCAGGAGCGCGGGGGCGAGGCCATCGTCCAGGTGCAGAAGCGCGCCGACCGCGACGTGACCGCCGTCGTCCGCGAGGGGCGCCCCGCCAACGAGATCGCCGACTACGCCCGCGAGATCGACGCGGACCTCGTCGCCACGGGCACCCGCGGCCGCCACGGCGAGAACCGCTTCCTCATCGGCTCGGTCGCGGAGCGGGTCGTCCGCACCTGCCCGGTCCCGGTGCTCACGGTCCGCCAGCTCGAGGGCGAGAACGGGGGCGGCCCGGGCGGCGCGCCGGCCTGACTGGCGTCGGGGACCACCGCTCGCTCCCCGCTCGCGTCCCCGTGGCCTCGCTACGCTCGGCCACGCACTGCTCGCGGGTCGCGTTGCTCACGGCGCCCTCCGGTCGCCGTTCGCCGTCGCGGTCTCGCTGGGCTCGACCGCGCTCGCTCCCCGCTCGCGTCCCCGTGGCCTCGCTACGCTCGGCCACGCACACCACCGCCGTTTTCACCGCGCGCCCCGAGCCGGGAGTATGGACGACGAACTCATCGAGACGGACGCCCTCCCTCTGGACCGGAAGTCGCGGCTCCCCGGGACGGGCTTCTTCTATCCGGACTCGCTGGACGAGGACCGCGCCGAGGAGCGCGCGCGGGAGGCCGTCGAGGGCGCGGAGGCAGTCGTGATCACCGACTCCGACGCCGACGGCCTCGGCTGCGTCGCGCTGATCCGCGAGGCGTACGGCGCCGCCCTCGACGTGGCGCCGTTCGAGGAGCGCCGCCGCGCGAAGCTCGACGGCACCGACGAGGAGGGCGAGGCGCGAAGCGCCTCGGGGAGTCGGACGCAGTCCGACGAACCGTTCGGCGGAGAGGAGGAGGACGACGGCCACGCGGAGTCGTCGGTCGCGCTGCTCCCCTCCGGCCCGCACTCCTTCGAGGAGGACCTGGAGTACGCCGCCGAGTTCCTGGAGGAGGGCACGGACGTGTTCGTCTGTGACATCTGCCCGGACGCGTTCGAGTACATCGCCGAGGACCTCCGCGCGGTCGTCCGGCGGGCCGAGTCCGTCCGCTGGTTCGACCACCACCAGTGGGACGAGGAGCTGGCGGCGTCGGTGCGCGAGCTGGGTATCGACCTGGTCGTCGGCGCCAGCGACGAGGAGTGCTCCACCGACGTGACGCTGCGCTCGCTGGACCACGACTTCGACGAGCGCTTCACGGAGCTTGCGGCGGTCACCCGCGACCACGACCTCTGGCTGAAGGAGGACCCTCGCTCGGACGACCTCGCCGACTTCGCCTACTGGACCGGCGCCGAGGAGTACGCCGCCGTCGTCGGCGCCTACGGCGTCGACCTCCCCGAGGTCGCCCGCGAGTACGTCGAGGAGCGCCGGGTGGAGAAGCGGCGACTGATCGACAAGGCGGTCGACCGCGCGGTCGAACACGAGATCGGGGACTGGCGCGTCGGCGTCACCTACGGCCGCTGCTCGCAGAACGAGGTCGCCGAGGCGCTGCGCGAGCAGGGGATGGACGCCGCCGTGATCGTCAAGCCGTCCGGCTCGGCGTCGATCCGCGGCTCCGAGGGGTTCGAGCGCTGCCACGAGGTCGCCGGGCAGGTCAACGGCGGCGGCCACCCGAAGGCCGCCGGCTGCATGCCCGACGTGTACGACGACATGCTCGACTACGCCCACCACTGGAGCACGGAGGGCGCGACCGCGAAGCGCGTGATCCTCCGGGCGTTCGAGACGCTTGCGGACGAAGAGGACGCCGAGAACGCCGCCGACGCGGCGGAGTAGCGGTCGCCGTCGGCGTTACCCCTCGACGGCCGGCTCCTCGGCGTACTCGCCCATGACCCACTTGTGCGAGTAGTCGGTGCCGCACGAGCAGTGGGCGTACGCGTGCATCACGTCGCCCTCGGCGTACAGCCCGCCGACCTCGGCGTTCCGTTCCTCGCCGAAGGCGAAGACGAACTCCGCGCGGTGCTCGTCCCCGGGCTTCTCCGCGGCGTCGGGGCACTCGCCGCCGCCCAGGTCCGGGTAGATCACGCCGTCGCGGGCCATCGCCTCCTTCGCGAACTGCATCGGGTCCATGCCCGTCCCGGAGGCGAACGCCTTGCGCCCGTCGTCGCCGGGGACGACGAGCACGACGCCGTCCTCGACGGCCTCGCCCATGTTCGCGATCCGGCCCTGCTCGTCGAGGAACTCGTGGGTGAGGAAGATGGCCACGTCGTCGAGCCGCTCGCCCGCGAGGAACTCCGCGAGCTTGCCGTCGTCGGGGGTGTCCGCGTCCGCGGCGTCGTCGGTCATGCCCACGGGTCGGCGCGCGAGTCGTAAAAGGTCGTCCGTCGCGGGGCGAACCGGGCCCGACCCGGGAGGCCGGCCGGGGCAACGGTGACAACGATCGACGCCGTAGATCGGACCGATGTACCGAGCACTCATCCAGAGCGGCAGCATCGAGTGCGACGCCTACGAGCGGGGCGATCACGGCGTCGACCTGTACGAGGACGACGAGTTCGTCGCGTTCGTCCCGTACGAGAACCTCCTGGCGGTCGTCGACGAGTCCGCGGAGGGGGACGAGGAGCGGTCGATCCTCTGACCCGAACGCGGCCGCGCTCCGGCGGCGGCCCGTCGGCCGCGCCGTCAGGACGCGTCCGTCCCGTCGCCGACGTCGGACCGGTCCGGCGGGTCGCGGGCGCGGTCGGTCACGCGCACGTCGAGGCCGTCCGCCTGCCCGACGTCGACCTCGACGCCGTCCACGCCGTGGCGGTACAGCGACGCGTTCCGGCCGCCCGTCGACACCTTCGTCCCCTCGGCGACGAGGCCGCTGGCGACGAGATCGTCCAGCTTCCGGTACAGCGTCGTCGACGGGATCTCACACCCCTCCGCGAGCTCCTCGGCGGTCTGGGGCCCGTCCGCGAGCTGTCGGAGGACCGCCCGGCAGTCGCCGTCGCCGAGCGTCGCGAGCAGGCGGTCGGCCTCCCGCTCGGACAGCGCGCGGGCGGTCCGGCGGTCGCTCGGCTCGTCCCGAACGCCCGTTCGGGGATCCATGCTCACCAAAAGTTACCTACTCTACTATAAATATCTATCGCCACTCCGGGGAACGGGTCGTCGCCGCTACGGGCGCTCTTCGGGGCCCAGCGCCGGCGTCGCGTCCGCGTCCGCGTCCGCGTCGCCGCCGGGGCTCTCCTCCGGGTCGACCTCCTCGAGCGCCCGCTCGAAGTGGTCCGCGTCGAGGACGATGTCCTCGACCGGCCCGTCGCCGTCGGCCGCGACGTACTCGCGGACGGCGAGCTGCGCGGCCTCCCGACACGCCGCCTCGATGTCGGCGCCGACGTAGCCGTCGGTCCGCGCCGCGAGGTCCGCCAGGTCGACGTCGTCGGCGAGCGGGCGGTCGCGGGTGTGGACGTCGAAGATCTCCCGGCGGGCGTCCTCGTCGGGCTCCTCGACGGCGACGTGGCGGTCGAGCCGTCCGGGGCGCAACAGCGCGTCGTCGATGAGGTCGGGCCGGTTCGTCGCCGCCACCACGACCACGTCCTCCAGTTCCTCCATGCCGTCGAGTTCCGTCAGGAGCTGGGAGACGACGCGCTCGCCGACGTTGGAGTCGCCGACGCCGCGACCCCGCTCGGCGGCGATGGCGTCGATCTCGTCGAAGAAGACGACGGTCGGGGCGTTCTCGCGGGCCTTGCTGAACACCTCGCGGACGCCCTTCTCGGACTCGCCGACGTACTTGTCGAACAGCTCCGGGCCCTTCACCGAGACGAAGTTGGAGTCGGCCTCGTTGGCGACCGCCTTCGCCAGCAGGGTCTTCCCGGTGCCGGGCGGGCCGTGCAGGAGCACGCCCTTCGCGGGGTCGAGCCCGACCCGCTCGTAGGCGGCCGCGTGGTCGAGCGGCCACTCGACGGTCTCGCGGAGGCGCTCCTTCGCCTCGTCGAGGCCGCCGACGTCGTCCCACGTCACGTCCGGCGTCTCGACGAAGACCTCGCGGAGCGCGGAGGGCTCGATGCCCTTCAGCGCCTCCCGGACGTCGCGGTCGGCCACCTCGACGGCGTCGAGCACCTCCGCGTCGATCTCGTCGGCCTCGAGGTCGAGCTCCGGCCGGATCCGCCTGAGCGCGGTCATCGCCGCCTCGCGCGCGAGGTTCTCCAGGTCGGCGCCGACGAAGCCGTGGGTGTTCTCGGCGTACCGCTCCAGGTCGACGTCGTCCCCGAGCGGCATCCCGCGGGTGTGGATCCGGAGGATCTCCTCGCGCCCGTCGCGGTCGGGGACGCCGATCTCGATCTCGCGGTCGAACCGGCCGGGCCGTCGGAGGGCGGGGTCGACGGCGTCGACGCGGTTCGTCGTCCCGATGACGGTGATCTCGCCGCGCTCCTCCAGGCCGTCCATCAGCGAGAGCAGCTGGGCCACGACGCGGCGCTCGACGTCGCCGGAGACCTCCTCGCGCTTGGGGGCGATGGAGTCCAGCTCGTCGATGAAGACGATCGCGGGCTCGTTCTCCTCGGCCTCCTCGAACACCTCGCGGAGCTGCTCCTCGCTCTCGCCGTAGTACTTCGACATGATCTCCGGCCCCGAGATGGTCTGGAAGTGGGCGTCGATCTCGGTTGCGACGGCCTTCGCGATGAGCGTCTTCCCGGTGCCGGGCGGGCCGTGCAGGAGCACGCCCTTCGGCGGGTCGATGCCGAGCGCGCCGAACAGCTCCGGGTGCCGCATCGGCAGCTCGATCATCTCGCGGACCCGGTCGAGCTCGTCGTCGAGGCCGCCGACGTCCTCGTAGGTGACGGTCGGTTCGGCCGTCCGGTCGGACGCGCCCGTCGCGGCGTCGGCGCTCTCGGCCGCCGAGCGGGCCGCCTCGCTCCCGCGGTCGACGACTTCGATCTCCGTCGAGTTCCGGATGACGACCGTGCCCGACGGCTCTGTGTCGACGACCTCCAGCGGGACGCGGCGGTCCGAGCGCCCGGAGAACAGGCCGAGCCCGACGGACAGGGGGATCTCCTGCCCGCCCGTGACCGGCGTGTCGACGAGCTTGTCGCGGAGGTACGAGCCGATGTCGCCCCGGATCCGGACGTTCCCCGGGAGGGCGACCGTGACCCGCTCTGCGGGGTCGACCTCGACCGGCTCGACCTCGACGGCGTCGTCGATCCGCGCGCCGACCGCCTGCCGGAGCTGTCCGTCGATCCGGACGATCCCCCGGCCGCTGTCCTCCGAGCGGCCGGGCCACACGCGGGCGATCGCGCGCCCCTCCGGCCCCTCGACGGCGACGAACTCGCCGCTCGTGACGCCAAGCTCTTCCATCGAGGTCCTGTCTATCGACGCCAGCCCGCTCCCCGTGTCCTTCCGCTTGCGTTGTTTGACTCGAAGTCGCATGGGAATCACCCCGGCGCGGCCGCGCCCCCCGCGACGGCGCCGCGGGGGCCGGCACGCCGGCGTCACCCGGGAGAAGTCGGTCGGGGCGTCTAAGGGCGCGGGGCAGACCCACGCGCCGGGCCTAGGCCCGCGGGCCGGGAAGAACGGGGGTCCGAGTCGGTCGCGGACGCGGGCCCGAGCGGCCCGCCGTCGCTACTCGTCGTACAGCGACTCCGCGATGTCCCGGAGCCCCTCGTCGGGCCGCCTCGTCACGGCGTAGGCGGCGCGCTCGCCGGGGACGCGCAGGCCGTAGAGGTAGCCGGGGTCGACCTCGTCGAGCTCCACCGCGTCGCCGGGACCGCGGCCGTGCCCGCGCGCCCACTCGACCAGCCGGTTCTCGGCGTCTGCGGCGCCCTCGGCGGCCTCGCGCATCCGCCGGCGGTCGTCGTAGGCGCCCCGGACGAGCAGGCCGCGCGAGTCGCCCGTCACCCGGGCGTGACGCTGGTCGCCGTCGAGGACGAGCCGGATCTCGTCGCCCGCCGAGAGGTCGGCCTCCTCGGGGATCCGCAGGCAGGGGAGCCGCGTCCCGCCCGAGCGGGCGAGGTGCGCGCGCAGGCTGGTCACGTCGTCGGCGTCGCTGGCGAGTCTATCGGTCATGTCATGTCCTGTGGCGGGGTGAACGAAGCGGGAGCGGGGCGTCCGGAGGTTACTCCTCGTCGTCCGCCTCGGCGTCGGCCTCCTCGTCCTCCTCCTCGCCGAGCGCCTCGGCGATGGAGCCCTCGACGCGGGCGTTGATCTGGACGGTCTCCTCGGAGACCTGCCGGCCGCGGACGGTGACGCGCTTGCGCTCGCCGTCGCGCGAGGGCTCGTAGCCGACGCCGCCCTCCAGCAGGAGCTCCTTCAGTTCGCTGCCGGGGACGTCCTCGCGCATCGGGCGCCCGGCCTTGTCGGAGCCGCCCGTCAGCGTCAGGTCGACGCCGTCGAGGCCGACGGCCGCGCCGTCGACCTCCTCGCCGAGTTCCCGGCCGAGGAATCGGTTCGCGTCCTGTCCGTCCACGTCGAACTGCCGCGTGTCGCCGGCGTCGTCGCCCACGACGATCTTGAATTCGGCCATTACGGGGTGATGCTCGGCGGTGAGAGAAAAGACCGTCGAAAGCGTGGCCGAGGAGTGCGAGGACGAGCGTAGCGAGTCCTCGAAGCGAACGGGGAGCGAAGCGACCCGTGAGCGAGCGTAGCGACCGAGGCCACGGCGGTGTGCGGCGAGGTCCTGTCGCCGAGCCGCAGATGAATAGAAAGCGTGGCCGAGGAAGCGTAGCGACCGAGGCCACGGCGGTGTGCGGCGAGGTCCTGTCGCCGAGCCGCCCAGGAATGGAAGCGTGGTCCGAGGCCGTGAGACCGAGGACCACGGGAAACGGCGGCACGCTCGCGGGTGCGCCGCCCGAAAGAACGGCGAGGTCGAACGAGCGAACCGGGGCACGACCCCCGGTCGGCCGATCCGCTACCGGGCGACCGCCACCGCGCCGGCGTCGACGACGGCGTTCGGGGCTCCCCGGTACGTCCCGACGCCGGTCGTCTCCTCGCCCTCAACGGCGACCCAGCCGGGGCCGTCGCCAGTCGCGACGACCCGGGTCGACTGCCGGAAGCTGTTGCCCGTCCAGCCGCCGGCGAACCACTCGTTGTACCCCTCGTAGGTGACGAGCACGTCGACGGTCGCGTTCTCGGGCGCCTCGTACGAGAGGTACATGCGGGTGCCGAACCGCCGACAGACGGCGTCCTCGCCGCTCAGCTCGTCGCACCGGACGTCGGTCGCGTTCAGCCGGGGCCGGAGCACCGGCTCCGAGTCGGCGGGCGTTCGCGTGTCGATCGGTTCCGCGAACGCCAGTCGGACGCCCACGAGGTAGTAGTCGAGCGTCCGGATCGGCGTCCGTCCCGGCGCCAGCGTCGGCGTTCCGGTCCCCGGGGCGGCGGTCGTGCCGCCGGGGGCGGGGTCGACCGTCCGCGGCGGCGGACGCTCGCGGTAGTTCGGCTCCAGCGTCGGGAACGACAGCGCGAGCATCGGGCCGTACGCGGTGTCCTCGACCGCGAACGACCACCCGGGCGGCGCGTCGACGACGCCCGGCGACCCGGCGACGAGCGCGTCGCCCGCGGGACTGCTCCCGTTCTCGACGGGAAGCGGGAGGTACAGCGTGACGTTCGTCAGCGTCGCGTCCGGCTGGACGTACGCCCGGTACTCCGCGGTGTGGGTGTACGACTCGGGGACCGGACGCGTGAACTGGTAGAGGGCGAAGCCGACGGCGCCGGCGGCGACCAGGAGGATGACGGCGACCACGACGAGCGCGACTCGGAGGCGACGGTCCATCACGAGAAGGTGTGTTCGAGCCAACACAAAACGACACCGACGAATCCCGCCCGCCCCTCCGATCGCGAGGTCGAGGTGCGGACCGGCGGTCCTCAGCCGAGCCGCACGGGATCGTCGCTCTCGACGATCCGCACCTCGACCCAGTCGCCGACGGCGAACGTCGGGTCGCCCGCCTCCGGCCGCGTCACCAACTTCGCGCCCGCGGCGGCGTCGGCGTCGGCGCGGGCGGCGAACAGCGACAGCCCCGTGATCCGCTCGCCGTTCGCGAGCACGTCCACGTCGGCCCAGTCGACGTGGCGGCCGGCGCGGGTCCCGACCTCGGTTCCGAGCAGGCGAACCGGGTCGCGGGCGGGTCCGCCGTCGTCGTCGCCTGTGCCGGTACCGCCGTGGGGGACGCGACCGCCGGCGTCGCCCCCCGTCCCGGGAATCCCGCCCCCGGAGTAGTGCGCCAGACCGCCGTCGAGCGGGCGGCCGTCGTCGTCGGCGACCGCCGAGAAGGCGGCGGCGTCCGCCCCCGCCACCGACCCTGTCGGCGCGTCCAGCACCGCGTGGCTCGGGCCCGTCTCAACGACCGTCCCGGTTCCGTCCCACGCGAGCGGCCGCACCCGGGCGTCGGCGACGAGCGGGAGCGACCCGGACGCGCGGTAGGGGTTCCTCCCGCGTTCGCGGAACTCTAGGTGGACGTGGTTGTCGACCCAGCGGCCGAAGAAGCCCGAGCGAACCATCTCCCCGAGGGAGTCGCCGACGGCGACCTCGTCGCCGGCCTCGACCGCGGGGTCGACGTGGAGCACGCGGGCGACGTACTCGCCGGCGTCGATCACGATCAGGTGGTCGCGCTCGACGGCGTACTCGCGGTCGGGACACCCCACGGTCCGGGTGTCGAGCACCTCGCCGGCGACGGGCGAGACGCCGGCGTTCGACTCGGGGTACAGGTCCACCGCGCACGCGCGGTCGTGGGCGGGATACGGCGAGTTGTACAGCGAGAACTTCCGGTACCGCGCGAGCAGCGACTCGGGGAGGACGACGGGGTCCCGTTCCGCCCCGGCGCTCCCGTCGTCGCCCGCCGACTCCTCCATACCCGCCGCAGGCGGCGCAAGCGCTTAGGCGCCCCGACTCCGAGCGACCGGCGTGACCTTCGACGACGGGGGCGGGCGACGCGTTCGCGTCTATCGGGGCTGCCGCGGCGACCACGAGGGCGAGGGGATCGAGTCCTCGGACGGCGAGCGGGGAGGAACGACCCGCGAGTCCCGCGAGACCGACCGCGCCGCGACGGCCGCGATGCTCGCCGAGGCGGGCGACGCGGGCGTCCCCGCCCTGCGGGTGTGGGCGCCGGGCCGCTCGCTGGCGTTCGGCCGCCGGGACGCCCACGCCGACGGCTACGACCGGGCGCGGGCGGCCGCCCGCGAGCACGGCTTCCCGCCGGTCGAGCGCTCCGTCGGCGGCCGGGCGGTCGCGTACGCCGAGTCGACGCTGGCGTTCGCGCACGCGGTCCCCCTCGACGACGCCCGGACCCGCCTGAACGACCGCTACGGGGCCGCCGTCGACACCCTCCTCGACGCGCTCGGCGGCGTCGGCGCGGACGTGACACGGGGAGAGCCGCCACGCTCGTACTGCCCGGGCGATTACTCGGTCCGCGTCGCCGGCGGCGGCAAGGTCGCCGGTGTCGCCCAGCGCGTCCGCGACGACGCCGCGCTCGTCTCGGGGTGCGTCACCGTCGCCGAGCGCGGGCCGATCCGTGCCGTCCTCTCGGCGGTGTACGACGCCCTCGGCGTCCCGTTCGACCCCGAGTCGGTCGGGTCGGTCGCACAGGCGGGCGGCCCCGACGACCCGGACGCCGTCCGCGACGCGATCGAGACGGCCCTCGTCGACGACCGCGAGGCCGAGGTCCGCGACGTGGCGGACCTGCCGGTCGACGGCGCGGGCGAGGGCTGATCCGTCGAACTTACCCCCCGCGCTCGCGCATCGCCGACGATGAACGCGCTCTTCGTGAACGCGACGCTCGCGGACGGCCGGGTCCGCGACGTGCTCGTCGAGGGTGAGCGGGTCGCCGCGGTCGAGCCTGCGGGGTCGGTGCCGACCGCGACCGCCGACGAGGTGATCGACTGCGAGGGGAAGCACCTCCTCCCGGGCGCCATCGACGCCCACGTCCACTTCCGACAGCCCGGCTTCGAGCACAAGGAGGACTGGCACACCGGGTCGCGCTCGGCGGCCGCCGGCGGCGTCACGACCGTCGTCGACCAGCCGAACACCGACCCGCCGACGGTCACGGGCGGGGCGTTCGACGCGAAGGCCGAGTTCGCCGGGCGCTCGCTCGTCGACTTCGGCGTCAACGGCGGCGTCACCGCCGACTGGGACCCCGACTCGCTGTTCGCGCGCCCGCTGTTCGCGCTCGGGGAGGTGTTCCTCGCCGACTCCACCGGCGACATGGGCATCGAGGCGGACCTGTTCGCCGACGCCGTCGCCCGCGCGGCCGACGAGGACGTGGTGGTCACCGTCCACGCGGAGGACGCCGAGCTGTTCGATCGGTCGGCCCGGGACCGCCCCGGCGACGACGCGGACGCCTGGAGCGCATACCGGACCGCCGAGGCCGAGGCCGCCGCCGTCGAGCGCGCGCTGGACGTGGGCGCCGACTCCGACGCGGACATCCACATCGCCCACACCTCCACCCCGGAGGGGATCGACGCCGCGAGCGACGCGGGCGCGACCTGCGAGGTGACGCCCCACCACCTGTTCCTCTCGCGCGAGGACCTCCCGGAACTGGGCACGTTCGGCCGGATGAACCCCCCGCTGCGGAGCGAGGCGCGCCGCGAGGCGGTGTTCGAGCGCGTCGCCGACGGCACCGTCGACGTCGTCGCCACCGATCACGCGCCACACACCCGCGCGGAGAAGGACGCGAGCATCTGGGAGGCCCCATCGGGCGTGCCCGGCGTCGAGACGATGCTCCCCCTGCTGTTGAACGAGGTGCGCGAGGGCACGCTCGCGCTGGAGCGCGTGCGCGACCTCGTCGCCGCCAACCCCGCCGCGGTGTTCGACGTGCCGGGGAAAGGACGGGTCGTCGAGGGCGCCGACGCGGACCTCGTGCTCGTCGACCTCGACTCGGCCCGGCCGATCAGCGGCGACGACCTCCACTCGAAGTGCGGGTGGACCCCCTTCGAGGGGCGGCCGGGCGTCTTCCCCGAGCTGACGCTCGTGCGCGGCCACGTCGCCTACGACGCCAGCGGCGACGGCGAACGCTTCGGCGACGCCGTCGGCGAGAACGTGCGGGCGTAGGCGCCGCCGTCGCCGGACCGGCGCCGGCCCCCGATCCGTCGGACCGGCGGTCTCGCCCGCCCCGGGCGCCGTCCCGGACCGCCGCGACACGACAACCGTTTTCACCCTCCCCCGCCCCGCGTGAGACATGGCCGGAAGCCACCCGCTCGCCGGGTACACCGAGTTCTGGGACGACGTGATGGCCGACATGGAGGCCACCGCCGAGGAGTACCGCGAGGCGGGGTGGGAGGTGACGGAACTCCACCCCGGCGACGTGACGCCGCTCCCGAACGTCGGCACCGTCGGCGCCGGCGTCGAGGTGGACCGCCTCGGCTTCGACGTGCTCCTCCCGGGCGACGAGTTCGAGACGGTCCGCGCGCTCGTCGAGGAGTCGGAGGCGGCCTTCGACGGGTACGACGCCTACCGCGCCCAGGAGTCCGACGTGGTGTTCCTCGTGGTCGCGATGAAGGCCGAGTCGGCCGGGCGGGCGGTCGTCTTCCCGCTGTACTACGCCGAGGGACAGGCGGACCCGATGCTGGAGGGCGCGGCCGAGGCGGGCGAACTCCGCACCTACCTCCGCCCGCTCGACGACTCCGAGCGCGTCGTCTTCACCCAGCGCGACCCGGACGCCCTCTTCCCGGAGGGGTGGGACGCGGAGGGCGGCGACGGGGTCGACGACGCGGACCCGGGCGACGACGCCACCGGCTCCGACGGCGACGACGCGGCCGAGTGAGGCGCCCGGCCGGGGACGCGGCCCCCGTCGCTACGCGAACGCCACGTTCTCCAGCGTCGTCGTCTCGCCGAACAGCCAGTCGGCGTGCTCGACGGCGTACTCGCGGTGCCCCTCGTCGATGAACCCCAGAGCGTCCTCCACGACCACCGGGCGGTAGTCACGCAGGCCGGCCGATCCGGCGGTGTGGAGCACGCAGACGTTCGCGAGCGTCCCGCAGATCACGAGGTCGTCGATCCCGTGGGTGTCGAGCCAGCCCTCCAGGTCGGTGCGGTAGAAGGCGTCGTAGGTGTGCTTCTCGACGACGTGGTCGGCGTCCTCGGTCGGGAGGTCGTCCACCAGTTCGGCGTCCCAACTGCCCTCGACGACGTGTTCGCCCCAGCGGTCGAACTCGTCGTAGTAGTGGGCGTCGTCGAACTGCTCGGGCGGGTGGACGTCGCGGGTGTAGACCACCGGCGCGCCCGCCTCGCCCGCGCGCTCGGCGAGCGTCCGGACGGGCTCGATGGCCGCCTCGCTGGGCGGGGCGTACAGGCTCCCGTCCGGGTGACAGAAGCCGTTCTGCATGTCCACGACGACGAGTGCGGTGCTGTCGGGGTCGAACGCGTCTCCGTCTGCGGGCATGTCCGACCGTTCGGCTCGCGACCCCAAAACCTCTCGGCGCTCCGGGGAACCGGCCGGCTCGGCGCGGTGTCGCGTCCACGGGCGGAACGGACGACGCGACCGTCGTCGGTTTCGAGAAACCGGACAAGGTACTTCTACCCCCGGTCCAATGCGGACGTATGCGACGATCGGCCCCGCACCCGCTGTCGCGACTCGCCGCGCTCGCGTTCGCGCTCGCGCTCGTGTGTACCGCCGCGGCGCCGGTGTTCGCCGCGGCGCCGGCGGCCCCCGCCGCGGACACGGGAGCGCAGACCTCCGGGAGCCCGTACGCGAACGCGGCCCGGGAGGACGCGCCCCCCGACCCCGACTCCGACGCGATCGGGTGGGAGGCCGGCTACTGGCACAACGAGAGCATCGAGGTGAACCAGTCCGACGGGCTGAGCGACGCGGAGATCGACGCGTACGTCGCCCGCGCGATGGCGCGCGTCGAGTACGTCCGCGAGGCGGAGTTCGACGGCCGCGTCCCCGTCTCGGTGATCACCCGCGAGGAGTACCGCAACCGGAGCGCCGGCGGCGGGAACGCGACCGAGTACAACCGCTGGAACGACCAGGTGTGGGAGGGGCTGTTCATCGTCGGGGAGTCGACCGGCTCGGGCGAGGCGATCGGCCAGACGACCGGCTCGTCGGTCCTCGGCTTCTACTCGCCGACGCGCGACGAGATCACGATCGTCACCGACTCGCCCGACTCGCCGACGATCGACAACGCGACGCTGGTCCACGAACTCGTCCACGCCCTCCAGGACCAGCGGTACGACCTCACGAACGCGACGTACCGCGGCGAGACCCAGGACGGCGACCTCGCGATCGACGGCGTCGTCGAGGGCGAGGCGAACTACGTCGAGGCGAAGTACTCCGAGCGCTGCGGCGACGAGTGGGAGTGCGTCGACACGCCGCGGGCCGGCGGTGGCGGCGGCGGGGGCGGGGGACCGAACCTCGGGATCCTCCTCACCCTGTTGAACCCCTACTCCGACGGGCCGGTGCTCGTCCACGAGATCGTCCAGGAGGAGGGCTGGGAGGGGTTCGCGGACGACTTCCGGAACCCGCCCGTCTCCACCGAGCAGGTGATCCACCGCACGAACGAGACGCCCCGGGAGCTGAACTTCACCGACAACGGGACCGAGGGCTGGAGCACGTTCCCCCGTGACAACCCGCAGCTCGGGCAGAACGGCTCCGACACGGTCGGCGAGGCGTCAATCTACGCGATGTTCTGGTATCAGGCGCGCGAGTACGGCGCGGACACGATCAACCCGAACAGCCTGTTCCAGACGAGCAGCGAGTACGACACGTACAACTACAGCTCCGAGCCGTCCGACGGCTGGGCCAACGACCGGCTGTTCCCGTACCGGAACGGCCAGGGCAACGACACCGAGTACGGCTACGTCTGGATCACCGCCTGGGACACCGAGGCGGACGCCAGGGAGTTCTACGACGCGTATCTCCGGATGCTGGAGGCCCACGACGTCGAGCGCACCGACGAGGGCTACTACGTCGTCCCCGACGGGCCCTTCGCGGACGCGTTCCTCGTGCGCCTCGACGGCGACCGTGTCACCGTGGTGAACGGTCCGACCGTCGAGGACGTGAAGCAGATCCGCCCGGGGCTGGAGCCGGCCTCGCCGGACACGTCGACGCCGACGGCGTCGCCGGGGAACGGGGACGGCGCGAACGGGGACGGCGCGAACGGGGACGGGAACGCCGGCGACGGCGACGCGAGCGGGAACGGCAACGCCGACGGAACGACCGCGACGGGCGGCGCCGGCTTCGGCTTCGCCGTCGCCGTCGTCGCGGTGGCCGTCGCCGGCCTGCTCGCGCGCCGGCGGCGTCGCTGACGCGTCGACGACCGTGCGCGCAGCGCTCCCCGTCCTGCTGGCGGCGACGCTCGTGCTCGCCGGCTGTAGCGCGCCCACCGCCGGCCCGGCCCCCGACGACGACTGGACGTACCCCGAGGACCCCCCGAGCGACCGCCTCGGCTGGGAGGCGGGCGTCTGGTGGAACGAGTCGATCGACGTGAACCAGAGCGACGGGCTCGACGCCGCCGAGCGCGAGGCGTTCGTCGCCCGCACCACGGCCCGGGTCGAGCGGGTCCGCGGGCTGGAGTTCCGCGAGCCGGTTCCAGTGGAGGTGATCTCTCGCGCCGAGTACCGAGAGCGCTCGGTGTTCTCCGGGGACCGCCCCGAGGGGTACGGCGCCTGGCACAACCAGGTGTGGGAGGCGGCGCTGATCGTCGGCGAGGACCGCGACGTCGCCCGCGAGTTCGACGCGCTGTACGGCGGGTCGGTCCTCGGCTACTACACGCCCTCGGAGGACCGGATCGTGATCGTCTCGGACGCCGACGAGCCGCGGATCGACCGCGGGACGCTCGCGCACGAGCTGGTCCACGCGCTCCAGGACCAGCACTTCGGCTTCGCGGGCGCCCGAACCCGGGACGCCGGCCTCGCGCACAACGGCCTCACCGAGGGGGACGCCCGCTACGTCGAGACGCTGTACCTCGACCGGTGCGCGGCCGGCCCGGGCAACGAGACCGCGACCGGCGCCGACGGCTGGGCGTGCGTCCCACGGCCCGAGCGGACCGGCGGGGGCGGCGGCGAGCCGATCGACCGCGGGCTGTTCGCGTACGTCTACCAGCCGTACGCCGACGGCCCGGCGTTCGTCCACCGCCTCCGCGAGCGCGGCGGGTGGGGCGCGGTGAACGCCGCCTACGAGGACCGCCCCGTCTCGACCGAGCAGACGATCCACCCCGAGCGATACCCCGAGGACCGCCCCGAGGAGGTCGCGCTCGCCGACCGCTCGGGCGACCGCTGGTCGCGGTTCGACCTCGACCGGCGAAGCGAGCGCCTCGGCGAGGCGGGACTGTTCGCCATGTTCTGGTCCAACGACTACGCCGGCGGGGGCTATCGCGCCGGCGACCTCCCGTACTCGACGCGAAACTACACCGCGGGCCCCTCCGACGGCTGGGCGGGCGACCGGCTCGTCCCGTACCGCCGCGGCGACGGGGAGGACGCCGCCTACGGCTACGTCTGGGCGATCCGGTTCGACAGCGCCGCGGAGGCCGCGGAGTTCCGTCGCGCCTACCGAACGATGCTCCAGCTCCGGCTCGGCGCCCGCGTCGTCGACCGCGACGCCGGCGTGTACCGGGTGCCGGACGGCCCGTTCGCGGACGCCTTCCGGATCGAGCGCGACGGTCGGACGGTCGTGATCACGAACGCGCCGACCGTCGCCGCCCTCGACGGCGTCCGCGACCCGCCCGGCTGACCGGTCCGCGCCGACCCCGTCCCGTCGGCCGATGGCGTGACTTTTTGCGTCGGCCGGGCGAACCCGCGGCCATGACCGCCACGTCCCGCGACTTCGACATCGTGGGGAGCGACGCGATCCGCGAGGCGCGCGCGACCGACGCGTACTTCGAGCGCACCGTGGAGACGCTCCGCCACGCCGGCCGGAACCCGCACGTCGTCGCCGAGGTGACCGCCGACCAGTTCCCGGACGGCGAGTTCGAACTGCTCGCGGGCGTGAAGGACGCCGCCGCCCTCCTCGCCGGCCACGACGTGGACGTCGACGCCCTCCCCGAGGGGACGGCCTTCGACGGCGGCCCCGTCCTCCGGATCGAGGGGACGTACCTGGAGTTCGCGGCCCTGGAGACGTCGCTTCTGGGCTTCCTCTCGCACGCCTCCGGCGTCGCCACCGCGGCCCTGGAGTGCCGCCGCGCGGCGCCCGACGCGAGCGTCCTCTCGTTCGGCGCCCGCCACGTCCACCCGAGCGTCGCCGCGATGGTCGAGCGGAGCGCGCTCGTCGGCGGCCTCGACGGCTTCTCGCACGTCGCCGCCGGCGAGGTGATCGGCCGGGAGGCCTCGGGGACGATGCCGCACGCGCTGGTGCTGTGTTTCGGCCGCGGCAACCAGGAGGCGGCCTGGCGCGCGTTCGACGAGGCCGTCCCCGAGGGGGTGCCCCGGATCGCGCTGTGTGACACCTTCTCGGACGAGAAGGACGAGGTGATCCGGGCCGTCGAGACGCTCGGCGACCGCCTCGACGGCGTCCGCCTCGACACGACCGGCTCGCGCCGCGGCGACTTCCGCCACATCGTCCGCGAGGTCCGGTGGGAACTGGACGCCCGCGGCGAGGGCGACGTGGACGTGTTCCTCTCGGGGGGCCTCGGCCCCGCGGACCTCCGGCGCCTCCGCGACGTGGCCGACGGCTTCGGCGTCGGGGGCTACGTCTCCAACGCCGACCCGGTCGACTTCGCGCTCGACATCGTGGAGGTCGACGGCGACCCCGTCGCCAAGCGCGGGAAGCTCTCGGGGGTCAAGGAGGTGTACCGGACGCCCGACGGCGGCCACCACGTCGGCCTCCGCGGACACGACGGCCCCGAGGACGGCGAGGCGCTGCTGGAGCCGCTGATCCGCGACGGCGAGGTGGTGCGGGAGTTCGACGTCGACGCGGCCGCCGAGCGGGCGCGGGCGGAGGCGGAGTCGGTCGGGTTCCGGGCGGAGTGAGCGGCGGGACGGGCGGACGCGTGGCTGTCGGGCGCGGGTTGTCGCGGGGAAGCCGGTTCCGCCGGGCTACAGTTGCTCGACGCTGCCGCCGTCGCGGCGCTCGCGGAACACCTGACCGTCGATGAGCGTCACCATCGTGTCCTCGTCCTGCCAGGCGGTCGGCGAGAGGCCGGCCTTGCGGCAGACGCGCGAGAGGTACCGCTCCTTGCTCCAGCCGTTCTCGACGGGGATCGTCGGGTAGAGCCAGCCGTGCTTGCCGTCGTGGTCGATGGCGACGCCGTGTCGCCCGAGCTCGATGTCCTCGACGGGGTCGTTCGTGAGCGTGACCTCCGAGACGACGTACGTCGAGACGAGCACGGAGTCCAGCTCCTTCGGTTCGAGTTCGGAGCCGCCGGTGTCGTCGGAGGCCGCCTTGATCGCCGCCTCGACGATGGCGTGGCCGAGCTGGTCCGTCCCGCGATACGACCCCGCACACCCTCGCATCCGTCCGCGTCCGCGGGTGGACTGGAGACGCACGAACGCGCCGGTTCGGGCGTAGAAGGCGTCGCGCATGCTCCCCGGCTGTTCGCGCTGGCCCTGGAGTACGAACGCCTCGACCGACTCCCGAGCGAGTTCGACCGCGCGTGCGCCGTCCTCGTAGGTGAGCCGCACGGTCTGCGCTTCGGACATGGACGTAGTGGGGCCCCCGCCGACTTGAACGCTTCCCTCGGGCGTGTGAACGGCTCACACACCAGTTCGCGGGGGACCGCTCCGGGGGGATCGATGCTCGGGTGGATCGATCCCGGCGGTCGGAAGTATCGACGTTCGGGGGGTCGAGTCCGCGGAGGCGGCAGGCTCCCGGGGGCGGGTCGGCGCCGCGCCCCCGAACGGTTTATCCGGGGCACCGGCGTAGCCCGGATCGGCAGAGGGAGCCCGACCCCCGTGCGCCCGAGGCGACGACGGCGCACGAGGAAAGTCCCCCCACCCCCGGACGGGCGACCGGGCGCAAGCCCGGAGTCGGAGACGGCTGGCTCTGGAACAGCAACGAGACCCCCCGCCCCGACCGATGAGGTGCGGCGGCCGCCGGTCCGCCGGCGCCGCCGCCGCCCGCGGTCCCGCCGCGGGCGGGCGAACCGACCCGAGAGGGGAGGGAGTTGACCCACCGAGGGCCGCGGCTCGCGCCGCGCGACGGGCGGGAACGGATGGAACGGCGAATCCTCGCCGGTGCAAGCCCGCGTCGACGGGCGGCGGCCGCGCGGTCGCCGCCCCGACGGTAGTCCGGGTCGCCGCACGGACCGCCGTGCGGCCCAGCGGGGCGCCGCGCCCCGCGAACGACGCGGGCGCTCAGCCGAATGTCGGGACGAACAGAAGGGGGCTTACTCCCCTCAGCCGCTCGCGCCCCGCAGCGACGGCGCCGCCCGCTCGCGGGGGCCCCGGTCCGTCGCGGCCGCGATCCGGGCGGGCGAGCCCCCTCCGGTCCCGCCGGTCGCGACGGTGAGGCACCGCCTAACCGTCGGACGCCGGTCGTGCGAACGGCTGACACACACCCGGCTAACTAAAAGGGATGGACCCCCTACGGTCGATGTGGACAGCAGAGAACTCACGGCGGCGCTCGAACGCGAGTTCGGGGGTACCGCGGAGGCTCGCCGCACCGTCGCCCGCCAGGCGCGGGACCTGGCCGACTCCGGCAAGGTCGAGGCCGACCGCGGCCACCAGCTCACGGTCGAGGACGTCATCGAGAACATGGCCGACGCGCCCGACGACCACGACCTGGTCGAACGGTGGAACTGGTGGCTCGGATCCCTGGAGACGGCCTACGGCGGCTACGAGCGGTTCACCGTCCGGTTCGTCGACGACGGCCCGGACGTGAACGCGTAGCCCCCGGCACGGCCCCGCCCGTCGCCGCCGCGCATCCGCCCGTTCCCCCGCGACCGCCGCCCTCAACCCGTCGACCCCGCCCTCCCCCGCCGGACCCGCCCTCCGCGCAGTCGTTCCGGGAGCCGACGGCTCGGCGGTCGCGCCGCCGCGAGCGACGACCGGCCCGCCGCGGAGCAGTCGTCCGGATCCGGGCTCCGCGCCCCCGCCGCCTCCCGAATCCTTTTGGTACAGACTGACGCGGGTTCCCCCATGGACATCGAGCCCGGCGAGTACGCCCCGGTCCCCGGCTGCACGGACCTCTACTGTCTCGACACCGGCATGTACGACACCGCCAACTACGGCTCCGTCTACCTGCTCGATGCCGAGCGCCCCGCGGTGATCGACACCGGCATCGGGACCAACCGCGAGTACCTGTTCGACGCGCTCGACGACCTCGGGATGACGCCCGCGTACGTCCTCCCCACGCACGTCCACCTCGACCACGCGGGCGGCGCGGGCTTCCTCGCGGAGCGCTACCCCGAGGCGACCGTGATGGTCCACGAGACGGGCGCCGAACACCTCGTCGACCCCGGGCGCCTCGTCGCCGGCACGAAGGCCGCCGTCGGCGACCAGTGGCGCTTCTACGTCGAGCCCGAACCGATCCCGGAGGACCGCATCGAGACGCTCTCGGGCGGGGAGACGCTCGACCTGGGGGACCGCGACCTCGACGTCCACCACGCCCCGGGCCACGCGCCCCACCAGGTGGTCTTCCACGACCGCGGCGACGACGTGGTGTTCACCGCCGACGCCGCCGGCATCTACGTCCCGCAGCTCGACCGGATCGAGCCGACCTCGCCGCCCTCGCGGTTCGACCTCCACGGCTGTCAGGAGGACGCCGACGCGATCCGCGAGCTCGACCCGCGGTACCTCTGTTTCGGCCACTTCGGTCCCCGCGAGTTCGAGGACGAGCTGCTCGCGGAATACAAGCGCACGCTCGCCGAGTGGGTGGAGGCCGTCCGGCGGAAGCGCGAGGAGCTGGGCGACGACGAGGCCGTCGTCGAGCACTTCGCCGAACACGCCCCGGAGGACCACATCGAGGTGTGGGGCGAGGAGAAGGCCCGCGAGGAGGAGCGGCTGAACGCTCGCGGCGTGCTCGGCTACCTCGACTACAAGGAGGAGCGGGGCGAAACGGTCTGAGTCGCGACCCCGTCGGGACCGTCGGACCGCCGCCGGCCGAACAAACCCTCGTCAACGTGTCCCGAGTAGGGACCCACTTATTACACGCCGCCTGCCACGGGCGGGCATGGATTGGCGGCAGGCCGAACGCGAGTACGACCCCGGGGTCACCCGGGACTCCCTCGCGGCGACGTTCGACGCCAGCGCCCGCGAGCACGCGGACCGCGTCGCTCAGCGCTACAAGGGCGGCGCCTACGACCGCTCGCTCGTCCGGGCGGGCGTCGTCGACGCCGCGCCCGACGGCGACTACGCGGACCTGACCTACCGCGACCTGCGCGACCTGGTCCGTCGGCTCTCGGCTGGCCTCCGGGAACTGGGCGTGACCGCCGGCGACCGCGTCGGGATCTTCGCGGACACGCGGATGGAGTGGGCCCACGCCGACTTCGCGCTGCTGGGCGCCGGCGCGGTCGTCACGACCGTCTACACCTCCTCCTCGCGCGATCAGGTCCGGCACCTCCTGTCGGACCCCGGCGCCTCGGGCGTCGTCGTGGAGAACCGCGACCTGCTCGACCGCGTGCTCGCCGTCGAGGACGACCTCTCGCTGGAGTTCGCCGTCCTGATCGACGGCGACGAGCACGAGCGCGAGGACGTGTACACGCTCGGGGAGGTCCACGACCTCGGCGCCGCCGTCGACCCCGGCGACGGCTGGGTGGTCGAGCGCGACCTCGACGACCTCGCGAGCCTCATCTACACCTCCGGGACCACCGGCACGCCGAAGGGCGTCGAGCTCACCCACCGCAACTTCCTCGCCAACGTCGACCAGTGCATGCGCCGGTTCGGCCCCCGCCCGGACAAGGCCGAGGACGTCCCCGTCGTCGACGAGACGACCGTCACGCTGTCGTTCCTCCCGCTCGCGCACGTGTTCGAGCGCCTCGCGGGCCACTTCATGATGGTCGCCGCGGGCGCCACCGTCGCGTACGCGGAGTCCCCCGACACCCTCCGGGAGGACTTCGGGCTGGTGCGCCCCTCGACGGCGACGAGCGTCCCCCGGGTGTACGAGAAGCTCTACGCGGCGATCCGCGAGCAGGCGTCCGAGTCGAGCGTGAAGCGACGGATCTTCGAGTGGGCGACCGGCGTCGGCCGCGAGTTCCACCGCGCCGACGACCCCGGCGTCGGCCTGCGGGCGCGCTACCGACTCGCGGACCGGCTGGTGTTCTCGACGGTAACGGAGGCGCTCGGCGGCAACGTCGACTTCTTCATCTCCGGCGGGGGGTCGCTGTCGGCGGACCTCTGTGAGCTGTACCACGGCATGGGCCTCCCGATCCTCGAGGGGTACGGCCTCACCGAGACGGCGCCGGTCGTCGCGGTCAACCCTCCCGAGGAGCCGAAGGTGGGGACGATCGGCCCGCCCGTCCACGGGGTGGACGTGCGCGTCGACGAGGACGTGAGCGGGGTCGGCGGCGGGGGCCGTTCCGGCGACGGCGGGGTCGGCGACGGCGGCGGCGAGGTCGGCGAACTGCTCGTCCGCGGGCCGAACGTCTTCCGCGGCTACCGCGGCCTCCCGGAGCGGACCGAGGCGGCCTTCACGGAGGTCGACGGCGAGCGCTGGTTCCGCACGGGCGACGTGGTCGAGATCCGTCCGGACGGGTACCTCTCCTTCCGCGAGCGGGCGAAACAGCTCCTGAAGCTCTCGACGGGCAAGTACGTCCCGCCGGGCGCGGTCGAGGACGCCTTCGCCGCCAGCGAGTACGTCGAGCAGGCGATGGTCGTCGGCGACGCCCGGAAGTTCGTCTCGGCGCTGCTCGTCCCGAACCTCGCGGCGGTCCGCGAGTGGGGCGAGGCGGAGGGGCACGACCTCCCCGACGACGCCGACGCGCTGTGTCGCGACGACCGCGTCCGCGACCTGATCGGGGCCGAGGTGGACCGCGTCAACCGGCGCTTCGAGTCCCACGAGACGGTCAAGCGGTTCCGGCTGGTGCCCGAGGAGTTCTCCGAGGAGAACGGCCTGCTCACGCCGACGATGAAGAAGAAGCGCCGGAACATCCTCGACCGGTACGCCGACGAGATCGAGGACATGTACGCGGGCGAGTGACGCACGGCGATCGCCGGTCCCCGTCGCCGCCGCAGTAGTGGCCTTTTTCACTCGCCTTCCCGAGCCACACCTATGGAGGTGAGGGGATGTCGGCGGGAGCCGGCCAACTGATCGCGGTCGTCGCCGTCATCATCGCCGTCGGCGTCGTCGCACAGCTGCTGTCGGATCGGTATCAGCTCCCGAGCATCATCTTCCTCATCGCCGCCGGTATCGCTCTCGGCCCGGAGGGGCTGGGCATCATCACCCAGCAGACGTTCGGGCTGACCGGGCTGTCGACCATCGTCGGCCTCTCGGTCGCCATCATCGTCTTCGAGGGGGCGTTCCACCTGAAGATCGACGAGCTCCGCCAGGCGCCGGCGGCGTCGATCCGACTGGTCACGGTCGGCGCCGCCATCGCGTTCCTCGGCACGACCGCCGTCGTTCGGTTCGCGCTGGGCGTCGAGTGGCTCGTCGCCGCGCTCGTCGGGGCGCTGCTCGTGGCGACCGGCCCGACGGTGATCGCGCCGATCCTCGACGTGGTGCCGGTGCGCGACCGGGTCGCCACCGCGCTCGACACCGAGGGGATCGTCAACGACGTGACCGCCGCGATCCTCGCGGTCGTCATCTTCGAGGCCATCGTCTCGGACACCACCGACCCCGTCGAGCTGATCGCGCTGTTCGCGGAGCGGCTCGGCGTCGGGGTCGTCGTCGGCGCGCTCGTCGCCGCCGTCGTCTACTACGCGCTCCGGTACGTCGATCTCTCGCCGGGCAACGCCCCGCGGAACGCCCGGCTGCTCGTGCTGGCGGGGGCGCTCGTCGCCTACGGCGAGGCGAACCTCGTGCGCACCGAGGCGGGGATCGCCGCCGTCGCCGTCGCGGGCATCCTGCTGGGCAACGCGGACATCCCGTACGAGGAGCAGATCACGGACTTCAAGGGGGACATCACCCTGCTGGTCCTCTCGTTCGTGTTCATCTCGCTGGCGGCGCTGCTGGAGTTCGAGAACCTGATCCGGCTCGGGGTCGGCGGCGTCGCGGTCGTCGTCGCGGTGATGTTCGTCATCCGGCCGGCGCTGGTCATGCTGTCGACGGTCGGGGACAGCTTCGAGCGCAACGAGCGCGTGTTCATGTCGCTGGTCGGCCCGCGCGGTATCATCCCGGCGTCCGTCGCGACCCTGTTCGCCGTCGAACTGGCGAACGCGGGAATGATGGCGGCGGCGAACGTCCTCGTCGGGACGGTCTTCCTCGTCATCATGGCGACGGTGGTGCTGGAGGGCGGGTTCGCCAGACAGATCGCGGAGAAGCTCGACGTGATTCCAATGAGAGTACTCATCATCGGCGGCGGGACGGTGGGCCGCACGCTCGCCGACCGCCTCGAGGACCGCGGCGAGGAGGTGGTCCTCATCGAGAACGACGAAGACGTGGTAGAGATCGCCAGAGACGGGGGACACAAGGTCCACATCGGCGACGGCACCGACACGGACGTGCTCCGGTCGGCGGGCGCGGAGAACGCCCGCATCGTCGTCGCCGCCACGGGGGACGACGACGTGAACCTGCTGGTGGCCCAGCTGGCCGAGTCGAAGTTCGACCCGGAGACCGTCCTCGCGCGGGTGAACAATCCCGACAACGTCGACGCGTTCGAGGAGCTGGGCGTGCGGACCGTCTCGTCGGTGTTCGCGACCGCGCAGGCCCTCGACAACTACATCGAGCGGCCGGCGCTGGCCAACTGGATGAACGAGATCGGTCGCTCGGGCGACGTCCAGGAGATCGAGATCACCTCGGACGACACGGACGGCAAGACCGTCGCCGACCTGGGCTCGGAGCTCCCCGGGAACAGCCTGATCGCGCTCGTCGCCCGCGACGGGGAGACGCTGGTGCCCGATCAGGGGTTCACCCTGCAGCGAGGGGACCGGGTCACCGTCATCGGCAACCGCGAGGACGTCCGGACCGCGATGCAGCGCCTCCATCCCGAGTAGCGACGCCGCCCCGGGCCGGCCGACCGCGTCGCCCTCGGGGGCCTCGCGGTCCGGCGGAGGTCGACCGGGACCGCCGATTCAGTTACCGCCGGCGTTTCCGTTGCCGCCGTTGCCGTTCCCTCCCCCGTTGCCGCCGCCTCCTCCGCCCGGCGGGTTCCGCAGGAACGGCTCGTAGGCGACGTTGCCGACCACGTCCGCCCGCTCGTCGTCGTCGGCGTCCTGGTTGAACGCGGCCTCCTCGGGACCGTCGCGGCTCCCCCACCAGTTGTTGCGCGCGTCGACCTCGGGATCGTTCGAGGGGTCGCGGTTGCCGCCGTCGGTGCCGTTTCGGTTGTTCACCCCGATCGCGACCTCGAAGCGGTTGGCCCGGAAGCGGACGCCGGCGCCGTCGCCGTCGATCTTCACCGCCTCGGGGAGGATCGTCTCCGCGCTGGTGATGTTCTCGAACACGTTGCGCACGACCGTCGTGTCCTCGGTCGACGGCGATGCGATGTTGAGTCCCTGCGCGAAGGTGAACCCGAAGTCGACGCCGTCCGATGGATCGGAGTCGGTGTCGTCGGCGGCGACGAGGTCGCGCACCTCGTTGTTGACGATAGCCAGTCCCTCAGTCTCGTGCTGGACGACGATCCCCAGCGGCGCGACGTCGCTCTCGATCCCCTCGATCGTGTTGTTGACGACCGAGCAGTCGGAGACCGTTCCGGGATCGCTGTTGTCGGCGTCGAAGAGGATCCCGTTCACCGTGGGGAAGCCGGAGTCATCCGTCGTCTCCTGGTCGAGGTTCCGGATCTCGTTGTTCGCGATCGCGATCCCGTCGTGGTCGCCCTGGCCGACGATCACTCCGGTGACACCCAGTCGGCCCGTGGGGCCGATATCCTCGATCGTGTTGCCCTCGATCGTCGCGTCGTCGATGTCTCGTTCCACCTTGACCCCGAGCAGGCCGTCCGGGTTCGTGACGGTGAAGCCCGACAGCGTGACGCCGTCGGCGTCGATGCTGACGGCGACGTTCGTGCCGCCGCCGTTGATCGTCGGGTCCGCGTCGGTCTCGACGGTGAGGTCGGACTTGTTGATCGTCACCGGGTCGTACGTCGCGTCGTCGGCGACGACGATCGTGTCGCCGTCGTCCGCGCCGTCGATCGCCGTCTGGAGCGCGTCGCCGCCGCCGGTGACGGTCGTCGTCGCCGCGGCGGCGCTCCCGGCCGCGCCCGCGAGCGCGACCCCGCCGACCGCCAGCGTTCCCGCCCGCAGCGCCCCCCGCCGCGACATCGTCCGCCGTTCGCGTCGCTCTCGTGTCATTCCACTACTCGCTTCGGCGGACGGATATATATAGCCACCTCGCCGCTCCAGCGGCTCAGGAGTCCCGCTCGGCCCACCGGACCCACGCGACCCAGTATCCGACCGCCAGCGACGGGAGGAGCCACCACGTGGGCTCGGTCGGCGAGAACGCCGGGACGAGCCCGCGGTCGACCGCGAGCATCACGGCCGGCATCGCGGCCGTGAGACACCCGACGGCGGCGAGGCGGCGGCGGTCGGTCGGCACGCACGGACCGAGGGAGCCGGCCGGCATGGGCGTTGCGGAAGGGGACGGACGCCGGTCGACGCGAGCGGTGCGGGAACGAGCGACGACCGACCGAACGCGGTCGCTCGTGGCGCCGTCCGTTCGCGTCCGCAATTCCTGCCAGTTTATCATCCCGGATCCGAAAGACACGGGCAATGGTCGTCGGAGACATCTCGACAGGCACGGACGTCGCGGTCATCGGGGCCGGCCCGGGCGGCTACGTCGCCGCCATCCGCGCGGCACAGCTGGGGCTCGACACGACGCTCATCGAGCGGGACGCGTACGGCGGCACCTGCCTCAACCACGGCTGCATCCCGTCGAAGGCGTTCATCCACGGCGCGAACGTCGCCCACGAGGCGGGCAACGCCGAGGAGATGGGGGTCTACGCCGACCCGGCCGTCGACGTGGAGCGCATGCAGCGCTGGAAGGGGGGCGTCGTCGACCGGCTCACCGGCGGCGTCGAGAAGCTCTGCAAGGCCAACGGCGTCAACCTCGTCGAGGGGACCGCCACGTTCGCCGACGAGAACAAGCTCCGCGTCGCCCACGGCGGCGCCGGGCAGGGCAGCGAGTCCATCGAGTTCGAGCACGCGATCGTCGCCACGGGGTCGCGGCCGATCCAGGTGCCCGGCTTCGAGTTCGACGGGGAGTACGTGCTCTCCTCGCGCGACCTGCTGGGGATGGAGACGCTCCCGGACAGCCTCGTCGTCGTCGGCGCCGGCTACATCGGCATGGAGCTGTCGACGATGCTCGCGAAGCTCGGCACGGACGTGACCGTGGTCGAGATGCTCGACGACGTGCTCCCCGGGTACGAGGAGGACGTCCGGCGCATCGTCCGCAAACGCGCCGAGGAGCTGGGGGTGGAGTTCCACTTCGGCGAGGGCGCCGCCGGCTGGGAGGAGACCGCCGACGGCGGCGTCGCCGTCGCCACCGAGACGGAGGACGGCGAGGAGTCGGAGTACCTCGCGGACAAGGTGCTCGTCGCCGTCGGCCGCTCGCCCGTCACCGACACGCTGGAGCTGGAGAACGTCGGCCTCGAACCGAACGAGGACGGTTTCATCGAGACGGACCACCAGGCCAGGACCGACGTGGACTCGATCTTCGCCGTCGGCGACGTGGCCGGCGAGCCGATGCTCGCGCACAAGGCCAGCAAGGAGGGCATCGTCGCCGCGGAGGTCGCCGCCGGCGAACCCGCCGCGCTCGACTACCAGGCGGTGCCCGCCGCGGTGTTCACCGACCCCGAGATCGCGACCGTCGGCCTCACCGAGGCCGAGGCCGAGGCGGAGGGCTTCACGCCCGTCGTCGGGCAGATGCCGTTCAACGCCTCCGGGCGCGCGCTCACGACGACCCACACCGAGGGGTTCGTCCGGATCGTCGCCGACGAGGAGACCGGCTTCGTGCTCGGCGGCCAGATCGTCGGTCCCGAGGCCTCCGAGCTGATCGCCGAACTCGCGCTCGCCGTCGAGATGGGCGCGTCGCTGGAGGACGTAGCCGCGACGATCCACACCCACCCCACGCTCGCGGAGGCGACGATGGAGGCCGCCGAGAACGCGATGGGGCAGGCGATCCACACGCTGAACCGGTAGGCGGGTCGCCGCCCCGTTCGCGTCACGCTTTTCACACGACGGCGAGTCCCCGCACCCATGGGCCTGTTCGACCGCGACACGGACATGAGCGACGACGACATCGAGGGCGACGGCGACGCGGCCGCCGCCGCCGACGGACCGACGTTCGAGCCGGTCCCCGGAACCGCCGAGCGCGACGACGGGAACGACGGCGAGGAGGGTGGCGGCCCCGACGAGGACCCGCTGTCGAAGCTCGTCGGCGCGCGGTTCCGCGACGACGACTTCAGCGGGACGCTCAAGCGCGCCGTCGACGTGGAGGCGGGCGTCGTGCTGTACGCGTACGGCAACGGGAACGCGGGCGGCCTCACGGCGGTCCCCATCGACCGGACGCGCCTGCTCGACGACGAGTAACGACCCCGGACCGCCGCGTCCGCCGCCCCGAACCCGACGATCCGAGTCCCGTGGGCCTTTGTATCGCCGGCGTGTTTCGAAACGTAATGAGCGACGCGGAGGACGACCACGGCGACTTCGCGGAGATCCGCGAGTCCGTCGACGGCAACCCGATGTCCGGGCTGCTCCGGTACTGCGTGCCCTACTGGCCCCGGCTGTCGGTGGGGTTGGCGGCGGCGATCACCACCCGGCTCGCCCGGCTGCTCCCCTCGCTGCTGGTCGCGGCGGCCATCGACCGCGTCATCCTCGGGAGCGGCGAGGCGGGGCTGCTCGCGCAGGCCGGCCTCCTCCCCTCCGGCACCATCGCGGGGGAGGCCGCGCGGCTGGCGTTCCTCCAGCGGCTCGTCGTCATCGCGGCGCTGGCGTACCTGATCCGCTCGGTGACGCGGTTCGCCTCGCGGTACCTGTTCCAGTCGACCGCCCAGAAGGTGCAACGCGACCTCCGCAACGACACGTACGACCACATGCAGCACCTCTCGCTGGGCTTCTTCGCGGACCACCAGACGGGGGCGATGATGTCCGTGCTGAACCAGGACGTGAACCGCCTGGAGCAGTTCCTCAACACCGAGATCCGGCAGGCGATCCGCGTCGTCGCCACCGTGGGGGGGATCGCGGCGATCATGTACACCTACTCGCCGAAGCTCGCGCTCGTCGCGCTGGCGCCGGTGCCGGTCATCGGGCTGGCGTCGGGGCGCTTCCTCACGTGGATCGAGCCGAAGTACCGCGGCATCCGCGAGACGGTCTCCCGGCTCAACTCCCGGCTGGAGAACAACATCGGCGGCGCCCGCGTGATCAAGGCGTTCAACCGCCACGACTTCGAGTTCGACCGCGTCGCCGCCCAGAGCGAGCGCTACCACGACGAGAAGGTCGAGGCGATCCGCGCGCGGCGGGCGTTCTTCTCCGGGCTCCGGCTGCTCACCGGCGTCGTCTTCGTCGCCATCCTCTGGATCGCCGGCAGCGATATCATCCGCTACGGCCTCGGCAACGCAGACCCCGCGACGCTCACCGCCGGGTCGGTCGCGCTGTTCTTCCTCCTCCTGCGCCGGCTCTACTCCCCGATGCGACGCGTCGGCAAGACCGCGAACAAGTACCAGCTCGCCAAATCGAGCGCCGAGCGGGTGTTCGGCCTGCTCGGCCACGACCCCCAGGTGACCTCCCCCGCGGACCCGCACGTCCCGGAGTCGGTCGACGGCCGCGTGACCTTCGACGGCGTCCGCTTCGGCTACACCGACGACGAGGAGGTCATCTCCGGGGTCGACCTGGACGTCGAGCCGGGGGAGACGGTCGGCCTCGCGGGCACGACCGGCGCCGGGAAGTCGACGCTGCTCAAGCTCATCCCGCGCTTCTACGACGTGGACGCCGGCGCCGTCGAGGTCGACGGGGTCGACGTGCGCGCGTACGACCTCGCCGCGCTCCGCGAGCACGTCGGCATCGTCGAGCAGAACCCGTACATGTTCTCGGGCACCGCCGCCGAGAACATCGGCTACGGCGACCTCTCGGCGCTGGAGGAGGGCGACTCGGACGACGACGGCGACGGGACCGGGGACGGCGCCGGCCCGGGCGAGCGCATCGTCGAGGCCGCGAAGGCGGCGGAGGCCCACGAGTTCATCACCGACCTCCCGGACGGCTACGACACCCAGATCGGCGAGCGCGGCGTGAAGCTCTCGGGCGGCCAGCGCCAGCGCATCGCCATCGCGCGCGCCCTCCTGAACGACCCCGAGATCATCGTCCTCGACGAGGCGACCTCCGACGTGGACACCGAGACCGAGGAGCTGATCCAGCGGAGCCTCCGCCGGCTCATCGCCGACCGGACGGCGTTCGTCATCGCCCACCGGCTGTCGACCATCCGCGACGCCGACCGCGTGGTCGTCATGGAGGAGGGCCGGATCGCAGAGCAGGGCACCCACGACGAACTGGTCGCCGCGGACGGCGACTACGCGGCCCTGTGGGCGCGGCAGGCGGGCGAGGACGGGGAGCGACCGGAGCCGGCCGTCGCGCCCACGGACGACGACTAGCTCCGGCGGGCGCCGCCCCCTCCCGCCCCGGTCGCGCTCACGCGCGCCCGCGCCCGCCCGAGGGTATTTCCGCCTCCCGCCCCTGTGTTCCCCCCATGAGCACACGACCGCCCGGTCCCCGCGGCGAGCCGGTGTTCGGCAACGGCCGGCGCTACTCCCGGGACCCCTTCTCGTTCATGAGCGACGTGGCGGACGCCTACGGCGACGTGATCCGCCTCGACCTCGGCCCCCGCGAGACGTACATGTTCACGAACCCCCGGGACGTCGAGCGCGTGCTCGTCTCCGAGTGGGCCGCCTACGGCAAGCCGAACCTCGACGACGCCGTCGACGACCTGCTCGGCGAGGGGCTCCTCATGAGCGAGGGCGACCGCTGGCGCCGCCAGCGCGACCTCGCGAACCCGGCGTTCCACGCCCGCCGCATCGCCGGCCTCGACGACGCCATCGTCGGCCACACCCGCGAGGCGATGGCCGACTGGAGCGACGGCGACCGGATCGACGTGCAACTGGAGCTCGCCCGACTCACCGTCCGCGTCATCGTCACCGCGATGTTCGGCACCGACATCACCGAGGAACGGGTGAAGACGGTGCAGGAGAACCTCGAACCGCTGGGCCGGCGGTTCGAGCCGAACGCGATCCGCGCGGTGATCCCCTCGTGGGCGCCGACGCGGGAGAACCGACAGTTCCACGACGCCGTCGCGACGCTGGAGGGCGTCATCGACGACCTCGTGGCGCGCCGCCGCGGCACCGAGGAGACCGCGCCCGACCCCGCCGGCGACGCCGTCGACTCGCCGATGCCGATGGACCTCCTGTCGATCCTGCTCCGGGCCCACGAGCGCGGCGAGCAGACGGAGGGGGACCTCCGCGACGAGCTGATGACGATGCTGCTGGCGGGCCACGACACGACCGCCCTCGCGCTCACCTACACCTTCTACCTCCTCTCTCAGCATCCCGAGGCGAAGGAGCGCTTCCAGCGCGAGGTGGACGCGCTCGACGGCGACCCGACCGCCGCGGACGTGCGCGACCTGACGTTCACCGACCGCGTGCTCTCGGAGGCGATGCGGCTGTACCCGCCCGTCTACACCCTGTTCCGCGAGACGAAGGTGGACACCCGCGTCGCCGGCTACCGCGTCCCCGAGGGCTCGCTGGTGATGCTCCCGCAGTGGGTGATCCACCGCTCGGACCGGTGGTACGACGACCCCCTGACGTTCGACCCCGACCGGTGGGCGCCCGAGCGCGCCGCCGAGCGCCCCCGCTTCGCGTACTTCCCGTTCGGGGCCGGCCCGCGCCACTGCATCGGCAAGCAGTTCTCGCTGCTGGAGGCGAAGCTCATCCTCGCGACGGTCGGGCGCGCGTTCGACTTCGCGTACGAGGGCCCCGACCTCGACCTCCGCGGGTCGCTGACGATGCACCCGGACCACCCGGTGCCGATGCGGCTCACCTCGCGGTAGCCGGGTCCGTCCCCCCTTCCCCCGCACCCGCCCCGGCCCGTGCGGATCCGCCCGCCGCCTCACTCCCGGAGCGGCACCCGCGCGGCGATCTCCTTGTACTCGCGCGTCCAGATCCCGAGTTCGTCGACCGTCCAGCGCACCGCCTCCAGGTCGCGCTCGCGGAGGCGCTCGACCCCCTCCGCGGGGTCGCCCCGGCCGTCCCACCCGCGCGCGAGCGTGACGTGCGGGACGTACTCCGCCCCCTCCAGCCCGTCGACGGCGCCGAACTCCCGGACGAGGCGGTCGTGGACCGTCCGGAGGGGGTCGCGGTCGGCCCCCTCGCCGGCGGTCCCTGCCACGGCCTCCACCGCGAGGAACGCGACCGGTCCGTCGCCCAGCGGCGGGTCCTCGAAGGCGTCGATCCCGCTCACGCGGAGGTCGAACGGGGCGACGCCGCGCAGGGCGGGGCGGAGCCGCTCGCGGATCCGGTGGAGGTCGTCTAGGTCGCGGCCGTCGAGGCGCTTGACGACGAGCGTGTGTCGGTCGCGGACCGACGCGAACCCGGTCAGGTCGGGCTCCAGCGAGGCGGCCAGCCGCCGGACCGCCCACGGGACGGGGACGTTGACGCTGTACACGCCGCGATCAGAGGTTGTCCGTCAGCCACAGCACGATCAGGACGACGATGACGACGCCGATGACTCCCTTCAGGGGGCCGGCGATCAGGCCGAGCGCGAAGCCGAGGATCCCGGTGAGGATCTCGACGACCAGCCAGACGATCACGAGCACCAACACGATCTTCAGCAGGTCCTCCACGTCGAGCGGCATACCCCCCGGTAGGCTCGCCGCCGACGAAAACCGTTTTGGGCGGGCCGGGGGTGAGGGAGTGTATGCGACGTCCCGCCGCCGCGGCGCTGCTCGCCCTCCTCGTCGCGCTCGCCGCGCTCGCGCCGGCGCTCGCGACCGCGACGGGACCCGCGGCCGCGGCCCCCGCCGATCGATCACGGCCGGCCGGGGCGGCCGTCGATCCCGCCGCACCCGAGACGGGCGACTCCGCGGCCCTCGGCGGCGCCCTCGCCCAGACGGGCGACGTGGCCGCCGACACGGTCGTCCTCCGGGCGACGGTCCAACCCGACGGCGACGCCGCGTGGCGGATCGCCTACCGGATCGAGCTGACCGACGAGAACACGACGGCGGCCTTCGAGAGCCTGCGGGCGGACATCCGCGAGAACTCCTCCGCGTACGTCGACCGGTTCGCGGCGCGGATCGAGTCCACCGTGGCGGTCGCGGAGAACGCGACCGGCCGCGAGATGGCCGCGACGAACTTCTCGGTGACGGCCCGCCGCGACGCCTTCCCCACGAGCACCGACTACGGCGTCGTCGTCTACACGTTCACCTGGAAGAACTTCGCGGCCACCCCGGAGGAGCGCATCGTCGCCGGCGACGCGCTCGCTGGGCTGTTCCTCGACTCCGGGACCGTCCTGACGGTCGCGTGGCCCGAGCGGTACGAGGTGCGCACGGTCGTGCCCGAGCCCGACGAGCGCACGGACACCTCCGTCACCTGGCGCGGCGAGCGGAACTTCGGGCCCGACCAGCCGCGCGTGACGGTCGCGCCCGCCTCCGTGCTCCCGGTCGGCCCGGCGTCCCTCGCGGCCGCCGCGGTCGTCCTCCTCGGCGTCGTCGGCGCGCTCCTCCTCCGGCGGCGGGGGACGTTCCCGCTCGTCGACGAGCGCGACGGGGGCGGAGGGCTCGCCGCGGACGACGGCGCGACCGTGCCCCCGTCGGGCCCGGACGACGCCGGGACCGGAGCGGAGGCCGGGGCGACGGGGGACGCGAGCGGCGCGGGCGCCGCCGCGGACGCCGACGGCGCGACCGCGGCCGCCGATGCGTCCGACCCGAGCGGCGCGGGCGCGGACGCCGACTCGGGCGACGGGGAGTCGGACGCCGACGCGACGCCGCCGGAGGAACTGCTCAGCCCCCACGAGCGCGTGGTTCGGCTCGTCGAGGACAACGGCGGGCGGATGAAGCAGGCGGACGTGACCGAGGAACTCGGCTGGAGCGCCGCCCGGACCAGCCAGGTCGTCGGCGACCTCCGCGACGACGGAACGATCGAGAGCTTCCGGCTCGGCCGCGAGAACGTCCTGCGGCTGCCGGACGCCGACGACGAACCGCACCCGGGGAAGCCGGACCGGCCGGGTGACGACGAGTGACCCGCCGTCCGCGCCGCGCGGAACCCGGCCACGTGGCCGGCTTAACGTCGCTTAAGCGGGGTGAATCCGACGGAAGCGAGTGGACGGTATATGTGAGTGGGGGCGCTTGACCGAACTATGAGTCGGACGACCGTGCTCCTGGCCGTCGCGATGCTCGTCGTCGCGGGGATCCCCGCGACGGCGGCCTTCGCTCAGGAGTCGGAGGGGAGCCAGCCCGGGGCGACGTTCGCGGGCGTCGTCGGCGTTCAGGGCGCCGAGGTGGAGGGCGAGGTGGCGAGCCGGGCGCTCGACCGGCGACTGGCGGCCGCCGAGTCGAACGAGTCGAAGGCGGCCGTCGTCGCGAGCCAGACCGCCGCGATCCGCGACCGACTCGCCGAGCTACGCGAGCGCAAGGAGACGGTCAGCGAGCGCTACCAGTCGGGGGAGATCACCCGCGGCGAGTACCGCGCGAAGCTCGCGCGCATCGCCGTCGAGACGATGACGCTCCAACGTCGCCTCAACACGACCGGCGAGGTCGCCGAGGAGCTCCCCCGGGAGACGCTCAGGGAGCACGGCGTGAACGTCTCGGCGCTCGCCGAGCTCAGGCGGAACGCCTCCGAACTGTCCGCCGGCGAGGCCGCCGAGGCGGCCCGCGCGATCGGCGGGAACGGGACCGGCAACGGGCTCGTCGGCGTTCCCAGTCCGCCGGAGGACGCCGGCCCGCCGGAGAACCCCGGCAACGGGGACGGCGGTCCCCCCGACGACGCGGGACCGGGCGACGGTGACGGCGACGAGAACGGGAACGAGACCGACGACCGCGGCGAGGGCGCCGCCGGCCCGCCCGGCGGCGACGACCGCGGGAACGCGAACCGGAGCGAGGGAGCGGGCCGGAACGGCGAGGACGCCGACGACCGCGGGAACGCGACCCGAACGGCCGGCGCCGGCGAGGGCGACGGGAACGCGACCGGCGACGGGGGACCGCCGGGTACGCCGGGAACCACGAACGGCTCCGACGACGACCGCGGGGACGCGAACCGTACCGACGCCGGCGCGGACGGCTCGGGGGGCGCCGCCGACGGGAACGGCTCCGACGACGGCTCGACCGGGACCGGCGCCGGCGGCGGATCTGACAGCGACGCCGGCGACGCGAACGGCGACGACAACGAGAGCCGTGGGAACGGCAACGGTTCCCCCGGCGACGGCACCCCGACCCCGGCCCCGACCGACACCCCCGAGGACGACGGCGACCGTCGCGTCGACGACGGCCCGTACCTCGCGCCCCGCTGAGGTCGCGCGCCCCCGCGCCGACTCCCCTCCGACCGCCGGCGTCGACCCGTCGCCGCTCGATCCCGCGAAACGTGTAAGTAGCGTGTCGTCCAACCCGAATGCATGAACGACGCCGGCGGACGGTTCTTTCGGACGCTGGGTCGAACGAGCGCCGGCGAGGTCGGTCTCCCGGACCTCCTCCCCGACGACGGCCGGGTCCAGCTCGGCGTCGGCGTCGCGCTCGCCCTCCTCGCGTGGGTGCTCCTCCCGACGATGTACGCCCTCGGGGGGATGCTGCTCGTCCTCGCGCTGGTCACGCTGCTCTCGACCGTCGAGATCGTACAGGCCTACGAGCAGCGTGCGCTCACCGTGCTCGGCTCCTTCCGCGGGCTCCTCGACCCGGGGATCCACCTGATCCCCCCGTTCGTCTCCCGGACCTACCGGTTCGACAGGCGCGTCCAGACGATCGACGTGCCGACCCAGGAGGCGATCACCCGCGACAACTCCCCGGTCACCGCCGACGCGGTCGTGTACATCCGCGTCGTCGACGCCGAGCGGTCGTTCCTCAACGTGGAGGACTACCGCCGGGCGACCGCGCTGCTCGCGCAGACCTCCCTCCGGGCGGTCATCGGCGACATGGAACTCGACGAGACGCTCTCGCGGCGCGACGAGATCAACCGCCGCATCCGCGAGGGCCTGCAGGGGCCGACCGACGAGTGGGGCGTCGAGGTCGAGATGGTCGAGGTGAAGGAGGTGCTGCCCACCCGGGGGGTCCTCGACGCGATGGAGGAGCAGACCTCCGCCGAGCGCCGTCGCCGCGCCATGATCCTGGAGGCGCAGGGGGAGCGCCGCGCCGCCGTCGAGACCGCCGAGGGCGAGCGGACGGCGGACGTCCTCTCCGCACAGGGCGAGAAGGTCGCCTCCGTGCTGGAGGCGCAGGGGGACGCCATCTCCACCGTCCTGCGCGCCCGCGCGGCCGAGTCGATGGGCGAGCGCGCCATCGTCGACAGGGGGCTGGAGACGCTGGCGTCGATCGGGCAGGGCGACTCCACCACCTTCGTGATCCCGCAGGAGCTGACGAGCCTGCTCGGCCGCTACGGCGAACAGCTCTCGGGGTCGGACGTGCAGGACTCGGCGGCGCTGGACTCCCTCGAGTTCGACGACGACGACCGGGAGCTGCTCGGCCTGGACTCCGTCGCCGAGATGCTCGAACCGGAGGCGCGGAACGGCGCCGAGGCGAACCCGGAGTGGGAGTCGACCTACGAGGCGGAGTGACGGCGTCGGGGGCGCCGGCGAGCCGGGCGGGTCGCGTCCGCGGACGCGAGCGGGCGGCCAGTCGCGCCGTTTAACCGGCTCTGCCGTGTACCGAGAGTCCAATGAGCGACACGCGCGAGCGGCGGGAGTTCTGTCCCCGCTGCGGCGACCCGGTTCCCGAGCGGGAGGAGCCGCTCCCGGGGGAGCCGCGCGAGCGGGACCGCGTGCTCTGTGACGCCTGCTACCTCGAGGACTTCGAGCTGGTCGACGCGCCCGACCGCGTCGAGGTAACCGTCTGTTCCGGCTGCGGCGCGGTCCACCGCGGCAACCGCTGGGTCGACGTCGGCGCCCGCGACTACACCGACGTCGCCGTCGACGAGGTGTCGGAGGCGCTGGCGGTCCACCTGAAGGCCGAAGGGGTGCAGTGGGGCGTCGAGCCCGAGCAGGTCGATCAGAACACGATCCGGATGCACTGCACGTTCGCGGGCGTCGTCCGCGGCGTCCACGTCGAGGAGGAGGTCGTCGTCCCGGTGAAGATCAGCCGCGGCACCTGCGACCGCTGCGGACGCATCTCCGGGGGGAGCTACGCGGCGGAGGTGCAGATCCGCGGGCGCGAGCGGATACCGGATCCCGCCGAGCAGTCGAGGGCCGTCGAGATCGCCGAGTCGCTCGTCGCCGAGCGCGAGGCCGACGGCGACCGCGAGTCGTTCGTCACCGAGGTGATCGAGCGCGAGGAGGGCACCGACGTGAAGCTCTCGACCAACAAGCTCGGCAAGGCCGTCGCCACCCAGATCACCGAGGAACTGGGCGGGAGCTACTCGGAGGCGCCGACGCTCGTCACCGAGGACGGCGACGGCAACGAGGTGTACCGGGTCACCTTCGCGGTCCGCCTGCCGAAGTTCCGCCCCGGCGACGTGATCGACCCCGACGACGGGGACGGCCCGGTGCTCGTGCGCTCGGTGCGGGGGAACCTCAAGGGCGTCCGCCTCGCCACCGGCGAGCCGTACGAGGCCCGCTTCGAGGAGGGCGAGACGCCCGACGCCGAGAAGGTGGGGGAGGCGGACGACGCCGTCGAGACGACCGTCGTCGCCGTCGAGGACGAGAACGCGGTGCAGGTGCTCGACCCCGAGACGTACGAGGCCGTGACGGTCGCGCGGCCCGCGGGCGTCGCCGACGACGCCGCGACCGCCGACGTGGTGAAGACCGACGCGGGGCTGTTCGTCCTGCCGCCGGCGGTCGACGCCGGCGGCGAGGACGACGGGGGCGCAGCGGACGCCGCGGTCGACCCCGCTGACCCGGCCGAGTAAGCGTCGCGTACCCGTCGCGTCTCCGTCGCTCCCGCGGCACGCGCGGCTCGCGGGCGACGCTTCCTCCGCGGAGAACGGAGCCGGAGCGGCGGGGCCGCTCAGTCGGCGTTGATCCCGGCGGGGCCGCTCGGGTCGACCGCGGCCGTGACGCGCTCGATGCCGCGCCGGCGACACAGCTCGTCGAAGCGGTCGAGGTCGACGCCGGCCTTCCGGGCGGCCTGCGTCCGTGTGAGCGTTCCCGCGGCGAACAGCGTCAGCGCCGTGTCGACGCCGTGGACGGTCATACTCGACGTATCTCCAAGGGAATACATAATCCTTCGTGAGATAATATGTCATGATATGCGGCGCGGATCGCCGCTCTCGACTCAGGTGATACTAGGACGTACCCGGAAACCGCCGGCTCTCGAAGGGGCTACTCCCCCCACACGTCCGACAGCGGGTGGTCCGCCATCGGGTCGTCCTCGTCGTCCGCCCCCCGTGAGCCCTCCGTGGCGTCACCTCCCGACGACGCCCCGGTCGACCCGGACGACGCGGAGCCCGAGGCGGAGGAGGACGACCGGCCGGTGCCGCCGGAGAAGCCACGGCCCGCGCCGCTTCCGCCGTCCCCGCGGCCCGCCCGTCCGCGACCGATCCCGTGGCCGGCGCCGGAACTCGGCCCCGGCTCGGCGCCGATTCCCGCCAGCGCCGCCGCCGGGTCGAACTCGGGGAGGTCGGGCTCGCTCATCCGGTCGATCTGGTCGCGGAACCACGGCGGCGTGTCGGCCTCGGCCCGCTCGAACAGGTCGAGCAGGCTCGTGTCCGCGAGGTACGTCGCCCCGTAGTCGTCGGGCGCCCGGACGACCCGCCCGCACGCCTGGATGACGGTGCGGAGGGCGGCGCGGTGGTACCACCCCCACTGGCCGTTCTCCAAGCGCGCGGCGACCCGGGAGTCGCCCGTGTTGAGGTACGGCGCCTTGCACAGCACCTGCCACCGGCACAGGTCCCCCTTCAGGTCCAGCGCCTCCTCCATCTTCACGGAGACGAACACCTCCGGGTCGTCGCTGGCCTTCCACGCCTCCAGTTGCGCGTCGCGGTCGTCGCTGTCGTGGCTGCGCACCCGCGCGCCGACGCCGAACTGTTCGAGGCGCTCGGTGAGCCGGTTCGCGATGGCGTAGCTGTGGGCGTGGATCAGCCCCTTCTCGTCGGGGTGCTTCGCCATCAGGCGCAGACAGAGGCGCGCGACCCTCGGGAGCGTCTCGTCGCGGCGCTCGTAGGTCATCTTCCCCCGCGTCACGTCGTACAGGGGACGGTTCTCGACGGGGAAGGTGTGTTCCACGTCCACCAGCGCCACCTCGTCGGGGTCGAGGCCGACGCCCCGGCAGAACGACTCCTTGCTCAGGATGGTTGCCGACAGGAGCGCGAAGCGGTTTCCGCGGTCCCACACCGTGTGCTTCAGGTACTTCTCGGGGTCAAGCGGCTTGATCGTCAGCGCGCCGCCCTCCCCGTCGGGCTGGTCGACGACCCACGTCGTCGCCGACTCCGCGTCGCGGTAGTCCTCCAGGAACCACTTCAGCTCGGAGATCAGCTCCTGGAGGCGGTCCCGTTTCGCCGCCTCCTCGGGGGTGAGGTCGCCCTTCGCGAGCAGGTCGTCCTTCGCGCGCTCGCAGACGCCGAGCAGCGCCTTCGCGAACCGCGCGGTTCGCTCGACGGGACCGACCTCGTCGTTGTGGACGTCCGGCACTCCCACCTCGTCCCACACGGGGACCGTCTGCGGCGACAGTTCGATCGTCGCGTACATCTCCGCCCACTCCGCGAGGCCGTGCGCCTCGTCGACGACGACCACGTCCCGCTTGCGGAACACGTCCGAGCCCGCCGTCTGCATGAAGTACGCCAGCGTCATCGCGGCGATGGGCCGGTTCGAGGCGATGGCGCGGTCGGAGTAGTACGGGCACCGGTGTTGCACCGAGCAGTCGTAGCCCCGCTGGCGGGCACAGGGCGCCCGGTTCACCGGGGTGTCCTCCTCGCCGGGGAGGATGCAGGTGTAGTTGGACTTCCCGCGGATCACGTTCAGGTCGTCGAGCAGGTCGTCCGCGGCCACGTCGTCGAGCTGCGACACCTGCGGCGTGGTGTAGTAGGCCCCCGTCGCCTCTGAGGGGCTGGCCTCGCCGGCGGTCCGCGCGGCGCCGGCGACCGCCCGCGCCAGCAGCGACTTCCCGCTGCCGGTCGGCGCGCGCACGAGGACGACCCGGTTGCCGTCGGCGAAGGCGTCGCGGACGTCCGAGAGCGCCCGCTCCTGGGCGCCGCGGAAGGAGGGCGCGGGGAACGCCTCGGGGATCCGGTCGGGGTCCACGGTTCTCGTCCGTCCGAACCGCCGGCCGGCGGGTAAGGGTATCGGATACCGGGACCGCGACGGGGACGCCCCGCCCGCCCGTGTCGCCGGCGGTCCTACGCGTCGGGGTCGCTCGGGAGCGCCTCGACGTGCTCGCGGCGGACCTCCTCGTCGTCGGGGAGCGCCTCGATGCAGTCGTAACAGAGGAAGTGGTCGGAGCCGTCGGCGAGTTCGAGCGTGAGGCCGTCGGTGCTGCCCGTCTCGAACGACCAGAGGTCGCCGATGCCCCCGCCCAGGCGGACGCGCCGATCGCAGCCGTCACAGCGCTGCGTGCTCATGGGCTCTCTCGGGGGTGCCGGGTGATAAGCCCGCGGCTCGTCCCGTGCGGCCGCCGGGACCGGTTCGTCCCGCCCCGCGGCGCCGCCCGGGGACACCTTCTTCGCGGCCGGCCGTGTATTCTCGTGACACGCATGGAGGTGAACTGCGAGGGGTGCGCCGGCTGTTGCATCGACTGGCGGCCGCTGGGCGCCCCCGACGACCGCGAGCGCGAGGGGCGCTACCGCGCGCTCGACGACGCCTACCACCTCGTCCCGCTCTCGCGCGATGAGGTCCGCGGGTTCGTCGCCGACGGCCTCGGCGACGCGCTCGTCCCCCGGCTGTTCGAGACCGACGGCGGGTCCAGCGTCCGGATCGACGGTCACGCGGTCGCCGCCGTCGGCGGCCGCCCCGCCTTCCTGGTCGGCCTCCGCAAGACGCCGAAGCCGGTCGCCCCGTTCGGCGGCGACCGCGTCTGGCTCGACGCCTGCGCGTTCCTCGACCCCGAGACGCTCCGGTGTCGCATCCACGGCACCGACCGCTACCCGGAGCGGTGCCGGGTCTACCCCGGCCACAACCTCGAACTCGACGCCGAGACCGAGTGCGAGCGCGTCGAGCGGGTCCACGGCGAGGCCGGCGAGCGCCTCGTCGACGACGCGGTGCCCGCCGACCTCCCGCCCCCGCCGCTGGGCCGGGGGGCGCTCGGCTCGACCGTGTTCCTCCACCCCGACCCCGACGCCCTCGACGGCGCCGTCGGCCGCCTCGTCGCCGGCGAGGCGACACCCGAGGACCGCGCGGAGTTCGTCGCCTGCGCCGCGGCGTCCGCGCCCGGCACCGGCGCCGTGAACGACGACCGGCGCGAGCGAGAGCGCGAGCGGGTGCTCGCGGCCGACTCCTGGGCCGGCCGCGCGGACGCCGACTGGCGCGCGGCGGCCGCCGACCCCGGCGACCCCGCGACCGACGCGCCCGACCCCGCGGCCGTCGAGGTCGACCGCGGCGCGCCCGAGACGGACGACTGGGGGGAGTAGGGGCCGCCTACCGGGACCGACGGGGACGGAGAGGGTCGGACCGACGGGGTCGCGCCGGCGGAGTCCGCCGGGACCAACTGTTATCGGTGCCGGCGGGGATGGGTACGGTATGCGTGTTCTCGTCACCGGCGCGACCGGCTTCGTCGGCGGTCGGCTCGTGCCGGCGCTGCTCGCGGCGGGCCACGAGGTCGTGGCGCTCGTCCGCGACGCCGACGGCTACGACGCCCCCGAGGGCGTGCGCGTCCTCGAGGGCGACCTCCTCGCGCCCGACGACGTCCGCCTCGCCTCCGGCCCCGGGGAGACGGCGTCACAGCCGCTCGGCCGGTGGCTCGCCGCTCTCGACTGCGAGGCGGCGTACTACCTCGTCCACTCGATGGGCGAGGGCACCGACTTCGCCGAGGCGGACCGCCGCGCGGCGGAGGGGTTCGCCGACGCCGCGAGCGCGGCCGGGCTGGAGCGCGTGGTGTACCTCGGCGGCCTCGGGGAGGAGAGCGAGGAGCTGTCGGACCACCTCCGCTCGCGCCGCGAGGTCGGCCGCATCCTCGGGGAGGGTGCGTACGACCTCACGACGCTGCGGGCGGCGATCGTCGTCGGCGCCGGCTCGGCGGGCTTCGAGATCGTCCGACAGCTGGCCGCCCGACTGCCCGTGATGATCACGCCGCGGTGGGTGCGCACGGAGTGTCAGCCGATCTTCGTCGACGACGTGATCGCCTACCTCGTCGGCGTGCTCGACGCCCCGGAGACCGCCGGCGGAACCTACGAGATCGGCGGCCCCGACGTGCTCACCTACGAGGAGATGCTCCGGCGCACCCGGCGGGCGATGGGCGGCCGCCTGCTGGTGATCCCGGCGCCGGTGCTCACGCCGCGGCTCTCCTCGGGCTGGGTCCGGCTCGTCACCGACGTCCCCGACGGCGTAGTCGACCCGCTCGTCGAGGGGCTGCGCACGCCCGTCGTCGTCCGCGACGACGCGATCCGCGAGCACGTCCCCGTCGAGCTGACGCCGTTCGACGAGGCCCTCCGGGTCACGCTCGACCGGCTGGAGGCGGACGACGGGGAGCCCGTCCCGGCGGAGCGGGAGACGGGGACGGACGGGGACACCGAGGCCGACGGCGACGCCGGGTCGGACCCCGAGGTGTCCGCGTGAGCGGGCCGGCCGCCGAACGCGACGACGCCGCGAGCGCCGCCGGCTCCGACCCCGGAGGCGGCGACGACCCCGCCGCCGGTTCCGAGCCCGTCTCCCGTCGCGGGTCGCCGCCGGCGTTCGGCGAGGCGTGGGTGTACGAGAGCATCGTCGGCGCGCTCCCGGGGGCGAGCCTCTCGGGGGCGGCGGCCATCGGCCTCCAGCTCGTCGTCTTCGAGGCGGGGGTGCTCCTGTTCGCGCACCTGTACGGGCTGTGGTCGGCCGTCCCCGCCGGCACCGTCGCGGTGGGCGTCGCCGCCGTCGGGAGCTACCTCATGCTCAAGTTGGGCGAGTCGAACCGGACGCTCGACGTGTCGCCGACGTACTACCGGCTGCTGTTTGGCTCCAGCATCGAGGTGGTGCTGGCGGTGCTGGCGTTCGTCGCGGTCGTCACGCACCTGTTCGTCACCGACCCGGCGACGGTCGGCGAGCCCTCGGCGGCCGCCCGGCTCCTCCCGTTCCCGGTGCCCGTCGCCGAGGAACCGCTCGTGTCCGACCTGTTCGGCGCGGAGCCGCCGACGCCGGTCGTCTACCTCGCGCTGCTGGTGCTGTGGGACCTGTGCTACCGGATCGGCACGTCCTGGTGGACGGCCGTCGTCTCGCTGTACCGCGAGCTCCGGCTGTCGACGGGGCCGGGGACCGCGCTCCGCTTCCGCCGGCTCGACGCGCTCAACGTCGCGTTCGCGGTCGCACAGCTCGCGCTGGTCCCGTTCATCGCCGACCGGCCGGTGCTGCTGCTGGCGATGCTCGGGCACGTCGTCGCCGTCACCGTCGTCTCGGCGACGGCGATGGGGCTGTCGCTCCTCGGCGAGTGACCGCCGGACCGGTCCGTCGAGGCGTCAGTCCTCCTTCATCGACCGGAACTGGTCCAGCAGCGCCTCGGCGGACTCGCCGGAGTCGTACGTGATCCGGCCGCGGTACTCGCTGCGGGCCTCGGAGAAGTCGCCGTCGACACGCGTCTTCGCCTCACGGCGCTCGTGCTCGTCCTCGTCGAAGTTTCCCATGCCCATAGGTACCACATTCGGGTACTGCACTATAAATAGTGGGGCAAGTTCACACGCGACGCAGCTATCCGTCGGCGGACGGACGACAAGACGAAGCCACACGGCGTGGGGGCCGTCCCCCCCACGCGGACTCCGTTCGCCGGCCGAGCGGGTCAGTCCCCGGCGACGCGGTTCACGACGGTGTTCGGGAGCAGTTCCCCGAGGTGGCCCCGAAGGCGGTGGACGGGCCCCCCGGGGAGGTTGGCCCGGTACCACAGCGGGCCCTCGAGGTCGGCGATCCGGTCCATCTCGCGGTCCGAGAGGGAGAAGTCGAACACGTCGAGGTTCTCCCGCATGCGTTCGGGAGTGACGGTCTTCGGGATCGTGACAACCCCGTCCTGCTGGGTCAGCCACCGGATCGCCACCTGCGCGGGCGACTTCCCGTACCGCGCGCCGATGGCCGCGAGCGTCTCGTCGTTCACGACCCGGCCCTCCGCCAGCGGGCTGTAGGCGGTGAGCGTCACGTCGTTCGCGCGGCAGAACGACAGCAGCTCCTCGTCGGCCCAGTACGGGTGGTACTCGACCTGGTTCGTCAGGATCGGTTCGTCGGCGGCCGCCATCGCGCGGCGGAGCTGGTCGGCCGAGAAGTTGCTCACGCCGACGTGGTCGACCGCCCCCTCGGCCACGAGCCGGTCCATGGCGGCGAAGACCTCCTCCATGTCCGACACGGGGTTCCACCAGTGGACGAGGAGGAGGTCAACGCGGTCGACCCCCAGCCTGTCGAGACACCCCTCGGCGGCCTCGATCAGCCGGTCGTACTCGAGCAGCTCCGGGTATCCCTTCACCTTCGTCGTCAGGAAGACGTCGTCCCGGTCGACGTCCGAGGCCTCGAGCGCGCGACCCACGACGGCCTCGTTCTCGTACGCCATCGCGGTGTCGATGTGCCTGTACCCGGCGTCGAGTGCGCGCCGAACGGCGTTGTAGCACTCGTACCCGCCCATCCGATACGTCCCGAACCCGACCGGGGGCAGCGGCGTGTCGTCGCGTTCCGTCCGCTCGTGAATGACGTCCGTACTCATCGTCGATACGTGTGAGATAGCTGATTAGTTGATTGTTATGGCCCGTATATCACCGGGCTCTACCCCTCTACGGCCACGTTCCGCGTCCAGCCGCCTCCCCCCGCGCGGGGAGCGGTGGGTTGAAACGCGGCCGCCGACCATATCGACCGTGGCACGCCCGCTTCGCTTCAGGTACGCCCCCGGGAACTGGTCGGAGGGCCGCGTCCGCGACGACCTCCTCGGGCCGCTGGACGACAACCTCGGGGCGACCGCCGGCGCCCCCTGGTTCGCCCCGCCCGCCGGCTACGAGGCCCGCCGGTTCGACATGGATGACGGCAGCCTCGCGCTGTTCTGCTGGACCGACGACGGCGAGGGACCGGACGGCGTCGCCGGCGGCGCCGGCGGCTACTGGCTCGGCAACACCGAGACGCCCTCCGCGCTGTGGAAGACCGAGAAGTACGGGTTCGACCGGGTCCCGTTCGGGGTCACCCGGTGGGCCGAGCGCGAACTGCTGGCGGTCCTCTACGAGGACGAGCCGTGGCTCGAGGACTTCCCGCACCTCGCGTGGTACTTCCTCCCCGTCCTCTGCTCGAAGGACGGCGCGGAGACGACCCGCGAGTTCTTCCGCGAGCACGCCGCCGGCTTCCCCGACGCCGACCGCTTCGAGGCGCTGGGCTTCTACGAGCAGTTCCTCGCGACCGGCGTCATGGACGACGAGCGCGAGGAGATGGCGAGCAAGCTCGGCACCTCGGAGTACATGGACCTCACCCGCATGACCGCGACGATGGGCGAGTTCGACGTGGCGCGCCTGCTGGTGCACGCCGGCTACGACATCCAGCCGGAGATCGAGGTGACGACCGACCACGTCATCGACTTCCGCGCGACCGACGACGACGGCACCTCGACGCTCGTCGAGGTGACCCGCCCGGTCGCGCCGAACCGGCGCTCGGCGGGGACCCCGTCGGCGGCCGTGCGCGACACCGTCGAGACGAAGACGCGGGGGCAGTTGGAGGCCCACGGCGGCGGCGTCACGCTGTTCGTCGACTGCTCGTCGTTCCCCGACGACGACTGGTTCGCCGTGCGCGGCGAGCGCCCCGACGTGGGGCACCGCCCGGCGGTCGTGTTCCGATCGCGCCCCGACGGCCGGACGGAGGCCTACCGGAAGGGGAGCGTGCCCCTGGAACTGGACGCGGCGCTGGAATGGGTTTGAGTCCCGACGGGCGGACTCCCCGGGCGGTGACTGCGCCGGCGTCCCGGGGCGGACACGTCGGCGGCCGCGGGCGACGGGGGCGACCCGTCGCGGCGCGCCGGGCTCAGAACGAGACGGGGTCGGGGCCGTCCTCGCCGACGGCCGGCGCGTCGCGGTCGCTGTAGAAGCGCCGGCCGACCGCCTCGTGGCCGACGCCGCCGCGGAGGGTCATCCAGACGTCGTCGGCGGAGTGGAACGTCTCCGACCCGAGGCGGCCGAGTACCGCGCCGAGCGTCTCGCTCCCGTCCTGCAGTTCGATACGGGTGTCGCCGTACGCGTCGATGAGTTCGCCGCTCGTGGCGGGGTACTCGTGGGCGGATAGCTCGTCTTCCGTGCCGTTCAGGCGCATCGACCGATCCGTCGCCGCCCGGGTATGTAACGATTGTCCATGTACGACCTTGGTCGGTCGGGTAGTCCTTAACGCACCTTAATGACATTCGATCCCGGGCGGGACCGCGACCCGTGGCCGGGGGCGACCCCCTGGACCGCCCGCGGCGACCGCCGGCCGACCGGAACCGCCTTGGCCCCGGCGAGTCCCCGATCCGGCAATGGTAGTCGCGGACCTCCACGCGCACACGACCGTCTCGGACGGGACGTTCACGCTCGACTCGCTGGTCGCGACGGCGCGGCGGGCCGGCATCGAGGCGGTCGCCGTCACCGACCACGACCGGATCCACCCCGATCTGGACGCGCCGGTGGCCGACCGCGACGGCGTGAGGGTCGTCCGCGGCATCGAGCTCCGCGTGGAGACCGGGGGCGAGCGCGTCGACCTCCTCGGCTACGGCGTCGGCGACGACCCCGCCCTCCGCGACGAGTGCGAGCGCCTGCAGGAGAACCGCATCGAGCGCGGCCGCCGCATCGTCGAGAACGTCGAGGCGGAGCTCGGCGTCGACCTGGGAGTCGAACCGCGCGAGGGGCTCGGGCGCCCGCACGTCGCCCGCGCGATCGACGAGAGCGACGCCGACTACGACTACGAGGGCGCCTTCGCGCACCTGATCGGCGACGACGGCCCCTGCTACGTGCCGCGGGACGTGACCCCCGTCGAGCGCGGGGTGGCCCTCCTGCGCGACGCCTGCGCGCTCGTCGGCCTGGCGCACCCGTTCCGCTACGGCGACCCCGAGGCCGCGCTGGCGCTGTGTGTCGATCACGACCTCGACGCGGTCGAGCGCTTCTACCCGTACGCGGCGTCGGTCGCCGACGACCCCGGGCGGGTGGAGTCGCTGGCGGCCGAACACGACCTGCTACTCACCGGCGGGAGCGACGCCCACGGCGAGGAGCTGGGGCTCGCCGGCCTCGACGCCGAGCGGTGGGCGGCGGTCCGCGCGCGGTTGCCGGAGGCGCGGGCTTAAGTACGGCCGAGCGCCACCTTCGGGTATGCAGTGCCACTACTGCGACCGCGAGGCGGCCTTCGCCGCCGAGCGCGACGCCGTCACGGTCGGCCTCTGCGAGTCGCACTTCCGCGACCGCGTCGAGGAGCTCGCCGAGAGCGAGGGGCTCGAGGCGCTCCGGGAGAAGGTCGACGTGACCCAGACCGACCGCGAGTCGTAACCCGGCCGGCCCCGGTCCCCGCCCGCCCGCGGACTCGCTCCCCGCGGTTCCCGCTCACCCGCCCTCGCCGTCCCCGTCCCGCTCGCGCGCCAGCAGCCCGTAGCGGAGCGTGTCGCGGCGGTCGCCGTCGCGGACCGCGTCCTCGCGGAGCCGACCCTCCTCGACGAAGCCGAGGCGGCCGAGCACCGCGCTCGACGCGTCGTTCCCCTCGTACACCCGCGCGGTGAGTCGGTGGAGCCCCCGCTCGTCGAAGGCGTAGTCGCACAGGAGGCCGGCAGCCTCAGTCGCGTAGCCGTTCCCCTCGGCGTCGGGGACGAGCCAGTAGCCGACCTCGGCGACGCCGCGGCGGGCGTCCTCGCGGAACAGGAAACACAGCCCGACCGGGTCGCCGTCGACGCAGATCAGGAGGGTGACGCCCTCGTCGCCGCGGACGACCTCCTCGCGGTACTCGGCGACGTCCTCCGCCGTCAGCGGCTCGAACTCCCCGAGCGGGTCGCGGTAGGACGCGCGGTTGCGGTGCTCGTGGAGGAACGGCTCGTCCTCGGCCTCGACGGTCCGGAGCGCGACGCGCTCGCCGGCGAGGAAGACGGGACCGGGCATACCCGGCCGTCTCGGGGGCGGCTCAAAAGTCCCGCGTCGGCGTGCGAACCGTCGGCACGGAGGTCCGGTCGCGACGGCGGTCACCACAGCAGGTCGACGCCGAACACGTACAGGCCGGCCAGCGCCGACTCGAATATCAGGGTACCCAATGCCGACAGCACGACGAACCGCCGGCGGTCCATGCCGGCCAGCCCCGCCGGGACGGTGAGCATCCCGCGGGTGAACAGCAGGGCGTTCGAGACGGGGACGACGACCGGTCCCCAGCGCTCGAACCAGCCGTCGAAGCGGTCGAGGCTCTCCTCGCTCACGCGGAACCACCGCTTGCGAAGCAGCCACTCGCGGCCGCCGCGCTGGGCGACGGTGAACAGCGCGACCTGGCCGACGGTGGCGCCCAGCACCGCGATGCCGACCACGAGGAGGACGGTGTCGGGCGAATGGCCGAACAGGATCAGCGACCCGGGGACGATCAGCTCGCTCGGCATGAAGTACATCAGCATCGCCCCCTCCAGCACGAAGACGACGAACAGCGCGAGGTAGGCGTACTCCGAGGTCAGCATCGACTCCAGCCACGGGGGCATCGCGCCGACCTGGAGGGGCGGGGGCGTCACGGGAGCGGATTGCCCGGCTCCCGATATATGGCTTGTGTCATCCCGCCCCCGGGGGGAGCGTCGGTGTCGCCGCCGGCGCCTCCCGTCGCAGCCTCTCGCCGCGAGCGCGGGCTTTACCTCCCGTCCGGGCCGAGACACGCGCATGAACCCCACCGACCGACCGCGGGGCGCGCGCCGCGGATCGCGCCGCCCGCGGCGCCTCCGCACGGACGGCGTCCGACCGCTCGTCTCCGAGACGGACGTCTCGGCCGCGGACCTGATCGCGCCGGTGTTCGTCGACGCGACGACCGACGAGCGCGTCGCCATCGAGTCGATGCCCGGCCACGAGCGCGTCCCCGTCGCGGAGGCGGTCGACCGCGTCGAGGAGGTGCTGGCGACTGGCGTGGGGGCGGTGATGGTGTTCGGCATCCCCGAGTCGAAAGACGAGGTCGGCTCCCGCGCGTACGCCGAGGACGGCGTCGTCCAGCGCGCGGTCCGCCGGATCGCCGCCGAGACGGACGCCTACGTCGTCACCGACGTGTGCCTCTGTGAGTACACCGACCACGGCCACTGCGGCGTCATCGAGGAAGACGCCGCCGAGGACCCCACGCTGACGGTGAGGAACGACGAGACGCTGGACCTCCTCGAACGGACGGCGGTCTCGCACGCCGAGGCCGGCGCGGACATGGTCGCGCCCTCCTCGATGACCGACGGGATGGTCGGCGCCATCCGCGAGGGGTTGGACGGGGCGGGCTTCGAGTCGGTGCCCGTCATGAGCTACGCGGTCAAGTACGAGTCCGCCTTCTACGGGCCGTTCCGCGACGCCGCCGACGGCGCGCCCGCCTTCGGCGACCGCCGCCACTACCAGATGGACCCGGCGAACCGCCGGGAGGCGCTGCAGGAGGCCCGCCTCGACGTCGAGGAGGGCGCGGACGTGCTGATGGTCAAGCCCGGCCTGCCGTACCTCGATATCGTCCGCGACGTGCGCGAGGGGTTCGACCTCCCGGTCGCCGCGTACAACGTCTCCGGCGAGTACGCGATGCTGCACGCGGCCGCCGACCGCGGGTGGCTCGACCTGGAGGAGACGGCCTACGAGTCCCTGCTGTCGATGAAGCGCGCCGGCGCGGACCTGATCCTCACGTACTTCGCCGAGGACATCGCCGACCGCCTCTGAAGGACTTCCGGCGGCCCGCAACGCCCGACACCCCGCGGCGGCACGCGCGGGTGTCCGTGACGGGAAGACTCCGAAAAACCGCCGTCGCGACGACGCCCGTCCGACCGTCAGGTGGGACTGAAAGGGGCCGGCGCTCTCGTGCGACGAGACGACGCAAGCACCGCAGGGAGCCGAGCGAAGCGAGGCGACCGAGGAGCGCAGCGAGTCGCAGTCCACGAGAGCGCCGGGGGCTTTCGCGATAGTCGACAGCGTCGGCCCAGTGGTGCTGTTCACAACGACAGAGCGAACTGATCGCGAGAACACGAACCGTTTTACCTCCCACCGAACACCCACCTCCCATGCACCGCCCGGCGGTTCCCGACGCCTACATCGAGGAGGTCGCCGAGCGCACGGACTTCTCGGCCGAGGACGTCCGCATCGGCCTGCGCGTCCTCCACGACGCGGTCCGGGACCGCGTCGTCGAGCAGTACCGCCGCGCCCGCGAGGACGACAGCCCGAACCACCTGCTGACCGACGACGCCTCCTCGGCGTGGTTCGCGTTCGCCTTCGCCGACCTGCGCTCGGAACTGGAGGCCGCCGGCTACGAGATGGACCCCGACCTGCTCGCGGCGGTCGCCGCCGTCAACATGACCGTCTTCCAGGAGGTTCACGACCGGACCGTCTCGTTCCCCCGCGACCTGGCGGACGCGAGCGACACGCCGTTCTTCTACCCGGTCTACGTCGAGAAGCCCGGGTGGTGGCGCGAGGCCGAGACGCGCGCCCTGCGCTCGCTGGTCGGCCTGCTGGAGTCCGGGTCGTCGCCGGCGGCCGCGCTGGACGCGTGGGCGGTCACGCTCGCGGGCGCCGACCCCGACGAGTGGGCCCGCGTCCGGGGCGTCAGCGCCGACCGGGTCCGCCGGAACGCCGAGCAGGCGCCCGACCCGGCGCCGGAGGCGGCCGACGGCCTCCGCGCGGAGGCGCGCGGGGAGGTGCCCGACGGGCCGTACGACCCCGAGACCGACCGCCTGTTCGTGCCGACGACCGACCAGCTGGCGGCCGCGCGGGAGGCGGAGGCCGAAGCGGAGGCGGAGGCGAACGCCGTGGCGGAGCAGGAGGCCGGGACCCGGTCCGGGGGCGGCGAGGAGGCCGAACCGGACGCGGATCCGGACGACCCCGACGACCCGAACTCGGATCCCGACCCGGACCCGGACGGCCTCGCGGACATCGGCCCCGACGACCTGCTCGCCGGCGACGTCGAGGCCGCGGACCTCCAGGAGTACGCCGTGCAGGGCGGCGACGGCCCGGGCGACGCGGGTCCCGAGGGCACGGCCGACGACGCGGACGGCGACGCGGATCCCGACGACGGCGAGCGGGAGGACGGCGAGGACGGACGCGGCGGGCGGTTCGTCGATGGCGCCGAGGCGTTCGAGCGCGACGGCGACGGCGACGACGACGCCACAAAGTAGATATCCGGCTCCGTCCACCACCCGGGCGTGACTGACTGGCGCGCGGTCGCGTGGGGAGCGGCGGTCTTCCTCGTCGTCGCGGCGTTCGGGACGGCGATCCCGGTCGTCGGCCAGGTCGGCGCGGGGCTGCTCGGGGGCGCCGTCGCGGGGTACCTCGCCGGGGGCGGCCTCGCGAGCGGCGCGTACCACGGCCTGCTCGCGGGGTCGGTGACGGGCGTCGCCTACACCCTGCTGTTCGCGCTGTTGGGCGGCGTGTTCGGCCTGATCGGGGGTGGCCCGCTCGGCGGCCTCCTCGGGGGCGCGGGGGTGCTCGTCCTCGGGGTCGTACTCACCGTGCTGTTCGCCCTGGAGTCGGCCGTCGCCGGCGCGGTCGGCGCGCTGCTCGCCGAGGACTGACCCGAGCGGGCGCGCTCCGCTCCTACCGGTCGAGGTACTCCCGCTGGATCGCGACGACCTCCGAGGAGTCGGCGCACTCGCTGTAGCGACGGAGGGGTTCCTCGTTGAGTTCGAGGAACGTCTCCCCCCACGTGAACTTCGCCAGGACCGCCTCGGCCTGCTCGGGGTCGCCGAGGATGCGGAGGGCGGCGGCGAACGCCTCGACGGTCGTCAGCTGCATCGGCCGGCCGAAGTTCACGGGGTTGGCGGCGACGAGGTACGGGAGCGCGCGGTGCTCGCCCGGAAGCGAGAACATCGCCTCGCCGGCCGACTCCCACGAGCAGTCGAGCGCGACGAGCGTCTCCCCCACGTCGCGGTCGGCCGGCGACAGCGCCCGTTCGGCGTGGGGGTTGAGCACGACGCCGTACGGCGTGGCCGCGTCCGAGCGGTGGAGCTCCGCGAGGTCGAAGCGCGCGAGCTTCCGGGCCGTGCACTTGTTGGGGTCGTCGTCGCCCTCGTACCGGACGTGCAGGTCCACGTCGGGCGGGAGGCGGCGCGGGCGAATAAGCGCCCCGGAGCGGGAGCGGAGCGGGACGGCGTGGCGTCCCCCGGCCGACCGATTCAAGCGCGTCGGGGACCGCCTGCGATCCGTGACCTCGGAGGCGACCGCGCGGGCGTACTACCGCGCCATCGACGACGGCGACTACGACGCGCTCGCCGACCTGCTCGCGCCCGAGTTCGTCCACGACCGACCCGACCGGACGCTGTCGGGCCGCGAGCGGTTCGTCCGGTTCATGCGCGAGGGGCGCCCCCGGACGGACACCGAGCACGCGGTCGACGCGGTGTACGTCGCGTCCGGGGAGGGCGCCGACCCCGACGGCGACGCGGCACGTGACGGCGCCGACCCCGACGGCGACGCGCTCCCCGGAGTCGCCGTCCGCGGGCGACTGATCGGCGACGACGGCGAGGAACTGTTCGGCTTCGTGGACGTGTTCGCGTTCGCGGGAGCGATCGAGAGCGACACGGAGGCCGACGCCGGGAGCGGGGCCGACGGCGACGCCGCGGGTCTCGTCGTCCGCCTCACGACGTACACGAACTGATCCGGAACGGCGCGGGACGCGGGATCCGGCGGGGCTCGGGCCGCCGTCGGACTACTCCTTCTCGCCGGCGCCGAGGGCGCTCTCGCCGACCTTCTCGCCGCCCTCGATGACCTCCCGGCCGCCCATGTACGGCCGGAGGGGTTCGGGCACGTCGACGGTGCCGTCGTCGTTCTGGTAGTACTCGAGGATCGCCACGACGACACGCGGGATCGCCACGCCCGAGCCGTTGAGCGTGTGGAGGTACTCGGCCGACTCGTGGCGTTCCGGGCGGAAGCGCAACCCGGCCCGGCGCGCCTGGAAGTCCCGGAAGTTCGACACCGACGACACCTCCAGCCAGCGGCCGCCCTGTTCGGGCCCGTCCTCCATGTCGTCGCCGGGGGCCCACACCTCGATGTCGTACTTCTTCGCCTGTGTGAACCCCAGATCGCCGGTACACATCTCCAGGATGCGGTAGGGGAGGTCCAGGCGCTTCAGGACCTCCTCGGCCTCCGCGAGCAGGTCGTGGAGGCGCTCCTCGCTGTTCTCGGGGCGGACGAAGTTGACCAGCTCCACCTTGTTGAACTGGTGGACGCGGACGATGCCCCGCGTCTCGGTGCCGTGCTCGCCCGCCTCGCGCCGGAAGTTCGGCGAGTACGCCTGGTGTTTGATCGGGAGGTCGTCGTCGAGCAGGATCTCGTCGCGGTACATGTTCGTCACCGGTACCTCCGCCGTCGGCAGGAGCCAGAGGTCGTCGTCGTGGATCTCGTCGGTGTTCTCGTCGCCGACGCGGTAGGCGTCCTCGACGAACTTGGGGAACTGACCGGTCCCCTCCATCGCCTTCGAGTTCACGGGGATCGGCGGGAAGACGTCGTCGTACCCCTGCTCGCGGTGGACCTCCAGGAAGAACTGGATGAGCGCGTGCTCCAGCATCGCGCCCTCGCCCTTCGCGAAGTAGAAGCCGCCGCCCGACACCTTCGCCCCGCGGTCGAAGTCCAGGATGTCCAGGTCCTCGCCCAGGTCGTAGTGAGGGATCACCTCCTCGGGGAGGTCGCGCAGGTCGTCGAACCCCTCGCGGCGCCGCTCGACGTTCTCCGACTCGTCCTCGCCGACGGGCACGTCGTCGTCGGGGAGCTGCGGCACGTGCAGCATCGCCTCGTGGAGTTCCTCCTCCAGCTCGTCGGCGCGCTCCTCGATCTCCTGTAGCTCCGCCTTGAGCTCCTGGCTCCTCTCGATGGCCGCCTGGGCCTCCTCCTCCTTGCCCTCCTGTTTCAGCCGGCCGATCTCCGACGAGACCTCGTTGCGCTCGTGGCGGAGCGTGTCGCCGCGGCCCTTCAGCTCGCGCCACTCCTCGTCGAGTTCGAGAATCCGGTCGAGGTCGACGTCGACCCCCTTGTTCTCGATCCCCTCGCGAACCTCCTCGGGGTGTTCGCGGAGGTACTGCCTCGAGATCATTTGGTGGGGATTCCGGCGGTCCCGCCTAAACCGTGTCGGGTCTGTGTGAGCGATTCGGTAGGTGGTTCGGTGCTGTGGTTTGCGTGTTCGCGTCCTATGCCACCGGGACGGCTACCGCGTGGCGTGGACACAGTTCCCGAAAGCCCCCGCATCGCTGGACTCGCGCGACTCGCTGCGCTCCTCGCTCGCTTCGCTCACGGTTCACTCCGTTCACCGCTCGCAACGAGGTCTCACTTCGTTCGACCTCGCTCCGCTCGCTGTGGTGCTTACGTCGTCGGGCTTCGCCCAGCGATGCGGCCCCTTTCAGTCCCACCCTGAGGTCGGACGGGCCGAGTGTCGAACCTGTCTGCCCGGTGTGTGCGAACCGCGATCGCCTGCTGCGGCGCGCGTCGGCGGGCCTGCGTGCCCGCCGACCGCGCGAGGGACGAGGAGCACAGCGAGGCCGGAGGCCGAGCGAGCACCGCAGGCGGTTGGGGAGGGAGAGGCGTGGGTGGGACTGAAAGGGGCCGTGGCGCTCGGGGAAGGCGGCCGATGCAAGCACCGCAGGAGCGAACGGAGTGAGTGACGAGGAGCGCAGCGAGGCCCCCGACCCGAGCGCCACGGGGGCTTTCGGGAACTGTGCGGCGGACGTGTTCGTCCGGTCGACACATGTCGCTCGAACGTGAAGACACCCACTGAAAACCGCAGACTGAACTGCGGATCTACCGACTGAACTCGATCGCCGCGCCCTGGCCGAAGCCGACGCACAGCGACGCCAGCCCGCGGTCGACGTCCCGCTTGATCATCTCGTGGATCAGCGTCACCGGCAGCCGAGCGCCCGACGCCCCGAGCGGGTGGCCGATGGCGATCGCGCCGCCGTTGACGTTGTAGCTGTCCTCGTCGACGCCCAACTCGCGCCGGGCGTACTCGCACTGGGAGGCGAACGCCTCGTTCACCTCGACCAGCCCGTAGTCGTCGATGTCGGCGCCCGCACGCTCCAGCAGCCCCCGCGTGGCCGGCACCGGGCCGATCCCCATCACCGTCGGGTCGACGCCGGCGACGTGGTTCGTGCCGACCTCCGCGAGCACGTCCAGTCCGTGCTCGTCGGCGAACTCCCGCGAGCAGACGAGCGTCGCCGCCGCGCCGTCGGTGATCTGCGAGGAGTTGCCCGCCGTCACCGTCCCGTCGCCGGTGAACGCCGGCGGCAGCCCCGCGAGCGTCTCCACGTCCGTGTCCGGACGGATCCCCTCGTCCTCGGTGACGACGCCCTCGTCCGTCTCGATCGGGACGATCTCGTCGTCGAACCGGCCCGACTCGGTCGCCTCCGCGGCCCGGCGATGCGAGCGGACGGCGAACTCGTCCTGCGCCTCGCGGGAGACCCCGTACTCGTCTGCGACCTTCTCGGCGGTCATCCCCATCTGGAGCTGGAAGACGTTGTACATCTCCGACAGCTCCGGGTGGAGGTGCTGGTAGGAGTCGCCGTCCATCGGCACCCGCGACATGGACTCGACGCCGCCGGCGACGATGCACTCCCTGTTCCCGGCGGCGACGGCGTCGCTCGCCGAGATGACCGCCTGCATCGAGGAGGCGCACCAGCGGTTGATCGTCGTCGCGGGCGTGCCCTCCCCCAGCTCCGAGAGGAGCGCGATGACGCGGGCGACGTTGTTGTCCTGCTCGCCGCGCTGCTGGGCGACCCCCCACATGAGGTCGTCCACGTCGTCGGCGGCGAGGCCGTGCTCGTCGAGGATGTGGTCGATCAGCGCGACCGAGAGGTCCTCGCTTCGGGTGTCGGCGAAGACGCCGTCCTGCTTCCCGAACGGGGTGCGGTACGCGGCCGCGATGACGGGTGTTGCCATGGATCCGTGTCGGCGGTCTATCCTGATAAATCCGGGAGAACCCCGCCCCCGTTTCGACGGGTTGGATGCGAGGCCGAACGGAGTGAGGCCTCGAAAACGCGAACGGCGACCGGAGGGAGCCGTGAGCGAGGGGAGGTCGACCGGAGTGAGACCTCGTTGCGAGCGGGGAGGGACGACCCGCGAGCCGGCGACGGTGCGTGCCGGACGCCCGCGGCGTCCGTCGCTTCGACGCGCTTAACAGCCTCCGCCGGCAATCCCTGGGGGATGAGTGACCCGGCAGAGGACGTGGTCGAGCTTCTCGTGACCGTCCACCGCTACAACGAGGACCGCGACCTCGACGCCGACGACCTGCCGCCGCGGTACCGCCGTGTCTTCTGGAGCGAATCGCCCGAGGACGAGACCGGGCCGGGCGGCGTGGAGCGCCCGCTCCACGTGACCGAATCGACTGCCAAGACAGCCACGGGCGTCGAGCGCCCCTGGGAGGCAATCTCCGATCTCCTGTTCACCCAGCGCAAGGAGTTCTCCGGGGAGGTGTCGCTCTCGCAGCCCGAGATGGCCGTCGAGTGGCTCCTCGACCGGATCGACGACGAGGACCTCCGCGAGAACCCCGTGCTCGCGGCGATCGTCGCCGACCCCGAGGTCGACCACGACGGCGACTTCTCCGTCTCCCACGAGGAGGCCCGCGACGAGAACCGCCCCGTCCGCGCCGACCGCGTGTGGATCGACGCGCTGCTGGGCGAGTACTTCGACGAGGAGGAGGACGCCGAGATGCTCGACCTCGTCACGGTGAAGGCGCCCGAGGAGATCGAGATGACCCTCCGGGACCTGGTGCTCACGGCGGACCAGGAGGGCGAGATCCGCAAGCTGATGAAGGCGATCGAGCACCGCCAGTACCTCGCCGACATCGGCCTGCGCGAGATCGGCAAGCTCCTGTTCGTGGGCCCGCCGGGCACCGGGAAGACGACCGCCGCCCGCGCGCTCGCGCACGAACTCGGGCTCCCGTTCGTCGAGGTGAAGCTGTCGATGGTGACGAGCCAGTACCTCGGCGAGACCGCCAAGAACGTCGAGAAGACGTTCGAGGTGGCCAAGCGCCTCGCGCCGTGTATCCTGTTCATCGACGAGTTCGACTCCGTCGCCAAGACGCGCAAGTCCGACGAGCACGCCGCGCTCAAGCGCGCCGTCAACACCCTACTCAAGAGCATCGACGAGGTGTCGCTGGTGCGTGACGAGGTGCTGCTCATCTCGGCGACGAACCACCCGGACCAGCTCGACGCCGCCGCCTGGCGCCGCTTCGACGAGATCGTCAACTTCCCCAAGCCCGACCGGCAGATGCGCGCGGACATCCTCCGGGTCATCACCCGCCAGATGGAGATCGCCGAGTTCGACCCCGAGGAGGTCGCCGACCGCACCGAGGGGCTCACCGGCAGCGACCTCCGACTCGTGCTCCGGGAGGCCGTGCTGGAGGCGCTCACCGAGGAGCGCATGGAGATCACCCAGGCGGACATCATGGACGCCGTCCGGGACTTCGAGGAGCGCGACAACCTCAAGAACATGGACATGATCGACGGCGAGGGCGCGGAGGTGCTCGGCGACGGCGGCGCCGGTCACGACCACGACCACTCCGACCACGAGCACTGAGCCGCCGTCGAATGCGCGTCACTCTCCTCGGCACGGGCGACACCACCGGCACCCCCACGGTCGGGTGCGACTGCGACACCTGCGAGGAGGCGCGCGCTCGGGGGATCGAGCGCTCCCGCTTCTCGGTCCACGTCGAGAACGGGCGCACGGGCGAGTCGCTGCTGATCGACGCCTCGCCGGACTTCCGCCAGCAGTTCCTCGCGCACGACGTCCCGCTCCCGGACGCCGTCGTGATCAGCCACATCCACTTCGACCACCTCGACGGCCTCGGCAACGCCTACCGCCTGTTCGACGACCTCCCGGTGTACGCCGCCGACGAGGTCGACCCCGTCACGGGCGAGTCGGTCGCCGACACGGTCCGCTCGAAGTACGACTACCTCGACCGGGTGACCGTCCGCGACGCGACCCCGTTCGAGCCCGTCCGGACGTGCGGCCTCGACGTGACGCTGGTCCCGGTCGACCACCCGCCGCTGGTCTGCTACGGGCTGTGCGTCGAGGACCCCGAGACGGGCGCGCGACTGTCGCTGTCGGGCGACACCAGCTACGACGTGCCCGCCGACTCGCGCGAGGCGCTCTCGGACCCCGACCTCCTGCTGGCGGACGGCATCGTCCCGGCGCGCTTCTGCGAGTACCACCCGCTCGGCGGGAAGGACGAGGCTCCCGACGGCACCCCGTACACCTTCGGCACGAAGCACATGACCCGCGAGGGGGCGCTGGCGTTCGCCGACGACCTCGACGCCGCCGAGACCCGGCTGGTCCACCTCGCGCACTACTACCCGGCGGAGGAGGCGTTCGCCGAGCCGCTGGCGGTCGACGGCGAGACGTACGAGCTGTAGTGTGGGCCCGGGGCGGTCGCCGCGACCCGCCCCGTACCGTCCCGTGTCGCGCCGGTCCGACCCGCACCGGCCCGCTCTGCGCCGGCGAAGGTATTTGCGGCTCCGACACCTAACCGGGCTAACTTGAACGACCGTTCGACCGGAGCGGCCGCGGTCGCCGCCGCCGCCCTCCTCGCGATATCGGTACTCGTCCCGTTCGTCGGCCTCGCCGGCGCGGTGCCGGACGCCCGCGTCGCGGTGACCGACGCGACCGTCTCGCCCGCCACCCCGACCGCGGGCGCCCCGGTCACCGTCGAGGCGACGGTCCGCCTCTCGGGCGGCAGCGCCTCCGCCGCCGACCTCGACCGCGTCGCCGTCGTCGCCGCGAACGGCACGACCCTCGCGGAGGCGACCGGCCTCGGGACGCTCTCGCCCGGGGAGACGCTCACGGTGCCGGTCACGCTCGTCGTCGACGACCCTGGCGCCTACGACCTCTCGGTCGTCGCGACGGTTTCGGACGCCGACGACGAGACGGCGACCGCCGGCCGGCCCCTCTCGCTCGTCGTCGAGCAGGGGGCGCCCCTGGTCGAACTCGACGCGCCCGACGCCGTCGCCGGCGCCGACTCGCGGGTCGACGTGACGCTGTCGAACCCGACGACCGCCGCCCTCCGGGACCTCACCGTGACCGTGACCGACCCGACGGACGGCGAACGGGTCCGCCGGACGGTGGCGACGCTGGCGGCGGGGGGGACTCGGCAACTCAACTTCTCGGTCCGGCCCGACGGGGCGGGCGACCGGGCGTTCCGCGTCCGCGTCGACTACACCACCGCCGCGGGAACCCGGGCGACGGTCACCCACGAGCGCGCCGTGACCGTCGAGGACCTGTCGGCCGACGTCGGCGTGCGCGTCTCCCGCGCGAGCGCCGGCGCCGACGGCGCGGCCGCGGGCGCCGGCGGCGGGGCGGCCGGCCTCGCCGGCCTCATCGGCGGCGGGGCCGGCGGGGCGCTCCAGCCGTCCACCGGCGACGGGAGCGAGGGGGAGGCCGACCGCTCGCGCGTCGACGTGACCGTGACGAACTTCGGGAACGCCGCCGTCGAGCGCGTCGTGCTCGTCCCGCGGGGCGCCAACGGCACCGTCGTCGGGGAGGTCGGGCGCGTCGCGGTCGCCGACGCCCTCGCGCCGGGCGAGTCGGCGACCGTCACCGTCGACCTCTCCGACGTGGAGACCGCCGGCGACCTCCGCTTCGTCGCCGAGTACGACCTCGCCGGCGAGCGCCGCGAGGCGGCCGCAGCCTACGACTTCCGCCCCGAACGCGGCGCCGTGGAACTGACCGGCCTGAACGTCAGCGTCGGCGAGGACGGGGCCGTCAGGATCGAGGGCAACCTCGGCAACGTCGGCGACGGCGAGGTGTCCGGCGTCGTCGTCGGCGCCGCCGACGCCGAGTTCTCCCGTCCGGCGTACCCCCAGCGGAGCTACTTCGTCGGCAGCGTCGGCGCCAGCGAGTTCGCCCCGTTCGAGGTGACCGCGAGCGTCGACGCCGCGAACGCCTCGACCGTGCCGGTCGCGGTGTCGTACACGACCGGCGGCGACCGCGTCACCGAGGTGATCGAGGTACCCCTGCCAGCCGAGGACCGCGACGCCGGCCGGCCGGTCGGCGCGTTCGGCGGCTTCGGCGCGCTCGGGGGCGTCCTGCTGGCGGTCGGGCTGGCGATCCCCGCGGCCATCGGGCTGCTCGCCCGACGGTACGCATGAGCGGCGACGCGTCCGCGAACGCGGCCGACGCGGCCGCGGCCGGGGCCGCCGGACGCGACGGCGCGGAGACGACCCCGGTCGACGCCTCGACCCCCCCGCTGCGCCTCGTCGACGCGACCAAGCGCTACGAGGGCGGCGGCGGCACCGTCACCGCGCTCTCGCACGTCGACTTCGCGGTCGAGCCGGGCGAGGTCGTCGCCGTGATCGGTCCCTCGGGGTCGGGCAAGTCGACGATGCTCAACCTGCTGGGCCTGCTCGACGACCCCACCGAGGGCCGGGTCGAACTGCACGGCTCGCCGGTGGCGGGCCGCTCCGAGCGCGAGCGCACCGACGTGCGCCGCGAGACGGTCGGGTTCGTCTTCCAGGACTTCCACCTCATCCCGACGCTGTCGGCCGTCGAGAACGTCCGCCTGCCGACGGCGTTCCTCCCGGACGACTCCACCGACCGCGCCCGCGACCTGCTCACCCGCGTCGGCCTCGGCGACCGCCTGGGCCACACCCCGGACGAGCTGTCGGGCGGACAGAAACAGCGCGTCGCCGTCGCCCGCTCGCTGATCAACGAGCCGGACGTGCTGCTGGCGGACGAGCCCACGGGCAACCTCGACCGCGACACCGGCGTCGCCGTGCTGGAGGAGGTCCGCGGCATCGCCGCCGGCGGCGTCGGCGTCGTCGCCGTCACCCACGACGACCTCGTGCGCGAGTACGCCGACCGCACCGTGGAACTCGTCGACGGGGTGCTCCGCGATGCCTGACGGCCGCGGGCGACGCGACGGGGCCGGGGGTCTCCTCGCCCGCCTGGCCCGGGCGCTCGGCCGGATCGGAAGCCGGCTCCGCGGGACCGTCGGCGGCGTCGCCGCCGCGGTCGAGGGGCGGGCGGCCGCCGCGGTGCCGGACCCGGTCGCGATCCGGGTCGCCCGCGCCGGCGACGCGCTCGGCCGGCGCTTCCCGGCGGCGTCGCTGGCGGCGCGCAACCTCTCCAGACAGCGCCTGCGCGCCGGGCTGGCGGCGCTGGGCATCGTCATCGGCGTGTTCGCGGTCGTCTCGCTGGGCATGCTCGGCACCGCGCTCCAGACGGCCGCGACCGACGAACTGGGCGGCCTCGGGAACCAGGTGATCGTCAGCCCGGCCGCCGAGACCGGCGAGGAGACGCTCAACAGCCGCGACCTGCGCGCCGTCGAGCGCGCCGCGGCGGGACGCGGGGAGGTGATCCGGCTGAAGTCCGCGGGCGCGACCGTCAGCGGCGGCGGCGGACGGACGGCGGCCCAGGTGTACGGGACGACGAACCCCGCGGCGCTGTTCGGCGAGGCGCCGGGCGTGCCCGACTACCACCGCCAGGGCGCGCTCGTGGGCGCCGACGTGGCCGGCGCGCTCGACCTCCGGGTCGGCTCGACGGTCACGGTCGAGTCGAACACCTACCGCGTCGTGGCCGTCCTGCCCGAGCAGTCGAGCATCACGCCCCTGCGGGCGGACTCGGCGGTCGTGCTCCCGCCCGACGAGTTCGCCGAGAGCGGCTACTCGCAGGTGGTCGTGCAGGCCGACTCCGGCCGCGACGCCGAGGCGGTCGCGGGCGAGGTGCGCGAGCGGCTGAACGCGCGCGAGCGGCGGGTGTCGGTGTTCTCGCTGACGAGCGTCCTCTCGCAGATCTCGGAGTTCTTCGCGCTGCTCAACGGCTTCCTGCTGGCGGTCGCGGGCGTCTCGCTGGTCGTCGCGGGCGTGTCCATCTTCAACGTCATGCTGATGACCGTCTCCGAGCGCCGCGGGGAGATCGGCGTGCTCCGGGCGGTCGGCATCCACCGCGCGCAGGTGCTGCGCACCCTGCTCGTCGAGGCGACGCTGCTCGGCGTCGGCGGCGGCGCCGTCGGGGTCGTCCTCGGGACGGTCGCCGTGGTCCTCGTCGCGCTCAACACGGACCTGCCGCTGGACGCCGTGTTGGTTCCGACGAACGCGCTCGTGGCGCTGGGGGCGTTCGCCTTCGGCGCGGCCGTCGCGCTCGTCGGCGGGCTGTACCCGGCGTACCGGGCGGCGTGGGAGCCGCCGGTGGAGTCGCTCCGGGGGTGAGCCGCGTCCCCAGTCGCCCGAGGGGTTCCCCGGGATCGGACGACGCCCGTCGGACGCGGGGCGGGGGCGGACCCGAAGACACTTGCGGACGTGCCGGCTTCCACCGTGCATGTCGAACGACTGGTCCCGCCGCCGGACGCTCGCCGCCGCGGGCGCGGCGCTGTTCGCCGGCTGTAGCGACTCGCCTCCCTCCGCCCGATCGCCCGACGGCGACGGCGTCGGGGGCGGCTCCGGCGCCGCGACGACACCCGACACGCCGACGCCGGAGCCGACGCCCGTTCCCGAGCCGGAGTCCTCGTTCACGCCCGAGGAGTGGACGGCGCCGACCGACGCCCCGACGACCGACGTGGAGCGGACGGTCCTCGTGGAGAACCTCGAAGTGCCGTGGGACGTGTCGATCGCCGCCAACGGCGACCTGTTCGTCACCGAGCGCGTCGGCCGGGTGAGCCGCTTCGCGAACGGCGACCTCGACACCGTGTTCGCCCCCGACGACGCCATCGACGCCGGGTCGGTCGACAGCGAGCCCCAGGAGATGCAGTGGTGGGTCGAGGGCGGCGAGGGCGGCACCCTCGGCGTCGCGGTCCACCCCGACTACCCGGACGTGGAGGTGCTGTACGTCTACTACACCGCGAAGACCGACGGCGGGCGGGCGAACCGCGTCTCGCGGTTCGACCTCTCGGCGGACGACCCCGCCGCGACCGAGCGGGTCGTCGTCGGCGACATGGCCGCCAACAACTTCCACAACGGCGGCCGGATCGCGTTCGGGCCCCGCGGGTACCTGTGGATCACCACCGGCGACGCCGGCGAGGAGTCGCTGGCGGCCGATCCGGGCGAACTCCCGGGGTCGGTGCTGCGGGTAACCGTCAACGGGGAGGCCGCGCCCGACAACCCCGACGTCGACGGCGGCGACCCGCGCGTGTTCACCTACGGCCACCGCAACCCCCAGGGGCTCGTCTGGCTCCCCGACGGCACGCCGGTCGTGAACGAACACGGCCCGGCCGGCCGCGACGAGATCAACCGCCTCGTCCCCGGCGGGAACTACGGCTGGCCCGACGTTCGTACCGCCGAGGAGTACGAGTCGCTGGGCGAGGACAGCGACGTGCGCCGGCCGCTGGCGAACACACGGACTTCGACCTGGGCGCCGACGGGGTCGCTGTTCTACACGGGCGACGCGGTGCCGTCGTGGTCGAACCGCATGGTGATCGGCGGCCTGCGGAGCCAGCAGCTGATCGTGGCGACGCTGTCCCCGCCGGAGGCGGACCTCCCGCCGCTGGGCGAGAACGGCCGCCGCTTCGACGCCGGCTGGCTCGACGACGCCTACACCGTCACCGCCCACACGATGCTGACGGACGTGCTCGGACGGATCCGCCACGTCGAGCAGGGGACCGACGGGGAGCTGTACGTGATCACCTCGAACCGGGACGGCCGCTCCTCGGAGGCGTTCCCGAAGGAGAACCACGACGTGCTGGTCCGGCTGGAGGCGAGCGAATGAGCGGCGAGGGGTCCTCTCTCGGAGGCCGGATCGCGAGCCGATCCGCCGCAGCGCTCGTCGCGGCCGTTCTGGTCGCGCTCGCGGGCGTCGCGCCCGCGGTCGCCGCGGCGACGGGGCCGGGCGCACACGCGCCGGGCGTCGCGGCCGGCCCCCACGCCGCCGGCTCCGGCGCCGGCGCGGGTGTCCCCGGCGCCCCGGCCGCGCAGTCGGACGGGCTCAACCCCTGCGTCGGCACGGTCGAGCAGCGGCCGGAGACGACGACGCTCGTGTCGATCCAGGGCGCCCGCGGCGGCGGCAAGACCGCGGCGCTGCTGGTCGGCGTCGCGCCGAACGGCTCGGTCCACGGCGTCCACAACGACACCGCCGACGGCCGCTGGTGGTCCTACGACGTGGACCCGCTCCCGAACGGGGAGCTGCTGATGGCGACGACCGAGCCCGGCATCTCCGTCGTCGAGCGGATCGACCCCGCGACCGGCGAGACCACCGAGGTCACCCGCCTGGAGAACGTCGAGGACGCCCACGACGTCGACTACCTCGGCGACGGCGAGTTCGTCACCGTCGACAAGGGCGACGAGCGCAACCGGGTCGTCATCTTCGACGAGTCGGGGGAGATCGTCTGGCAGTGGCGCTTCGGCGAGCACACCGACCGCTTCCCGCGCGACGGCGGCGGCCCCTACGGCGAGGACTGGACGCACGTGAACGACGTCGACCCCATCGGGAACGGCACCCTCATGGTGTCGGTGCGGAACTTCGACCAGGTCGTCGCCATCGACCGCGACACGAAGGAGGTGAAGTGGACGCTCGGCGAGGACGATAACTACGACGTCCTCAACGAGCAGCACAACCCCGACTTCATCCGGGGCGAGAACGGCACGCCGACCGTCCTCGTCGCGGACTCGGAGAACGACCGCGTCGTCGAGTACGCCCGCACCGCCGACGGGGACTGGGAGCGCACGTGGACGCTCTCGGGCGGCGGCCTCCAAGAGCCACGCGACGCGGACCGCCTGCCGAACGGCAACACGCTCGTCACCGACCGCCGGGGCCACCGCGTGCTGGAGGTGACGCCCCGCGGCGAGGTAGTCTGGGAGTTCTACACGCCGTGGCAGCCGTACGACGCCGAGCGCGTCGGCACCGATCCCGGCTCCGAGGGCCCGACGATGCGCCAGGTCGGCGGCGAGGGCGACCAGACGATGACCGGCGGCGCCGGCTACGACGCCGAGCGCATCGAGTCGTGTTACGAGTACCTCCTGGACGTCGAGCGCGACCGCCTCGTCCCCGACGACGAGCTGTGGGGCGACGGCGGCGACCTCGACGACGCGGGGACCGCGACGGCGACGAGCGGCGGCGGCGACGACACCGGCGGCGGCGACGCGGACGGCGACGGCACGGGGACGCGCGAGTGGACGACCGTCCCGGACGACGCCTCGGTCGTCGACACGCCGGGCCTCGGCGTCCCCGTCGCGCTGGCGGCGCTGACGCTGGCGCTCGCGACCGCGCTCGCGACCCGCCGACGGCGCCGAGACGGCGACCGCCGCGGGTGACCGCCTACTCCGCCTCCGCGACGTCGCCGCCGACGCCGTAGCCGGTCGCCATCAGCCGGCGGACGATGGCGACCAGCCCGTTGTCGAACCCGCGACCGAACACGGCCAGCTCGTGGCCGCGGCCGCCCCCGTCGCCGGCGGTGAAGGTGCTCACGAGGATGGCCTCGCGGTCGGCCAGCACGTGGCGACTTATCTCGGTGGCGTCGTCCTCCACCGCGGAGCCGCTGAGCCACTCGAGCCCGGAGACGAACACGTCGACGTCGGGGAGCGACTCGCGGACGGTCTCCGCCAGCGACGGGGAGCCGGCGCCCACGAGCACGTCGACCCCGCGCTGGTCCGCGGCCGCCAGCCGGTCCGTCAGCTCCGGCGTGACCACCCCCTCGTGGCCGATCACGAGGATGACCTCGCTGTCGGCGTCGTCGATCAGTTGTCGGGTCCTGCTCGTGATCCCCTGGTTCCCGGACAGCGCCCACACCTCGTGGGTGACCTCCGTCTCCTCGCCCTCGTCCGGCGGCTCGAGCCCCTCCAGCGCCGCGCGGAGCGACTCGGTCCGCCGCTCGTACTCCGTCCGGAGCGTCGTGACCGCCTCGTCGATCGGGACGGCCCGGAACACCTGCGGGTTGGAGTGTTGCGTCTCCACGAGCCCCTCGGCCTCCAGCACGCGGATGGCGTCGTAGACGCGCGTTCGGGGCACCTCCGAGGTCTCGCTGATCTCCTTGGCCGTCGCCTGTCGCCGCCGCGCGAGCGCGACGAACGACCTGGCCTCGTACTCCTTGAGCCCGAGCTGCTGGAGCAGCTCGACCGCCTGCCGTCGATTCGTACCGTCGTTCATGGGTCCCAACCTCGCTGCGACAGGCACGCTTGACGGCCCGGGGATTTAGTAGGTCCGTGACGCCGGTCCGTCGGCCGTCGACGCGACTGGCGCGTCCACACGGTTGTGATACCGAGAGTGACACGCACCGCAACTCGACAGGAAGCCACCGGTCGGACTGCTGAATTCCGAACAGGGGTTCACTCGATTAATCACAGTAAGACTAAATGGGGCGGACCCCTGCGGATTCCTGGCGCGCGACCGCAGCACTGGTCCCAACCGCGCTGTCGCCGCGCGCCGAGAACTACCCCTCGCGGGTAGTTTTCTCGATATACTCCGACGATGAAAACGGCGACGACGACGGCGACGCGTCCGGGCAGCGACCGGCGGGGGCGGCGCTCCGCGTTCGTCGTTCGGCCGATCACAACAGTTCTATGCGTATCGAGGGGAGAGTAGCCGAGAGGATGACCGACGCCGTCCGGAGACACCGCACGCCGGCTCGACACGGGCCGGGGAGGAACCGATGAGCGAGCGGTCGTGGGAGGACGGTACCGACCCGGGCGTCACGATCGTGGAGGCGGTGGCCGACGCCTCGGGCCGGCGACCGAGAGACCTCCCCCCGCTGCAGCGGGCCGTCGACGTCGACGCGCTCGAGGCGCTTCTGACCGGGGACGGGGGAACGCGGTTCCGGGTCGAGTTCCGCTACGCGGACGTTCACGTCGTCGTCGACCGGGACGCCGTCGTCGCGAGCGAACCCGCGGCGGAGACGGGACGGTAGGGGCGCTCGCGACCCACGTGACCGGCGACGGGCGGCGGCGTTACACGCCCCCGGGGCCGTCCGTCTCGGCCGGCCCCTTCAGGTGCGGCTCGACGGCCCGACGGAGCGAGTCGACCGACCCGAAGCGGGCGCCGCGTCGAACGGCGCCGGTTTCGGGGTCGTAGTCGACCACGCCGGCGTCCCGTACCCTCGGCAGGAGGTTGTACAGGAGGTCGAGCCGGACGGCGTCCCGGGAGTGAGAGTTCCCCGTCGAGGGACGCCGCCAGCGACTCGACCGTGACCTCGCCGGCCAGCAGGTCCGGGAGCGCGCGCCGTCGGCGGTCCGCGAGCGGCCGGAGCGCGACGTCGGTCGGGACCGATCGTTCGTCAGGGCTCATCCCGAACTCGCCCTCGGCTCGCGACCCGATCCCCCGAGTTTGGGACATGGATACCGGGATCGGCCGTAGAACGCAAACGCGACGACTGTCACCCCGATCCTCACACCCCCGGCCCGGGACGGCCGCCCGACGCTACCCGAACCGGTCCAGCCCGGCCTGCCGCCGCGCCACGCCCGGCGGGTCGCGCACCCACGGCGTCCGCTCGTCCCGGAGCGCGGCGGCGTCGTCGGCGTCGGCCGCGGGGTCGGCGGGATCCCACCCCGGGCACGCCTCGCCGCACTCGCTCGCGGGGTCGACGACGCGCCCGAAGTGGACACAGCGCGGCCGGCCGTCCTCGGTCGCCGCGCAGTTGCCGCAGCCCGGGAACCCGTAGGTTCGCCACCCCTTCCCGTATGCGCGCTCGGCGATCCGTCGGCGCTTGCGCGCCTTCTCCGCGGGGTCCACGAGCGCCACGTCCGTCCGGCCGGGTCGCTCGGCGAGGGGTTCCACGCCGGGGCCGTCGCTGTCGAGCGTCCCGGGCTCGCGGACCGTCTCCCGCTCGCCGGCCTCCGGGTCGAACCGCCAGACGCCGACCGCCTCGGGGAGGCGGTTCAGGTGCGCGCCGGTGACGTGGCTCTCGGTCGCGAGGACGACCCGGTCGAACAGGGCGAGGCTGACGTCGACCCGGAGTTGCCGCCGGAGGTCGCCCGGCCGGCCGAGGTCGGGCTTGTTCTCGATGGCGACCAGTTCGTCGTACCAGTCGTCGGGGTACCGCGTCGCCTTCCGGACGTACCGCCTCCCGCCGCGGCGCTCCTCGGCGAAGAAGCCGCACTCGACGGCCGCGTCGGCGACCGCGCGGGCGCGCTCTGGCCGGGCGTCGACCGCCTCGGTGACGGGGACGGCCTCGCCGACGCCGGCGTCGGCTTCGACGGCCGCCGGGGGGATCGTCCGGTCGGTGATCCGGGCGCGCTCGTCGAACGACTGGCCGGGGACGACGCCGACCACGTCGACGACGCGGCTCCCCGGGGCGGCGACGGCGCCGCCGAGCTGACGCGCGAGCACCCAGTCGGTCTCCCGTTCGAGGCGGGCACACAGCGCCAGCTCGAACGCGAACTCCATACCCGACGGCGGGGCCGGACGGGCAAAAACGCTCGCCCCCGGGAGGACGGCCCGGCCCCCGGCCCGCCCTACCCCGCACCGTCCCCGACCGCACCGCGAACGGACGGCCGTGGCGCTCTCGTGGCTGATACCCACGGCGACGGCCTTTTGTGTCGGAGCCGTCCCCCGGCGAGCATGGACAGACGACGGTTCCTCGCGGGGGCGGCCGCCGCCGGCGCCGCGGGGCTGGCCGGCTGCGGCACCGCCGCGGGGACGGTCCGCCCGCCGCGGCTGCCGGCGGACCGGCTCGAGGAGGGGGGATGGGAGCGCACGGGCGCGGAGACGGCGGAGGTGTTCTCGCGGACGGTCGCCGGGACGGACGTGTCGGCGACAGCGGTCACCCGCGTGTTCGACGACGCCGCGCTCCGCGCCGAGGTGCGCGAGAAGACGCTGGGCGCGCTCGACGCGCCGCTGTCGAACTTCTTCGCCAGCCGGGTCGCCTTCTCGCCGAACCTCGCGGACGTACCACTGGAGTCGGCCCGAGAGGAACTGGCCGCCCGCGCCGGCGAGGTCGCGACCGCGCAGTTCGAGTCGCGCCTGGAGTCGGCCGGCCTCTCGGACATCTCCTCGACGGACGCCGGGACGCTCGCCGTCGCGACGGGCGAGGACGCCGACCTCACCGCGTACGAGGCCGTGTTCGCGTTCGACTCGCTCTCGTTCGACGTGCGCGGCGAGCCCGTCTCGATCGACGGGGGCCGCGTCGCCGTCGAGGGGCTGCTCGCCACGTGGGTCCACGGCGGCGGCCTCCTGATCGCCGGCGGCGCCTACCCGGCGGAGAACTTCGCGCGCACCGTCGACACCGAACTCTCGGAGGCGATCACCGTCACCGTCGACGTGGACCTGGGGCTCACGCCGGAGGCGTACGCCGAGGAGGTGCGCGGGCTGGTGACGCGGGTCGAATAGGGCGGGACGTCCGGTCGACGGGGTACCGGCATCGACGCCGTCGCCGGCCCGGTACCGGCGCGGTCCGGCGGCCGCCCGCCCCGACCGCGCCCGCGCGGACCGCCGGATGCACAAGGGGTTAGTTCCGGCCCGCCGACCCGCCGCGTGTGCGAACCACCGACGCCTTCGTCGCCCTGCGGTGCATCGACTGCGGCGCCCGGCACGACCCCGCCGAGGTGACCCACCGCTGCCCGGACTGCGGCGGCATCACGGACCCCGAGTACGACCTCGACGCCGTCGACCTCTCGCGGGCGGAGCTGGAGTCGCGCCCGTTCGACTCGCTGTGGCGCTACGGGGAACTGCTCCCGTTCCCCCGCGAGGCGGCCGTCTCGATGGGCGAGGGGGCGACCCCCCTCGTGGACTGCCCGACGCTCGCCGACCGGATGGGCGTCGGCGCCGTCTACGTCAAGGACGAGGGTCGCAACCCGACGGGGACGTTCAAGGACCGCGGCCAGACGGGCGCCGTCACCGCGGCGGTCGAACACGGCGCCGAGTCGATCGCGCTCAACAGCGCCGGCAACGCGGGGCAGGCGGCCGCGGCCTACGCCGCCCGCGCCGGCCTCGACGCGCACGTGTTCCTCCCCGACCGCGCCGGCTTCACCCAGAAGGCGATGACGGAGGTCCACGGCGGCGACCTCCGGGTCGCGAAGGGTGAGATCACCGACGCCGGCGCCGAGTACGCCGCCGCGATGGAACCCGACGCCGAGGGCGACGAGGCGGACTGGTACTCGACGAAGACGTTCGTGACGCCGTACCGCCACGACGTGAAGAAGACGATGGCCTACGAGACGATCGAGCGACTGGACTGGGACGTGCCGGACGCTGTCGTCTACCCCACCGGCGGCGGCGTCGGGCTGATCGGGATGCACAAGGCGGCCCTGGAGCTGCGCGAACTGGGGTTCACGGACGGCCTGCCGGGGATGTACGCCGCCCAGGCCGAGGGCTGTGCGCCGGTCGTGCGGGCGTGGGAGGAGGACGCCGAGGCGCACGAGCCGTGGACCGACATCGCCACCGCCTGCAACGGGATCGCGGTGCCGGACCCCGGGGCGTCGCCGTGGATCCTCGACGCGATCGAGGAGTCGGGCGGCGGCGCCGTCGCCACGAGCGACGACGCGATCCTCGACGCGGCCGTCGAGGTGGCGCGAACCGAGGGGCTGGAGGTCGGCGCGACGTGCGCGGCCGCGGTGTCGGGCGCGTTCGCGCTCGCCGAGCGCGGCGACCTCGGCGCGGACGACACGGTCGTCCTGCTGAACACCGGCGCGGGCAACAAGGACGTGGACACACTGCGGAGCCACCTCGGCGCCCGCGAGGCGGCCGAGTAGCGCCCACCCCGGACGCGACGCCGGGCGCGCGAGGGAGCGGCGTCCCCCGCGGCCGGCTCACTCGACGACGGTCACGCCGGTGACCTCGAAGCGCGCCCCGCCGCTCGCGCCCTCGGTCGCCCGGATCGACCAGCCGTGGGCGTCGGCGATCTGTCGGGCGATGCTCAGGCCGAAGCCCGTCCCCTCCTCGGCAGTGGTGACGCCGGTGTCGAACACCTCCTCGCGGACCTCGGGGTCGATCCCGTCGCCGTCGTCCTCGACGTAGAAGCCGCCGGGGAGGTCGCCGACGTCGACGGCGACGTCGCCGCCGGCGTGCTCGACCGCGTTGCGCACGAGGTTCTCGAACAGCTGTCGGAGCCGCCCCTCGTCGGCGCGGACCGTCCGGTCGGTGTCGACCGTCAGCGTCGCCTCGGCGGTGTCGACGTTCCCCCAGGAGGCCTCGACCGTCGCCCGGAGGTCGACCGGCTCCGGATCGTGCACCTCCTCGCCCTCGCGGGCGAACGCGAGCAGGTCGTCGATCAGCGCCTCCATGCGGTCGAGCGCGCGCTCGATGTCGTCGAGGTGGGCGCTGTCGTGCTCCTCCCGCACGAGCCGGAGCCGGCCGTCGGCGACGTTCAGGGGGTTGCGGAGGTCGTGGGAGACGACGCTCGCGAACTCGTCGAGGCGCTCCACCTCCCGTTCGAGGCGGCGCTCGCGCGCCTTCTGCTCGCTGATGTCGGCGATCGTGCCCACGTGGTAGTCGTCGCCGTCGACCCGGACCCTGGTGGTGGTCGTCCTGACGGGCACCTCCTCGCCGGTGTCGAAGCGCCGGTGGAGGGTCTCGTGGACGCGCGTTTCCCCCCGGCCGTAGGAGGTCCAGTAGTCGTCGAACCGCTCGGCCTCCAGCAGGGGGTTCGCCTCCCACACCTTGCGCCCGCGGAGGTCCGCCGGCGTCGTCCCGAGGAGGTGCGCGTAGTAGTCGTTGAAGAACACGAGCGTCCCGTCGGCGTCGTAGGCCCCGACGCCGGCCTCGATCTGTGCGACGCCGCGCTCGAGGATCGTCCGTTCGTACTCGCGCTCCCGGTCGTCGCTGACGTCCCGCCCGAACACGAAGAACCGGGCCCCGTCTGCCGTGTCGGCCTTCACGAGGTGGACCTCGACGGGGAACGTCGAGCCGTCGGCCCGGCGGTAGCGCCCCTCCCGGTCCCGCGTCTCCCCCGGCTCCATCCGCCGCCGGCGGTCGCGCGCGCCCGCCGGCTCGATGCGCTCGTCGACCGCCGCGATGTCCGTGCCGACCAGCTCCTCCGTCCCGTAGCCGAGGGCGTCGCACAGCCGCCGGTTGGCGTCGAGGATCCGGCCGTCGACGTCGTGAACGGCGATCATGTCCGGCGAGTGCTCGAACGGCACGCCCGACGTGGCCGCCGACCGGCGGTCCTCCCGCTTCCGGTTCCGGTCCCGCTCGCGCTCGCGGTCCTCCGAGACGTCGCGGACGACGCAGACGTGCCCCCCCGTCTCCAGCGGCGCCAGCGACAGCACCTTCGGGTACGTGCTCCCGTCCGCGCGGCGGCCGACCGAGTCGCCCACCCACGTCTCCTCGCCGGCCAGGTCGGGGAACACCTCCTCGTTCAGGCGCTCGGCCTCCTCGTCGGGGACGGTCGTCGTCCACGGCTCGCCGATCAGCTCCTCGGGCTCGGCGCCGTAGCAGTCGGCGTAGGCCTCGTTCATCTCCGCGTAGCGCCCGTCCTCGTCGATGACGGAGATGCCCTCGTTGGCCGTCTCGACGGCCCGCGTCCACAGCGTCGCCCGCTCCTCCGCCCGCGCCCGCTCGACGGCGTTGCGGATGCGGTTCGCGAGCAGGTCGTACTGGTCGCTGCCGCCCTTCTTCTGGAGGTAGTCGGTGACGCCCGCGGTGATCGCGTCGCTGGCGACTTCCTCGCTCCCCTTTCCGGTGAACAGCACGAACGGGAGGTCCGGGCGGCGCTCCCGGACGGCCTCCAGCAGCTCGATCCCGTTCGTGCCCGGCATGTCGTAGTCGCTGACGACGCAGTCGACCCCGTCGTCGAGCCGGGCCAGCGCGGCCTCGGCGTCGTGTGCCGTCCCCACCGCGAACCGGTCGTCGGTCCGCTCGAGGAAAGTCGCGGTCAGCTCCGCGAAATCCGGGTCGTCGTCGACGTGGAGTACCCGGATCGGTTCGGTCATGCCTCACCCCTCTGGCTCGGGTGGGAAAAACGTACACCCTCGGTGCGCCGGGGTCGCGGACGTACTCGACGACCGCGGCGGTTGCGGCGGCGGTCGGCCGTGGTCGTGGGTACGGTCGTCGCTGCGGGCGTGGCCGTCGCCACGGTCGCGGTCGGCGCCGCGGGCGCGGTCGTCGCCGTCGGCGTCGCCGTCGCTCCCGGTCGGAAGTCGGGCGGCTCGGGTGAATCCCTCGTCACACGGGGCTCGGTGGGGGTAACCCTCGTCACTGCCGCCCGGTCGTGTGTATCCGGTCGGCGCGTATCACTCCTTTCCATCGTCGCCGCGGCTTCCCGAGTCGGCCGCGTCGCCCGCGCGGTCCCACCCCGCCAGCGCGCGGTGCTCGGCGGCCGTCTCCCGCACCGCGTCGGCGTCGAGCGGGCCGTCCTCGGTGACGAGGACGACGGTCCCGGGCGGGGCGCGGTCGAACAGCGGCGCGTACGCCGCGACCCCCTCGGGCGCGTCGAAGGCGGCGCGCTCCGGGCGGAACTCCCCGTCCGGGGCGACCTTGTCGCGGGCGGCGACCGCGTACACGGGCACCCCCTCGCGGGCGGCCGACAGCGCCAGCCCCCGCGTGCCGACCTTGTTGGCGACGCTCCCGTCGGGGAGGACCGCGTCGGCGCCGACGACCGCCGCGTCGACCCGGCCCTCGGCAAGCAGCGACGCGACCGCCGCGTCCGGCAGCAGGGTCACCTCGCGGCCGTCGTCGCCGTCGCCCGCCAGCGATCCCGCGACCTCGCGGCCCTCGCCGCCGGGCTCCGACTCGGCGACGAACACGGGCCCGTCGAGGCGGTCGAGCGCGGCGGCGACGGTGCCCGAGCGCGACAGCGTCAGCACCGCCGGCGGGTCGTCTCGGTCGGGGTCGCGGTCGGCGTCGCCGGCGCGGTCGCGGTGGGCGTCGCCCTCCTCGCGTTCGGCCAGCAGCGCGGCCGCCTCGCGCGCGGCCCGGTCGTCCGCGTCGGCGGCCGCCGCGACCGCCCGGACCGCGCGGTCACGGACGGCCGCGGGGGTCCGGTCGGCCTCGCTCCGCTCACGGGTCACCGTGTTCCCCGTTCGTGTCGAGGCCTCCCCTCGGTCGGCCTCGCTCATCACCCGGTTCACGCGCGTCGCGAGCGCGGTCATGCCCGGGCGGGCGTCCCGGAGGTCGCGGGCGACCGCGGCGACCCGTTCCCACGGCTCCCCCGCGAGCGCCGCCTCCGCCGCCTCGTCGCGCAGCGCCTCCAGCGCGCGCAGCGACACGTACGCGGAGCCGTGGGTGCGGTCGGCGGCGACCGACTCCGCGGTCGGACCGACACGACGGTACGCCTCCCACAGCCGCGGCACCGTCTCCCGCTCCAGCATCGCGGTCGGCTGGACCCACTCCCACTCCGCCAGTTCCTCGTTCGGGTCGACCGTCCGGGTCGCGCAGTCGAACAGGAACGGGTGGACGGTGAACGCTCCGTGTTCGTCGTCCACCGCGACCGGGTCGCCCCGGCGGACGAGCGTCAGGTCGTCCTCCCCGATCCCCGTCTCCTCGCGCACCTCCCGGCGCGCGTCGGCCAGCGGGCCGTCCGTGTCGTCCTCGACGTACCCCGAGACCCCGCCCCAGCGACCGGCGTAGGTGCCGACGGCGTCGCTCCGGCGGACGAGCAGCACCCCGGGGCCGTTCCGGAGGAACGCGGTGACGACGTTCGCCATGCGCGTGGGTGGGGTCGCCGGCGACTTCCCGGTGTCGGCGACCCCGCGAGGTCGGCGCGGCCGTCGGCGGCCACGCGGGCGCGATGCGCGAGCGCCCGGAACACCGGACACGTGTACCACCACCGGCGCGCTTTTGCGGGCGACGGCCGCAGGACGCATATGGACCTGTTTCCCGTCCCCGACCTCCCCGAGATCCGGGAGGGGGACGACCTCGCGGCGCTGATCCGCGACCGGGTCGACCTCCGCCCGGACGACGTGGTGTGCGTCGCCTCGACGGTCGTCTCGAAGGCCGAGGGCCGCGCGCGCGACCTCGATGACTTCCCGGCCGGCCCGCGAGCGCGGGAGATCGCCGCCCGCCTCTCGGAGATATCGGGCGACGAGAAGGACCCCCGGTTCGCGCAGGCCGTGCTGGAGGAGTCGACCGAGGTGATCACGGAGGCGCCGTTCCTCCTCACCGAGTCCCGGTTCGGGCACGTCGGCGTCAACGCCGGCATCGACCGCTCGAACGTCCCCGACCACGACCTGCTGCTCCTCCCGGAGCGGCCCTCCGAGTCGGCCGACCGCATCCGCGCGGAGCTCCCGGCCGACCGCGTCGTCGTCACCGACACCTGCGGTCGGCCGTTCCGGCACGGCCAGCGCGGCGTCGCGATCGGGTGGGCCGGGATGGCGCCGGCGCGCGACTGGCGCGGCGAGGTCGACAGGGACGGCCGCGAGCTCGGCGTCACCGTCGAGAACGTCGTCGACGAACTGGCCGCCGCCGCCAACCTCGTGGCCGGCGAGGGCGCCGGCGGCGACCCCGTCGTCGTCGTCCGCGGCTTCGAGTGGGGCGACCACGGGGAGAGCGACGCGCACTTCCGCGACGTCGACGGCGACTTCGTCCGGCAGGCGGTCCGGGGGTGGGAGTTCGATGGGTGAGGACGCCGACCGCGCCGGCGACGACGCGCCGATGCTCGGGATCGAACTCGCGCCCGAGCACCCCGTCGACCGCATGGTCGAACTGGGCACGCTCGCGGCGGACTCGGGGTTCGACTCGCTGTTCGTCTCCCACCACTACAACAACCGCGACGCCTTCTCGGTCCTCTCGCGGCTGGCGGCCGCGACCGACGAGGTCCGGCTCGGCCCGGGCGTCGTGAACCCCCTGGAGTTCCACCCGGCGACGCTCGCCTCGAAGGTGGCGACCCTCGACGAGGCCAGCGGCGGCCGCGCCGTCTTCGGCGTCGGGCCCGGCGACCCCTCCACCCTGCGCAACCTCGGCCTCGGCGACGACCGCGGACTCCGCCCGGTGCTGGAGGCGTTCAAGACCGCGCAGAAGCTGTGGGCCGGCGAGCGCGTCGACGGCGGGTCCACCTTCGACGCCGACGACGCCGGCCTGAACTACGCGCCGCCGCAGGGCGCCGACATCCCGGTGTACGTCGGCGGCGAGGGCCCCCACATGTGCCGGATGGCGGGCAAGCACGCGGACGGCCTGCTGTTCAACGGCTCCCACCCCGACGACCTCGCGTGGGCTCGCGAGCAGGCCGAACAGGGGATCGCGGACCGCCCCGACTCCCGCGGCGAGTTCGACCTCGCGGCCTACGCCGCCGTGAGCGTCGCCGCCGACGCGGAGGCGGCGCGGGAGGCCGCCCGCCCCCCGGTGGCGTTCATCGCCGCCGGCGCCGCCCCGCCGGTGCTGGACCGCCACGGGGTCGACGCGGACCTGGCCGGCGACATCGGCGACCGCATCTCGGCCGGGGAGTTCTCCGAGGCGTTCGACCTCGTCACGCCCGCGATGGTCGACGCCTTCTGTATCGCCGGCGACGCGGACGCCGTCGCCGAGCGGATGGCCGCGGTGCTGGCGCACGCGGACTCGCTGGTCGTCGGGTCGCCGCTCGGGCCGGACCTGGACGAGGCGGTCGAACTGGCGGCCGCGGCGGCGACGCGGGCGACGGAGTAGACGGGGGTGAGAACGGGGCGGAAACGAGGCGAAGCGGCCGTCGCTGCGGCGGTCGGTCGGGGCGAGCGCGGCTCAGCGGCGTCCCTGCCCCTGCGGACCCTCGAACCGGCTCCGCTTCGCCGGGTCGCCGATGCCGAACTCGTAGCCGAGCGCGCCGAGCGCGAGGTAGCCCATGACCGCCGAGGCGCCCCCGACGAACAGCGCGCCGAACAGGAACGAGACGAACGCCAGCGGGTCCCGCAGCGCCACGTCGGTCACGAAGATGACGATCAGGTCGACGGCGCTGGTGACCAGCCTGACGACGAAGTCGATGACGGTTACCATACCCCGGGGTCGGCCCCGCGGGGACTTGAGCGTTGATGTGTCGGCGGGGGAATCGGCGGCCCGGCCGGAACGCGCCGGAGTTATGCCTTCCGCGACGGTGCTCTCGACCGTGCCCGAGGACCGATCGCTGGACGAGTTCGTCCCCGACGGCGACGCGAACGACGGCGGCGACGAGCCTGCCGTCGACGGCGACTCCGGCACGGACGCCGTCGACGCCGGCGGCGACCCGACTCCCGACTCCGGCGCTGGTGCCGACGCGGAACCCGACGCCGCCACCGAACCCGACGACGACGCCGAACCCGATGACGCCGAAGCACCGGCGGTCGCCGCGGACGCCGTCGAGCCAGCGGAGCCAGCCTACGACGTGTCGCCCGACGGCGCGGCCTGCGCGGCCTGCGGCGAGACCGTGACGCGGCGCTGGCGCGACGACGGCGCGTACGTCTGCCCCGACTGCAAGGACTGGTAGCTCCGGGCGCGACCGATCCCGGGAGCGGCCGTCGCCCCCCGAAGTCACCGCGACCCGTGTCGTTCGAACCCCCTCGCGAGCGTCTCGTCCGCGATGGACAGCACCGTCGGCCGGCCGTGCGGACAGGCGTACGGCCGCTCGCACTGGCCCAGTCGCTCCAGCAGGCGCGCCGCCGTCTCGCGGTCGAGGTCGTCGCCCGCCTTCAGCGACGGGTGACACGCCAGGTCCGCGACCAGGTCCTCCCGGAGCGTCGCGGCCGGGTCGCCCCCGGCGCCCCTGCCACCGGCAGCCTCGGCCAGCTCCGCGGCCACCTCCCGGAGCGCCTCCGCGTCGGCGACCCGGCCCAGCGGCGCGGGCACCGCGCTCACCCGGTAGGTGGTGCCGCCGAAGGGCGTCACCGCGAACCCCAGCGCCGAGAGCGCCTCGCGGTGCGCCTCGACGGCGGCGGCCGCGGGCGGGGACAGCGTCACGGTCGTCGCCGGGTCGAGTTCGGCCGAGGGCACCGCCTCGTCGGCCAGCGCCGCGCGCAGGCGCTCGAAGTTCACCCGCTCGTGGGCGGCGTGCTGGTCGACCACGAGCAGGTCGTCGCCGGCCTCGCAGACGACGTACAGGTCCCGGAAGACGCCCAGCACCGTCGCGTCGGCGAACTCGGAGTCCGCGCCCTCGACGGGCGCGAGCGAGGCGTCGAGGTCCATCGCCACCTCGCCCGAGCGCCGGAGGTCGGCGGTCGTCAGCGCCTCCCGGACGCCGGCCTCGACCGCCTCGGCGACGCGGTCGCCGCCGCGGAGCGCCACCCGCTCCTTCGCCGGGTGGACGTTCGGGTCGACCGCCCACGCCGGGAGGTCGAGCCGGACGGCCGCCACCGGCTCCCGGCCGCCGGGGAGCAGGCTCCCGTACCCGCGCGAGACGGCCCGCCGGAGGTCGTCGTCGCGGACGGGCCGGCCGTTCACCGAGACGTGGACGTGGTCCCGGCTCGCGCGCGTCGCCGAGGGGTAACAGAGCCGCCCCTCGACCGCCAGGTCCGCCGACCGGTCCGCCAGGTCGACGCCGACCCGGTGGGTGAACCCGGTCGACTCCCCGCCCGTCTCGCGACCGTACAGCGCGACGAGCGCGTCCCGCGTCCCGGTGCCGGGCGTCGAGGCCGTCTCGCTCCCGTCGTGTTCCAGCGAGAACGCCACCTCCGGACGGGCGAGCGCGTACGCCGTGATCAGCTCCGATATCCGGCCGAACTCCCGCGCCGGCGACGCGAGCGACTCCCGGCGGGCGGGCCGGTCGCCGAAGAGGTCGGTGACGACGACCGTGGTGCCGCGGGCGCGGCCGGCGTCCTCGACCAGTTTGTCGCCGTCGCCGCGGGTCCCGTCCCCCTCGGCGACGACCCGCGTGCCCACGTCGCCCCCGTCGTTGGTGACGAGTTCGAGGCGCCCCGCGTCCGCGATGGCCGCCAGCGCCTCCCCGCGGAAGCCGAGCGTCCCGGCCTCCCGCAGGTCGTCCGCGTCGCGGATCTTGCTCGTGGTGTGGGGCTCGACCGCGCGGACGGCGTCCGCCCGGCCCATCCCGTGGCCGTCGTCGGCGACCCGGATCCGGTCGGTGCCGTCGCGGTCGACCGACACGTCCACCCGGTCGGCGCCGGCGTCGAGGGCGTTCTCCACGAGTTCGGCGACGACGCGCGCCGGCCTGGTGATCACCTCCCCGGCGGCGATGCGCTCGACGGTCGCCTCCGGGAGTTCGCGGACCGTGCCCTCGCCGTGGCTGCCGGCGCCGGGTCGGTCGCCGGGGGGGTGGCCGTCGGTCACGATCCCTCACCGGCGTCGTCGCCGTCGGTGTTCCCGTTGCCGTCGCCGACGCCGGTGTCGGTGTCGGCCGCCTCCTCGGCGCGCCGCTGGAGGTCGTGGAGCGTGTTCAGCGCCTCCAGCGGCGTCGTCTCCGCGACCCGGAGCTCCCGGAGCGTCGCGAGCAGGTCCCCGACCGCGTCGGCGTCGGCGTCGTCGCCCCCGGCGGCCGCGTCGCGTCCCGCCGTCGCGTCGCGGCCGTCGGCAGTGCGACCGTCCCTCCGGCCGCTCCCGCCCCCGTTCGCGTGCCCGTGCCCGTTCCCGGCGAGGTCGTCGAGCGTCCGCTGGGGCGGGTCCGCCGGAGCGTCGTCGGTCGACGCCGGTCCCGTCCCGTCGGCGTCGCCTCCGGTCCCCTCCCCGTCGTCAGCGCGCTCGGCGGCGACGAGGTCGTGCGCGCGGGCGACGACCGACTCCGGCACGCCCGCGAGGTCGGCCACCTCGACGCCGTAGGAGGAGGAGGCGGCGCCCTCGCGGATCCGGTGGAGGAACGTCACGTCCCCGTCGCGCTCGGTGGCGGCGAAGTGGCGGTTCACCACGCGCTCGTACTCGTCGGCGAGGTCCGTGAGGCCGTGGTAGTGGGTCGCGAACAGCGTCGTCGCGCCCGCCTCCTCGTGGAGGAACTCGACCGCGGCGCGGGCGATGGCCCGGCCGTCCGTCGTCGCGGTTCCCCGGCCCACCTCGTCAAGGAGGACCAGCGAATCGGCGGTCGCGTCGTGGAGCACGTCGGTCAGCTCGCGCATCTCGCGCATGAACGTCGACTCCCCGCCCGCGATGTCGTCGCTGGCGCCGACGCGGGTGAACACCCGGTCGACCACGGGGAGGCGGGCCTCGTCGGCGGGGACGAAGGATCCGGCCTGCGCGAGCACGACCGCGAGCGCGACCTGCCGCATGTACGTCGACTTCCCGCTCATGTTCGGCCCGGTGATCACCGCGACCGTCCCCCGCGGGAGGTCGGCGTCGTTGGGCACGAACTCGGGCTCGGTCTCCTCGACGACCGGGTGTCGGGAGCGCTTCAGGTGGATTCCGGCGTCGTCCGCGTCCCCGCCGCTGTCGCCGTCGTCGGCGCGGTCGCCGTCGCCCGCGATCAGCTCCGGGCGGACGTAGTCGCGTTCGACGGCGACCGTGGCGAGCGCCGCCAGCGCGTCCACGCGGGCGAGCGCGTCCGCGAGGGCGCCGATCCGGTCGGACTCGTCGGCGACCTCCTCGCGGAGGGCGGCGAACAGCTCGTACTCCAGCGACTCGGCGCGCTCCTCGGCGCCGAGGATCTCGTCCTCCCGCCGTTTCAGCTCCGGCGTGTAGAAGCGCTCGCTGTTCTTCAGCGTCTGCCGGCGGGTGTAGTCGTCGGGCACCTTCCCGAGCTGCCCGTTCGTCACCTCGATGTAGTAGCCGTGGACCTGGTTGTACCCGACCTCCAGGTTCTCGATCCCCGTCCGCTCGCGCTCGCTCGCCTCCAAGTCCGCGACCCACTCGCGGCCCTCGCGGGCCGTCTCGCGGAGGTCGTCCAACTCGTCGTCGTAGCCCGCCCGGATCACGCCGCCCTCGGTGATCTCCTGCGGGGGCTCCTCGACCACCGCGGCGTCGATCCGCTCGCGGAGGTCGTCGAGCGGGTCGAGATCCGCCCGGAGGTCCGCCAGCGCGTCGATCCCCGCGAGCGCCTCGCGGACCGCGGGCACCGCGGCGAGGGTGTCGTGCAGGGAGCGGAGGTCGCGGGCGTTCGCCCGCCCCCGCGAGACCCGGCCGACGAGCCGCTCCAGGTCGTAGGCGGCCGACAGCGCCTCGCGCACGTCCTCGCGGACGAGGGTGTGCTCGGCGAACGCCGCGACCGCGTCGTGTCGCGCCTCGATGTCCGCCGCGTCCACGAGCGGCCGCCGGAGCCACGCGCGGAGGCGCCGCCGGCCCAGCGCCGAGCGCGTCTCGTCGACCGTCTCGAACAGCGTCCGGCCGGAGCCGACGTGGTTCTCGAACAACTCCAGCCCGCGGAGGGCGGTCGCGTCGAGGCGCAGGGAGCGCCGGGGGTCGTACCGGCGGACGCGCCGGACGTACTCCAGCGGGCCGTCGTCGCCCTGGGTGTACTCGGCGTACGCGAGCAGGGCGCCGCAGGCGACGCGCTCGGCCGGCCCGAAGCGGTCCGGGTCCGCATACGCCGCGAGCCTGTCGGCGGCGGCGTCGGGTTCGAAGTTCCCCGGGTCGCGTTCCGTGACCATGCAGCCGGCGGCGTCGACGACCGCGTCGGGCACCTCCGGGCCGCGGAGGAGTTCGGCGGGCGCGATCCGCGCGAGTTCCTCGTCCACGTCGGCGGCGTCGCCCCGGGTGACGGCGCACTCGCCGGTGGAGACGTCGACGTAGGCGACGCCGTAGGCGGGGTCGTCGTCCTCACGGATCGGTTCGCGCGTCTCGCGCTCGCTCCGCTCGCCCCCGCGCGCGACGCAGGCGACGTAGGTGTTCGACCCCTCCGCGAGCAGTTCCTCCTCGACGACGGTGCCCGGGGTGAGCACCTGCGTGACCGCGCGGTCGACCAGGCCCGAGGCCTCCTCGGGGTCCTCCACCTGGTCGGCGACGGCGACGCGGTAGCCCGCGTCGAGCAGGCGCCGGAGGTACTTCGGGGCGTTGTCGACGGGGACGCCGCAGGCGGTGTATGTGCCCGTGGAGTCCTCGCGCTCGATGCGGGTGAGTTCGCAGACGCGGGCCACCTCGTCTGCGGCCTCGCAGAACGCCTTGTAGAAGTCGCCGACGCGGAAGAGGACGACGCAGTCGTCGTACTCCTCGGCCACGTCGACGTACTGGGCGAGCATCGGCGTGAGCTCCTCGCGGCGGTCGAGCATCGTCGCCGGCGCTCCCGTGACCATGTCCTTGCTTGAGTGCCGGGCGGGCGAGGGGCGAAAGGGTTTCGCACCGACCGGCGGGGCGACGGTCCCCGCTCAGATCCCGATATCGTCGTCGTCGCCGTCGGCGTCCCAGTCCCAGGGGTCCGCGGTCAGCCGGGACGACGACCGCCGCACGCCCGCGCCGTCGAGCCCCTCGGCGTACGTGAAGCCGTACGTCGGCGGCTCGTACTCCTCGGGGTCGACCACGGGCTCGTTCCGCCGGAAGCGACGGCCGACCAGCAGGACCGGCGTCCCGCCGGCGGCCGTCCCCGGCACCTCCCGAAGCTCCTCCAGGCGGTACCACTGCGGCAGGCGCTCGCGCAGGCGGGTCCCGAAGCGCGTGTCCCGGAAGCGCCAGGCGACGCGGAGCGCGAGCGTGCCGTTCTCGGCGAGCCACTCGCTCGCGCGCTCGACGTACAGCGCGGAGGTGTCGTAGGTGTAGTACGCCGTCTCGTAGTCGGCGTACGCGTCCGCCACCGGCCCCTCGGCCACGTCGCGCCGGAGCGTCGCCGGCGGCGCCCCGACCACGTAGCCGTAGTCCTCGCGGTCGAGCGCCGCCGGGGTGTGCTCGCGGATCAGCGGGTCCGTGCAGTGGACGGGGAGGGGACCGAGCGTCCGGCCGTCGTCCGTCCGGCGGACCGCCAGGCAGTCCCCAAGCAGGCGGAGGAGCAGGCGCGTCTCCGTCACCCGACACGCCAGGGGGTCGGGGCTCGCGCCCGTCAGGCGGTCGGTGACGGCCCGCAGGCGCTCCTCGGGGGCGGCGTCCGCGAGCCCCGCCAGTAGCCGGTCGGCCGCCGCGAGGAGGTGGCGACCGTCGCCGACGGCGGGGTCGAGCAGGTCGGCCCCCGTGCCGGCGGCCGCCCCCACGTCCCGGCCGCCGCTCTCGCCCGACCCCGCGTCGGCGCCGCCGGCCGCGGTGTCGGCGTCGTATCCCGCCGCGTCGAGCAGCCTTCCGGGGAGCGGGTCGGGGTCGGCGGGGTCGGTGTCGATCCCCGGGAGGTTCGCGACCGAGAGCAGGCGGTCGTACGCCGCGGCCGCGCGCTCGGCGTCCCCGGGGAACGCGAGAGGACCGAGGGCCCGGACCGTCCGCGAGAGCGCCTCGGCGACCCCGTCGTCCGACAGCGCCCACCCGGCGAGGTCGGGGGCGCGGCGGTCGAACACGTCGGCGAGGCGCTCGCGGGCGACGCCGAGCAGGTCGCCGGCGTCGCGCCCGACGCCCGCCGCCTCGGCGAACGCCTCGAACCGCTCGACCGCGTCGCCCGCGAGCACGTCCTCGACGGTGCCCAGGCTCCCGAGCGTGCGCACGAGGAGTACCTCCTCCAGCAACTGGAACGCGGCGACGCGGGCGAACGCCCGGCGGTTCTCCGAGGGGGTGAACCCCGTCCGCCCGGCGCCGCGGACCCAGGTGCCGTAGGCGGCCCGGAGGTCGCGGGCGTCGGCGTGGGCGCGCTCGTGGGCGCGCAGCCGTCGCCGCGCCGGCCCCGCGGCCGTCCCGTCGCCGTCGCCGCGGCGGGCGCTCGCGACCGCCTCCCGCAACTCGTCGGCGCGCTCGTCGAAGGCGTCGGCGTCGCCCGCCAGCGCCGACTGCGCGTCGGCTACGGCGGGTGCGAGGTGGTCGTCGAGGCAGTCCCGGAGCGTCCCGACGAGCGCGCCCGGGTCGTCGTCGACCGGACGACCTCCGGGCCCGCCGTCGTCGGCCGGGCGTTCCCCGGACTTGCCGTCGCCTGACCGACCCTCCTGCCCGTCGTCGCCGGAGCCGCGAGGTCGGGCCGGCGTCAGCTGTCCGGGCCGCAGGTCCGCCAGTTTCGCCACCGCGAGCTGTCGCCCCGGCCGGAGCGTCTGCGAGAGCGGGCCGCGCCGGCCGGCCTCGATCACCTCCCCGAGCGGGATGTCGGCGTGGGTCGTCGCGGTCACCCCGGCGACGGTCCGCGCCTCGTCGTCGTCGGCGTCCTCGCGGGTCCGCTCGAACACGAGCAGGCGGTCGAGCCCGCCGGCGACGACGTAGCGGGCCGACGGCGCGGCGCTGGCGGCCTCGAACGCCGCGACCACCGCGGTCCCGACGTCCTCGCCGCGGCCGACGGTCGCCGCCGTCGCGCCGACGACCCCGTCGGCGTCGCGGAGGCGAACCACCCGCCCGTCGCGGGCGTAGCCGTCCCCGCCGTAGCCGAGCACGTCGGCGAACAGCGCCGAACACAGCGCCTCCGCCACCGCCGCGGCGTCGGCGTCGGCCGGCAGCGCCGCCTCGGCCCGGTCGGCGGCCGCGACGGCGCGCTCCACGAAGCCCCCGCCGTACGAACCCTGTGGTCTCCCTGACATCCTCGATCCCGAACCGGGTACCCCTCCGGATCGAACCCACCTAATCCTTTCTCAGTCGGGCGATCCCTCGCGTCGCCGTCGAGTCGGGCGATCCGCGACCGATCGTTTCTCCCGGGTGTCACGTCGGTACGGACGGCGGACGCGCGTCGCTGCCGGCGACGCCGGCCGCGTGTCGCGGGCCCGCCGTCGCGCCCGGCGCCCCCGGTTCCGGGCCCGCGTTCCACACGAACCCGTCGGGTTCGCTCCCCCGTCCCCCCCGTGGCTCCCGACGGCTCGCGACCGGTCGACATCGCTCCCGAGCGATCCGGAGCGGTCGGTATCGCGCCCCCATCGCCGTTTGGTGTGCGGCGCGTCCACAGGCGGCAGAGTTAGGTCCGTCCGGGCCTTGACGACGCGTGTGAACGACACCCAGACAGCCCGCTGCCGGGTGTATTCTCCGCTCTCGGGGGTGCTTCGCGCGTGAGCGACGCCGAGGCGGAAGCCGACCGCGAGCCCGAGGCGGCGACCCGCGACCGCGAGGCGGGCGAACCCTCCCCCCTCCCGATCCCGGAGGCGGCCGACCTCGTCTCCCGCGTCGCCGACAACGTCGGCCGCGTCATCGTCGGCAACGACGCCGCCGTCGAGCACGTCCTCGTGACGGTGCTCGCCCGGGGGCACCTCCTGCTGGAGGACGTGCCGGGCGTCGGGAAGACGATGCTGGCGCGCTCGCTGGCGCGCTCGGTCGACTGCGAGTTCAAGCGCGTCCAGTTCACGCCCGACCTCCTCCCGTCGGACGTGACCGGCGTCAACGTGTACAACCAGAAGACCGGCGAGTTCGAGTTCCGGCCCGGGCCGGTGTTCGCGAACATCGTCCTCGGCGACGAGATCAACCGCGCGCCGCCGAAGACCCAGTCGGCCCTGCTGGAGGCGATGGAGGAGCGGCAGGTCACCGTCGACGGCGTCACCCGCGACCTCCCGGACCCCTTCACCGTCATCGCGACCCAGAACGACGTGGAGCCCGGCCGGACCTACGAGCTCCCCATCGCGGAGATCGACCGCTTCATGAAGAAGCTCCGGCTCGGCTACCCCGACCGGGCCGACGAGACGGAGATGCTCGGCCGCACCGCCGGCGACCACCCGATCGAGTCGCTGGACCCGGTGGCGACGACAGAACAGCTGCGCCGCGCCCGCGCGACCGTCGGGGAGGTCGGCGTCTCCGAGCCCGTCCGCGAGTACGTCACCGACCTGGCGGCGTACACCCGCGAGCACGCCCAACTGGGGGTGAGTCCCCGCGGGAGCATCGCGCTCGTGCGCGCCGCCCAGGCCCGCGCGGTCCTCGACGGCCGCGAGTACGTCGTCCCGGACGACGTGCAGACGGAAGCCCGGTCGGTGTTCGCCCACCGCGTCCGCCCCCGGACCGGCAGCGAGTCAGGCCTCGACGTGGTCGAGGACGCCCTCTCGTCGGTGGCCGTCGAGTAGCGATGCGGCTCACCCGACGCGGGAAGGCGGTCGTCGCCGTCGCCGTCCTCGCGGTCGCCTCCGGCCTCCTGTTCGGCCCCCGGTCGCTCAACGCCGTCGTGGTGCCGGCGCTGGTGGTGCTGACGGCCGCCTACCTCCAGTTGCGGTGGGCGGAGGTGCCGACGGCCGCCCGCGCCGTCCCGCCCGACGACCACGTGGGGCGCAGCTACCCGGTGCGGCTGTTCTTCGGCGACCGCGAGGGCCCCCGCCCCGACGAGGAGACCGGCATGGACCGGCCGTTCACCGGGGTCGTCCGCGAGCGGGTCGGCGACGGCGTCAGCGCCGACCGGCTGGTGACGCAGACGGTGGTGGGGGCGGTCCCCGTCGAGTACGAACTGGCGTACGAACGGCGGGGGCGCCACCGGCTCGGCCCCGCGGAGGTGACCGCCCGCGACGTGCTCGGGCTGGCCGAGACGGACCTCTCGACGGCCGAGACCGCCGAGGTGCTCGTCTACCCGATGGTCCACGCGGTCGCGGGGTGGGCGCGGCGCGACCTGCGCGCGCTCCACGAGACGGGCGTCCACCGCGAGCGCCGCGAGTTCGACCGGCTCCGCGAGTACGCCCGCGGCGACTCCCTGCGCGACGTGCACTGGAAGTCGACGGCCAAGCGCGACGACCTCATCGTGAAGGAGTTCTCCGCGGAGGCCGAGACCGAGGCGGTCTCCGTCGCCGCCGGCGCGGCCGCCGCGCCCGGCGCCGCCGACGGGATGGCCGAGGCGACCGCCAGCCTCGCGCTCGCGCTCGTGGAGGACGGCGTCCCGGTCGACGTGCGCCTGCCCGACGGGACGCTCACCGTCACCGGCGAGCGGGGGAGCCAGGTGCGCCTGCTCGAACGCCTCGCGGTCGCCGGCCCCGGCCGCCTCGGCGACACGGAGGCCGACGTGACCGTGTACGGCGAGGCCGACCGCGTGCGCGTGACCGTCGCCGGCGAGGAGCACGACTTCGCCGACCTCCGGGCGGAGCGCCCCCCGACGTACGGCGTCTCCCGGCCCGACGGCCGCGTCGGCGACGGCCCCGCCGGCGACGGGGAGGTGATCGCGTGAGCGCCCCCGTCGGCGACCGCTTCGGCGGCCTCGGGTCCGGTGGGGGGAGCGACCGCGGCGACCGCGGCGACGCCGCGACCGCCGCCGGCCGCGACGGCGACGGGGACGACCCCGGGAGCTACTCGGTCGCCGCGGCGGTGCGGCGGCCGGCCGCGCTCGGGGTCGCGCTCGCGGTCGCGGCGTTCCTCTCGGTGTTCCACCACGTCGTCGACGTGGTCGGCGGCGCGACGTTCTTCCTGATGGAGACGGCGCTCGTCGTCGCCGTCGCGGCGTGGCTCGGCGGCTTCCTGCGCGAGCGCACCGCCGTCGGCCTCACCGCGGTCGGCTTCGCGCTCGCGCTGCTCGGCTACTTCATGTCGGTCCCGCAGGCCGCGCGGTCGCTGTTCACCCTCGGCCGGGTCGCCGCCGACGTGCTCGCCCTGCTGTCCGGGCTGTCGGTGCTGCGCCTGCTGAACGCCGGCGCGTGGGCGCTGTTCCTCGCGCCGGTGCCGACGTTCCTCGCGACGTACCTGCTGGTGCGCCGGCGGTACGTCGAGGCCGCGACCGTGGCGGGGGCGACGACCGGCTTCTTCCTGCTCACGGGCGACGCCGGCGCCGGGGTGGGGCTGACGGCGGCCGTCGGCCTCACGCTCGCGGTCGGCTTCGCGGGGCTGGAGGCCGCGGGCCGGCGCGGCGTGCTCGCCCAGTGGGACACGCTCGCGGTGCTCGTGGCCGCCATGGTCGTCGCCACGAGCGTCGTCACCGTCGTCCCCGGGAGCGCGACGAACCCCGTCGTCCCCGGCGGCGCCTCCCCGACCGTCGAGTCCAGCCTCGTCACTAACAGCGACTCCGTCGGCGTGCTCGGCAGCATCCGCCTGTCGCCGGAGGTGCGCTTCACCGTCGAGGCCGACGACGCCGCCTACTGGCGCGTCGGCTCCTACGACCGCTACACCGGCGGCGGGTGGGTACGGACCGGGGACACGGAGCCGTACACCGGCCCCGGGTCGCTCGGACCGCCGCCCGGGGAGAGCGAGCGCCTCGTCCAGCGGGTGACCGCACGCGGCCAGCTCGACGCGCTCCCGGCGGCGTGGAAGCCCGTCGAGGTCCGCGGCCGCGCCGGCGACACCGCGCAGGTGACCACACACGACGGGCTCCAGCCGGGGACGACGCTGCTGGAGAACGACACCTACACCGTGGTCAGCCAGCGGCCGACCGCGACCCCCGCCGACCTCCGGCGCGCCGGCACCGACTACCCGGACGGGATCCGCTCGCGGTACACGCAGCTCCCCGGGAGCACGCCCGACCGCGTCGGCGAGCGCACGGCGCGGGTGCTCGATCAGGCCGGCGCGAGCAACCCCTACGACGCGGCCGTCGCCGTCGAGCGCTACCTCGAACGCACGAAGGAGTACTCGCTGGACGTGCCGGCCCCGCAGGGCGACGTCGCCGACACGTTCCTGTTCGAGATGGAGTCGGGCTACTGCGTCTACTTCGCGACGACGATGGTCGCGATGCTCCGCAGCCAGGGCGTCCCCGCCCGGTTCGTCACCGGCTACACGTCCGGACAGCAGGTCAGCGAGGACACGTACGTCGTCCGCGGCCTCGACTCGCACGCGTGGGTCGAAGTGTACTTCCCCGGCCACGGCTGGATCCGGTTCGACCCGACGCCCTCGGGACCCCGCGAGTCGGCCGAGCAGGCGAGCGTCGAGGCCGCCCGCGAGGAGGGCGTCGAGAACGTCGACGCCGCCGGCTCCTCGGACGGGAGCTACGAGACGCCCACGGCGACGCCGGGGAGCGAGACGACCGCCGGGGTCGGCACGCCCGACATCGGCGCGATCAACCCCGGGAACGACGAGTTCGGCAACGCCACCGCCGCAACCGCCGTCGGCGGCCTCACCGGCGACGTGACGCCCGCGGGCGGCGGGGGCGGCGCCGGCGACGGCGGGGGCGACGGCTGGACGCCGACCCGCGGCGACGTCGCCGTCGGCCTCGCCGCGCTGGTGGGTACTCTCGCGGGCGCGCGTCGGTTCGGCGTGACCGGGCGCGTCCGCCGGACGGTCTGGCTGCTCCGGCAGTCGCGCGCGGACCCCGCGACCGACGCCGAGCGGGCGTTCCGCCGGCTCGAGTACCTCGCGGCGCTCGTCTACCGGCCCCGCCGCCCCGGGGAGACGCCCCGGCAGTTCGTGGCGGCGCTGGCGGGCGACCGCTTCGGGGACCGCGCCCGGACGGTCGCGGACGCCTACGAGCGCGCCCGCTACGGCGACGGCGTCGACGAGGCGGACGCGCGGCGGGCCGTCGAGGCGGTCGACGACCTCGTGCGCGAGCACGCCCCGGTCCTCCGGCGCCTCGGCGGCGCCGGCAAGCCGTCGTGACGCGCGGGCCGGGACCGCGCGGTCCGCACGACCCTCCCGTCGCGGTCCGCCCGGCGGCCGCCGGTCCGGCGGGGACGCGCCCCCGACGGCGGGACGCAGCGCCCGTGTCTCGCGTGCGAACACCCGACAGGATTTAATATAGCGGTCCTGTACGTCCGACCGGAAATGTCCGAGGTATGCTCGACGTGCGGACTGCCTGAGGAACTCTGCGTCTGCGAGGACGTCGCCAAGGAGTCTCAGGAGATCTCGATCCGCATCGACGAGCGCAGGTACGGTAAGGAGGTAACGGTGATCGAGGGGTTCGACCCGAAGGACGTGGACATGGACTCGCTGTCGAGCGACCTGAAGTCCAAGTTCGCCTGCGGGGGCACCGTCGAGGACGACGCCATCGAGCTCCAGGGGAACCACAGCGGCCGCGTCGAGAGCTTCCTCCGCGACAAGGGGTTCAACGTCGCGTGACCTCCGGACCGACCTGAGATCCGCCGTCGAGCAGTCGCGTTCCGTTCTTCCGTTCTTCGGATCCCTCGCGAGCGCCGCGGCCGGCGCCGCCGACCCCGCTGTCGTTCGTTCCGGCGGGAGTGACACCCGAATAGCCGCCCCGACCGCTCGGCCGAACCGGGACCCCGCGGCCCGATCCGCCGAACGGTTTTATATGCGTCCCCCGAACGGCCGGCCGTGACTCGGGGGAGCAGGGTCGTCGCCGCGGTCTGTCTCGTGCTCGTGCTCGTCGCGCCCGCGGGGGCGATCCAGCCGGCGGCGGCCGCCGGGACGGCCGATCCGGGACCGCCGTCGGTCGGTCAGCCGACCCGGACCGCGGCGGCGACGGGCGGACCGACCGCGGCGTCGGCGACGGCGGCGACGGCCGCGTCGGCGACCGACGACGTCGAGCTGACGACGACGCTCGCGCTCACGCCGGAGACGCCCGGCGAGGTTGGCGTCACCCTCCGGTTCGAGATCCCCGACCGCGTGACCGAACTGGAGGCGTCGATCGACCCCGACGCCGCGGGCGTCGAGACGGACGGCTTCTCGGCCGCCGGCGGCGACACCTACGAGTGGGACGGCGAGACGGCCTCGCCGACGATCAGCTACCGCCTCCCGGCCAACGAGACCGCCGCGTCCGGCGGGTTCGACGGGCACGCGCTCGCGGCGGGCGGCCCCGTCGCGGCCCGGCCCGACCGGGCGAGGACGGTCGCCGACGCGGCGACACCCCGGGCGGCCGGCACCGCCGACGGCGGCTACCTCTTCGTCGACGCCGGGGAGTGGGCGCTCGTGCGGGTGCCCGGTCCCGGCGTCTCCTGGCGCTACCGGGGCGACGCCGTGGGGTTCAGCCGCGAGGCGACGACCGCCGGTCCGGGCGCCGTCGGCGGGCGCGTCGCCTTCCTCGGCGACCACACGACCCACGAGCGGACGGCCCACGGGCAGACGTTCCGGCTGGTCGTCCCCGAGGGCGCGGCCGACGACATGACGACCGCGCCCGAGGAGGTCCTCGACGCCTACGCGGCCGCGTCCGACGCGCTCCGCGTCGGCGACCGCGACGGGTCGGTGTTCGTCGTCGCCGCGCCGACGGGCGTCGAATGGGCCGTGCGGGGGATCCAGACCGGCGACGCCGACGCGTGGGTGCGGGCCGGGGAGCCGCTGAACGACGCGTCGAGCCCCTGGCTCCACGAGTACGTCCACACCCGGCAGTCGTACCGGACGACCGCCGAGACGCGCTGGACGATCGAGGGCTCGGCCGACTACTACGCCGCGTCGCTCGCGCTCCGACAGGAGCGGATCGGCTTCGAGGCGTTCGCCGACCACCTCGCGCGGGGCACCCGCGACCCGTACGCCGACGCGGTGCTGGCCGACCCGGACACCTGGGAGGGCCCCGCGCAGTACCGGAAGGGCGCCCTCGTCGCCGGCGACCTCGACCGGCGGATCCGCCTCGCGAGCGACGGCGGCGCCACCTTCGCCACGGTGCTCGCCCGGCTGAACGCCGAGGACGACCCCGTCACGGGCGACCGCTTCCTCGCGCTCGTCGCCGACGCCGGGAACGGGTCCGTGGGCGACGCCGCCGAGCGCTACACGCGGACCGACGCCGCCCCCCCGATGTGGGACGGCGACGCCCACGAGGCGGCGTTCGGGACGCTCCCGGCCCGGATCGTGGTGAGCCGGCCGGCGGCCGTGGAGGCGAGCGGCCCCTACCGGAACGGCACGCTCCTCGCGCCGCCGGCGACGCTCGCGCTCGGCGAGACGGTGACCGTCCCCGTGACGGTCGCCAACGACGGCGGCGCCGCCGGCGAGTACCGTGTGGCGCTGACGGTCGGCAACCGCACGGTCGACGCGGCGAACGGGACGCTCGCGCCGGGCGCGAACGCGACCGTCCCGCTGTCGTGGACGCCAGCGGAGGCGGGCACCTACGAGGTGACCGTACGCGGCCGGAGCTACGAGGTGCGCGTCCGCGAGCCGGCGGCGCCGTCGGTCGCGTCGCTGTCGGTGGACCCGTCGACCGTCGCGTCGAACGAGTCGTCGCTCGTCGCCGCCGAGGTCGTCGCCCCCGGCGACGTCCCCGCCGACGGCGACCTCGTCGTCCGCGTCGACGGCGAGCGCGTGGCGACCGAGCGCGTCCGGGTCGCCCCCGGCGGAACCGTCACGCTCCGGATCCCGGTGAGCGTGGCCGACCCCGGCCGCCACACCGTCGCCGTCGGCGACGCGACCGCGACGCTGACCGTGGAGGCGACCGCGACGCCGGAGGACGGGTCGGACGACGGACCGGCGACCGCCGACGGGGGCGGAACCACCGGAACCGACGTTCCGGTCCGCGGGTTCGGCGTCGGCGCGGCCGCCGTCGCCCTCCTCGTCGCGGCCGCGGGGCTGGTCGCGGTCGGTCGCGCCGGCCGGGGGCGTCGGTAGCGGGGGACCGCGCGGCGGTCAGCCGTCGGGCCGCGCCGACGGTCGCCTCAGAACGGCGACTGCGGGCCCTCGTCGGCCTCCGCTTCCGTCTCCGTCCCGTCGCGGCCGTCGTCGCCGGCTTCGAGGTCGCCCTCCCACGCCTCCAGCCCGCCGGCCATGCTCTCGACGGTCGCGTCGGCGGTCCCCTCGAACGACTCGATGAGCCGGGCGGCCTGCACGCTGGCCTTCCCGTGGGGACACACGGTGACGATGCGGTCGCTGCCGGTCAGCGACTCGACCCTGTCGGGGAGCCGGTCGAACGGGACGTTCTCGGAGCCGGGGATGTGCCCGCGGGCGTACGCCCCCGGCGAGCGGATGTCGACGACGCGCACGTCGGCGCCGTCCGCGAGGAGTCGCTCGACCTCCTCCGGTGTGATCTCGCCGTCCATGCCCGTGGGGTGCCGTCGCCCGGTGAAAAGCGCTCCGCCGGCGGCGACCCCCGCAACCGCGGGCGCGACTACCCCCGACACCCCCTACAGCAGGCCCTCCTCGCGCGCCAGCAGGACGCCCTCCAGCGTCGCGTCGTTCGTCGGCGGCGTGCGGGCCACCTCGACGGCGTCGTCGACCGGGACGGTCCGCGGGACGAGGTACTCGTTGTCGTCGAGGTCCTGCCCGACCGGCTCCAGCCCCTCGGCGAAGACGAACCCCCGGGTGTGGCGGAGCAGGCCGGTCGTGCACTGCACCTCCCCGAGCACGGAGAGGGACCCGGCGTCGAAGCCGGTCTCCTCGCGGAGCTCCCGCCGGCCCGCCTCGGTGTAGGACTCGCCCGCCTCGACGATGCCGGCCGGGAGCTCCAGCTGCGTGTTGCGGACGGTCGGGCGGTACTGCTCGACCATGAGGAGGTCGTCGCCGGCGCGGGCGACGACGACGACGGCCGTCGCCAGCTCCGACCAGTAGTACCGCTTCGTCGAGCCGTCGGGGTGTTCCACCAGGTCGTAGCCGGCGAGCTGCCACCCCGTCTCGTACTCGACGACGCTCTCGCGGACCGGCCACTCCGGCTCGCCCGGCCAGTCGTGTCGCCTGCCGTCGTCGAAGTCGGGCGCGTCCGACTCCCATCCGTCGTCGCCGTCGGGCGTCTCGTCGCTCACGGATGCCTCGTCGTTTACGGGTGCCTCGTCGCTCACGGGTGCTCGATCGTTACGCGGTATCGGGTTTCGTTGTACCGGACGAAGACGGCGTCGCCGTCGACGGCCCCCTCGGGCGCGAACTCCCGGAACGTCGCCACCTCGTCGAACGGCGAGTGCGTGAACCCCTCCTTCAGCCCGTAGGGTCCCCTCCGGTACGCCTCCGAGCGGCCGTCCTCGGACTCGACCGCCGAAAAGAAGTACCGAAAGCGCTGCTCGGCGATGCCGCCCTCGCTCGCGTTCAGGGTGTAGGCCGGCCCGTCGGCCTCGGCGGGCGTCGCCGTGAGGTAGTACGGGTCGCCGGCGCCGAGGTAGGAGGGGAGCGCTCCGAGCGCGAGGAGGCCGACGAGCACCGCCAGGACGACGGCGAGGAACGTCCGCGTGACCGGTCGCATGGGCGCGGTACGGGTCGACGGCGCAAACGGGTTACGCCTCGGGGCCGGGGGGCGCTGTCGGCGTGACGCTCCCGCTACTCGGAGGACTCGTCCGGGCCGTCGCCGGCGACGGCGTCGGCCTCGTCGCCGTCCGCCTCGCTCACGACCGGCCGGTACGCCCGCCCGAACGCCCGCCTCCGGAGGGTGCCCAGCGCCGCCTCGCGCTCGGCCTGCCACGTCGCCGCGAGGACCGGCTTCGTCCCGTCGGCGGGATCGGCGTCCGCCCCCCCGTCGGCGTCCCTCCCCTCGCTGTCGCCGTCCGCCGTGCCGTTACCGCCGGCCGCGAACCGGACGGGGTGCCAGACGACGTTGTCGACGTGCTCGCTGCCGGCCAGGTCCGGCTCGTACTCCGGGTGGTCGTCCAGCCACGCCTCGTACTCCTCGCGCGTGCCGACGTGCACGCGCAGCAGCGACGCGAACAGCGCGTCCCTGACCGACTCGACGACCTCGCCGGTCACCCGGTCGGCGTACTCCTCGCGGTCGAACTCCATCGCCTTCGCCGCCTCGCGGACGGCCACCTTCGCGGCGGGCACGAGCGCCTCGTACTCCGCGCGGGCTTCCGCGGGCGTCGCCGGCGCGAGGGTTCCCTCGGTCTCCATACGGTCCGGTGGGGCGGTTCCGCCAAAGAGTGGTTCCCTTCGCTCCCCCGCCGGCGACGCGGCGGGCGACTCCCCCCGCCTACTCCCCGTCCTCGCTGTCGTTCGCGCCGTCGACCTCTCCGTCGCTGTCGGTCCCCCCGTCGCCGTCGTTCGCGTCGCCGTCCGACCCGTACATCTCCTCGGTGAGTTCGCGCGCCTCCGCGAGCACCGACTCGACGGCCTCGTCAGTCACCGCCCCCGCGACGCCGCCCAGTCCGCCGGCGGCGTCGCCGGCGACGTCCGGGCGGTCGGGGGCGCCGTGGTCGTGCGAATGCTCGTGGTCGTTCGCGCCGTGCTCACGGGTCGCGTCCGCTCCCCGTTCGCTGCGGGGCCTCCCTTCGGTCGGCCCCGCAGTGTCCTCGAACACCTCTTCGTACTCGTCCTCCTCGGCGAACTCGACGACGGCCGACGCCAGGTCCGCGGGCGTCCGGGCGCCCCAGTCGTCGACGTGCTCGTCCAGCCACGCCTCGTGGTCGTCGCCGTGGAGCATCGCCGTGAACGCGAGGTGGTTCGCCAGGTGCTCGCCGTCGCGCTGGGGAGTCTCACACACCGGACACGCGTATCCCATGCGCCCGGGTCGGGGCGCGAGGCGCAAAACACCTGCCGTCCGTGGTCGCCGACGCGGCGACCCAGCGTCGGCCGGCGCGACCGCGGTCGGTCGTCGCCCGCGGCGTCCGCGGCGGCTACGGCGACCCGGCGTCCGCGTTGCACCCGCGGACCCACTCGCCCAGGTCCAGACGCATCACGAACGCAGCCTCGCCGTCGCCGTAGTAGCCGGGGACGCGCCGGGCGGGCTCGAACCCCTCGTCCTCGTACAGCGCCTGCGCGCGGTGGTTCCCCTCGCGGACCTCGAGCTTCACGACGCTCGCGCCGGCGGCCGCCAGCTCCGACAGCGCCGCCCGGAGCAGCCGGCGGCCGAGCCCGCGCCCCTGCGCGTCGGGGCGCACCGCGATGTCCTTCACGTGGCCGATGTCGTGGCCGTGGTTCGGGGTCACGTCGCCGACGACGTACCCGAGCACGTCGCCCGTGTCGATGCGGGCGTCGGCGGGAGCGCCGTCGCCCTCGGCGACGAGGAACGCCGGCGCGTCGAGCAGGCGCTCGAAGGCGGCGTACGGCCACGGCTGGGCGAACACCGCCTTCTCGATGCGGAACACGCCGAGCAGGTCCACCCGCTCGACCGGCCGGATCCGCGCCTCGGCGTCCGCGTCGTCGCCGGCGGCGGACCCGCGCGAGGTTGTCACAGGCCGACATAGGGACTGCGAGGCATAAGCGCGGTGGCGGGGGAACCCGGGGGGCGACGGGCGACCGCTCAGTCGCCCTCCAGCCTGACGACCCGGTCGGCCCAGTCGCGAAGCGCGTCGAGGGCGTCGCGCTCCCGGCGGGAGACGGGGTCGTCGGTCCCCAACTCGTCGGAGTCGAAGGCGTTGCAGACGGCCGCCGACGCCCGGTCGCAGTAGGCCGTCAGCCGCGCGGGGTCGCCGGAGGCGTGCTGCAGCGGGATGGTCGCGTCGTTGACGAACACCGCCGCCGGGTCCGGCGGCGCGGCCTCGAACAGCCGGGCGGCCCGCGCGGCGTTGTCGGCGGCGAGTTCGACCGCCCCGGCGTCGGTGTCGCTCCCGGCCCGGGGCGCGTGCGCCGCGAGCACGCCGTGCCAGGCGCCGTCCGGGACCGAGGTGAACCGGGTCAGGCGCCCGCCGAGCACGCGCCCGTCGCGCTCGACTTCCGGGCCGAACTCCAGCACGACGACGCGCTCGGGGCCGTTGTCCGCGACCCAGGCGTCGAGCGCGCGGGCGGTCAGGCGGGTCTTGCCGACGTTCGAGGGTCCCGTGATCAGCGTCGACCCCGACAGCGGGAACGGGGGGGCCGCGCCCTCCCCGTCCGCGACCGCGGGGTCGTCGCTCGCGTCGGTGACGTCCGGGACGACGTCGTCTCCGCCGCCGTCGTCGCCCCCGGTCACGCCGGCCGCCCCCGGAGGTACTTCCCGGCCACGCCGCCGGTCGCCGCGCCGAGCACGAGCGCGAAGGCGACGACGAACGCCGTCATCGGGTCCGCGAGCCCGCCCCCGGCCCGCTCGACGACGAACCGTCCCGCGAGCACCGCGGTCACCCCGATCAGGACGAGGCCGCCGAGGTTCGCGAGCCGGGAGTTCGGCTCGGGGACGGCGCCGGGGTCGTTCAGCAGGTACAGGACCACCGCGAGCGCGAACGGCGTGCCGACGAGGCCGAACGCCAGCACCAACACGAGCAGCGGGAAGAACGCCCCGCCGACGAAGACGCCGCCCGCGCCGACAAGGGCGGTCGCCGCCAGCAGCGCCCGGTAGCGCCCGTCGGAGACGTCGGTCCTCCAGCCGAGTTTGTCGGCGAGGAGGTACGGCGGGACGACCGTGTTGCCGCCGAGCGTCGAGACGGCGGCGCCCCAGAGGCCGAGCAGGAACAGCCACTCCGCCGCCGGCCCCGCGAGCGGGCCGAGCGCCCGGGCGGCGCCAACCGCGGTCAGATCGCCGGCGGGAATCTCGCCCCGCAGCACGCCCGCGGCGACCAGGAAGATGGCGAGGCTGTAGACGCCGAAGGCGACGAGCATCGAGGCGCCCACGTCGACCGTCGCCAGCCCGTAGTCGTCGGCGGTCCACTCCCGCGCCCGCACCGTGTACGACTGCATGGTGACCAGCGTCACGTGGACCGCGCCGCCGAGGACGCCCGCGGCGACGAGCGCCCCGTCGACGCCGCCGGGGACCGTCGGGACCAGCCCGCCGGCCGCCGCCGCGGGGTCGACCGGGACGACCGCCAGCGAGGCGAGGAAGGCGACGACCACGGCGGAGACGAGCAGCTTCGCCCCGAGTTCGAGGACCCGGTACCCCCGGCCGGCGAGCCCGACCGCGAGAACCGCCGCCCACGCGACGCCCCAGAGGCGGGCGTCCACGCCTGTCACCGCCGCCGAGACGTCGGCGACCGTCTTCATGATCACTAGCTGCGCCAGCCCGGCCGCCAGCACCACGTCGGCGACCAGGAGCCACGCCCACCGCTCGCCCAGGCGGTCCTCGACGACGGCGACGATGCCCGCCTCCGTCAGGAGGCCGAGCCGCGTCGCGAGGTACTGCGCGAGCGCCCCGAGCACCGCCGAGAGGACGACGACCCACAGGAGCGCGTAGCCGAAGCTCGCGCCGGCGGTGAGGAGGCTCGCCATCGTCGCCGGCCCGGCCGCGACGGCGCCGGCCACCCACGTCGGTCCCATCTGGCGGAGGCGCTCGCCGATCCGTCCCCGCGCGACCGCCCGAACGTCGTGTCGCGTCTCGCCGCTCATGGGAACCCGGTCGACGCCGGAGCGGTATAATTACTCCGTAATACAACCGACTAACTACGCTCCGTCCGGCGCCGAAGTCAGTCGTCGCCTCCGCCGTCGGTCCGTGCCCCGGCGCCCGTCCCCGGGTCGTCGAGCCGGCGGATCGCCGTCGCGAGGCGGTCGAGGTCGAAGCGGCCGGGGGCGACCAGGGCCGCCAGCAGCGTCGTCGCCGCCGAGACGCCGGCCGCGCCCACGAACGCGACGAGGAAGCTCCCCGCCGGGAGCGCGTCGCCGAGGAGCGGGACCGCCGACAGCGGCCCCCGAACGACCGGCGCCGGGTAGAACGCCAGCCCGACGCCCGCGCCGAGGAGCCCGCCGGCGACGACGCCGGGCTCGCTCGCGCGCGGCGAGTACAGCCCCGCGAGCAGCGGCACCATCAGCGCCGCGCCGAGCAGGTCGGCCAGCAGGAACAGCCGGAGGACGCTCCGGGCGCGCAGGCTCACGAGGACGGCCGCGACGGCGACGACGACGGTCAGCCCGCGGGCCGCGAACGTGAGCGTCCGGTCGGAGGGCTCGTCGAGCAGCCGCGGCAGGTCGGCGGTGACGACGCTGGCGAGCGCGTTGAACAGCGTGTCGGCGGTGCTCGCCACGAGCAGCAGCGCCAAAAGCGTCACCGCGAGCACGAGCGCCTCCGGGAACGCCTCCAGGAGCAGGAGGAAGAAGCCGACGCTGGCGTTGTACTCGGGGCTCGTGGGGTCGACGACGAGGTCCACGTACCCCCGCGCGACGACGCCGAACAGGCCCGCCAGGAGCACCACGACGAAGTTCACGACCGCGGCGGTCGGGAACGCGCGCCGCAGGGTCGCGGCGTCCTCGGCGGCGTAGACGCGCTGCCACCACGTCTGGTTGAGCAGCTCCGCCCCGAGGATGGCGATGGCGACCCAGACGCCGAACCGCAGGCCGTCGAGGAACGTCGGGTCCACCAGCGTCGGGTCGGCGGCGACGACGCGCTCGTAGACGACGCCCGTCCCGCCGAGCGCGAGGACGGCGCCGACGGCGGTCGCCGCCAACAGCGGGAGGATCACGGCGGCCTGGACGGTGTCGGTGAAGATGCTGGCCCGGAGGCCGCCGTAGGCGGTGTACGCCAGGACGAACCCCCCGACGAGGACGGCCGTCTGCCACCGCGGCACCCCCGCGATCAGGTGAAACGCGCTGGCGATCCCCGTCAGCTCCGCCGCGAGGAAGACGAACATGTAGAAGACGCTCACGCAGAGCACGAACGCGTACATGACCGGGCCGTACCGGGCCAGCGCGTACTCGGTGAGCGAGTGCCCCTCGGGGATGAGCTCGCGGATCCGCGGGCCGAGCCGGGCGTACGCCAGCATCGGGAGCGCCTCGCCGACGGCGTACCCCAGCACCGCGGAGACCCCCCCGAACGCCGCCCCCGCCTCCGCGGGCGCCAGCAGGATCCACACGCCCATCACCGAGGCGACGAGCGTCGCCGTCGTCGCCCCGAGGCCCGCGGAGTCCCGGGCGGCGATGAAGTCCTCGACGCCCCCCACCCGCCCCCGGGCGTACCGGACGCCGAGCGCCGCGAACGCCGCCAGCGTCGCGGCCGTCAGCCCGAGCGCCGTCGCGGCGCTCACCACGGCGGTCCACCTCCCGTGCCGGTCGCGCGTCTCCCGTCGGCTGTCGCGTGCATCACCGCGGCCGTTGGACGGACGCCGTGATAAAACTTAGTTGTATCACTTGATTATACACCGCCCCGATTTATCGCCCGGCGGGGTCACGGGGGGGACATGTCGCTGGTGATGCCGAGCGAGCTCGTGGTCGACCGGTTCCTGCCGACGGTGCGGGCGATGCTCGCGCGGCGGCTGGCCGAGCGCGGGCTGACACAGGAGGAGGTCGCCGCCCACCTCGGGGTGACGCAGGCGGCCGTCAGCAACTACGTCGGCGGGGACACGACCACGGTCGCCCGGATCCGGGACGACCCCCGGACGGGGGCGACCGTCGACCGGATCGCGGACGGGCTGGCCGACGGGACGATGGACGGCTACGCGGCGCTGGCGGAGCTGCTGTCGCTCGTGCGGGAGTTCGAGGACCGCGGCCCGATCTGCGAGCTCCACGAGGAGGAGATGCCGGCGCTCCGGGGGGTGGGGTGCGACCTCTGCGTGCGCGGCGCGGACGCGGAGCTCCGGGCGGAGCGCCGGGCGCTCGAACGCGTCCGCCGGGCCGCCCGCGTGCTCTCGACGACGCCCGGGATGGCCCGCTTCGTCCCCAACGTCGGCAGCAACGTGGGGGAGGCGCTCCCGGACGCGACGGCGGTCGCGGACGTGGCCGCCGTCCCCGGCCGGGTGTACGCCGTCGGCGAGCGGGTGGAGGTGCCGGCCAACCCCGAGTTCGGCGCCTCCAAGCACGTCGCGACGGCGGTCCTCGCCGCCGGCGACGTCGACCCCGCGGTCCGGGGCGCGGTCAACGTCGCCACCGACGACGCGCTCCTCTCGGCCGCCCGGGACGCCGGCGTCGACCCCCTGGAGTTCGACGCCGACTACGAGGACCGGCGCGAGCGGCTGCGCGAGCGCTTCCGCGAGCGCGGGGAGGTGCCCGCGGTCGCGTTCCACCGCGGCGCCTTCGGCGTCGAACCCGTCAGCTACGTCTTCGGGGAGATGGCCGTCGACGCGGCCGAGCGGGCGGCCGCGCTCGTCGAGGCCGCGGACGGGTAGCTCCCCGGCGGTCGCCGCCGCCGGTCGCGCACCCCGGAGTCCCTGCGTCCTCTCAGGGCCCGGCCGTCCGCCCCGCGGTCACTCGTAGGCGGCGTCGAAGAAGGCCGCCTCCAGTTCGACGGTCCGGCGGAAGTGCCGCTCGACGCGGTCGCGGCGGCGGGGGGACAGCTCGGGGCCGACCGCGTCGAGCTGCCCGCGGAGCCACTCGACGGTGGCCGCGAACTCCGGCCCGTCGTGCAGGTCGACCCACTCGCGGAGGTAGAACCGGTCCGGGTCCCCGTCGACGTCGGTCGCCCACGAGAGATACGTCCACTCCGCGGGTACGAGAACCGCAAGCGTCTCGGCGTATCCCTCGCCGGCCGCCCGGCCGATCAGGTCCTCGAACGCGGCCGTCGGCGGCGCCCGCTCGGGGTCGGTCCGCTCCGCGTCCGGCACGTCGAGCGCGTCGAACGCCCGCTCGAAGTAGTCGTTCTCCTCGTCGGCGAGCACGCCGAGGAACGACGCAAGCCGCGCCCTGGCGGCCATGTCCGGCGCGTGCGCGACGGCCGCGCCGACGAGCCCCGCGAGCGAGTCGACGAACGCGTAGTCCTGCACGAGGTACCGCCGGAAGACGGCGTCGTCGAGCTCGTCGGCGCCGAGCTCGCGGACGAACCGGTGGTCGACGGCCCGCTCCCACGCCGGGGCGCACTCCCCGCGCAGCCGGTCGGTGAACCGGGTCCCGTCGCTCACAGCTCCCACTCCTCCCGTCGCCACGCGGCGTCCCAAAACCGGTACTCGTAGCGGGCCGAGGTGGCGAACAGCTCCCGGTAGCGTTCGCGGTCGGCCTCGCCTGCGTCGGCGGCCACGTCGTCCATGAGCGCCTTGCACCAGTCGGTGAGTTCGGTGAACTCCTCGCCCGCGTACGTCTCGATCCACTCGGCGTATCCCTCGTGGTCGGGAAGCCCGTCCGCCGCCAGGCGCTTCCCGGTCTCGTTGAACCCCCACATGCACGGCAGCAGCGCGGCGACCGTGTCGCCGAAGGTGCCGTGGGCGGCCGTCCGCACGAGGAAGTCCGTGTACGCGCGGGTCGTCGGCGAGGGCTCGGTCGCCTCCAGGTCCGCCTCGTCGATGCCGAACCCGGCGGCGTACTCGCGGTGCAGCGACATCTCCTCGGTCAGCGTCGACTCCAGTAGCTCGGCGAAGGTGGTCATCCGGTCGAGGTCGGGCGCCTTCGCCGCCCCCAGCGCGAACACGCGCGAGTACTCGATCAGGTAGCGGTAGTCCTGGCGCACCCAGTACCGGAACGGCTCCTCGTCGAGCGTTCCCTCCCCCAGCCGCTCGACCATCGGGTGCTCGCATATCGCCGTCCAGAACGCGTCGGCCTCGTCGGCGATCGAGTCCGTGAACGCCATGTCGGCCCCCTCGACACCCGACCGCAAAAGTGTTATGAGTCGGTTGTAAATGTGAGTTGTGAAATGATCCGCACCGATCCGACCCGTTCCCGACGGCAGGACTGGCCCCCGTCGACGCCGTGGCGACGGGGACGGAGGCGCACATGACGCGGCGACCGTCCCCGGACGCCCGGCCGGTCGGGCTGACGGTCGCCGGCTCGGACTCCGGCGGCGGCGCGGGGATCCAGGCGGACCTCAAGACGATGGAGGCCCACGGCGCCTTCGGCACGAGCGTCGTCACGAGCGTCACCGCCCAGCACACCCGCGGCGTCGAGTCGACGCACGTACTCCCCGTCGGGGAGGTGACCGCCCAGTTCGACGCCGTCGTCGACGACTTCGACGTGCGGGCGGCCAAGACCGGGATGCTGGCGACCGCGCCGATCGTCGAGGCGGTGACCGAGCGGGCGCGGGACCTCGACGCGCCGCTCGTCGTCGACCCGGTGATGGTGGCGGCCTCCGGCGACCGCCTGCTCGACCCCGAGGCCGAGTCGGCCTACGAGGACCTCGTCGCCGCGGCGACGCTCGTGACGCCGAACGCCGACGAGGCGGCCGTGCTGACCGGCGTCGAGCCGACCGACCGGGCGTCGATGGGCGAGGCCGGGCGACGGCTCGTCGACATGGGCGCCGACGCCGCGCTCGTGACGGGCGGGCACGTCGACGGCGGGGCGGGCGACGGCGAGGGGGGCGGCGACGAGGTCGCCGACGTGTTCGTGACCGCCGACGACGTCCGGACGTTCGTCCACCCGCGGGTCGACACCGACGCCACCCACGGCTCGGGGTGCACGCTCTCCAGCGCGGCCGTCGCCCGACTCGCGCACGGCGACCCGCTGTCCGAGGCCGTCGAGGCGGCCGTCGAGTTTCTCGCCCGGGCGGTGCGCTACCCCCTCGACGTGGGACAGGGACCGGGCGCGGTCCACCACCTCGTCGGCCTCCGGGAGGCGGCCGCGAGGGACCCCGTCCGGGAGGCCGTCGAGGGCGTCGTCGAGCGCCTCGTCGCCGCGGACGCGCGCCCGCTGGTCCCCGAGGTGGGGCTGAACGTCGTCGGCGCGACCCCGTACGCCGAGACGTCGGGAGAGACCGCGGCCGTGGAGGGGCGGATCACCCGAACCTCGTCGGGAGTTCGGGACACCCGCGGCGTCCGCTTCGGGGCCTCCAGCCACGTCGCCCGCTTGCTCCTCGCGGCCCGGGAGGTCGACCCGGCCCTCCGGTTCGGCGCGAACTGTCGCTTCGACGACGACGTCGAGGCGGCACTCGCCGATCTGGGCTGGGAGGTCGTCGAGTTCGACCGCGAGGCCGAACCCGACGCCGGCGGCGGGACGATGGACTGGGCCGGCCGGCGGGCGCTGGAGGCGGCCGACGGGACGCCCGACGCCGTGGTCGACCGCGGCGCCGTCGGCAAGGAGCCGATGGCGCGCGTGCTGGCGACCGACGCGGAGGAACTCGCCGACGACCTGGCGGAACTGGCGGACGCGCTGCGCTAGGTCGCCTTCCGGATGGAGCTATGTGGAGAAGTGGCTGTTTCGAACGTACTGGCGGTGCGGACAAGCGGCCGTACCGCGAGCGAGGGCCGTCAGGCCCGAGCGAGCGGCCCTTTTGGCATGAACGGGTTTTCGCCGAGCGGTTCCCGCAGCGCGCCGCGAAGCGGCGCGCGAGGAAACCCGAGGCGAAAAGAGGTTCCTCTAGTCGTCAGCGGGCGCCGCGCCGCTGCCGGAGTCGTGCTGCTGCTTCGTCCACGAGAGCTTCCCGCCGGCCGCGAGGATCTTGCGCTCGCGCTCGGAGGCGTCGAGGTGGGCGGTCGCCTCCCAGTCGTCGTTCACGCGGATCGTGAACTCCTCGGCGCCGTTGCGGACGCCCTCGCCCACGTCGTCGACGATCTCGACGTCGTCGCCCTGCTCGATCCGCTCGTACGTCTCCTCGTCGATGGTGAGCGGGACGAGCCCGAAGTTGAACAGGTTCGCCTTGTGGATGCGGGCGAAGCTCTGCGCGAGGACGCCCTCGATCCCGAGGTACATCGGGCACAGGGCGGCGTGCTCGCGCGAGGAGCCCTGGCCGTAGTTCTCGCCGGCGACGAGGAAGCCGCCGTCGGCCTCCAGCGCGCGGTCGGCGAAGGTGTCGTCCACCCGCGAGAGGGTGAACTCCGAGAGCTTCTCGATGTTCGAGCGGAACTTGAGGATGTCCGCCGTCGCCGGGATGATGTGGTCGGTCGTGATGTTGTCCTCCATCTTCAGGAGCGCCTCGCCCTCGATGTCCGAGGCGAGCTCGTCCTTCAGGGGGACGTCGCCGATGTTCGGCCCCTTGATGAGGCTGTCGTCGACGGCCTCGTCGGGGCTGATGATGTCCGGGTCGGACTCGCCCATGCCGGGGCCGTACTTCGTGCCCATCTCGAAGCCGGGCGCCTCCAGGTCGCCCAGCTCGTCGGCCAGGTCGCGCGGGTCGACGATCTCGCCGGCGATGGCCGCCGCCGTGGCGACCTCGGGCGAGCACAGGTACACCGAGTCGTCCTCGATGCCCGAGCGGCCCTCGAAGTTGCGGTTGAACGTGCGCAGCGAGACGGAGTCGGAGGCGGGCACGTGACCGATGCCGATGCAGGCGCCGCACGTCGCCTCGGAGAAGTTCACGCCGGCCGCCATCATCTCGGCGGTCCAGCCCTCGCGGGCCAGCATCTCGGAGGCCTGCTTGGAGCCGGGCGCGACGATCATCTCGGTCTTCTTGGCGACCTCGCGGCCCTCCAGCATCTTCGCGCCGGGGAGGATGTCCTCGTAGGCGCCGTTCGTACAGGAGCCGATGATGACCTGCTCGACGTCCGTGCCGGCGACCTCGCGGACGGGCACGACGTTGTCGGGCATCGACGGCGTCGCGATGAGGGGTTCCAGCTCCGAGAGGTCGACCTCGATCGTGTCGGCGTACTCGGCGTCCTCGTCGGGCGAGAGGTCGACGTACTCCTCCTCGCGGTCCTGGCGCGCGAGCCAGTCCTTCGTCTTCTCGTCGGTCGGGAAGATGGAGGAGGTCGCGCCGAGCTCTGTCCCGAGGTTCGTGATCGTCGTGCGCTCGGGGATGGTGAGCGTCTCGACGCCGGGGCCGGTGTACTCCAGCACCTTGCCGACGCCGCCCTTGACGGTCAGCTCGCCCAGCAGGTGGAGCGCGACGTCCTTCGCCGTCGCCCACTCGGGGAGCTCGCCCTCGAGCTGGACGTTGACGATCTCGGGCATCTCGACGTAGTAGGGGCCGCCGCCCATCGCGACGGCGATGTCGAGGCCGCCCGCGCCGATCGCCAGCTGGCCGAGGCCACCGGGCGTCGGCGTGTGCGAGTCCGAGCCCAGGAGGGTCTTGCCGGGCGCCGCGAAGTTCTCCTTGTGGACCTGGTGGCAGATGCCGTTGCCGGGCCGCGAGAAGTACGCGCCGTAGGTGCCGGCCGCCGAGCGGAGGAAGCGGTGGTCGTCGGTGTTCTTGAAGTCGAACTGGTACGTCTGGTGGTCACAGTACTGCGCGGCCAGTTCGGTCTGGACCTCGTCGAGGTCCAGCGCCTCGAACTGCAGCCAGACCATGGTCCCCGTGGTGTCCTGCGTGAGGACCTGGTCGATCTCGATCCCGATCTCCTCGCCGGGCGTCAGCTCGCCCTCGACGAGGTGATCGTCGAGGATCTGCTCCGTGATCGTCTGTCCCATATCGTCCGCGTATCGACTCCCGGCGGATATAAATCCGGCGAGTTCCCACCCCGACGTTCGTGAAGGACCGCCGCTCCGTCCGGTAATTATTGCGCACGGCACTCGGATTCGGGACGAAAACTGTCCGAACGATCGAACGTTCGCGGCGACGCTTGACGGCCGGACCCGTCCCCGCGGCGACGGCTGTCGACCGGCGGGCTTTTCGGTCGGCCTGCATCTCTCTCGGGCATGTTCGAGTCCGGCGCGACCGTCGCGGAGTACCTGGACCCGGTCGAGGACGACCAGGTGCAGCCGAACGGCGTCGACCTGACCGTGGAGTCGCTGTACGAGCAGACCGCCCCCGGCCGGATCACCCGCGACGGGAAGCGCGTCGGCGAACGCGCCGAGGTCGACCCGGAGGACGGACTGTACCGCCTCGACCCCGGCGCGTACGTCCTGACGTACGGTGAACGCATCCGGGTCCCGGACGAGCACGTCGGCTTCGTCTACCCGCGCTCGACGCTGTTGCGCAACTCCTGCATGCTCAACACGGCCGTCTGGGACGCCGGCTACGAGGGGCGCGGCGAGGGGTTCCTGCAGGTGGGTCACCGGATCGAACTCGAACCGGGCGCGCGCGTCGCGCAGTTCGTCCTCGCCGCCGCCGACCACGTGGGCCGCTACGACGGCACCTACCACGGCGAAGGGTAGCGGCGCGTCGGAGCGTGCCGTCGGCGGACCGACGGACGTGACCCCCGTCGTCGCGGTCGTTCGGCCGCAGTCCGGCGATCCGTCGCCCCGGGATCGCCGGCCGTATGCCGAACGTCTGACGAAAGACTGTTTGTACCTGGATAGTAATCGGTGCGTAGTTCGACGGCCGGTCACCGATCCAATATGTCAACCAACAAACCGGGCCTCTACCGTGAAGCGTTCCGCGAGACGGTCAGCCCCGCCGTCATCGCGGACACGGACCTCGTCATCACCGACGTGAACGAGGCGGCCCGCGAGTTCACCGGGTACTCCCGCGAGGAACTGATCGGGTCGACGCCGCGGTGTCTCGTCAACGACGACGACGTGTACGCGGAGATCGAGGAGACGGTCCTCGGCGGGGACGCCTGGGTCGGCGAGTTCGAGTCCACCGCCAAGGACGGCCAGGTCGTGTACGGACGGGGGTCGATCGCGCCGCTCACCTTCGACGGCGAGGTGCACGGCTACGTCGCCGTGTTCACCGACATGACCAGCCACCGCCGCTACGAGGAGTCGCTGCGGATCCTCAACCGCGTGCTCCGGCACAACCTCCGCAACGACGCGAACGTCGTCCTCGGCCACATCGAGCGCGTCGCCGACGAGGTGGTCGACCGGATCGAGTCGCCGGAGGCGACGGACCTGCTCGACTCGCTGGACACCGCCGCCGACCGCGTCGACGACATGCTCGACCGCGCCCGTACGACCCGCCGGTTCAGCGGCGTCCTCGCGGGCGAGCACGGCACGCTCCGCCCGACGGACCTCTCGGCGGCCGTCGAGGAGGCCGTCGGCGACGCGCCGACGGCGAACGTCGTCGTCGAGGACGAGGTGTCCGGGCCGACCCCGGTGCTGGCCGACGAGATGCTCTCGGCGGCGCTGTACGCCGTCATCGAGAACGCGGTCGAGCACAACGACAAGTCCCAGCCCGAACTGACGCTCACGACGACCGAGCACCCGGACCAGGTCGTCCTCTCGATCGCGGACAACGGGCCCGGGATCCACCCCAGCCGCCACGACGAGATCTTCGGCAACGGCGAGCACACGCAGGTCGAACACGGGGAGGGGCTGAGCCTGTTCTTCGTCGACCGGCTGATGGAGATGTACGGCGGCGAGGTCTCGGTCCGCCCGAACGAGCCCGAGGGGGCGGTGTTCGACCTCCACTTCCGCCGGCCCGGCGCGGACCCGACCGTTCCCCCCCGGGAGTTCCCGACCGACCCCGGCGGCGGCTCCGGCGGGACCGCGGACCGCTCGGCCGACGGCGGGGCGACCCGCGTCGAGGAAACGGAGCCCCCCGAGGACGGGGGGGCGGCGTCCGGGCCCGCCGTCGGCGCCGCCGGCGACGACCCGGACGGTGCCGACGATCCGCCCGACGGCGTTCGGCCGCCGACCGACGACGTACGGTCGAACCGCGCGGGGACTCGCTCCCGCGTCGACCCCGGCGCCGACCGATCCGCCGCCCGGCCGGCGGATCCGGACGCGGCCGACGGGGGACCGGGATCGCCGGCCGGCGGGACGGAGGTCGGCGACGCCGCCGCCCGCGACGACCCGGCGGCCGCCGCGGCCGCCGACGCCGTCGGCGAGTCGGTGACGCCGGCGCGGTTGCGCGGCGAGGTGCGCGGCTACCCGGCGGTGCTCGACGCGCTTCCGGAGTACGACCGGCCGCACCACCTCCTCCCGCTCCGCCCCGCGGAACCGATCGCGGGCGGCGACCCCCGACTGCGCGGGACCGCCGCCGCGGCGTTCACCGACACCGCGGTCGTGGTCGTCGCCGCCGGCGACGAGGGCGGCCGCCTCTCGGTGCCGTACGACTCGCTGATCGCCGCCGGCCGCGGCGACGACGCGGTCGTGCTCGACGCCGGCGACGCCTCCTACCGGCTCCTCCTGCCCCGCGCACACGGGAACGACGACGCCGTCGAGGCCGCGGTGTCGTTCCTCGAACGCGAACTGCGGTAGGCGGGGTCGGCTCGGCGCGACCTCCCTGATTCGGATCCCTCTAGCGAACGCTGTCCACTGCTCGCGGGGCTCACGGGTCGCTTCGCTCCCCGTTCGCTTCGAGGTCTCACTCTGTTCGACCCCGCTAGCGCTCGCAGGAACAGCGGGCTGGGAGGGATTCGAACCACCTGCACTTCGCTCGCTCCGCTCGCTCGTACCGTAGTTCGAATCTCTCGGACGCCTCCCACGCGACACGGCTCCTCGCGCCACTCGCTCCGCTCGCGGCGCTCGTCGCTGTGTGTCGCGAGAGCGGGCTGGGAGGGATTCGAACCCCCGACCGTCCGGTGACTTCCCCGAACGCACCGGCCGTCCGAACGGGCTAAAAGCCGGACGCTCTCCCTAACTGAGCTACCAGCCCTCGGGTCGATTTACTGCCGTGCCCGCATAAGCGTTTACGAACCGCCGCCGGCGGCGCCCCGGCGCGGCCGGCCGCTCAGAGGTACTCCTCCAGCGCGTCCGCGAGAACGTCGCCCGGATCGCGGTTCTCCAGCGACGCCCGGTCCCTGAGCAGGCGGTACGTCGCCGGCGGCAGGTCGACGCTGATGCGCCCGGGGACGACGCCCTCGTCGCGGAGGGCGGCCTCCGGGGAGTCTCCGTCGCTGATCGCGGAGGCGACCCGGCGCACCTCGCGGACCGTGAGGTCGGCGTCGAGGATCGCCCACGCGAGCGTGAGGCGGGCGTCGCCGGCGACGCGGGCGACGTGTTTCGCGGCCGTCGGCGCGATGTGCCCGCGGGCGACGTGGCGGCGGATCGACTCGGGGAGGTCGTGCACCCGCGCCCACTTGCGGATGAACGACACCTGGACGCCGTCGCCGGCGGCCTCCGCGGCGGCCTTGTACGAGCCGTGGCCGCGCACGAGCGCGGCACAGGCGGCCGCCCCGCGCAACATCACGACGTTGTCGTCGCCGCCGACGGCCTCGGTGGCGAACCGGCGGACCGTCTCGGCGGCCTCGGCGAGGCTGTCCGGGTCGTTCGGGTCGAAGCGTGCGGCCCGCTCGGCGCGCTCGCCCGTGACCGCGGGGTCGCCGCGGACGACGGGTTCGCCGACTTCGGCCTCCCGGTCGGCGGGACGCCACTCGGATTCGGCCCTCCTGCGGCCGCCGTCGGGCCGGTCGTCACTCATCACGGAGCGATCCGACCCGCCGGGGCAAAAGGCTCTCGGGGGTGGTCCTTCTCGCCGTGACCTGTGACGCGGTCCCCGCCCGCGACCCGCCGGCCCTCCCGACGCCGGACATCGACGCGGCTTTGCCGCGCCCGGCCCGAGCGCGGGTATGCTCCGGTACGTCACGACGAACGCGGGGAAGGTGCGGGAGGCCCGCGAGTACCTCGGCGACGGCGTCTCGCAGCTCGACTTCGACTACACCGAGATCCAGGCGGCCGACCTCGCGCCCATCGCCGCCCGCGGCGCCCGGGAGGCGTACCGCCACGCCGGCGAGCCTGTGCTCGTCGACGACGCCGGCCTGTTCGTCCGCGGCTTCGACGGCTTCCCCGGCCCGTACTCCGCGTTCGTCGAGGACACCGTCGGTGTCGGGGCGGTCCGCCGCCTCGTGGCGGGCGAGCTCGACGACCCGCGCGCCTCGTTCCGCTGCGTGCTCGCCTACTGCGACGGCGAGCCGTTCGACGCCAGCCCGGACCCGGTCGACCGCGCGGACCGCGTCGCCGCCGCGGCCGCGGGGGCCGACCCCGACGACGAGGAGGACGGCCCGCTCCCGGTGAAACTGTTCGAGGGGGTCGTCCGCGGCGAGATCGTCGACCCGCGCGGCGACGGCGGCTTCGGCTACGACCCGATCTTCGAGTACGAGGGGACGACGTTCGCGGAGATGGACCCCGAGGAGAAGAACGTCGTCTCCCACCGCGGGCGGGCGCTGGAGAAGTTCGGGGAGTGGTTTGCCGAGCGATAGCGAGGCAAACTACGGAAGACAAGCGAGCAGCGCGAGCGCAGTCTTCAGGTGGTTTCAGGAACGGTAGTTCCTGAAAGGAGACGAGACCCGAGCGGAGCGAGGGTCTCGGCGTGGTCCGTCGAACGCCAGTGAGACGAACTACGGCGGACGGTCGAGCGATGCGACGACCGTCCGCGGGTGGTACCGGGAGCGGTAGGTTCCGCCCCGCGCCGGCGACGCGAACGCCGAAGCTATGCCGCCGCCGACACACGGTCGCCCATGAGCCGCGCGGTCGCCATCAACGTCGCCGCGAACACGAACCTCCCCGGCCGCCGCGGGCCGGTCTATCCGGACGGGCGCTTCGTCTACGTCCCGATCCCCGAGCGCGAGCCGACCGGCGAGCCGGTCCCCACCTACGCCGACCTCGGCCTCGCGGGGTACGTCCCCGACGACGCCGCGGACCTGCCGGTCCACCTCGACCCGGAGTTCGCGGGCGTCCTCGGCCGGGAGGCGTACACCTACGGCGACCCGCACGGCGTGAAGGCCGGTCCGCTCTCGCGGCTGGAGCCGGGGGACTCGCTGCTGTTCTATGCGACGCTGACCGTCGGGGGGCCCGAGTCTGCCCGCGCGGACTGGCTTCCCCCGGACTGGGGGGCGTTCCTGATCGGCGAGTTCCGGGTCGCGGAGGTGCTCACGGGCGAGGAGTACCGGGACGCCGAGCCCGAGACGCGGTCGCGGTTCGCCTCGAACGCGCACGTCCGCCGGGAGTCCTTCGACGCGGCGGTGCTCGTCCGCGGCGACCCCGACGGCTCGCGGCCGTTCGAGCGCGCGGTCCCGCTGTCGACGCCCGCCCGCGGGAGCGAGGCGAACCGGCTGGTCGCCGACCTGTCGAACGACTCCGGGAGGGGACCGTGGTGGCGGCGCGTCCTCCGGTTCGACGCCGACGCGACCGCGACGCTTCGGGACCTGATCGGCTCGACTCCCACGGACTGGTCGGTCTGACGGTCGCACGGCCGGGAGAGGAGTGTCCGGCGGCGACGGCCCCTCACCCGATCACGCGGAGGTGGTAGGCTCACCCCCCAGGAACGCGAGGGCGGCCAGGAGGCCGACGGCGCCCGCGCTCGCGAGCAGGTCCGTCGCGGTCGCCACGCCGACCCGTTCCGCGACGTGAACGCCCGCCGCGTTCGCGTACGCGACGAGTTCCCGCGCGCTCACGAGGTGCTTCAGGACGTCCTTCAGGTACGAGGCGAACACCATCGCCGCCAGCGCGGCGACCGCGTGCGAGGCTCCGGTCCGGTGCGGCATACACCGCCCTCGTCGTGTCCGCATGAAATGCTTTCGTGCCCGTCGACGGGTTCGCTCCGGACCCGACGCCGCCGCCCTTCGGGGTCTGCCGTCGAAGGAATGCGCCGTCCGGGAATTGAACCACGCCCGGACGTGCTCGCTGCGCTGCGCGCGACCGGTCTACTTCAATTCTAATCCGCGATGACGTCTCTCACTGCCGTTCGAGACGATCATGCGCCGTCCGGGAATTGAACCCGGGCTATTAGCTTGGGAAGCTAATGTCCTACCACTGGACCAACGGCGCTCACTCGCTTTGCTCGCGCCCCGAGCCTCGCAGTTCCGGCGGAACTGCTCGGCAACGGCGCTCGCGTGTGTCGCTTGCTACCCCATCGTCGTACTTCAACTAATCGGTCGGCGTCGGCGACGCGAAACTGGACGCGCGTCCACGCGTCGCCGGCGGGAAGTGGGCTATTTGTCCGCCCGCGCCGTACGCGGTTCCGATGAGCGAATCCGTCCTGCTGGACGAGGAATCGACGCCCCTGGACCTCCGGCTCTCGGACGCCGAACTCGACCGGGTGCAAGAGCACGTGACCGACTTCATCGCCGGCCGGGTGGAGGCGGCGGGCGCCGAGGGGGCGGTGCTGGGGCTCTCGGGCGGCATCGACTCGACGACCGTCGCGTACCTCGCGGTCGACGCCCTCGGCGCCGACGGCCTCCGCGGGCTGGTGATGCCGGGGTCGGTCAACACCGACGAGAACATGAGCGACGCCGAGCGCGTCGCCGAGGACCTCGGCATCGAGTACGACGTGGTCGAGATCGAGCCCATCGCCGAGGCGTTCTACGAGGCGCTCCCCGACGCCGCCGCCGACCGGATGGCCGAGAGCAACGTCCGCGTCCGCGTCCGCGCGGTCCTCAACTACCTCGCGGCCAACGCCGACGACCGGATCGTCCTCGGGACGGGCAACCGCAGCGAGGCGCTCACGGGCTACTTCACGAAGTACGGCGACCAGGCGGTCGACTGCAACCCGATCGGCACCCTCTATAAACAGCAGGTGCGCCAGCTCGCCGCCCACGTCGGCGTCCCCCGCGACCTCGTGATGAAGACGCCGTCGGCCGAGATGTGGACCGGCCAGACCGACGAGGAGGAACTCGGCCTCGACTACGACACCCTCGACGCCATCCTCGCGCTCCACGTCGACGGCCCGCTGTCGACCAGCGCCACCGTCCGCGCGCTCGACGTGACCGCCGAGGCGGTCGCCCGCGTCGAGGAGCTGTACGAGTCCTCGAAACACAAGCGGGCGATGCCGCCCGCGCCGGACGAGCTGTCGCTGTAGCGCCGCCGGACGCGGCCGGGGGCTGACTGCCGGTCCCCTCGTCCGGTCCGCGAGGGGGGAAAGGATTTACCGCCGCGAGCGGACCTGCCCGCCGTGTCCCCGCTCGAATCCCCTTCCCCCCGCGCAGTCGTCGCGCTCGCGCTGGCGGCCCTGTTCGTCGCCGGCGGCGCGGCCCTCCCCGCGGTCGCCAGCCCCGCGCCGGTGTCGGCGTGTCCGCCGTGCGACGACGGGTTCGTCCGCGCGGCGGCGGACCACGGCCTCGACACCGCCGTCGCCGAGAGCGAGGCGACCGTCCGCGTCCATCGGAACGGCTCCGCGACGTGGACCGTCCGCGTGGTCCCGGCGAACGAGTCCGCGCTGGACCGCCTCGCCGAGAACGAGACGCTCGGTCGCGCCGTCGCCGGCGACAGCTTCGGCGTCCGGTACGGCGACGGGATCGACCACCGGCTCCTCGCGGCCGACGTGCGCGAGGGCGCGTTCGTGGTCCGCTACCGGACCCTCGACGTCGTCGCGGACGGTCCGTTCGGAACGAGCCTGCTCACCTACTTCCGCGACGACCCCGGCGCGTACGTCTACACGGACCTGGGCGCGGACGAACTGACCGTCGTCGGTCCCGACGGGACGATCGTCGCCCGCGGCTTCGGCGACGTCGAGGGCCGCCGGCTGACCGCGACCGCCCTCCCCGACGTGCGCGACGGTCCGTTCGTCGTCTTCGCGCCGTCCGGAACGCCCGCCCCGGGGCTCCTCGGGACGCTGGCGGTGCTGGAGGCGCTCGCGGGCGTCGTCGCCCGAAACCTCCTCGCGTTCGTCCTCGTCCCCGACGGCGTCGCCGTCGGCGGACTGGTCGCGCTCCGGCGCGTCGCGGGGCCCGCCCGCGACCGCGACCCGCGGCGGCTCGGCGCGGCCGTCGCCGTTGGCGGGGCCGCGCTCGCCGTCGGGACGCTCGCCGCCGAGGGCGGCGTGCTCCTGGGGGTCACGGGGAACCTCCTCGTCGGCGTTCTCGTCGGGGCGGTCCTGGTCGGCCTCGGCGCCGCCGTCGCGGTCCCGGCGGCCAGGCGGGCGCTCACGGCCGGTCGGCTCCTGGGTGTCGGCGTCGTCCTCGCGGGGCTGGTCGTCGCTCTCGGCGGCCGCGCGCTCGGCGGGGACTTCCACACCGCGCTCGCGCTGGGCGGGGCGCTCCTGCCGGCGGTCGCGGCGCTCGGGCGGGCCGACGCCGGCGCCGACGCCGACGGCACCCGAACGGCCGTCGGACTGGCGGTCGCGCTGTTCGCGGCGCTCCTCGCGCTCGCCCCGCTGACGGCGCTGGGCGGGACGCTGTTCCTGCTCGGGCCCGTTCTGCTGACGCTCGCGGCGGGCGCGTTCGTCCTCGCGGCGGTCCCGCTGTACCTCCTCGGCGGGGCCAGCGTCGGGACGGACCCGGACGCGTCGCCCCCGAACCGGCGGACACCCGCGTGACGGCGGCCTACCGCACCGGGTTCTCCGGCCCGCGCCCGAGGAACTCCGCGCAGAACGCCCGCACGACCTCCGCGTCGTACTCTTCCATCCGGAGCAGGTGGCGCCACGCGGTGAGCGTGTACGGCGCCTCCGGGTCGTCGTACGGGTTCGGCACCGCGACGAAGCTCCGCCACGTCCCGGTGAAGTTCCGGGCGAACGCTCTCAGGCTCTCTTCGGCCTCGTCGGTCAGCGCGTCCGGCACGTAGTAGGCGACGACTGCGCCGTGTTCGAGCGTGTGCACGAGCGCGCCGAGCGGCTTCGGCTCCGTGTAGAAGCCGGCCGGGACGGTCGTCCCGTAGTGCGGTCCCGAGGTCGGCGGCTGGGTGTCGTACTCGATGTCCGTCCCCTGCCGGACGTGGTCGGCGCCCTCCGAGGGGAACTGTTTCACGCCCTCCAGCAGCGCGGGATCGCCCTGTTCGGGCAGCGGCTCCGACTCGATGCCGCCGCCGCCCCCGCCGAGACAGCCCGCCAGCGCGCCGACCGCCCCGGCGCCGAGTCCGGCGAGCGCGCGTCGTCTGGAGAGCGGGCGTGTCGACGGGGTCGCGGGGTCGTCTCCGTCGGTCATGTCCCGCCTTGGTGGCCCGGAGGATTCAACGCTTCCGGTCGTCGTCCGCGTTGTCCGTCCCCGTTTCCCGTCCCCGTTGCCCGTCCGCGTCGGCCCTGAATCGCTCCGATCACCCGTTCGGGCCGTCCGTGCGTCGGAGCCGCTCACCCGTCCGGACAGGCCCCCTCCCGCGGGAAGTGCTCGGCGTGGAGGCGGGCGAACGCCTCGCGCTCGGCCGCGGCCGTCTCCTCCCCGCGTGCGCCCGCGCGGACGAGCCGCCTCACCGCCGCGACCGCGTCGGAGTCGTTCTCGGCCACCTCGCGGGCCACCGCGGCCGGGTCGTCGACGACACGCGAGACGAGCCCGAACCGGAGGGCCTCCTCGGCGTCGAGGATCCGGGCCGAGCAGGCGACGTCGAGCGCCGCGCCCTCGCCGACGACGCGCGGGAGCCGGGCGGTGCCGCCCCACGCGCCGAACAGGCCGAGGGCGACGCCCGTCTCCGCGAACGTCGCCGCCGGCGTCGCCACCCGGAGGTCGCACGCGAGCGCGAGTTCGACCCCGCCGCCGCGCGCGGCGCCGTCGACGCCCGCGACGACGACCGCGTCGGCGGACTCGATCGCGTCGGCGACGCGCTGGCCGTGGGCCGCGAACGCCTCGGGGTCGTCGAGGCCGGCGACCGCGTCGAGATCGGCGCCGGCGCAGAAGGCGGAGCCGGCGCCGCGGAGCAGGACGACCGGCTCGTCGGCCTCGACGACCGCCGCCTCCAGCGCGTCGAGGTCGGCCGGGCGGAGGGCGTTGCGCGCCTCGGGCCGGTCGAGCGTCACGGTCCGGTACGCCCCGTCCGCGGCGCGTTCGGTGCGGATCACGGGACGGAGTAGCCCCCCGTTTCCAAAGGTCTTTGCGTGTCCCCGGCCTACCTCGCGGCGATGGACGACGCCGCGCGGACTCGGGCCGCCGCGGAGCGGTCGGTCGCCGACGTCGAACCGGCGGCGCTCCGGGACGCGCTGACCGACCGCTTCGCCGACGCCGAGATGACTCCCGGCGCGCTCACGCTCCTTTCCGCCCGCGCGCTCGACCCCGACGTGGACCCCGAGGCGGTCGAGGACCACGCCGCCGGGGTGCAGCTCATCTACGAGGGGCTCCGGCTCACCCGCGAACTCGCACAGACGGAGCCCTGGGCGACCGCCGACCTCGACGCCGTCGGCGACATCGACGCCGACCTCGACGTGCTCGCGGCCGACGTGTCCGTCTCGCGCGGCTTCTACCTCCTCGCGCGCACGGCCGCCGCCGAGAAGGCCGTCGAGACGGTCCGCGCGTTCGGCCGCGACCAGACGCTCCGACGCGAGGCCGACGCCGACCGGGCGGCCGCGCTCGACCGGAACCTGGAGGCGGACGTGTTCGAGCTCGCGGTCGTCGCCGGCACCGCCGCCGTCGGCGGCTCCGCCCCCGCGGACCTGCTGTCGTACGCCGCCGAACTCGCCGCCGGCGACGATGACCGAATGCCCGCGATCGGCGCGCTCCCCGACTCCGCCGGCGACCGGATCGCCACGCTCGCCGACGAGGACCGCGTCGCGTCGTCGGCGGACCCCTGACGCGTCGCCGGCGCGGATTCGGCCGCCGTGTCGTGATACGGTGTCGCTCTGACGGATCGGATCGTAACGCCTAAAGACGACTCCCGGCTATCCGTACTCGCGCCTGGGTAGCTTAGCGGTAAAGCGCGTCCTTGGTAAGGACGAGAGCCCGGGTTCAAATCCCGGCCTAGGCTGTCTCCCCTTCTCCGGCGACGCTCGACTCCGGAGCCGACCGTCTGCCTACCGATACGCCTCGAACTCCTCCCCGAACGCGAGGAAGTAGCCGGTGCCGACGACCCCGATCCCCGCCGCGAGCGCGAACGCCGCCTCGGGGCTCACGAACTCCCAGAGGTACCCGCCGAGCGCGGCGCTCGGGATGACGACCGTGTTGCGCAGCAGGTAGTACGTCCCGGTGACGCGCCCGCCGGCCCCCGCCTCCGCGGGGCCGACGATGAGCGCCTTGTGGGAGGGGAGCCCCGCGAACCGGAGCCCCGAGAAGGCGAACACGAGCACCAGCAGCCACTGGAGCGGCACGAGCGGGCCGAGGACGTCGGGCGCGCCGACGAGCACGACCGGGAACACCGCGTACACCGCGAACCCGAGCGCGACGACCGGCTTGAGGCCGACGCGCTCGGCTGCCTTCGCCGCCGGCGCCATCACCAGCAGCGCGACGAGCATCTCCACGCCGAGCAGGTAGCCGAAGAACGCCGCCGGCGAGAGGTCGACCGCGTAGGAGACCCCCGAAAGCGATAGCGTCGCCGAGAAGCCCACCTCGTAGAGCCGGGTGACCACGAGGACGAAGAAGACGTACACCATGCCGTTGGCGAACCGGACGAGCGTGTCGCCCACGAGCAACGGCCGCAGCTCCGCGGGCATCTCCCGGAGGTCGCGGCGGATGCGGTCGATCCCCGCGAACGAGTCGCCGATGCTGTCCTCGCTGGCGTCGTAGAGGACGTGCTGGACGGCGGTCCCGAGGAGGCCGAAGCCGACCGCCACCGCGAGGACGTACCGGAAGCTCACCGTGAACGCGGGGTGGAGGCCGATGAGGACGGCCGCCAGCACCGGCCCGACGAGGAACGCGGTGCGGCGGAACGTCTCGGTGCTGGCGAACCCCGCCGCCAGCCGCGAGGGGTCGGTCGCCTGCTTCACGACCGCGAACGTCGCCCCGAGCCCGAACGACTTCCACGCCTGCGCGAGCAGCAGGCCGACGAAGATCCAGACCCACGGCTCGACCGTGACGCCGCCGACCACGAACGACCCGAGTTCGGGCGCGAGGAGCCACACGCCGAACCCGGCCGTCGAGATCAGGCCGAACAGCGTCAGCGAGTAGCGCGACCCGAGGCGGTCGGAGATCGCTCCGCCGGGGTACGGGTACACCGCGGAGACGACGTTGCCGACGGTGCCGAACAGGCCGACGACGAACCCCGAGGCTCCGAGCGCGACGAGGTACTCCGGGAGGAAGCGGCTGGTCATCTGGAACCCCAGGCTGAACGCGAACATCGCCAGCGACAGCACCAGCACGTCCCGTTCGAGGGCGAAGAACCGGCGGAAGGTGTCCAGCGGTCCCGATTCGTCCGTGTCGACGGTGACTCGATCCTGACTCATCGGTGGGCGGTTCCCCCGTGCCGACCGGCGCGTGCCGACCCGGCCGGGGGCTCTGTTCGACGTCACGGGGGGATCCCACATCATACCGACGGCCCGACGGCGAACCACACGCGTCCGCGCTCAGTCGGGTCCCGTCGAGTCGGCCGGGCCCCCCGCGGCCTCTACACCGCGGTCCCCGCGACTCTCGCCGCACCCGACTGCGTCGTCGCTCCCGGCTCCGTCCTCACCTTCGTCCCTGTCATCGTCCGACAGCGCCGGAACCGCGACCGTCACCGCGGTCCCGCCCGCCTCGCCGTCGTCGATGCTCAACTCGCCGTCGGCCATGTCGACGCCCCACGCGACGAGCCAGAGGCCGAGGCCGCTCCCGTGCTCCAGCGGGGTCTCGTTCCCCCGTTCCAGCACCGCGCGCTCGTGGTCGGCGATCCCGGGGCCGTTGTCGACGACGCGGACGCGGACGGCGCCGTCGTCCCGCGTCGCCCGAACGCGGACCCACGGCTCCTCGGCGTCGTTGTGCTCGGCGGCGTTCTCGACGACGTTCTCCAGAACCGGCACGAGCACCGAGGACACCGCCGCGCCGTCCGCCTCGGCCGCGAGGTCGTACTCCGGTTCGGGGTGGCGCTCGCGGGCCGACGCGACGCACTCCTCGAGCACCGCCGACAGCGACACCGACTCGTCGGGGTGACGCCCGCGCTCGAAGATGTCGATGGCGTCCCGGGCCTTGTCGCTGATCGCCTCGATCCGCATCGCCCCCTCCTTCACCGCCTCCACGTGCGCGTCGTCGGCGGCCGCCAGGTCCGCGTTGCCGTAGATGAGGTTCGTCTCCGTGCGGATGTTGTGCCGGAGCACGCGGTTGAGCACCTCCAGACGCTGCTGGCGCCGGAAGTGGTCGCTCACGTCGTGAAAGGAGACGACCCGCCCGAGCGGGCGGCCGTGGAAGTCGGCGACCGCGGTGACGGTGGCGTCGTACTGGCGCTGCTGGAAGCCGGAGCCGGTCGCCAGGTGACGCGAGGAGCGCCCCTCCTCGGGGAGCTGATCGTAGCGCGGGACGACCTCGTCCGCCGGCCGCCCCAGCGCCTCCGCGGAGGAGACCCCCAGCACGTCCGAGGCCCGCTCGTTCATGTCGACGACGTAGTCGTGGCGGTCGACGACGACCGCGCCCTCGCGCATCCGCTCGAACACCAGCCGGCGGGCGCGGTGGTTCGCGGAGGGGCTCGTCCCGAGCAGGCGAAAGCGGGTGATCGCCCCGAGGTAGGCGACGCCCGAGACGGCGAACAGGACGGGCGTCGGGTCGAGCCCGGAGGGGACGGCACCCGCCAGGAACAGCGCGTTGCTCGCCCAGGGGGCGGCCGTCCCGACGAGGAGGCCGAGGCTCTGTCCGCGGAACGGGAGCGCGTCGCTCCGCACCAGCCGCAACAACGGGATGGAGCCGAGCAGCCCGAGGAGGTAGGTGTAGGCGGTGATCACCCAGTACCACGGCCCGCCGGTCCGGTTGAGCACCGCCCGGCCGTCGACGGTGACGAGCCGCGAGTCGAGGTACAGCAGGTCGTGGTACCCGCCGGTCGCCGCGAGCAGCACCGTCACGGCGGGCACGACGGCCAACAGCGCGACGTACCGCGGCCGAACGTACCGGTCCCGCCCGGTGTACTCCAGCGCGAACAGGAGCCACGCCACCGGGATCACGACGACCCCGACCCACTGGACGTCGGAGTAGAACGTCTTCGCGGCGAGGGTGTCGGCGCGGAGCTCGAACACGAAGAACACCGACCACCACACCTGCCCGGCGAGCATGGTCGCGAGCGGCGTCGCCCCCGGTTCCGGCCGCTCGCGCCACGCGAGCAGCGTGGCCGTCATCCCCACGGCGACGGTGCCGACCATCACCGCCGTGAGCAGCCCGGACGGGAACACGTGTCCCGCTACTGGGATCGGGGTATAATAAATTCCGCCTTTCGATTATTCAATCTGAAACGACTGTTCGGGCGATTGATCGGTCAGGCCAGCGCCGACACGGCGACCAGCGCGGCCATGACGACGACGTACTCGCATTCGGCGGCCAGCGAGACGAGGTCGTCGTCAGCGCGCCCGAGCAGCCCCGTGACGACGAGCGAGTACGCCAGGCCGACACACAGCGCTGCGGCCGGCCCGACGGAGAGCACCCCCGCGTGCGCCGCCCAGACGACGCCGGCGGCCGTGACCAGGTCCAGCGCCCACAGCGCCCGCCGCGTCGCCGGGACGCCGAACGCGACGGGCAGCGTGTTCACGCCGACGGCCCGGTCGGCCTCGACGTCGCCCACGTTGGGCACCTCCGTGTCGACGAACGACCGGAGGAGGAAGTAGCCGAACACGACCGCCGTCGCCGGGGTGACGGCGGCGCCGGTGAACGCGACCGGCAGCGCCGTCAGCGTCGTCGCCCACGCGAGCGCGACGACCGCGGAGTTCACCACGAGCACCTCCTTCAACCGCCGGACGCGCGTGGCGGCCTCGGGTACCCAGTCGGCCGCGTACGCGATCCAGAAGACGCCCGGCAGCAGCGTGACCGCCAGCGTCGCCGGGCCGCCGAGGACGGACGCCGCGACCGCGAGGCCGTACGCGACGGCCCCCAGGACGTACAGCAGGTCCCGGTGGCGACGGACGAACGCCGACCGCTCGGGGTCCGAGACGGCGTCGGTGTCCACGTCCGCCACCCGGTCGTTCGTGTACACCGCGAACGTGACCAGCCCCACCACCACGGGGGCGGGGTTCGGCGGCAGCGACAGCAGCGTCATCGCGATCGCCACCTCCACCGTCGCTATCGCGGCGAGGTACGCCGAACTGTACACCAGGGCGTCGCCGGCGCGCTCCCCCAGCGCGGTCAGCCACTCGACGACGCCGTCCGCCCCCACGTTCGCGTCGTACTCGCCCGACGCGTGTTCCGTTTCGTGCGACATTTGTGATCGATGGACCGCCCGGCGGGCCCCGCCCGCCGACACACCGTGAACGACTCACCGACGGGGGAGTATAAAATTCTGATGCGTATGTCGCTGAATCGAGTCCACGTGTATCCGGATAGAAATCACACGCGATATTCTACCTACTTAAGATAGGGCTACCACGCGGCGGCGTCGGTCGATCGCGACGGTTCCTCTAGCGAAACCGAAGTGTGTGTCAGCGCGACAGCTACGCCGGCCGCTACTCGGCGTACCCGGTGCCGGTCGCGGCGTCGGGCACCTCGTTCCGCACGACGTCGAGTCCCAGTTCGTCGATGGCGGCCTCCATGTGCTCGTCGTCGACGTACTCGTCGCCGGCGGCGACGCGCTTCGAGTGCGCCAGCGCCATCACCTCGCCGCGGCGGTCGTCGGGCAGTTCGTACTTGTCGACGACGAGTTCGATGGTGAGGCCGTTGTGGTCGCGGGTGTACAGCGAGTGGAACGCGCCGCGGTCGAACTCGCTGTAGCGGTGGCCGCGCTCGGAGAGCGCCTCCTTGATCGCCGGGAGCTCCTCGGCCTCGATGCTGAACGCGAGGTGGTGGACGGCGCCGATGCCGGGACGCTGGCCGGCCGCCGACTCGCGGTCCTCCTCGACGAAGAACGTGATGATGCGGCCGTCCCCGCTGTCGAAGAACAGGTGCGTCACCTCCGGCGCGTCGAGGTTCGGCTGGCGCATCACCAGCGGCATGCCCAGCACGTCGCGGTAGAACTCGACGGTGTCCTCCTCGTTGCTCCCGATGAGGGTAATGTGGTCGGTCCCGGTGACCGAGAGCGCGCTGTCGGGCGCCTCCGCGGTCACGGGGATGTCGGATCTGTCCGCCGGGGGAACGTCGGGGTCGTCTGTCGCCATACCCGACGAACGGGCTCCGGCCACTTAGCCGCTCGCTGACATCCGTGTCACCGGGTGTTCGCCCCCCTGCTCACGCCCGTCTCCAGTTCCGTCACCGCGTTGGTCCGGTCGTCGCCGGTGTCGCCGGCGTCGCCGGTGTTCTCGGTGCCGGCCGGCTCGAACAGCGCCACCTTCGCTGGCTCGGCCGCCACGGGCCGGTGTTCGACGCCCGCGGGCACGACGAGCAGTTCGCCCGGCCGGAGCGTCTCGGTCGGCTCCTCGCGGAACTCGATGTCAAGGGGACCGCCCTCGATCACCCAGAACAGCTCGTCCGCGTCGGGGTGGCTGTGCCAGACGAACTCCCCGTCGAGCCGAGCGAGCTTCACCGCCTGCCCGTTCAGCTCCGCCGCCAGCCGCGGCGACCACGTCTCCGAGAACGACTCGAACCCGGCCGCGAGGCTCACCTTCCCCATGGGGGCGGGTCGGGTCCCGACGGTGAAAAACCGACCGTCCGCCGCGCTCCCGGGAGGGCCCGAGCCCCCGGCTACCGCAGGTCCTCGACGAGCGTCTCCGGCACCGCGTCGAGCACCGCCTCGGGGGCGACCGCGACCGCCCGCTCGCCGGCGTCGACGAGCGCGCGACGGCCGAGGGCGTACACCCCCGAGACGACGAGCAACCCCGCGACCCCCCAGCGGGCGGGGCCGTCGAGCGTCGCCAGCGCGGGGAGCGCGAGCGCGACGCCGAGGAGGAAGTCCTCCGGGGCGCCGTCGTAGCGGACCCACCGCCGGGGGGCGTGCCACCGGCCGCGCAGGTGCTCGTACACCGCCCGGTCGCCGGTCGCCTCCCACGGCCGCAGCGTCAGGTCGCCGCCGACGACGTCCGAGACGGCGTGCAGCGCGGCCGCGACGAGGAACGCCGCCAGCGACAGCGTCGGCGGGGAGGGGACCGCCGCGGCGACCCCGATCGCCAGCAGCGCCGCGAGGCTCCCGTAGACCGGGAAGTGGAGGTCCCTCCGGTGGTCGCCGAGCAGGTCGAGGTCGGGGGCGAGGCCGCCGAGCGCCCCCGCGAGGACGGCCGGCCCGGCCTCCGGCGCGAGCGCGAGCGTCCCCACCCCGACCAGCACGCCCGCGAGGACGTGCGTCGTCGCCATCATGGCCGCCGGTAGGCGCCTCGGCCCCAAAAGCCGCGTGTGGGCCGTGATAGCGCGGGTGTCGCGCCCCGGCCCCGGTCGGGACGAGGACCGATCGGAGGGGAGGACGGGCGACACCCGGGCGCGTCCGCGACGCCCGAGCGCGACCGGGCGACAGCGCTTTGTGGTATGCCGTAGCATGACACTGCATGAGGATCGTCATCGTGGGATACGGCCGGGTCGGCTCCCGGACCGCGCGCGTGCTCGACGAGGAGGGCCACGACGTCTCGGTGGTGGACAACGACCACGTGAAGGTGGAGCGCGCCCGCGATCGGGGGCTGACCGTCGTCGAGGGCGACGGCTCGAACCCGTCGGCGCTGCGCGAGGCGGGCGTCGCCGACGCCGAGGCCGTCGGCGCGATCACCGGCGACCCGACGGTGAACTTCGAGATCTGCATGGAGGCGAAGGACGAGACCGACTGCCGGACGGTGATGCGCATCTCCGAGGACTTCCACCAGGAGATATACGACGAGTTCGAGGCCGCGGTCGACGAGATCGTCTACCCCGAGCGCCTCGGCGCCGCCGGGGCCAAGACCGCGATGCTCGGCGGGAACTTCAACGCCATCGGCGACCTCACCGAGCGGCTCCAGCTCGTGACGATCGCGGTCGACGACGGCGCGCCCGTGATCGGCGACCACGTGAACGACCTCTCGGTCGAGGGCGGGCGGGTGTACGCCCACGGCCGGAGGCGCGGCCCGCTCACGATCCCCCTTCCCGGGACGACCGTCGAGGCGGGCGACCGGCTCGCGGTGCTCGCGGAGACGGACCGGGTCGGGGAGGTCCGCAGCGAGATCCTCGGGGAGGCCTGACTGGGGCGGCCCCCGCCGGTCCGCCGGCTCGCGGGAGTCCTGGCCGGCGACGCCGCTCGACGGCGACGCGGTGGGGGAAAGAGCAGGGCCGGTCGGCCCTGACAGGCGGTCGGGGGGAACGCGAGCCTGTGACGCGGATCGACGGGTGACCGGCGACCTCGGGCGCTCGACCCGACCGGGTGCCGGTCGGGGGTGGGTGTGTCCGCGCGCCCGTCGGGGGCATCCGACCGATCCGACATAAAGACGCGTCAGACGGGAGCCGTCCGTCAGACGCCCGTACGACTCCGCTGTCGTCCGATCCGCCCCGGCGGCTCGGCCCCTCCGCCCGGGGTCGAGCCGACGCGTCGGCGGCAACGATCCCGTGCGACGACAACCCTTTGCCCCGCGCTCTCGACCCCGGAGGTATGCAGGGAACCGGACCGCCGCTCGTCACGCCGTTCGACGCCGACGGCGACCTCGACGAGCCGGCGCTTCGCGAGCTCGTCGAGTGGGTCGAGGCCCGCGGCGTCGACTTCCTCGTCCCGTGCGGGTCGAACAGCGAGGCCGAACTCATGACCGCGGCCGAGCGCACCCGGGTCGTCGAGGTCGTCGCCGAGGCGGCCTCGGTGCCGGTGCTGGCGGGCACGGGCAGCCCCGGGAAGCGCGAGACGCTGGCGGCGACCGCGGACGCCGCGGCCGCCGGCGCCGACGCCGCGCTCGTGGTCACGCCGTTCTACTACGACCACGACCAGGCGACGCTGGCGGCGTACTACCGGGAGGTCGCCGACGAGGCCGAGATCCCGGTGTACCTCTACTCGGTGCCGCCGTACACCGGCGTGCGGCTGGAGCCGGAGACGGTCGGCCGCCTCGCGGACCACCCCAACGTCGCCGGGATGAAGGACTCCTCCGGGGACGTCGCCGCGTTCCAGCGGATCCGCGAGCGCACCGCCGACGCCGACTTCGAGCTCATGGTGGGCGCGGGCGGCGTCCTCGGGCAGGCGCTCGCGGCCGGCGGGTCCGGCGGCGTGCTCGCGCTCGCGAACGTCGCGCCGGAGGCGACGACGGCCGTCTACGAGGCCCACGAGGCCGGCGACGACGCCCGCGCCCGCGAACTCACCGCCGCGTGCGTCGACCTGAACCACGCGGTCACCGCCGAGTACGGCATCCCGGGGCTGAAGTACGCGATGCGTCAGCGCGGGGCGCCGGCGGGGCACGCCCGCTCGCCCCACCGGCCGGTCGACGAGGAGGCGCGGACGGCGCTCGACGACCTCCTCGACGACTTCGCGGACCTGCGCGAGGACCTCTGAACGCGGCGCCGGCGGCCCGGACTCGCCGCCGCGGCTCTACTCCTCCCGACCGCCGGCGTCGCCGGCGGCGTCCGTGCGGGTCGCCCGCGTCGCCGTCGCCTTGAACGAGGCGACCACCTCGCCGCCCTCGCGCAGGCCGAGGCGGTCGGCGCTGTCGGTCGTCACCAGCGCCGACAGGGGCTCGCCGGCGCCCACGTCGACCCGAACCTCGACGACCGCGTCCCCGCGGTCGACCGCCGAGGCGACGCCCGTGAACCGGTTCCTGGCGCTCGTCGCGTCCGCCGGGGGCGTCTCCCCGGGGTCGTGAAGCGTCACGGCGTCCGCGCGCACGCTCGCCTGCACGCGGTCCCCCGCCGCCGGGTCCGGGTCGCCGACGGCCAGTGCCCGGAGCGTCCCGGCGTCGGTGTCCACGACGACGAGTTCGCCCTCGCGGCCCGCGACGGTCCCGCCGAACACCGACTCGGCGGCGCCGGCGGTCCCGGCGAGCGCGGCGGTCAGGCGGTCGAACCGCGCGAGCAGCGCCCGCGCCGCCGGCGTCAGTTCGCTCCCCCCGCCGTCGGCGCCGCCCCGTCGGCGCTCCACCAGGTCGCCGAAGGCGTCCTCCAGCGTCTCCAGGCGCGAGAGCGCCCGGGCCCGGGAGCGACCCAGCTCCGCCGCGGCGCCGCTGACGGACCCCGCGGCGGCGACGGCCCGCAGGAGCGCGGCGTCCCCCCCGTCGAACGTCGCACCGGGGGCGGTGAGACTCGCCTCGAACGCCGCGGTCCCCTCGTCGCCGCCGTTCGCATCCATCGCCGTCCGCTTCGGCGACCCGCCTGAAAACCGTTGCGCGCGCCGGCTCACGCGGCCCGCGGGCGCGCTCCGGAGGATACGAAACCGGTATCAGTTTCGCTGAACGGGCCTCCGTGGAAGGCGTAACTGGTTCCCACAACTATATACGTCCGTACGCGGTCGTTGTTTCCATGTCGAAACAACGGACCGGCGGCGTGGACGGCGCGACCGACAGGCGGTCGTTCCTGGCGACCGCTGGTGCGACGGCGGCGACGCTCGGGCTCGCAGGCTGTCTGGGCGGCGGTGGTGGCTCCGACGGGTCGACCGCGACTTCCGGGTCCGGCGGCACGGGAACCGGGGACGGCGGCGACGCCACCACGGCCGCCTCGGGGATGGAACTGGAGGACTCGATGACGATCTTCCACGCGGGGTCGCTCGCGCCGCCGTTCTCGACGGCCGAGCCGAAGTTCGAGCAGCGACACGGCGTGGACGTGACCCGCGAGGCGAAGGGGTCGGTCGCCTCGACCCAGAAGATCACCCAGCAGGGCCGCTCGGCGGACGTGCTCGGCACCTCCGACTTCAGGCTCATCCGCAACCGCGTGCTCCCCGAGTACGGCGACTGGTACGCCATATTCACGACGAACTCGATGTCGATCCAGTACCGCGAGGACTCCCCCGGCGCCGAGGAGATCTCGGCGGACAACTGGTGGGAGGTGCTCACCCGCGACGGGATCACCATCGGCCACTCCGACCCGGCGGTCGACCCCGGCGGCTACCGCGCGGTGATGACCCAGCAGCTCGGCGCCGAGGAGTTCCAGGGGGAACGGCTGTACGACGACGCCACCTACCGGAAGCTCCGGGAGAACTCGACGGTCCCGACGGGTACCGAGACGAACCTGGAGGGGCAACTGGAGTCCGGCGAACTCGACTACGTCATCTACTACCAGTCCATCTCCGCGAGTTCGGGCCTGCCGTACGTGGATCTCCAGCCGGAGGTCGACCTCTCGCAGGCGACAAGCGAGTACGCCAGACACTACGCGAAGGCGGAGGTCGAGACCGACTCGGGTACGTTCACGGGCGCGCCGATCGCCTACGGGATCACTGTCCCCAGCGTCGCCCAGTCTCCGAACGCGGGCGCGAAGTGGGTCGAGTACTTCGCGACCGAGCCGGGGCGCCAGATCCTGAACGACCTCGGGCTCGTCCCGGTCGACCCGATCGTCGTTCCGTCGTCCGCCGAGGACGCGGTCCCGAGCAACGTCATGGAGGTCGCCAGCGCCCAGGAGACGCTCGGCCCCCTGGAGCTGTAGTCGGGACTGAGGACACGGTACTTTATGACTCACACTCACAGGGATGTCCATGGCGACGAGTACTGACACCGACCACCGACTGGCGCGGCTCGGCCGCGCGCCGATAGCCGTCGCGTTCGCGGCCGTACAGGTGGCGGCGTTCGCCGTCGCGTACACGTCCGGAAGCCCGACGCTGTACGCGTATTTCATGATCGGCAGCGTCGCCGTCGCCGCGTACGGGCTCGACGGGAGCGCGTTCGTCGTCGGCGCCGCGACGCTCGGGAGCGTCCTGCTGGTCGCGCTGGGGCTCCCGCTGGCGCTGTTCGTCGCTCGACAGCAACCGGGCCTGATCGCCGAGAAGGCACTGAACCCGGACGTCCACCGCGTGCTGTACCTCGGCGTGTACGGCCCCCTGCTGGCGGCGCTCGCGAGCCTGCTGTTCGGCGTCCCGCTCGCGCGCCTGCTCGCCGACGGCTTCCCCGGGCAGCAACTGATCGAGAGCCTCGTCGACCTGCCGCTCGTCGTCCCCCACAGCGTCGCGGGGATCATCATCCTGTTCGGGTTCGGGAAGGGGGGCGCGTTCCCGTCGGTGTCGGTGCTGGGCACGATGACGGGGATGGTGCTGGCGATGGCGTTCGTGTCGGCACCGTACGCCGTCAACGCGACCCGCGAGGCGTTCGAGTCGATCGACGACCGACTGGCGTACGCCTCCCGGATCCACGGCGCATCCCGGTTCGACACCTTCCGCCGCGTCACCGCGCCGCTGGCGGTCCGCGGGATGATCACCGGCGGCGTGCTCGCGTGGGCGCGAGCCGTCTCGGAGTTCGGGGCGGTCGCCGTCGTCGCCTACTCGGTGAAGTTCTTCTACCCGCCCGCCGGCGAGCGGGTAACCGCCCAGCACGCGCCCGTCTTCGTCTACAACACGTACCTCCAGGGCGGCCTGGAGGAGAGCGGCGCGGTCGCGTTCCTCCTGCTCGCGGTGTCGGCGGTCATCTTCCTCGTCGTCCGGTACCTGACGAGCGACACCACGACGACCGGGGGTGTCGTCTGATGGGGCTGTCCGCCGACGTGACTGCGACGTTCACTGCCGACGGCGCCGACGCGTTCGTCGTCGACGCCACCATCGAGGTCGAGCGGGGCGAGAGCCTCGTCGTGCTCGGGCCCAGCGGGAGCGGGAAGACCCTCCTGCTGGAGACGGTCGCCGGCTTCCACTCCCACGAGGGGTCCGTCTCGCTCGACGGCGAGGCGCTCCACGGCCTGGCCCCGGAGGACCGCGGCTTCGGCTTCGTCTTCCAGGACTACGCGCTGTTCCCCCACATGACCGTCCGCGAGAACGCCGCCTACGGCACCCGCTACCGCGACGACCACGGCGACCCGGACGCCCTCCTCGCGGAACTGGGCGTCGCGGACCTCGCCGACCGCTACCCCCCGACGCTGTCGGGCGGGGAGAAACAGCGCGTCGCGCTGGCGCGGGCGCTGGCGGTCCGACCCGAGGTGATGCTGCTGGACGAGCCGCTGGCGGCGCTCGACGTGCCGACCCGGCAGGCGCTGCGCGACGACCTCGCCGAGGTGCTCGCGGACGTGACGGCGGTGTACGTCACGCACAACCGGACGACCGCCCGGGCGGTCGCCGACCGCATCGCCGTGATGCGCGACGGCCGGATCGTCCAGACGGGGACGCCCGACGACGTGTTCGAGCGCCCCGCCTCCCCGATGGTCGCGGAGTTCACCGGGTCGAACGTCGTGCCGGCGGACGCGGTCCGCGGGGCGCTCGACGTCCCCGACGACGCCGTCTCCGTGGCGGTCCGCCCCGAACACGTCGCCCTCGACGGCGACGGCGTCCTGGCGGGCGAGGTGGGCCGGGTCGTCCGCGAGGACGCCGCCCACCGCGTCACCGTCGACCTCGACGCCGCCGACCCCCGCCCGGAGACGTCGGCGGGCGCCGTCGCCGACGGCGGCGGCGGCGCGCGACTCTCGCTGTTCGTCGCCGACGACCCGCCGGCGCCGGGCGAGCGCGTCCGCCTGTCGGTGCCCCCCGAGCGCGTCACGGCGTACGCCGCGGACGCCGGGTGACCGACCCGGTCGCGACCCCGACCGACGGGCGGCCCCGGGACCCCGCCTCCGGACGGGGGCGGCGCGGCCCGCCCGCGACGGCTGACGTAACTGAAACCAGTTGTCGAACACGTTCGACGCGGCCGCGATCGGTTTCCGGACAACCTCAAGTACGACGACTCCGACTGCCGATCGTGGCCATCTCGGAGCGACTGGACGCGGACTACGCCCTCCGGTTCGACGCCGGCGAGTGGACCGGCGCGATAGGGGATTCGGTTACGGTCCTCCCGATCGTCGTCGGGATAGCCGCGCTCACGCCCGTCTCGCTGGCGCACGCGCTGCTGTTCTTCGGGCTGTTCCAGGTCGTGTGGGGGCTCGTCTACGGCCTGCCGCTGTCTGTGGAGCCGATGAAGGCGCTGGCGGGCCTGGCGCTGGCCGGGACGCTCACGGCCGGCGAGTACCTCGCGGCCGGCCTGCTCGCCGGCGTCGCCCTCCTGGCGTTCGCGGCGACCGGCGCGCTCGCGCGTGTCCGGCGGTACGTCGGCGAGCCGGTGATCCGGGGCATCCAGCTCGCGGTGGCGTTGCTGCTCCTCCGGGCGGGCGTCGACCTCGGGACCGCCGACCCGGCGCTGGCGCTCGCCGCGGCCGCGCTCGCGGGCGTCGTCGCGCTCGCGGGGTACCGCCGCGGCGCCGCCCTCGCGGTGCTCGGTGCCGGCGTCGCGATCACGCTCGCGGGGACGGGCGTCCCGGCGCCCGAACTCCCGGCGCTCGGGCTGTTCCCCGCGGCGGCGCCGGCGCTCACGACGAACGCGTTCTCGGCGACGGCCGCACAGCTCGCGATGACCGTCGGCAACGCCGCCGTCGCGACGAGCCTCCTCCTGTCGGATCTCTTCGACGCGGACGTGTCCGCCGACCGGCTCTCGGGGAGCATGGGCGCGATGTGCCTCTCGGCGGTCCCGCTGGGGGGGATCCCGATGTGTCACGGCTCCGGCGGCCTCGCGGGCAAGCACGCCTTCGGCGCCCGCACCGGCGGCGCGAACCTCGTGCTCGGGGGCCTCTACCTCGCGGCCGTCCCCTTCGCGGGCGTCGTCGCCGCCTTCCCGATGCCCGTGCTCGGCGTCGTGCTCGCGGTCGTCGCGGTCCACCTCGGCCGGCGCGCGGTCGACGTGGAGGACCGCCGCGCGCTCGCGCTGGTCGCGCTCGTCGGGTGCGTCGGCCTCCTGTGGAACGTCGGCGCGGCGTTCCTCCTCGGCGTCGGCGTCGACGCGGCCCGCCGGCGTCTCGGGACGGCCTGAGGGGGAACGACCCGGCTTTTTGTCTCGGGGAACCCCGGATCGGGTATGGAGACGTGGGCCGCGCTGTTCGAGCGGGCGGAGGCGTTCGACGTCGGCGAGGCGGCGATCCGGTCGGCGCTCGCCGAGCGGCGCGAGGGCGACCACGGGGACGACGGCGACGTGGACGGGGAACGCGGCGACACCGCCGGCGACGGGGGACGCGAGGGCGACGACCGCGCCGGCGACGACGCCGTGTCGGACCCGGCCGACCCCTCGCCGGCGCGGGCCGTCGCCGACGCGGACGTGCTCGCGGCGGACCTGCTCGTCGGGGGACACGCCCGCGAGGCGCTCGACGCCCTCCGGCGTCACTCGTGGACGGCGCTCGTCGCCAGCGACGACCTGCTGGCGGACGCCGAGGGGCTGGTCGCCGACCTCGCGGACCCGTCGCTCGCGGCCGACTGGCGCGAGCGCGTCGACGCCTGGCGCGAGCCGGTCGCCCAGCCCCCCGGCGACCACCCGGCGCTCGCGTCGGCGTACCGCGGCGGCGCGATGCACGTGCTCTCGCTGGACGACCGCCTCACCGCCGCCGACGCGGGCGCCGGGCTCCGGGGCCGGTTCCCGGTGAGCGTGCGCGAGCCGCGGGCGTTCGCGGCGCTGTTCGACGCCGGGTCGCTGTACCCCGAGGTGGCGGACGGCGAGTACCCCGGGCCGGACCGCGACCCGCGGGAGTGAATCGGGACCCGGCGAGCGGACAGCCGGTGGGACCCGGACGCCGTCCCTTCTTCTCAGCGAGCGGGACTCGTCGGGTGGACTGACGTTTCATCGACACGAATTCACACGTGTATGACAGTACTGATCGCGATCGACGGCGAGGAGGGGAGCGGGACGGTCGTCGCGGAGGGCGTCGAACTGGCGTCGCGCCTGGACGAGGAGCCGGTGGTGCTGCACGTCGCGTCCGGGAGTGACCTCGGGGACGCGGAACGCGCCGCGGAGTCGGTCGTCGCCGACGCGGTCGACGACCCGGACACGGTGACCCTGCGGATCGTCGAGGGGAACCCGGCCGAGCGCGTCCTGAACGAGATCGAGGAGACCGGCCCGGACTACGCCGTGCTCGGGTCCAGCAAGCGGACGCCCGCCGGGAAGGTCGTGTTCGGGAGCGTCCTCCAGCTCGTGATGCGGGGGTCGGACGTGCCCGTCGTGACGGTCCCGCAGGACCGCGAGTGAACCCTACGTCGTCGAGATACCCCCGTGGCCGTTCCTCGCGTCGCCCGGCCCGGTCAGTCGTCGGCTTCTGGGGCGTCCACGTCGTCCGCCGGCGTGAGGTCCCGCCCGAACTCGTCGAAGTCGTCGAGGTCGTCCGGGAGGTCGTACTCGATCCGTCGTTCGTCGGCGCGGTTCGTCAGCCGCTCCTCGACGGGCTCGGCGACCGACTCCCAGCCGGGCTTCACCTTCACGCTGCGGGCGGGCGAGCCGACCGCGATGTGGTGGTCGGGCACGTCGCCCTGCACGGCCGACTTCGCGCCGACGACGGCGTTCTTGCCGACGCGGCAGCCCGCGCGGATCATCGAGTCGTAGGTGACGCGCGCGTCGTCGTCGATGACCGTGTGGAAGTTCGTCACCTCGGTCTGGTCGACGATGTCGTGGTCGTGGCTGTACACGTGCGCGGAGTCGGAGATGGAGACGCGGTCGCCGATGGTGAGCCTCCCGCGGTCGTCGAGGTGGACGTCGTCGTGGACGACCGTGTTGTCGCCGATCTCGATGTTGTGGCCGTAGGTGAACGTGATCCCCTTGAACAGCCGGAGGTTCTCCCCCGCCTCCGCGAACAGGTGGTCCGCGAGCATCTGTCGGAACCGGAGCGCGAAGGCGATGTTGTCGGCCATCGGCGTCGCGTCGAACTGCCGCCACAGCCACTGGAGGTGCTTCGAGCGGGTGAACCGCTCCTCGTCCTTCTCGGCGTAGTACTCGGACTCCAGCGTCGCGTTGCACGGGTCGTACCCCTGCAGCCGCACCCGCTCGGCGGGCGTCACGTCTCCCCCCGCCTGCCACCGCTCGTAGGCGTCGCGGTCGCCGAACAGGTCCACGAGCGTGTCGCGGACGACCTCGCAGGTGTCCTCCCCCGACGAGAGCCGGTCGTCCACCTGCTCGATGAAGGCCGTGACCCCCTCGTCCGCCTCGGCCGGGAGGGACACGTGACGCTTGGTCATACCGAGCGGGTTGGCCGCGACGGGACAAATGGGTTCGGATGTGCGAAGTCGGCGAGGAACCGTCGACGGCGCGGGGACGGACGCGTCGGGGGCGGGGTCGCCGGCGCCGCCGGCGCCGCCGAAGCGACAGCGGTTAGAGAGGGCCTTCCCTGTCGTCGACAATGACGGACTCGCTCCACCCCGACGGCGGGACGCCACCCGCCGACGACCCCGACGCCGACGACCCCGACGGCGTCCGCGCCCGGACGCCGGCGTGGACGCGCGAACAGGCCGCCGACCTCGCCCGCGTCGACGACGCCGTCAAGCCGGTGATCTACCCGCCCGACGAGCCCGTCAGCGACGAGGTGTACCTGTGGGACACCTGGCTGCTGCGCGAGCGCGACGGCTCGCTCGCGGACGTGGGCGGCTACCGCGTCGCGTTCGCGCTCACCGCCCCCCGCGACCTGCTGCCCGGCAAGCGCCACGACGTGGCCACGATCCGGTGTTTCTACTCCGCCGACGGCGAGTCGTGGGAGTCGGCCGGACCCGTCTTCGCCGACAGCGAGCCGCTGGGGTCGCGTCAGTGGGCCGGCTGCGCCCTCTGGGACCCTGACGGCCCCGGCCCTGCGAACCTCTACTGCTACTACACAGCCGCCGGCGAGGCCGGCGAGGCGGACCTCAGCTACAGCCAGCACCTCGCGCTGGCGACCGGCGGCACCCTGACCGCGACGGGCGACGGACTCGACGTGGAGGGTACCTTCACCCACGAGTCGCTGCTCCGTCCGGACGGCGTCCGCTACGAGCGCGAGGACCAGTCCCGCGGGATGATCTACACCTTCCGGGACCCGTGGTTCTTCGAGGACCCCGCGACCGGCGAGACGCACCTGCTGTTCGAGGCGAACGTGCCCGTCCCCGAGGGGAGCGACGCCTGCGACGGCGACGCCGTCGGCCAGGAGTTCAACGGCGCCGTCGGCGTCGCGACCTCGCCGACCGGCGACCCGACCGACTGGGAGCTGCGCGACCCCCTGCTCCACTCCACGTGCGTGAACCAGGAACTGGAGCGCCCGCACGTCGTCGTGCGGGACGGGCGCTACTACCTGTTCGTCTCCAGCCACGAGCACACCTTCGCCCCGGGGATCGACGGGTTCGACGCGCTGTACGGCTTCGTCGCCGACTCGCTGTTCGGGGAGTACCGCCCGCTCAACGACACCGGCCTCGTGCTCACGAACCCCGGGAACGCGCCGTTCCAGACGTACTCGTGGCTCGCGTTCCCCCACCGCGAGGAGCTGCTCGTCACCTCCTTCTTCAACTACTACGACCTGGAGGGCCGCACGCTCGATCAGGTGGCCGAGCTCCCGCCCGAGGAGCAGTTCCGCCGCTTCGGCGGCACGCTCTCGCCGACGATCCGGATCGGCCTCGACGGCGACCGGACCCGGGTGCTAGGGAAGCTCGCGCACGGGCACATCCCGCTGCCGAGCGAGGACCTCCCGGACCTGCCCACCCGAGGCGTCGAGGGGGGTCGCGGCGGCTACGGCGGCTTCCGCTGAGGCGGCGGAGCGGACGGCCGCCGCGTCCACCCCGCCGACCACGTCCACCCCGCCGACCACGTCCACCCCGCCGACCACGTCCACCCCGCCGACCGCGCGGCCGTCGCTCGCCCGCCTATCGCCCGGTCGACGTGGGCCACGTGCCCGCCATCGGCCACGCCGCCACGTCGAGGTCGGCCGTGCCGCCCTCCGCGAACGCGGAGACGCGGTCGGCGTCGCTCCGGGTCGGGTAGACGCGCGTCGAGAGACAGCGCCGCCCGTTCGCGAACAGCTCCAGCGTGGAGCCGTCGACGAAGACGCGAAGCGACAGCGCCGTGTCGTCGCCGTCGCCGCCGGCGGCGCGGTCGTCCGCCACGTCGCCGCCGACAGCGTCGTCGCCGTTCCCGAGCAGGTCGCCGACGGGCATCCCCCGCGGCGCGCGGTTCACGCGCTCGTCGCCGCCGCTCGCGCTCCGGTCGACGGTCAGCGTCTCGCCGTCGAACCGGACCTCGGTGCGCTCGCCGCCGGCGGGCGACTCCAGCACCGACAGTCCGACGGACTCGGCGCCGCCGAGGCGGAGCGTGCACTCCAGCTCCAGCGAGCGGCCGCGGACGTCGAGCAGCCGGCGCTCGTCGTCGAGCGCGACCGTCGTCGACAGCGCGCACTCTTCCCGCAGGTCGAGCAGTTCGGGCGCCGGACGCTGCCGGAGGCGACCGTCGTCGTCGGTGTCGATCACCCGCGGGAGCGACATCGTCCCGGACCAGCCGGCGTCCCACTGGGCGGCGCCGTCGCGCGTCTCGGGGAGCCAGCCCCAGGTCAGGTAGCGGTCGTGCTCGTCGTCCCACAGCGACTGCGGGGCGTAGAAGTCGCCGTGGTCTAGCAGGCCCGCCTCCCGCACGTCCATCCCCGGCTCGCCGCCGTCGCTCTCGGCGGGCGCCGACCGCTCACGGGTCGCTCCGCTCACGGCTCCTTTCGGTCGCCGTTCGCTGTCGCGGTCTCCCGTCGGTCGACCGCGCACGCTCCCCGTTCGCCCCGAGGGCTCGCTCCGCTCGCCCCCGCTCCCGAGGTCGACGTCGCCGAGGTAGTAGGCGACGCGGTCGTCGTCGGAGACGTGCAGCAGGCGGGCGTCCTCGAAGGTGAGCAGTTCGGGGCACTCCCAGACGGGGGCGCCGCGCGGGCCCTCGCCGGCGTGGAGCACGCCGACGTACTCCCACTCGTCGAGGCTGTCCCCGCGGTACAGCAGCACGGCGCCGTCGCCCGGCTCGGTCGCGTCCCCGCCGGGCCCGTCGCCCCCGGCGGCGACCCCCGAGCCGATGAGGTGGTACCAGACGCCGTCCTCGCGCCACACGCAGTGGTCACGGAACTCGGCGGCCCAGTCGGCCGTCTCGTACACGTCCAGCCCCGCGGGCGCCGACTCGATGACGGGGTTGCCGGGGTCCTTGGTCCACCGGCGGAGCCCCGGGTCGTCCGTCGTCGCCAGACAGGGGAGCTGGTCGCGGCCGCGCCCCCCGGTGTACAGCAGCGTCGGGGTCCCGTCCGTGTCGATCACGGTACAGCCGGACCAGCAGCCGTCCCGGTCGGGGCCGTCCGGGTCGGGCGCGAGCGCGACCGGCTCGTCCCGCCAGTGCACGAGGTCGTCGCTGACGGCGTGGCCCCAGTGGATCGCGTCGTGGAACGGGCCGCCCGGGTTGTACTGGTAGAAGACGTGGTAGCGCCCGTCGTGTTTCACCAGCCCGTTCGGGTCGTTCAGCCAGTTCGCCGGCGGCGAGAGGTGGTACGCCGGCCGGTGGCGGTCGCCGGCGAGGCGCTCGCGCAGCGCGGCGAACCCCGCGGGCGTCGCGGGACGGCCGGTGAACGCGGGGAGGGTGTTCCGCCCGAGCGTCGCGAGCGCGTTGCGGACGAGGCGCTCGCGCGCCGGGGCGTGGCCGTCGTCCGGGCCGTCGAACCGGAGGGTGCCGCCGAGGCCGAGGACGGCCCCACCCGACTCGATCGCGTCGCGCTCGGGCCCCGACCCTGGCTCCCCGCCGCCCACGCGCCACTCGATCACGGCCTTCTCGGGGTGGATGTCGTCGTCGCCGTGGGTCGCGCACGCGAGCACGTCCCCGCTCGCCGGCAGCAGGCGGTCGTAGCGCGCGAACGCCGCCTCGCCGCCGGGACCGACGACGGGCACCCGCGGCGGCGACCCGTCGTCGCGCTCGAACCCCTCGAAGAGGGGGTGGTCCGCGTGGATCGCCCGGGCCCGGTACCCGGACACGTCGTCGGGATGGGCCGCCCCGGTCGCGTCGGGGGCGACCGCGTCGACCCCGAGCGGCTCCACGGCCGGCAGCGCCCGCGCGCTGAGGAGGAGGCCGCCGCCGTCCTCCAGGTACGCGCGCACCGGCGCCGCGGCGGCGGCGACGTCCACGTCGCAGTCGGCGAACGGGCGGTCCCGGTGCCACCAGAGCACGTCGTAGGCGTCGAGGGCGACGTCGCCGGCGGCGACCGCCGCCAGCGACACCGGCTCGACGGCGGCGGCGACGCGGTCGGCGACCGCGAACGCGGAGCGGCGCTCCGCGCTCCGCTCGTCGGCCGAGACGACGCCGACGCGGACCGGGGCTGTGTGCATGGCTCGACGGAATCACTCGCGAACGAAAAAACGTTCGCGTCGACGGCGGCGCCGTCGGCGGGCTCCCGGGCGCCCCCTTCCCCGCGTCCGGCGTCCCCCGCAACCGGGCCCGATAAGTGGCGTCCGCACCTACGCCGGGGCATGCAGTACCGAGAACTCGGTGACTCCGGCGTCGAAGTGAGCGAGGTGGCCTTCGGCGCGTGGGTCGTCGGCACCGACTGGTGGGGCGACCGCTCGGACGACGAGGCGGTCGACATGGTGCGCCACGCCCTCGACCGCGGGATCACGTTCTTCGACACCGGCGACGTGTACGGGCACGGCCGCTCGGAGGAGCTCATCGGCGAGGCGCTCGGGGAGTTCCGCGAGGAGGTCACGGTCGGCACGAAGGTCGGCTACGACTTCTACAACAACGCGCAGGCCGGCCACGGCGAGATCCCCAAGGACCTCTCGCCGGGGTACCTCCGCGAGGCCGTCGAGAAGAGCCTCGACCGGCTGGACATGGAGTACCTCGACGTGCTGTTCCTCCACAACGCGAACGTCGACGAGGTGACCGACGAGGCGCTCGAGGAGCTGTACGCCATGCGCGAGGAGGGGCTGTACGACGCGCTCGGGTGGGCGCTCGGGCCGTCCATCGGCTGGCTCGCGGAGGGCGACCGCGCGGTCGAACTCGACTTCGACGCCGTCCAGACCGTCTACAACCTCTTCGAACAGACTCCCGGCCGCCACTTCCTGGACACGATCCGCGAGGAGGGCGCCGACACGAGCCTCATCGCCCGCGTTCCCCACTCCTCGGGCCTGCTGAACAAGCAGGTCACCCCCGACACCGAACTGGGGAAGGGCGACCACCGCGCCCACCGGCCGCAGGAGTGGTTCGAGACGGGCTGGGAGAAGGTTGAGGCCATCGAGTTCCTCGAGCGGGACGGCGAGCGCACGATGGGCCAGGCGTCCATCCAGTACCTCCTCGACGACGAGGAGGTCGCCAGCGTCGTCCCCACCTTCCGGTCGCTCGACGACATCGACGAGTGGGCCGCCGCGCCCGACACGCCGCGCCTCAGCGACGAGGAGCGCGAGCGCGTCGACGAGCTGTACGCGGAGAACTTCGGAGTCGACCGCGACGACGGCATGAACCCCGAGGACTTCCGCACCTCCGTCGGCGGCGACGACCTCCGGAGGGCGGGCGTCCTCCCGCCGGAGCCGGCCGACTGAGGCCCCGTGACCGACGACCGATCGCGGCGGTACGCCCGCCGCCTCCGCCGGATCGCGGGCGTCACGCTCGTCGTGCACGCCGCGCTGGCGGCGCTCGTCTACCGCGACGCCGCCGGCCGCGACGTCGCCGGCGGCCGCTGGGCCGCCCTCGCGCTGCTCGCCGGCCTGCCGGGCGTCGTCGGCTATCTCCGCCGGCGCTGACGCCCCTCGCCCCGCCCCGACTCGCGACCCCCTGCCTTCGCCTCGAAACCGCACGACTGCGTGGCTGTCGACTGCTCGTCGTTCACTTTCACTCCGCACCGTCGCACCCGAACCGGGGCGCCCGCGTGTCGGTTCACCGCCCGCGCGGCCGGTCCCGCGACGTGTCCCGGCCGTTCAGTTCACCCGTCGACGACGACCTCGAAGCGGGCGCCGCCGTCGGCCGACTCCGTCGCCCGGACGCGCCAGCCGTGGGCGCTGGCGATCTCCGAGACGATCGCGAGGCCGAAGCCGGTGCCGTCGTCGGCGGTGGTCTCGCCGCGCTCGAACACCTCCTCGCGGCGCTCGGGCGGGATCCCCGGGCCGTCGTCGGCGACGTAGAAGCCGTCGCGCTCCTCGCCGTCGAGGCGATCGACGGCGACGCGGACGTCGTCGCCGCCGTGTTCGACGGCGTTGCGGACGAGGTTCTCCAACAGCTCCCGGAGGCGGGAGGCGTCCGCCTCGACGACGCCCACGTCGTCGTCGACGGAGAGCGCGCCGCCGCCGTCCACGGTGTTCCAGACGCTCGTGACGGTCGGCGCCAGCGGGACCGGCTCGGTCTCGCCGACCGACCGCCCGGTGCGCGCGAGCGTGAGCAGGTCGTCGATGAGCGACTCCATCCGCGCGTGCGCCTCCGCCATGTGGTCGATGTGCGGGCTGTCGCAGTCGTCCGCGAGCAGTTCGAGGCGGCCCTGCGCGACGTTCAGGGGGTTGCGGAGGTCGTGGGAGACGACGCTCGCGAAGTCGTCGAGCCGCTCGTTCTGCCTGGCGAGCTCGCGCTCGCGCCGTCGCATCAGCGCCTCGCGCTCGGCGCGGTCCAGCGCCGCCTCCACGGTGTCGCCGAACAGCTTCGCCAGGGCGACGTCCGCGTCGTCGAACCGGTCCGGCCGCGTGCTCCCGGCGAGGAACACGCCGTGCTCGCCCAGCGGCATCACCAGCTCGCTGCGGACCGGCGTCTCCGGGTTCGCGACGTTCGAGGCCCGCCGCACGTCGTCGTGGCACGCGGGCTCGCCCGACTCGTACACGTCCCACGCGACGCTTCCCGGCCCCAGGCTCGGCACCTCGCCGAACAGCTCGCGCGCCTCGCCGGTGACGCTCACGGGGACGAGGCGCTCGTCGTCGCTCGACCGGAGGTACACCGCGTTCAGCCGCAGGTCGAGCACCTCGTGGGCGGTGTTCGTCGCCGCGGCGGCGACGGCGGCGTCGTCGCGCGCCTCCATCAGCTCCCGCGTCGTCTCGTGGAGGGCGTTGAGCCGCGACTCCCGCTGGAGCCTGTCGAGCGCGACGGCGGTGTTCTCCGCCAGCAGCTCCACCAGGTCCAGCGTCACCTCGCTCGTGTCGCCCGGCGTCTCCGTTCCGGCGATGAGCACGCCGTGGTCGGGGATGGGGACCACGATGCCGCGGTGGGGGTCGTCGGGACGCTCGGCGGCGCCGAGCCGCAGCGACTCCCCGGTTCGGAAGACCCGGTACACCCGGTCGCCGGGGGTGTACGTCGGCGGCTCGCCGTCGAACCGCTCGCGCACCGGGTCCGGGTACGCCATCGGCTCCAGGCCCTCCCCGCCGGGCGCGCGGAGGTGGACCCCCGTCAGCGGGTAGCCGAGCACCCGCTCGCTCACGTCGACGACGACCCGGCACAGCGATTGCCGGGTCGTCGCCGTCATGAGCTCCTGTGTCGCCGCGTACAGCGACCGGAGTCGCTCGTCGACCCCGGGCCCCGCGGCCTCCTCGGCCGTCATCGACCGGTCGTATCAAGTCGTCGGTAATAAACCCCGGTCCTCACGCATCAGCTCGGATATTCGGCGGGATCGCGGCCGAGGGAACGGCTCGCCGCCGTCACTCGATTCTGACCGATCTGCCGGCTCGAAAGCAACGTCGGACGCCGGGGGGCGTGGCCCGCCCGGAACGGCCGGCCGACGGCGGGCGGCGTCGGCGACCCGGCGACCGCCCGGGCTACCTCAGGCGAGGAAGACGTGGCGGGGCCGGTCCGCCAGCACGTCGCGCCCCCACGAGACAGTGTCGCGGAAGTCGTCCGAGCGGAAGAAGGCCATCGCGTCTTCCTTCGAGGCCCACTGGCTCGCGATGAACATGTCGTTCTCGTCCTCGCGGTTCACCATCAGGTCCGTCTCGTGGTGGCCGTCCATGCCCTCGAGAGTGTCGCCGACGACCTCGAACTTCTCGACGAAGTCCCCGCGGTGTTCGGGCTTGACCGTGTAGAACATCCCCATCGTCCCGAAGCCGGACTCCTCGCCGGCGCGCTCGACGATGCCGGGCAGGTCCGAGAGGAACCCCGCGGCCGTCTCGGCGGCGTTGGCGGTCTCCCAGATGCTCACGACCGCGGCCCGGTCCGCCTCGCCGTCTCGCGAGTCGGTTCCCTTCTCGCTCGACTGGTCCGGGGCGCTCCGCGCCCCGCCACCCTCGTAGACGGCCGTCTTCACGTGGGTGCCGTAGTGGTCGAAGTTGCCCCGGAGCCCCTCGACCTCCTCGAAGAGTTCGTCGGGGTCTGCCTCCGAGTAGAGGACGGTCGCGAACACGTCCTCCCCGTGCGGCTTGCCGGCGTAGATGTCCAGATCCTCCAGCTCCGCTCGGATGCTCTCCTCCTCGGCGTCGTCCGCGTCGCCGGCGTCGCCGTGGTGCTCGTCCCCGTCGTCGGCGTGCGGGTGCCCGCCGCCGGACCCGCCTTCCCCGCCGCCGTGGTGGTGGGCGCCCTCGCCGTGAACGTCCGCGTCCCCGTGCGGGCGGCCGCCGGACTCATGCTCGCCCGTCGGCACCTGCTCGCCGTCGAGGTACGCGCCGAGGTCCGTCGGCGGGAAGCGCCGGCCGACGTAGAACGGGCCGAACTCGCCGTACTCGGCGGAGGCCTCGTCGAAGCGCATCTCGTAGACGATGTCCTTGATGTCCGCCGGGTCGCCGCCGAACAGGGTGACCCCCCACTCGTAGTCGTCGAAGCCGACCGAGGAGGCGATGACCTGCTTGATCTTCCCCGCGTACTCCCGGCCGATGTCGCCGTGGGCCGAGAGCAACTCCGAGCGCTCGTCGTAGTCGAGGGTGTACCAGTTCTGCCCGGCCTCGCGCTTGCGGCTCATCGGGTAGAAGGAGACGTACTCCGTGTCCGGGATGTCGGGCTTCAGTTTCCCCTCGATGTACCGGCGGATGCCCTCGTCCGTCTCCTCCCCGTCGTCGTCGAAGTACTCGTCCGAGACGTAGTCGGACACCTCGGTCACCGAGACGTAGGAGGTGGATTGGTCGGTGAACTCGGCGAGCGCGGTCGACTCGAAGCGCCGCTCGGCCGCCGACAGCGCGTCCAGCGTCGGCCGGAAGTGGACGACCATGAGGTCGGCCTTGTGGCCGAGCACCGAGAACACCGCCGAGGCACCCTCCTCGGCGTCGGCGACCGCCTCGTGTTCCTCCAGGTACGCGACGCCCTCCTCAACGGCTCGTTCGCGCTCGCGGTCGGGGGCCGCCCGCCAGGCGTCCCAGTCCACCGTTCGGAAGTCGTGCAGTGCGTACCAACCCTCCTCCGTGCGCGGGGGCTTCGCCATGCGCCGCGTTCGGACGCGGGGGGCTTGTGGCTTGCGTCACCGTCGCGTCGGCGGGCCGTCGCGACGCTCCGGTACCGCCCCCGTCGTCGCCGCCCTCCCGCTCGCCGCCGCCGCCCTCCTCGTCCCCGTCTCCGCCGTGTCGTCACCCTCCCGCCCGGAGACCCGAACCCATTTGACCGCGCGCCGACTTCGACCGGTAATGAACACGCTCCTGTGGGTCCTCGTGGGAGCCCTCGTCTACTCCGTCGCGATGATGGCGCTGTACACCCGGGGGTACCTCCCGGACGCCGTCCGCGTTCAGGGGCCGCTGACGACGGTCCACACCACGCGCGGTCGGGCGTTCCTCAACTGGCTGGCCGGGCCGCGGCGGTTCTGGCGCGCCTGGAGCAACGTCGGGGTCGGCATCGCCGTCGTCGTGATGGTCGGGATGTTCGCGTTCCTGGTGTTCTCGGCGCTGGCGACGCTGCAGAGCCCGATGCAGACGCAGGCGAACCAGCCGTCGAACTTCCTCATCATCCCCGGCGTCAACGACTTCCTCCCGCTGGCGGTCGCCCCGGAGATCGTCCTCGGCCTGTTGATCGCCCTCGTCGTCCACGAGGGGGGCCACGGCCTGCTGTGCCGCGTCGAGGACATCGACATCGAGTCGCTCGGCCTGGTGTTCCTGACGCTGATCCCGGTCGGGGCGTTCGTCGAACCCGACGAGGAGAGCCAGGCGGCCGCCGACCGCGGCGCGCGCACCCGGATGTTCGCCGCCGGCGTCACCAACAACTTCGCCGTCACCGCGGTCGCGTTCGCGCTGCTGTTCGGCCCGGTCGTCGCCTCGATCACCCCCGCTGCCGGGCTCGCCGTCGGCGGCGCCTACGCGGGCGCGCCGGCGGCTGAGGCCGGCATCGAGGGAGGCGACCGGATCACCGCGGTCGCCGGCACGCCGGTGTCGGGCCCCGAGGAGTTCCGGTCGGCGCTGGCGGCCGCACCCCCGTCCGTCGAGGTGACGCTCGCCGACGGCGAGACGGTCACCGTCGAGCGGCAGGTGACGGTCGTCGGCGCCGTCGAGGGCAACCCGCTCGGCTTCTCGGTCGACCCCGGGGGCGACGCGACCCGGATCGTCGCGGTCAACGGCACGGAGGTCCGGACGATGGCCGAGTTCCGCGAGGTCGCCCGCGAGCACGAACTCGCCCGCGTGACCACGAGCGAGGGCGAGACGGTCGCGCCCCTCGGCGCGTACGTGAGCAACGTCTCCGCCGACGGCGCGCTCGCGAACCAGACGAACCTCTCGGGGCCGCTCACGATCGTCCGGATCGACGGCGAGCGGGTCCTCGACTTCTCGGACCTCGACCGCGTCCTCTCGGGCGAGGCGTACGACCCCGGCGACACGGTGACCCTGCGGGTGTACGCCGACGGGGAGTTCCGCGAGGTCGCCGTCGAACTCGGCGGCACCGCCGCGGACCCGCGCGTCGGCGTCGTCGTCGCCCGCGGCGTCTCCGGCGTCGTCCTCGACGACCTCGGGATCCAGCGCTACCCGGCCGAGGCGTACCTCGCGCTGCTCGGCGGCGACCCCGGCGACCTTCCGCCCGGCCTCGGCGGCATCGCGGGCACGCCGCTCGGGCTCGTGTACGCCGCCCTGCTGCTCCCGCTCGCGAGCGCCGTCTCCGCGGCGCTCCCGTACAACTTCGCGGGCTTCTACGGCGAGTTCGCCGGCTTCTACGACGTGACCGGCCCGCTCGCCCCGCTCGGGGAGGGCCCGGTGTTCCTCCTCGCGAACGTGCTGTTCTGGACGGGGTGGATCAACGTCCAGCTGGGCATCTTCAACTGCATCCCGGGCTACCCGCTCGACGGCGGCCGGATCCTCCGGATGGGCGCCGAGGGGATCGTCTCCAGGCTCCCGGTTGCGAACCGGAACCGGCTGGTGACGACGCTCACCACCTCGATCGGGCTCACCATGCTCGCGGCGCTGCTGGTCGTCGTGTTCGCCCCGCAGTTCCTGTGAGGAGGGGAACCGACGGAAGGGGAGAGATGGGAACGGCTGACTCCGGGTCCGCTCCGACCCTCGACTCGACGGGAGCGTCTCAGACGTCGGCGGAGCCGCCGTCGGCGGCCGTCCCCTCGATCCGTCGTCCGTCGTCCGCCTCGTCCGTCCCGTCGGCGTCACCGGCGTCGTCGCCGCCGTCGGTGCTCCGTTCGGCGTCGGTCCCGTCGCGATCGTCGGCTCCCCGGTCCCCGCCGTCCGCCTCGCCCTCGGCGCCCGCCCCGTCTTCCCCCGTGGCGTCGGGTGCGTCGGCGTCGCCCTGCCGGGCGTGGAACTCCTCGGGCGTGTCGGGCACCCGCTCGAACTCGCCGAAGTCGCGCTCGTGGTGGCGGATCACCTGCTCGCCGATCCAGGCGGAGTACTCGTCGTCGAAACACCAGTCGTCGTCGGAGGGCTCCACCTCGAAGCGGCCGTCGGTGGCGAACGCGACGTACATGTGGTAGAAGCCGAGGATCACGTCCGCGAAGTCGCGGGCCTTCCCGCCGACCTCCGTGCGCTTCTCCGCAAGGTGGTCGCGCCCCGCCTCGGTGAGCGCGAAGTACTTCCGGTCGGGTTCGTCCTCGCGCTCGATCCGCTCGGCGTACCCCTCCTCCTCGAACTTGTAGAGGATCGGGTAGACGGAGCCGTAGGAGGGCTCCCAGTGGCCGCCGCTGATGTCGGTGATCTCCTTGAGGATCTCGTAGCCGTAGCGGGGCTTCTCCTCTAAGAGTTCCAGCACGATGTACGAGATGAGGCCACGCGGCGGGCCGCTCTTCCGCATCACCCGTCGTTTCCGGTGTCGGTCACTAAGGGTTTCGGTCCGGGAAACCCGGCTGACTGACCAGCCAGTTCGTCTACCGGCCGATCTCGGTTCACGCGATTCCGAACCCGCGTGGGGCGTCGCCGGCGGCGGGTCGACCGTCCGCGCCGCTGTCGTTCCTCCGGGGCGCTCGATCCGTCTACCCTTCGCGACGCAGCCGCGTCACGACGAACTCCCGCTCCAGCTCCCCGAGGAACTCCCCGAGGCGCGGCCCCTGCGTCTCGTCGAAGAACAGCCGGTAGCCGGCCGCGAAGAAGTCGCCGACCTCCACGTCGTGGCGGCGGGCGACCTCGTAGATCTCCCCCTGGATCGCCTCGCCGTCGTGGCCCGCGGCGACGAAGTCGGCCAGCTCGTCGAGGGCGGCCTCGACGTCGGCGTCGAAGTCGTGCCCGGGCAGCTCCGACTGGAGCCGGTAGTTGTACTCGTTGTCGCAACGTTCGGCCCACCGGCGGGCGCGCTCGACGCGCTCCAGCGCGTCCTCGATGGCCCACTCCGGCGTGTCGTCGGTGAAGTGCCCCTCGTCGCGCGCGAGCTGGATCCGGAACTCCCGGTCGTCGACCATCCCCAGCACCGCGGCGAATGTGTACGGGAGGCGGACGCGCCCCTCGCGCACCTCGTCGACGACGAACGGGTACGCCCGCTCGGCGAACGCCGCGAAGCGGTCGTCGGGGTCCTCGTCGCCGAAGTACGCCCGCTCGAAGCGGTCGAACTCGTTGACGAGCTGGTCCAGGCGCTCGATGGAGAGGTCCTTCGCCTTCTTCGGGTTCCGCGCGAAGAAGTAGCGCAGCACCTCCGGCTCGATCAGCTCCAGCACCTCCTGGACGGTGACGACGTGGCCCTCCGAGGAGGAGAGCGACTCGCCGTCGAGCGTGAACCACTCGTACACCATCGGGACGGGCGGCTCGTTCCCGAGCACCTCCCGGGCGATGTCGACGCCGCTGGGCCAGGAGCCCTCGGCGTGGTCCTTCCCGAACGGCTCGAAGTCCACGCCCAGGACCTCCCACTGGGCGGGCCACTCGAAGCGCCACGGGAGCTTCCCCTCGCGGAACGACGCCGTGCCCTCGTGCCCGCACCCCTCCATGAAGCGGCCGCCGGCCTCGATGCCGGAGCAGCGGTAGCGGACCTCGCGGGCGTCCACGTCGACGTCGGTCACGTCCTGGGTGAGCATGCCGCACTCCGAACACTGCGGCATGAACGGGACGTAGTCCTCGTCGACCTTGTCCTGGTACCGCCCGAGCGTCTCGCGAGCCGCGTCGGCGTCGCGGAGGACGCGCTCGACCACGTCGTCGAACGTTCCGTCGGCGTACAGCTCCGTGTTCGACACCATCTCGACGGGGATCCCGAGCGCCTCGGCGTCGGCCGCCAACAGGGCCGCGAAGTGGGCGGCGTAGGAGTCGTGGCCGTCCTCGAACGGGTCGGGGATGTCCGTGTACGGCTTCCCGAGGTTCTCCCCGAGCGCGCCCGCGTTCACGTCGCCCAGGTCGACGATATCGCCGTCGGTGTCGGCGAGCTTCCGGGGGAGCTTCCGGAGGGCGTCCCTGTCGTCGCTGGTGAACACCTGCCGGACCTCGTGGCCCCGCTCGCGCAGCACCTCGGCGACGAAGTACCCCCGGATGATCTCGTTGAAGTTGCCGATGTGGGCGATGCCCGAGGGGGAGACGCCGCCCTTGATGACGATCGGCTCGTCGGGGTCGCGGGCCTCGACCTCGTCGGCGACCTCGTCGGCCCAGAAGGCGTGGTGCTCGCCGCCGTCGTCGACGCCGCGGCTCCCGACCGCGTGCGGGTCGATCGCCGCCTCGGTCTCCCTGTCGGCGCTCATCGCTGCGCCCAGTAGGACGGCTCCTCCCCGCCCGCGGGAACGACGTCCGTCCCGCTGTGCTCGCCGTACAGTACCGCGTTCTCGACCGCCCCGGGGTCGTGGCCGTCGAGGACGACCGTCCGCATGCCCGCCCGCTGGATCAGCTTCGCCGCCAGCAGGTCGACCGGCGCGGAGGCGCCGGCGTCCCGGCTCATCGGGACGACGACCTCGACCAGCTCCTCGGGCGTCAGCTCCGCGAACTGCTCGGCCGTCTCGTCGACGTTCGGGTCGGCGTCGTAGATGCCGTCCGCCCCGGTGGCGTACACGAGCAGGTCGGCGTCGACGAACTCGCCCAGCGCCGCGGCGACGGCGTCGGTCGTCTGGCCGGGCGTGACGCCGCCCATGACCGACACGTCGCCACGGCGGATGGCGTCGGCGGCCTCGTCGTAGTCGTGGGCGGGCGAGGGGTCGACCGAGGCGCCGAGCGCCGTGATCAGCAGCCGGGCGTTCACCCGGGTCACGTCGATGCCGAGCTGGTCGAGCTGGACCTCGTTGGCGTCCAGCGCCCGCGCGGCGCCGATGTAGTCTCGGGCGACGCCGCCGCCGCCCACGACGACCCCCAGCTCGCACCCCTCGCCGACCAGACGCTCGATGGCGTTCGCGTACGCGGCCACCCGATCCGGATCGAGCTCCGGCGCGAGGACGCTCCCGCCGAGCGACAGGACTACTCTCATTGCTCCCGCCTACCCTCGTTTCGCTCTTAAGGCTCCCGGAGCGGACCCGTCTCGGGCCGTCTCAGCGGCGTGTCACCACGTCGCGCGGTGCCCTGTGACGTCCTCCCACTAGAGGGACAGAATTATACATCGATGTATAGAAACATACTCTGATGTCGGAGACGACCGGGTCGGACGACGACCGGTACGAGTTCGATGGGTTCGCGTTCATCGGGCGGACGTTCGCGGAGTACGAGCGGATGCTCGGGCTCGGGGGGATCGACCTCGACGGCCTGCGGGTGCTCGACTGCCCGGGCGGGGCCTGCGGGTTCACTGCCGGGGCCGTCGCCCGCGGCGCGGACGCGTACGCCGTCGACCCCGTCTACGCGCTCCCGTTCGACGACTTGGCGGCGCGGGGCCGCGAGGACGCCGCACGGGCGGTCGACGGACTGGACGGCGTCGAGCACCTGTACCGCTGGGACTTCTACGACGACCCCGCGGAGTTGGCGACGTACCGGCGGGCGTCGCTCGCACGGTTCCTCGCCCACCGCCGCGCGGCGCCGGGCCGGTACGTCGCCGCCGGGCTCCCCGACCTCCCGTTCCCCGACGACGCCTTCGACTTCGTCTGCTCGGCGCACCTCCTGTTCCTGTACGCCGACCGCCTGGACCACGCCTTCCACGTCGCGGCCCTGCGGGAACTGTGCCGGGTCGCCCGCGGGGAGGTCCGCGTCTTCCCGCTGCACGACTTCGGTGCGGACCGATACGCCGCGCTCGACGACCTCCTGCTGGACCTCGAACGGGCGGGGTACGACCCCGCCGTCGAGCCGGTGCCGTTCGAGTTCCAGCGGGGCGCCGACGACTGCCTCCGGATCGAGGTGTGACCGCACCCGCCGTTCCGTCGCCGCCCGTCCCGAGCCGAAGGCTAAAGCCGTTCGCTCACCCTCCCTCGGACATGCGCACGCTCTCGCTCGTCGGCCCCGGCACGGCCGACCTCCTCGCGCCGCTCGCGGCCGAACTCGACGGCCGCGTGGCGACCGTCCGCCGCGACGACACCGTCGGCGGGGACGGCGCCCGCGACGACGCCGACGCCGTGGCCGACGCGAACGCCCCGGACGACGCCGACGCCGTCTACCGCCTCGGCGTCGACGGCGCCTGGACGGGCGTCGGCACGGGCGGGGACTTCGAGACGCTCCTCGACCGGCTCGCGCCCGAGTTCGACTACGCGCTCGTCGCGGGCTTCTCGAAGCTCCGGCTCCCGACCGTCGTCGTCGGCGACGAGGCCGTCCCCGGCGACGTGGTCGAACGCGCCGACGACGCGGCCGACCTCGACCTCGACGAGCTAGTCGCCGCCGTGGAGACGGCCGAACCGCACGTCACCCTCGAGACGCTCGTCGCCGAGGCGAAAGCCGGCGAGGGCGCCGACCGCTCGGGCGCCATCGCCACCTTCACCGGCCGCGTCCGGGCGAAGGATGCCCCCGACGACGACCGCACGGAGGCGCTGACGTTCGAGAAGTACGAGGGGGTCGCCGCCGACCGCATGGCCCGCATCGAGCGGGAGCTGGAGGAGCGCGAGGGCGTCTTCGACGTTCGGATGCACCACCGCGTCGGCACCGTCGCCGACGGCGAGGACATCGTCTTCGTCGTCGTGCTGGCGGGCCACCGGACGGAGGCGTTCCGGACCGTCGAGGACGGGATCAACCGCCTCAAGGACGAGGTGCCCATCTTCAAGAAGGAGACCACGGAGTCCGAGGAGTTCTGGGTCCACGAGCGGTCCGAGTGAGCCCGACGGTCGTGCGTCGCCGCCGCGCGAGAGCGTACCGTCAGATATTTTCTAACTCCTGTCTACGAATTCAACGTCATGCGAAGCGATCTACGTTCCGGATATCCGTTCCGATTCTGGAGCGTCTTAGGAGAGGATAAACTGTCTAACGGTCTCTCGAACGGTCGTAAAACGTTTCGATCTGCTCCTTTCACAGCAGAAATTCCCTGAACGGACCCGAATCACCCCCAACGGACTGGACTTTATATGCCCCACCGACTCCGTAGGCAGAGTCGAGGTGACATAATGAGCGCAACCGTGCAGCCCTCCGACACCGACCGCGTCTCGACCGACGAACCCTCCAAGGAGGAGCGCCTCGCGGCGTTCCTCCGTGAGAAGGCCGAGGACGGCGAGCTCTACTTCAAGAGCAAGTTCATCGCCGACGAGGTCGGCCTCTCGCCGAAGGAGATCGGCGCCCTGATGGTGAAGCTCAAGGACTCCGCCTGCGGGCTCTCCATCGAGAAGTGGTCGTACACGTCCGCGACAACCTGGCGCGTCGAACCCGCGAACTGACGGCCGCGCGGTCGAACGATCCACGCACGGGCGGTCCCCGCGAACCCCCGTACCGAGCCCCCACAGGCGGCCGAGCGACGTGAGATCCGGTCCCCACCCGCGCTCCGCGTCCGTCCCGGTCGGCGCCGCCGGCGAGGACTTATGCCCGTTCACCGCGAACGACCGCCGATGAGCGAGGCGGTTCCCGACGACTACCCGCGCCCCCCCGAACTCGACGCCGTCTTCCACTGTTCGGAGGTCCGAACCGACGGCGATCGGGTCCTCTACTACGGCGTCAGCGACGTCGGCGAGCGCGAACTCGTCCGGCGCGTCTGGCCCGCCTTCCGCGAGGCCGGCTACGAGGTACAGGTCGTCACCACCGACGGCGGTCTCGACGTCGTCGTCGCCACGCCCTACTCGGACGGCGTCGACGGCGTCCCGTGGGTCAACGTCGGCCTGTTCGTCGCGACGGTGCTGTCGACGCTGCTCGTGGGCGCGACGGCGTGGTACTACGTCCCCTTCTCGACGATCCGGGCGAACCCCCTGGCCGCGCTGGAGGCGTGGCCGTTCACGGCGGCGGTGCTGGGCGTCCTGCTGACCCACGAACTCGGCCACTACGCGATGGGCCGGTACCACGGCGTCGACGTGTCGCTCCCGTACGTCATCCCGTTCATCCTCCCGTTCGGGACGATGGGCGCCATCATCCGGATGCGCGGGCAGATGCCCGACCGCGAGGCGCTGTTCGACATCGGCGTCGCCGGCCCGCTGGCGGGGCTGGCGGCGACGGTCGTCGTCACGGTCGTCGGCCTCCTGCTGGGCCCGTTCACCGTCCCCGAATCGGTGTTGAGCGGCGGCCGGGTGATCGTGTTCAACAACCCGCCCCTGCTGGACCTGATCGCGGCCGCCCTCGACCAGCCGACGGGGTACTCGGACCCGACGAAGACGGCCCACCCGGTGATCATGGGCGCGTGGGTGGGGATGTTCTTCACCGTCCTCAACCTCCTCCCGGTCGGGCAGCTCGACGGCGGCCACATCGTCCGCGCGATGGTCGGCCGGCGCCAGGAGACGGTCGCCGCGACGGTGCCGGCGGCGCTGTTCGGCATCTCGGCGTACCTCTACTTCGTCCGCGACCTCGGGCTGAACGAGTCGGTCGGGCTGTGGGCGTTCTGGGGGCTGTTCTCGGCGTTCATCGCCTACCGCGGCCCCGCCGACCCCGTCGACGACTCCTCGCTCGACGCGACGCGTATGGCCGTCGGCGTGCTCACCTTCGCGCTCGGGCTGCTGTGTTTCATGCTCGTCCCGATCCAGGTCACGACGATCTGACCGGCTCGGCCGTCAGTCGTCGCTTTTCCCGTCCCGGGTTCCGTCGTCGTCCTCCCCGTCGCCGGACCCGTGATCGTACCCCCGGTCCGGGAGCGGATCGCCGTCGATCCGCACCCCGGACTCCGTGACGCTCCCGATCGCCGTGACCGACGTCGGCGACGCCGCTCTCGCGTCCTCGACCGCGTCGCTCGGGACCGTGAACACCAGCTCGAAGTCCTCGCCGAAGAACAGCGCCGCTTCCCGGCGCCCGTCGGGGTCGTCGAACCGTTCGGCGACGGCGTCGTCGACCGGGACGGACGCCCCGGCGATATCGAACCCGACCCCGCCGTCGTCGCCGCTCGCCCCGGCGAGCTGGTGGAGCGAGCGCGCGAGGCCGTCGCTGGAGTCCATCATCGCCGTCGCGTACGGCCGGAGCGCGACGCCGGCGGCGACGCGGGGCGTGAACCGGAACAGCGCGTTCCCGCGGTCGGCGTCGCCGTCGGCGAACGCCCGCAGCGCCGCGGCGCTCCGGCCGAACGTCCCCGTGACGCACACCGCGTCGCCGGGGCGGGCGCCGGAGCGGAGCACCGGGTCGTCGGTCCGCCCGAGCGCGGTCGTCGCGACGGTGAACTCGTCGTGGCGGTCCAGGTCGCCCCCGACGTACTCGGCGTCGACGCGCTCGCACACCTCGCGGGCGCCCCGGACGAACTCGTCCACCTCGTCCGGGTCGAACCGGGGGGCGCCGTAGGCGGCGACGGCCGCCTCCGCCGCGGCGCCCATGGCGGCCACGTCCGACAGCGAGGCGGCGACGGCCCGCCAGCCCGCGGTGTAGCGGTCGACCCCCGCGGGGAAGTCCGTCGTCTCGTGGAGCATGTCCGTCGTGAGCACCCGGTCGCCGACGACGGCGCAGTCGTCGCCCGCCGCGGGGAGCGACGCCGACAGCCGCGCGAGCGCCTCGCGTTCGTCCATCGGCGCTCGGTTTCGGCGCCGGCGACAACGGTGTTTCGCATGCGAGACGCGAGGGAGCGAACGCAGTGAGCGACCGAGCGTCTCGACACACCGCGGCGAGGTCTGCGGGCCGAGCCGCGCACTGACTGCGAGGCCGAGCGGAGCGAGGGACGACCGGAGGGAGTCCCTCGAATCACCGCGGCGAGGTCCGAAGGGCCGAGCCGCGCACGGACCGTGCTGTACGGCCTCGGATCACGGCGGAGCGGCACGGGGACCGCTCCGCCCACCGAACCGCGGACGTCGACGACCGAACACGGGGCCGGTTCCGGAGACCGGACGTCGGAACCGGCCCTCGGCGGTTTCGGAGCCTTGAAGCCGCCCGCGGGCGACGGGCGGGTACATGGATTCGGGCCAGCTGCGCGCCACCGTCGTCGGGTTTCTCGGCGCGTTCGCGGTCCTCGGCGCCCTCCTGTACCTCGTCGGCGTCGGCGACCTCGTCGAGGTGCTCAGGGGGGCGTCAGTCGAGACCGTCGCGCTCGTCATCGTCGCCACTCTCGGGTGGCTCGCGGCGTGGTCGATCGCGCTGCGCACCGTGCTCGGCGTGCTCGGGGTGCGGCTCTCCGTCGTCAGGTCCTTCCTCGTGTTCAGCGGCGCGATGTTCTCGAACAACGTCACGCCGTTCGGACAGGCGGGCGGCGAGCCGGTGACCGCGCTGCTCATCTCGAAAGTGGCGAACACGGAGTACGAGCGGGGGCTGGCGGCCATCGCCAGCGTGGACACGCTCAACTTCGTCCCGTCCGTCACGCTCGCGCTCGTGGGCGCCGCCTACTTCGCCACGGAGGTGACGTTCGGCACCCGGCTGCGGGTCGCGACGGGCGTCGTCGTCGCGCTCGCGCTCCTCGTCCCCGGCGCGGTGTACCTCGGCTGGCGCAACCGCTACGCCCTGGAGGACCGGGTCGTCGCCGCGGTCGTCCCCGGGGTGCGCCGGGTCGCGCGGGCGCTCCCCGTGTTCTCCGCGCCAACCGAGGAGTCGGTCGAGTCGCGGATCGGCCACTTCTTCGGCGCCATCGAGCGCGTCGCGACCGACCGGACCGGCGTCGCCCTCTCGCTGGCGGCCTCGACGCTCGGGTGGGTGTTCCAGATGATCGCGCTGTACCTCGCGTTCGTCGCCGTCGACCAGCCCGTCCCCTTCTCGGCGATGCTGTTCGTCGTCCCCATGGGCGCCATCGCGGGCGTCACGCCGCTGCCGGGCGGCGCCGGCGGCATCGAGGCGGTGCTGGTCGCCGTGCTCGCCGCGCTCCCGTCGGTGTCGGTGTCGGCGTCGGTGGCGCTGGCGGCCGTCGTCATCTACCGCGGCGCGGTGTTCTGGGTGCCGGTCGCCATCGGCGGCGTCGTGGTCAGCGTCGTCGGGGCCGACAGCGTCGGCTAGGCGGCGACGTCCGGCGGCCCCGTGGACGGGTCACACGCGGGCGGTGATACGACGGCTTTAAACGGAACGACGGTGAATCCGCCCGTATGGTTACCCTCTACGACGTCCCGGCGGCGGACCTCAACGAAGAGGTCGCCGCCCGACTGGAGGATCGCATCGAAGAGCCGGAGTGGGTGCAGTTCGCCAAGTCCGGCCAGGACCGCGAGCTCCCGCCCCAGCAGGAGGACTTCTGGTTCCGCCGCGCCGCCTCGCTGCTCCGCAAGGTCGCCGACCGCGGCCCGGTCGGCGTCGAGCGCCTCGCCACCGAGTACGGCGGCGCCAAGCGCGGCTCGAACCGCTACGTCGTCCGGCCGCCCGAGCACGAGGGCGGCTCGCGGAAGATCATCCGCGTCGCGCTCCAGCAGCTCGAGGAGGAGGGCTTCGTCGAGACCGCCCAGGGCGAGGGCCGCCGCATCACCGACGAGGGTCGCTCGTTCCTGGACGAGGTCGCCGGGGACGTTCTGGAGGAGCTCGACCGTCCCGAGCTCGAACGCTACGCCTGAGTCCGCCGATCACCTGTTCTGACCGTTCTCTCCCCTGTCCAGCGGCGCTGCCGCGCGGCGGCGACGCCCGCTCGGGTCCCGACAGTCGCGGCTCGGGGGCCGTCGCCGGGCGTCCGCCCACCCACAATCGTTTTGACCGCGCGCCGGCAATTCTGAACCGACATGAGCGAGAACCCCGACGACGAGCGGCTGGAGGAACTGCGCGAGCAGAAGCTCCAGGAACTCCAGGAGCAGGCGCAGGGACAGGGCCAGAACCAGGAGGCCCAGCAGGCCGCCGAGGATCAGGCCGAGCGCCAGCAGGAGGCGCTGCTCAAGCAGTACCTCACGGACGGCGCGCGCCAGCGGCTCAACGCCGTCGAGATGAGCAAGCCCGAGTTCGCCAAGCAGGTGAAGCGACAGGTGACCGCGCTCGCACAGAGCGGCCGGGTGAACGGCCGCATCGACGAGGACCAAATGAAGGAGCTGCTGCGGGAGCTCCAGCCCGACCAGAAGAGCTTCGACATCCGCCGCCGCTGACGGACGCGTGGAGCTGGCACTCTGCTACAGCGGCGGGAAGGACTCCTCGCTCGCCGCGCTCGTCCTCGACCGCTTCTACGACGTGACGCTCGTCACCGCCCACTTCGGCGTCACCGACGACCACGAACACGCCCGCGAGGCCGCCGAGGCGCTCGGGTTCCCGTTCGACACCCACGAACTGGACCCCGCGGTGGCCCGCGAGGCCGTCGAGACGATGCGCGCCGACGGCTTCCCCCGCAACGGCATCCAGCGCGTCCACGAGCACGCCCTGGAGTCGGTCGCCGAGCGCGACGTGGACGCCGTCGCCGACGGCACCCGCCGCGACGACCGCGTCCCCTCGGTCTCGCGGGCGTTCGCCCAGAGCCTGGAGGACCGACACAGCGTCGACTACATCTCCCCCCTCTCCGGGTTCGGCCGCACCGCCGTTGACCGCCTCGTCGACGAGACGCTCGACGTGGAATCGGGTCCCTCCGAGGAGGTGCCGAAGGCCGACTACGAGGGCGAACTCCGCGCCCTCCTCCGCGAGGAGGCCGGCGACGACGCCGTCCGCGAGGTGTTCCCCGAGCACGAACAGACGTACGTGCGCGGGACGCGCTGACCGGCGCTCGACCGGCGCCCCCGGCCGACATCCGCGGCGTTTTCACCCCCGACAGCCGACCACTCGTCGTGTCCGCCCTCTCGCCCCCGGCATCGCCGTCGCCGTCGCGGCCGCGGTGCTGTGGGGCGTCTACCTGTTCGCGCTGAAGCGCTACGTCGCGGGCGTCCCCGCGACGGTGCTCACGGTGCTGGTCAGCGCCTGCGCGCTCGCGTGGTACGCCCCGGTCGCGCTCTCGCGCCTGTCGGCGGCGGACGTGCCCGCGGCCGCGACGCTGGGACTCGGCGGGTCGCTCGCGCTCGTCGGGAGCGTCCTCGGCGTCGGCGCCGGCTTCGTCCTGTTCGTGAACGCGCTCGCGCTCGGCGAGGTGTCGTACGTGGCGCCGATCAACAAGGTAGTGCCCGCGTTCGTCCTCCCGCTGGAGCTGCTCCTGCTCGGCGCCGACCTCCCGGCGCTCGCGTTCGTCGGCGTCGCCGTCGTCACCGTCGCGGTGTACGTCGCCAACTACCGCGGCGGCGACCCGGCCGAGCCGCTCCGGCGGGCTGTCACCGCCCGCCCAGCACAGCTCGCGCTGCTGTCGGCCGGCGCGTACGCCGTCGGCGACGTGGCGAAACGGGCCGCGCTCGACCGCGTGGGGCTCCCGCCGGCGGCGCTCGTGGTGCTCGTCCTCGGCGGGGTGCTGCTCGTGCTCCTCCCGCTTGCGGTTCGCGACTGGCCCGGCGGCGGCCGGCGGACGCTGCCGACGGCGACGACGTTCGTCGCCCTCGGGCTGCTGGTCGCCGTCGCCGAACACCTCACCTCGGTCGCCTTCTCGCTGCTCCCCGCGAGCGTCGCCTCGCCGGTGATCAACACGCAGGCGATCGTCGCGGTCCTGCTCGGGGGCGTGATCCTGAAGGAGCGGCGACTCGGCACGCGCCTCGTGGCCGCCGCGCTCGCGGTGGTCGGGGTCGGCCTGCTCGCGGTGTGAGCGCGCGGCGGCCGGGGGGACGCTCGCCGCGCCCTCGGCCGGGTTCCCCGTCGGTCGACCGCGACCACGAACCACGGGGTTAAACTCCCGGACGCGCGACGTACCCGTCAATGCCAACCTACGAGCGCCTGAAGGGGTTCCGCGACTTCTACCCCCCCGAGATGGCCGTCCGGCGGGAGGTGACCGACACGCTGGAGTCGGTCGCGCGCCGGTACGGCTTCCGGGAGATCGACACCCCCCGCCTGGAGCCCGCCGAGATGTGGACCGACAAGTCCGGCGACGACATCGTCGACGAGCTGTACGCCTTCGAGGACCACGGCGGCCGCCACGTCACCCTCGCGCCGGAGCTGACGCCGACGGTCGCGCGGATGTACGCCGCGAAGGCCCAGGAGCTGTCCAAGCCGGTGAAGTGGTTCTCGACGCGGCCGTTCTGGCGCTACGAGGCGGTCCAGCAGGGGCGGTTCCGGGAGTTCTACCAGACGAACGTCGACGTCTTCGGGTCGGCCGAGCCCGAGGCGGACGCGGAGGTGCTCGCGACGGCCGCCGACGCGCTGACCGAACTCGGCCTGTCGGCCGACGACTTCGAGTTCCGCGTCAGCCACCGCGACATCCTCGGGTCGCTGCTGCGCTCGTTCGAGGCCGACGTGGACGTTCGCGCGGCCATCCGCGCGGTCGACAAGTCCGAGAAGGTCGACGAGGCCGAGTACCTCGACCTGCTCCACGACGCCGGCCTCGGCTACGACCAGGCCCGCGCGTTCGACGACCTGCTCGGCGTCGACGACCCCGCGAACCTCGACGAACTGACCGACTTCGCGCCCGACTCGCCGGGCCTCGCCGACGCCGTCGACAACCTCCGCGCCGTGCTCGCCGCGGCCGACGACTTCGGCGTCGGCGAGCACTGCGACCTCTCGCTGCACACCGCCCGCGGGCTCGACTACTACACCGGAGCCGTCTTCGAGTGCTTCGACGCGACCGGCGAGATCGGCCGCTCGGTGTTCGGCGGCGGCCGCTACGACGACCTCATCGAGGAGTTCGGCGGCCAGCCCACGCCCGCGGTCGGCGTCGCGCCGGGCCACGCCCCGCTCGGACTCCTCCTGGAGCGCGCGGGCGTCGCCCCGGAGGCGGGCATCGAGACGGACTACTACGTGCTGCAGGTGGGGGACACCCGGGCGACCGCCGCGCGGATCGCCCGCGACCTCCGGAGCCGGGGCCACGTCGTCGAGTCCGACGTCTCCGGGCGGAGCTTCGGCGCCCAACTGAACTACGCGGACTCGATCAACGCCGAGACCGTCGTCATCGTCGGCGAGCAGGACCTGGAGAACGACGAGGTGACGGTGAAGGACATGGCCTCGGGCGACCAGACGACCGCGCCCGTCGACGACTTCCCCGGCGAGCGCGACCGGCCGACGTACGGCGACTTCGCGTAATGGCGACCCGCCGGGCGTACCGCGTCGCCTACGACGGCCGCCCGTTCTACGGCTTCCAGCGCCAGCCGGACGTCCCGACCGTCGAGGACGCCCTCCTCGACGCGCTGGCGGCGCTGGACGTCCTCGGCGACGGGAAGCAGGACGGAGACGGCGACGGGGACGCCCCCGCCGGGCGCGCCACCCCGCCCGGCTACGCCGCCGCCGGCCGCACCGACCGCGGGGTGTCGGCGCTCCGCCAGACGGTCGCGTTCGACGCGCCCGGCTGGCTCACCCCGGGCGCGTTCGACAGCGAACTCCCCGGCGACGTGCGGGTGTGGGCCGCCGCCGACGTGTCCGCCGACTTCCACGCGACCCACGACGCCGCCCGCCGGACGTACCGCTACCACCTCCACGCCCCCGACGCGGACCTTGACCGCGCCCGGGCGGCCGCCGACCGCCTCTCCGGCGAGCACGACGTGCACAACCTCACGAGCGACCCGCGCGGCCCGCGCACGCGACGGGCCCTCTCGGTGTCGGTCGCGGCCGGCGGCGAGACCGTCTCCGGCGACGACGACGCCGCGGCTCCCGGCGTCGCGGACGGCGAGTTCCTCGTGCTCACGGTCGCCGCCGGCGGCTTCCCCCGCGGGTTCGTCCGCCGGGCCGCGACGCTGGTCCGCGGCGTCGCGGTCGGCGACGCCGGCCTCGACCGCGTCGACGAGGTGCTCGGCGACGACCGGCTTACGGGTCCCCGCGGCGTCGCGCCGGCCGCGCCAGAGCCGCTCGTGCTCGCGGACGTGCGCTACCCCGGCGTCGACTTCGACCCCGACCCCGGGGCGGTCGCGTCGCTGCGGGAGGTGTTCTCCGAGCGCCGGGTCGACGCGCTCGCCCGCGCCCGGGTGCTCGGGGAGCTATCGAGCGCTCCCGAGCGCTAACCCGGGGTCCGGACGCCTCATAGCGAGGCTTTGGAGGGACGCGCCCGGACCGGGGGTATGGCCTACGAGGCGGTCATCTTCGACAACGACGGAGTGCTGACGCGGCCGACGCCCATCGAGACCCGGCGGGCGGCCGTCGAGGCGGCGTTCCGGTCGGCCGGGGCGGCCCCGTGCCCGGAGGCGGTCGACTCGGTCGTCCACGGCGACCGCGAGGCGGTCACGGCCGCGTGCGACCGCTACGGCGTCGACCCCGAGTCGTTCTGGGCGCGCCACGAGTCCTGTAGCGCGAGCACCCAGCGGACCGCCATGCTCGACGGCCGCAAGCCGCTGTACGACGACGTGCGTTCGACCGTCGAGGCGCTCGACCGTCCGATCGGGATCGTCTCGAACAACCAGCACGAGACGATCCGCCACCTGCTCGACGTGTTCGGGCTGGAGGGACGCGTCTCGGTCGCGCTCGGCCGCGAACCGACGCTCGACGGCTTCGCGCGGTGCAAGCCCGACCCGACGTACCTGCAGCGGGCGCTCGACCGCATCGGCACCCGCGACGTGCTCTTCGTGGGCGACTCGAACGCCGACCTGCTCGCGGCCGACCGCGCCGGCGTCGACAGCGCCTTCGTCCGCCGCGAGCACCGCGTCGGCTACGACCTCGCGACGGATCCGACGTACGAGCTGGACGCGCTCGACGACCTCGCGGCGCTCGCGTGAGCGACCGTGGGGTCGCGTCCCCCGACGCCGGGTCGCCGGGCTACTCCCAGTCGTCCGGCCACAGGCCGGCGGCCTTCATCCCGGGCTCGAAGTCGGCCTCGCGGAACGCCTCCTCCAAGTCGTAGGCGTCGAGCACGGGCGCCTCGACGTCCTCGCGGGCGAGCTCCCGAACCATGAGCGCCGCGAGCACGCCGTGCTCGCGGACGCAGCGGTCGTCCACCTTGTCGCGCGTGTCGGCGTGGGTGTGTCCCCAGCCGCGGCCGCGCTCGCCCGAGTCCGAGTGGAGCTGGAGCGCGGGCACGCCCCGGCGGACGAACGGCCACTGGTCGGAGAACGGGTGCGGCTCCTCCTCGACGTCGACCGGCTGGCGCGTCCCGTCGGCGACGCGCCGGGCCACCTCGGCGGTCGCCTCGGAGGTGTGGGTCATCGCGATCAGGTCGCGGAAGCGGCCCGCACCGTCGAGGTTGACGACGGCCTTCACCGCGTCCGGGTCGCTCGTCTCCGCGAGGTGTTCGGAGCCGAGCAGCCCCGTCTCCTCGCAGCCGACGGCGGCGAACCGGACGCCGACGTCGAGCTCTGCGGCCGCGAGCACGCGCGCGGCCACGACCAGCGTCGCGATCCCGCAGCCGTTGTCGAGGGCGCCCTCGGCGATGTCGTGGGCGTCGTAGTGAGCCACCGCGAGCACGTGCTCGTCGGTCTCGGGGCCGGTCCGCGCGAGGACGTTGCGCGACTCGCCGGGGACGGTCTCGGCCTCGACGGCGAGGTCGACCGTTCCGCCCTCGGCGGCGTACTCGGTGAGCCACGCGCCCGTCTCCTTGCTCACGCCCACGGCCGGGACGCTCGCCTCGTCGCCGAAGGTGAGCGACCCGGTCGGCGGCAGTTGGCCGGGCACGTGGTTGACGAACACGAACGCCTCCGCGCCGGCCTCGGCGGCCGCGCCGAACTTCTCCATCCGGTGGATGAACCGGGAGTCGCTCGGGGTCGTCGTCGACGCGACGGCGACCTTGCCCTCCACGTCGACGGCCGCGATCTCCTCGGGCGTGCCGTAGCCCACGTCGACCAGCTCGCCCGATACCTCGCCGGCGGGGCTGTACGGCAACGCGATCGCCTCGAACTCCCGGTCGCCGGGCGCGGTCAGCCGGAGCGTCGTCTCCCCGCGGCGCCACGCGGGCGCGTCGAACGGCTGCTCGCGGACGCGCTTCAGGCCGGCGTCGGCGAACGCGTCCGCGACCGTCCCGGCCGCCCGCGCCTCGCCCTCGCTGGCGCCCATGCGGCTCCCGAGCGCGGTCAACTCGGTGAGGAAGCTCCACGGGTCGGTGTCGGTCCACGCCCGCCCGACCGCGGCGGCGACGTCGTCTGAGAGGTCCATGCACGTCGCTCAGGCGGTGCGGGCAAAAGCCCGGCGGGAGCCGGGTGACGGGACCGCCGCCTCCGCCGTCGGATCGCGGACGCGCTCCGCCCGGCGCCGGCTCGGCACTCGGCTATGCGACGCTCCGTGCGGTCCGCGTACCGGATAAAACTGGAGGGCGGGCGACAGCGGGGACCGGGGTCATCCACCCCGGCGTCCCGTCGCCGCGAGGCACGGCGTTCGGCGGGCGGTGTGGCTCCGGACGGCCCGGGTCGCGCTCGCGGCCCGCGCCGTCCGGGCGCCGCCCGTGTCGGTCTGGCGCTAGCGGGGGCCCGGCAGCGCGGCGCCGGTCACCTCCGTCGTGTCGTCCGTGCTGTTGTCGTCGGTCGTGTTTCCGTCGGTGGTGTCGTCGGTACTGTCGTCGGTGGTGTCGTCGGTACTGTTGTCGGTGGTGTCGTCGGTACTGTTGTCGGTGGTGTCGTCGGTACTGTTGTCGGTGGTGTCGCCGTCGGTCGAGTTTCCGACCGTGGTGTCGTCGGTGGTGTTGCCGTCAGTTCCGCCGTCCGTCGCGTCGTCCTCGGTCTCCTCCTCGGTGTCCGTGCCGGACGCTCCGGGCTCCTCTTCGGCCGCCGGCTCGGTCTGTTCCATCGGATCGGTGTCGTTCTGCTCCGCCGTCGGTGTCCCCGCGCCGCTGCCGGCGCCCGGGCCGGCACAGCCGGCCACGAGCAGCAGCAGGACGACGCCGAGGACTGCGAGTGGTGTTCTCCCAACCATGACAGTTCGCGGTGGATGCCGCGGTGGATGCCGACGCCGGTCTCCGGAATAAACCGGCCCGACCGTGGCCGTCGCTTCCGATCGGTTGTTCGGTTTCGGACCGTTTCGGACCGTTCCGTCGGGGAGCCGCGATCGACGCCGCCCGGTACGCGAGCGTTTCGGATCGGTAGGGCCCTCTTTCGGGGTTGACCGCCGGCGGGCCCGTCGCGGTTATCTGATCCGTACCCGGTCCGCGACCGCGGCCGTCGCCCCGAGAAACCGCCAGACGGCGGCGTGTCCGTCCGGCGACTGACGAAGGTTTTTGCCCGGCGCCGTCGTCGTTCCGACAGTGATCCCCTCCACCCACCAGCCACCGGTCGCGGCGCCGATCCCGACCGGGGAGGCGCTCCCGCGTTCGCCCGCGTCAGGCGACACCCGCGTCGGTCGCGAGCCGCCCCGGAACCCGCCCGCGAACGGATGACGGAACCGCCCTCGCGCCGCCTCCTCGCGTTGCTGGCGGTGATCGCGGTGGTCTCCGGCGCCCTCGCCGTCGCGGCCGCGCCGGCGGCCGGGACGCCCGCCGTCCGGGAGCCCGCCGGGATCGACGACGTTCGGTACGTCGGGGCGGGGAGCGCCCCCGTCGGCGACGGACTGACGCTGTGGCGCGAGGGCGACCACGCGTTCGCCGTCTCGGTTACGGCAGACGACCCCGGGCGGTACGAGGTGTGTCTCGACGCCGGCCCCCCCGACGCGAACCGCTCGACGACGGTCGGGTGCTCGACGGAGCGGGTGAACGGCACCGCGAACGTGACCGTCGCCGTCGACGGGTGGCCGGCGAACGCGACCGGCAGCCAGGTGCTCACCGCACGCGTGAGCGAGGCCGGCTCGAACGCGACGCTCGCGACCGCGGACCTCGACCTCCGCGTCCTCGCGCGCGACGGCGACGCCGACGGCGACGGCCTCCCGAACGAGCGCGAGGTCGACCTCGGAACCGACCCGTTCACGGCCGACACGGACGGGGACGGCCTCGCGGACGGCGCCGAGGTCAACACGCACGGGACGGACCCCCTCGTGGCGGACACGGACGGGGACGGCCTCGCGGACGGGATCGAACTGGACACCTACGGGTCGAACCCGACGGCGACGGACACCGACGACGACGGGCTCGCCGACGGCGCGGAGGTGAACGAGCACGGGACCGACCCGACGAACCCCGACACCGACGGCGACAACCTTGCCGACGGCGCGGAGGTGACCGAGTACGGCACCTCGCCGACGGTGGCGGACACGGACGGGGACGGCCTCGCGGACGGCGCGGAGGTGAACGTCCACGGCACCGATCCGACCAGCCCCGACACCGACGGCGACGGCCTCTCGGACGCCGCCGAGGTGAACGAGTACGGGACGAACCCGAACGCCCGGGACACGGACGGGGACGACCTCGCCGACGGCGAGGAGGTCAACGCCCACGGCACCGACCCGACCGACCCCGACAGCGACGACGACGGGACGCCCGACGGCGTCGAGGTGCGCGCCGGCACGGACCCGTCCGGCGGGGGCGACGCGGCCGACGGGTCCACGTTCGGGCGGCTGCCGGTCGAACCGGCGTCGGCCGCGGCCCTGCTCGTCGTGGCGGCCCTGGCGGCCGCGGGCGTCGCGGCCGCCGTCCGCCGCTGGCGCCGCCGGACCGCAGCCGATCCGATCCCCGCCGGCGGCGACGCCGCGGTCCCGGACGAGCGCGCCGCGTCTCCGGCCGAACCGAACGAACCGGCGGCCGCGACCGCGGCCCCGGACGACGAGGCCGACGGCGAGTCGACCCACCCGGGCCGGGCGGACGTCGCCGCCGTCGGGGGCGACGACGACGGGGACCCGACCCCCTCGAACGCGACGGGGACGGCGTGGGCGGCCGACGACGCCGACGAGCGGACGGAGCCGGCGCCGGCGACGCCCGCGGCGGAAGGGAGCGCCCCGTCCCCGACGGAGCCGGTTGCCGGCGGGGACGACCCGTCGGCCGACGGGTCCCCCTCGCCCGACGACGGGGAGTCGGCGGTGGCCGTCTACGACCGTCTCTCCGACGAGGAGCGGATCCTCCGGGCGCTCGAGGACAACGGCGGCCACCTGCCGCAGAGCCGGATCGTCGAGGAGACCGGCTGGTCGAAGTCGAAGGTGAGCCGCGTCCTCTCGCGGATGGACGAGGCCGGCAGCCTGCACAAGATCGCGCTCGGCCGGCAGAACCTCATCGCGCTCCCCGACTCGGTGCCTGAGGCGGCCCGCCGCCGCGACGAGTTCGACGGGCCGGCGGACCGGCCCTGAGCCGCCCGGCGAGAGATTTTCTATCGCGGTATGTGATTCATCGATTCGCCGAACAGAATATCCTCGCTCGGCGCGAAGGGCGCGTATGACCGACATCCACGGCGGGCTCGACTGATGCCGGTGGTCCCGGGCCTGCTCGAACGGCTCGCGTTCCGGGCGAACCTCGCCCCCTCGGCGATCCTCGACGTGCACGGCGCGGCGTCGCTGCACGCGGCCGCGCTGGCGGAGGATCTCGGCGTGTTCGCGGCGCTCGACGGGTCGCGAACCGCCGCGGACCTCGCGAGGGAGCTCGAACTCGACCGGGAGGCCCTCGAAACGCTCCTCGACGCGCTCGCCGCAGTCGGCTACGTCGCCCGCGACGGCGACGAGTACCGGCGGACGCGCGCCACCGAGCGGTGGCTCACCGCCGGCGGCGAGGCGAACCTCGCGCCGTTCGTACGCTTCTGGACCGACGTGGTGCTCCCGTACTGGCGCGACCACGCCGCCCGGGCCGTCCGCGAGGGCGACCCCGGGGAGTCGCTGTACGAGTGGCTCGGCGACGACGAGGACGCATGGGCGACGACGCAGGCGGGGTTCCGCTCGGCCGCCTCGCTCCTTCAGGGGCCGGTCGCGGACGCCCTCGGCGACGTGGCGGGCGCCAGCGTCCTCGATCTGGGCGGGGGACACGGCGCGTACGCCGTCGAACTCGCCGAGCGAGGCGCGGCCGTGACGCTCGTCGACCACCCGGCTGCGCTGGGGCCCGCGCGGGAGGCTGCCGCGGCGGCGGACGCCGACGTGCGACTCGTCGGGGGCGACTACCTCGCGGACGACCTGTGGGAGCGGCTCGGGGCGGTCGGAGCCGCCGACCCCGAGACCGGATCCTCCCCCGGCGAGGAACCGGACGCGGACCGCTCGGGTGACCCCGACGAGGGCTACGACCTGATCCTGTTGTTCAACGTGCTCCACGGCCACGACCCCGACGAGGCGGCCGACCTGCTCGACCGCGCGGCGGCGGCGCTCGCGCCCGGCGGCCGGCTCGCCGTCCTCGACCAGTTCGACGCGGACGGACCGACGAACCTGGCGGCCGTCGGCGTCGCGCTGATCGACCTCACGTACCTCGTCACGCTCGGGAGCGGAACGCCCGACGAGGAGGCGACGACCCGGTGGATCGACGCCGCGGGGCTCGCCCGCGTCGATTCGCGGACGTTCCGCCGGGCACCGGGGGTCCGGCTGCTCGTCGCCGAGCGGGCCTGACGGGCTCCCCCGGCGGGTCGTCGGGGCCCTCCGACACCGTCGGCCGCCGGCCGTCGGCCGGCTTGGCAAGACTTACCACCGCCGACCGGCAGGCTCGGGTAATGAGTTCGGTTCCCGAGCGCTCTGAGATCGACGCGGAGTACAAGTGGAGCATCGAGTCCATCTACGCGGACGACGGGGCGTGGGAGGAGGCGTACGAGGAGTGCGAGGAGCGACTCGACGACCTGCGCGCCTACGAGGGGCGCGCGACCGAGAGCGCGGCCACCCTCCGGGAGCTGCTCGACACCTACGAGTCGGTGTTCCGGGAGGTGGCGAAGGTCACCTCCTACGCCCGCCTCCGCTCGAACGAGGACACCCGCGACCAGGAGTACCAGGCGATGTCCTCGAAGGCGCAGGCGCTGTCGGCGGAGGCGTCCAGCGCGTCCAGCTACCTCGAACCCGAACTGCAGGAGCTGTCGTGGGACGAGGTCGAGGAGCTGATGGACGAGGAGCCCGCCCTCCGCGAGTACGAGCACTTCCTCGACGACGTGCTCCGGATGAAGCCGCACACGCGTTCGGCCGAAGTGGAGGAGCTCCTCGCCGACCTGAGCGAGGTCACCGGCGCCGCGAGCGAGGCGTACTCGATGTTGTCGGACGCCGACATGACCTTCCCGACGGTGGAGGGCCCCGACGGCGACGACGTCGAGATCTCCCAGGGCAACTTCACCACGCTCCTCCAGAAGCCCGACCGGGACTTCCGCCGGCGCGTCCACGAGGCGTTCTACTCGGAGTGGGAGACCGTCCGCAACACGGTGGGCACGACGCTCGCCAAGAGCGTGAAGAAGGACGTGAAGATGGCCGAGATCCGCGAGTACGACTCCGCCCGCGAGGCGGCGCTCGACGGGCCGAACGTTCCGGTCGAGGTGTACGACACGCTCGTCGACACCGTCCGCGACAACCTCGACTCGCTGGGCCGGCACGCCGATCTCAAACGCCGCGCGCTCGGCGTCGACACCCTGGAGATGTGGGACCTCTACATGTCGCTGACGGGCGACGAGGGCCCGGAGATCAGCTACGAGGAGGCGAAGGAACACGTCGTCGAGGCGGTCGCGCCGCTGGGCGAGGAATATCAGCGACGGATGGCCGAGGGCCTGGAGTCGCGCTGGGTCGACGTGTACGAGAACCGCGGGAAGCGCTCGGGCGCCTACTCGGCGGGAACGTACGACACCCAGCCGTTCATCATGATGAACTACCAGGACGACGTCTCCTCGATGTACACCCTGGCGCACGAGCTGGGCCACTCGATGCACTCGGAGCTGGCGAAGGAGGCGCAGCCGTGGCAGTACGCGGACTACGAGATCTTCGTCGCCGAGGTCGCCTCCACGGTCAACGAGACGCTGCTGACGAAGCACCTGCTGGAGCACGCCGACTCCGACGAGCTCCGGGCGCACGCGCTGGACCAGTACCTGGAGCGGTTCCGCTCGACGCTGTTCCGCCAGACCATGTTCGCGGCGTTCGAGCAGACCATCCACGAGCACGACGAGGCGGGCAAGCCGCTCACGCCCGACACCTTCGAAGAGCTGTACGGCGACCTGAAGGCGGAGTTCTACGCCCACGCCGACGCGACCGTGGACGAGCACATCCGCCGCGAGTGGATGCGGATCCCGCACTTCTACTACAACTTCTACGTCTACCAGTACTCGACGGGCATCTCGGCGGCCGCGGCCATCGTCGACCGGATCGAGGCCGAGGGCGAGGCCGCCGCCGAGGCGTACCGGTCGGCGCTGCGCGCGGGCGGCTCGGAGTACCCGATCGACGTGCTCGACATCGCCGGGATCGACATGACGGACAGCCGGCCCGTCGAGTCGGCGATCGGCGTGTACGACGACTACCTCGACGAGGCCGAGGCGCTGCTGGACCTGTAGGCGCCGCCGGTGCCGGACTGCGGGCGCACGCCCCCGCCTCCGACGCAGGGGCGAACGCTCCCGCCACCCAAAGCCACATTAACGGCGCTACCCAAGCACGGTCGAGAAATGTCTCGGAGTCCGTCCCTCCCCGACCGGCCTCGCCTCGACCTGGATCCCGACATGAGCGAGGGCGAGCGGCTGGAGGCGCTTCGCAAACACTTCGAGCGCATCGTCCAGGTGAACGAGGAGCTGGACGACCGCCTCGAGGAGGCCCAGAGCCGCCGCAGCGAACTCCGCGAGGAGGTCGACGAACTCAAGCGCCGCAACGAGGCGCTCAAGACGTCCTCGCTGTACATCGCCACCGTCGAGGAGCTCACCGAGGACGGCGCGGTGATCAAACAGCACGGCAACAACCAGGAGGTGCTCACCGACCTCTCGCCCCAGCTGGAGGACGAGCTGGAGGCGGGCGACCGCGTCGCGATCAACGACTCCTTCGGCGTTCAGACCGTCCTCGACGACGAGACGGACGCCCGGGCGCAGGCGATGGAGGTCGACGCCTCCCCGGACGTCACCTACGCCGACATCGGCGGCATCGACGACCAGGTCCGCGAGGTGCGCGAGGCCGTCGAGGACCCGATGATCAACGCCGAGCAGTTCCGTCAGGTGGGGATCCAGCCGCCCAGCGGCGTCCTGCTGCACGGGCCGCCGGGGACGGGCAAGACGATGCTCGCGAAGGCCGTCGCCAACGAGACCGACGCCACCTTCATCAAGATGGCCGGCTCCGAGCTGGTCCGAAAGTTCATCGGCGAGGGCGCCCGCCTCGTGCGCGACCTGTTCGACCTCGCCGAGGAGCGCGAGCCGGCCGTCATCTTCATCGACGAGATCGACGCCGTCGCGGCCAAGCGGACGGACTCGAAGACCTCCGGCGACGCCGAGGTCCAGCGGACGATGATGCAGCTCCTCTCGGAGATGGACGGCTTCGACGACCGCGGCGAGGTGCGGATCATGGCCGCCACCAACCGCTTCGACATGCTCGACGAGGCGATCCTGCGGCCGGGCCGGTTCGACCGCCTCATCGAGGTGCCCAAGCCCGGCCCCGAGGGGCGCGAGCACATCCTCGAGATCCACACCCGCGAGATGGCGATCGCCGACGACGTGGACTTCGCCGACCTCGCCGCCGAGCTCGACGACTACTCCGGCGCCGACATCGCCGCACTCACGACCGAGGCGGGGATGTTCGCCATCCGCGACGGGCGCACGACCGTCCGCCGCGAGGACTTCGAGCAGGCCCGCGAGAAGGTCGAGACCGACGACGAGGGCCCGGTCTTCAACGACGGCGAGTTCGGCCGCTACCAGTACTGACGACGGCTCCGATCCGCGTCGCAGTCACGCGGTTCTGTCGCTTCGTTCGCTTCGAGGCCTCGCTTCGCTCGGCCTCGCGCCTCGCGTTTCGGTGGGCGGAGCGGCACGAAGACCGCTCCGCCGTCCGTCCGAGGCGCTCACTTCGTTCGCGCTGTTCGCTCTGCTCACGGGTCGCTTCGCTCCCCGTTCGCTTCGAGGCCTCGCTTCGCTCGGCCTCGCGCCTCGCGTTTCGGTGGGCGGAGCGGCACGAAGACCGCTCCGCCGTCCTTCCGAGGCGCTCACTTCGTTCGCGCCTCGCATTCGACACCCACTTTCCTCCCCCCGCCCGTCCTCCGACATGGACATCCACGTCGTCGACGGCGTCGGCCGCGGCCCCACCGAGCTGGCCGCCTACGACGCCGCGCTCGCGGACGCCGGCGTCGGCGACTTCAACCTCGTGACCGTCTCGTCGGTCGTCCCGGCGAGCGCGACGGTGCGGGCGGTCGACACCGCCCCGGACCTGGGTCCCGCGGGCGACCGCCTCACGGTCGTGCAGGCGCACGCCTCGGCGACGCCCGCGGACGCCCACGAGACCGACCGCGTCGTCGCCGGCCTCGCGTGGGCGACCGGCCCCGGGCCGGGGCTGTTCTACGAGGCCACCGGCACCGACCCGGACGCCGTCCGCGAGACGGCGCTGGAGGGGCTCGCAGCCGGGCGGGACCTCCGCGAGTGGACCTTCGAGGCGGAGGAGACGCGCCTGGCGAGCGTCGAGACCGACCCCGGGGCGTACGTCGCCGCCGTCGTCGTCGCCGCCTACGGCGAGAGCGAGCCGATCGCCTGATAGTGATTGCTACGAGTCAGTCCGGGATCGACTGCACGACGGCGTGCGGTCGCACCGGTACATAGTCGTCGCAATCACTATGAACCGAACGCGGCGGCCGGGCCGGTCGCTCGCTCCACAGGGGACCCCTCGGTGCGGCGGCGACGCGGGACGACGCTCGCCGCCGCCGTCGCGGACGGCGTTCGGCCGGGAGGCGGCCGCTCGTCAGTGTCTCCGGCCGACACGTCGCCGACGGCTTTATACACGGACCTCCCCAAGCGACCTCCTACCTGATGAACGGCAACAACCCCTATGCGGGGGCGCCCGGCGTCGTCGAGGCGGGGCAACCCGAGGAGGTCGACCTCTCGGCCGACCAGAAGGACGCGCTCCGCCGGGCGGTCGCCAACATCGTGACGCGCACCGAGTCGTATCTCCCCGACGGCTACGCCGTCGGCTCCGAACTCTCCTACGGCAGCAACGGGCCGCAGGCCACCGTCGCGGTCCAGCCGCCGGTCGGCCACGCCGTCTCGGCGGGCTTCTCGCCCGACATCGAGGACGTGGAGGCGGGCCTCGACGACGACGACCGCGACGAGGTCGCCAAGGGCCTCGCCGCCAGCGCCGCCGTGCAGGTCATGTCCGCCGTCGGCGACGACCTCGAACCGACGGCGCGGTAGCGACGACGGGACGCCGACCCGGTCGGACCGTCAGGTACCCGACCGACGACCCCACCGACACCACGGAGCGACGCCGACGACTCCTCCGCACCTCGGTTCGACGCTCTATGCCCCGATCCGTATCGACGTCCTGCAATCTGTCCGGAACGTTGGAACAACGAAAAATTCGGAACACGAGGCGGCTGATCGGTACGACCGATATCTCACACGGCGGTCACTCGCCGGCGCGCCCGTCGCCGCCGCGACCGCCTCCGCCGTCGACGGGGGAGGCGACGAACAGCCCGTAGCCGACGAGTATCGCCGCGACGACCGATCCGAGACCCGTTCCGACCGTCGTCGGCAGCGGCAGCGTCGTCCCGCCGACGGTCCCGGCGAGCAACAGCACCGGCACGGCGGCCAGCAGGAGGTCGTACTTCGAGAGCGGCACGTCGCCGGAGCGGGTGACCGCCCGGCCGAAGCCGTCGCTGGAGGGGTCTCGAACGCTCATCGTCTCTCACCCGGGTAGACGTACTCTACGGTTCGTAAAATACGTTACGGAGGAAATAATATCGGGATAATACGCGTCGCCTACGCGTGCTTGTCCCCGGGGTCACACCTACCCACGCGGTCACGTTTTCGTCGCCGTGTCCCGGGGTCTGGCCTCGTCGGTTCGGCGGTCGTCGTTGCCGGCGGGATCGTCCGAAATCGGGGAGGAACGGTACGGTTACTTCCCCCAGAAGGGGTCCGCCTTCCGCCGCTTCTCCAGATACGCCTTCAGCGCCTCGATCTCGTCGGCGCGGATCTCGGAGGCGAGCTCCTGTTCGAGGATCTTCGCGTGCTTCTCGGGCAGTTCGATCCACAGCTCGTCGCCCTCCTCGATCTGGCGGCCGACGGTCGGGCCGTCGATGGCGACCGAGACGCGCTCGCCCGCCTGCGCGGACTCGACGTCGTCGCCCTGGTGCTGGATACCCGAGAGCGTGCCGACGCGCTCGGGCTCGCTCCCGTCGAACTTCACGACCTGGCGGTTGTTCGCGACCGTGCCGGAGACGACCTCGACGCCGACGACTGCGGGGTCGTTCTGGCGGAACGTGTGGTCCTGGAGGATGCGGAAGCGCGCGGGCTTGGTGATGTTGTCGAGGACGGTCTCCTGCTGGGCGCGCTCCAGCTCCTCGACGTACCCCTCGTACTCCTCGACGAGCTGGTAGATCACGTCGTCGTCGAACAGCCTGACGTCGCTGTGCTCCAGCGTCTCCTCGGCGTCGGCCAGCACGTCGACGTTGAACCCGAGGATCACCCGGTGCTTCTCCTCGTTGGCGGTCTCGGCGACCGTCACGTCCCGGGGGGCCACGTCGCCGACCTCCGCGCGGAGGATGGGGACCTCCGCCTCCTCCAGCGCGTTCGCCATCGCCTCCAGGCTGCCGAGGGTGTCGGCCTTCACGACGACGCCGTCCTCGGCGGTGTCGACCTCGATCCTCGCGAGCTCCTTCCTGACCTCCTCCTTCACGGACTCCACGTCGTCGCCGCGGACGACCCGGACGGGCGCGCCGGACATCGCCTCGTCGAGGTCCGGCGCGGCGATCTTCACGCCCGCCGCCGCGCCGACCTCGTCGACGCGCTCGAAGCGTTTCTCGGTCCGGATCTCGGCGTTGGGACGCGGCTGGAGCAGCGCGCGAACCTCCGTGACGATCGGGTCGTCGCGGCCGCCGACGACGATCGTGTCGCCCTCGCGGACGACGCCGTCGTACAGCACCACGTCCAGCGTCGCGCCGAAGCCCCGCTCGTCTTTCACCTCCAGCACCGTGCCGACGCCCGGGCCGTCGACGTCGACGGACATCTCCTCTTTCATGTACCGTTGGGACAGCCCCATGAGGACGGTCAGGAGGTCGGGGATGCCCTCGCTCGTCAGCGCCGAGAGGGGGACGACCCCGATGTTCGACCGGAAGTCCTGGACGCGCCAGTAGAAGTCCGCCGAGAAGCCGGCGTCCGAGAGGTCGCCGATGAGTTCGTAGAGGTTCTCGTTCAGACGCTGTTGCGCCCGGTCGGACTGCTTCTCCAGGGACTGCTGGATCGGCTCGCCCTCCCGGGGGTTCCACCCGGGCGTCGTGTCGATCTTGTTGGCGGCGACGACGAACGGCGTCCCGGTGCGCTTGAGGATCTGGATCGCCTCCTCGGTCTGCGGCTGGAAGCCGTCGTTCACGTCGACGACGAGCACCGCGATGTCGGCGAGGGCGCCGCCGCGCGACCGCAGCGTCGAGAACGAGTGGTGCCCCGGCGTGTCGATGAACAGCAGGCCGGGGAGGTCGAAGTCGGTCGGGTCGACGAGCGCGCCGGCCATCTCCGAGATGGTGTCGAGGGGGACCGCGGTCGCCCCGATGTGCTGGGTGATGGCGCCCGCCTCGCCCTCCTGTACGGCCGATCCGCGGATGCGGTCGAGCAGCGTCGTCTTCCCGTGGTCGACGTGGCCCAGCACCGCCACGATGGGGGTGCGGAGCGCTCCGGCGTCGAGCGGTGCGTCGGCGTCCGAGTTGGTGTCTGACATGGCTGAATCCCTCCCTGCGGCGAAGAACCGGTCCTGTCGGTACGGAGCCGGCGACGTGAGGTAAGGGCTTCGACTCCCGGGACGGACGGACGACTCCGGGACCGCACGCCCGACCCTCCGGTTCCGGTCGCCCGCTCGCGGTTCCGTCCGCGGAACGCGCCCCGCAGTGCTCCCCCGGTCCCCCGGAACGGTCCCCGCCCGCCGGGACGGTCCAGTTCGCCGGGACGGCCCCGCTCACCTCGGCGCGGCGGCGGTCCCGCGGCGTACGCCCCGCGTCGGACGCCGGCGTGGCGTTTATTGTGACGCACCGAATTGACCGAGGTATGGCAGATATCCTCGCCGAGAACCTCTCGGGCAAGGCCGTCATGGGCTCGGACGGCACCGAACTCGGGATGCTGTACAACATCACGATGGACCTGAAGACGGGCGCGCTGTCGGACCTCCTCGTCACGCCGAACGAGGAGCTCTCGCCGGCGCAGGTGCCGTTCGACCGCGACGAGTCCGGGCGCTTCCACGTGCCGGTCGGGAACGTGCAGGCCGTGAAGGACTACATCGTCGTCCGCACGTAATGGAAGTCCTCGACGCCTCGGCGTTCATCCACGGGTACGACAGCGACGGGCGAACGGCCTCCATCCCGGCGGTCCAGTCGGAGCTCACCGGCGAGACCGCCCTCCGATTCGACGCCGAGGAGGGCGCCGGGATGCACATCCACGTCCCCGGCGAGGGGGCGATCGGACGCGTCCGCAGCGCGGCCGAGGAGACGGGCGACCTGGCGGAGCTGTCGGAGACGGACCTCCGGCTGCTGGCGGCCGCCTTCGAGCTCGACGCGACGCTCGTCACCGACGACTACGCGATGCAGAACGTCGCCGAGCACATGGACGTGAGCGTCCGCGTCATCGCCCGCGACGGCATCGAGGAGGAGCGCGAGTGGCGCTTCCAGTGCGCCGGCTGCGGCCGGACGTTCGACGAGAACCGCGACCGCTGTCCGATCTGCGGCAGCGACCTCTCGCGGAAGAACCCCGCGTGAGCGGGCGGCCGAACTGACGGCCCGAGTCCTCCGATCCGTACCGCAGTCACCGACTTCCGGCGTCACCGACGGCAGTGGATAGGATCGCTGAAGGGATCGGACGGGCGGTACTGTCGCTACGCCAGGCCGGTCGCGGAGGCGTACTGGACCGCGAACTGGACGGCGTTGTAGGCGCCGTGGACGACGACGGGGACGACGAGGTTCTCGGTGTACTCGTAGAGGACGCCGAGAACGGCGCCGAGGACCGTCGCGATGACGACGTACACGAGCTGCTGTTCGGTGGTGCCGGCGCCCGCGCCGAAGTGGATCGCCCCGAACAGCAGGGACGCGACGGCGACGGCGCCGGCCGGGCCGAGCGCCCGGCGGAGTTCGCCCTGCACGACGCCCCGGAAGACCAACTCCTCGCCGACGGCGACCGCGAGGAAGGAGAGGGGGATCATCGCGAGGAAGTACGGCGGCGGGTTTCGCAGCGCGCGGTTGGTGCTCGGCGTGATCCCGACCGCGGCGAACGCCGCGATGATCGCGTAGCCGGCGACGATCAGGCCGACCGACCCGGCGACCGCCAGCGCGGCCTCCCGTCGGGTCGGCACGCGGGCCCGGAGCAGGTCGCGGTCGCCGGCGTAGACGACGAACAGGACCGCGGCGACGGCGAAGCCGACGTACTGGCCGACCGTCGCGGCGACCGCCATCGCGGCCGAGCCGTCGGCGGCTCCGAGCGCCGAGGCGGCCGCCCGGAACGCGGGCGTGACCGTCCAGGCGGCCACTAGCGCCGACAGCAGCGCCAGCAGCGCCTGCCCGCCCCGGACCGCGACCGCCCGCGGCCGGATCCCCTCCGCCGGGGGACCGAACTCGACGCTCACCTCACTCCACCTCCAGCCGACGCTTCCCCGTCACGGCCTCGGCCTCCGGGAAGTCGCCGCCGCCGAGCAGCCCCCGGGCGGCCTTCTTGCCCCACTCGACGGCGGGCTGGGTGAACGTCTCCACGCCGGCGAGTTCGCCGTACAGCACGCAGGCCGCCTCCATCCCGTACAGCAGTTCGCCGACCCCGCCCGCGTCGACGCGGTCGAGTTCGACCCGGACGTTCTCGCGCCCGGCGGCCGCGAGGCTCGCCTCGGTCGCGCGGAACTCCGCGTCCATGAGCGCCCCCAGCGACGACCCGCCGAGGTACGACAGCCCCGCCAGGTCCGTCTCGGGGATGGCCACGTCGGCGCCCTCGCGGGGCCGTACGAGCGTCACGAGCTTGTCGGCCGGGCCGGCCCGATACAGCTGGAGCTGGCTGTGCTGGTCGGTCGCGCCGAGCGCCCGGGCGGGCGTCTGGCCGCCGCCGTCCTTCCCGAGCGACTCGGCCCACAGCTGGGCGAACCACTCGGCGAACCGCTCCAGCGACTCGGCGTACGGCATCACCGCGTTCGTCGCCGCGCCGCGCTCGGCAAGCGCGTACGCCGTCGCGCCGTACGCGTAGGCGGGCGACTCGAACAGCGAGCCCGCGAGGCGGTCGGCCTCGTCGGCGGCGCCCGCGAGCACGGCGTCGATGTCGACGCCCGCGACCGCGGCGGCGAACAGCCCGACCGTCGAGAGCGCCGAGAACCGCCCCGGAACCCCGTCGGGCACCCGCAACACCGGGAGGTCGTGCTCGTCGGCCATCGCCCGGAGGTTCCCCGCCTCGCCGGTCGTGACGACGGTGCGGTCGGTCCAGTCGACGCCCGCCGCCTCCATCGCCTCGCGGACGACCAGAAAGTTCGCGAGCGTCTCGGCGGTCGTCCCCGAGCGGGAGACGACGTTCACCACGGTCTCCGAGAGGTCCACCTCGTCGAGGATCCCGCGGACCCACGCCGGGTCGACGTTGTCGAGGTAGCGGCAGTCGACGCCGGCGCCGAGCGCGTCGGTGAGCGTGGCCGCGCCGAGCGCGCTGCCGCCGATGCCGACCGTGAGGAGGTGGTCCGGATCGAACCCGTCGGCGACGCGCCGGATCGCGTCGGGATCGCACGTCTCGGGGAGGTTCAGGGCCGCGTAGCCGTGTTCGGCGTCCGCGCGGCCGCGCTCGATGCGCTCGTGGGCGTCGGCGACGCGCCCGTCGAGCGCGTCCAGGTCCGCGCGCTCCAGGCCGAGGTCGCCCCCGAGCGCGTTGCCGATGTCGACGTTCATGTGCGGTGGGCGGTCCGCCGTCGGCAAAACCCTGCCGTCTGTGCGGGCGGGCCGGACGCGACCGATCCCCCTCCGCGGGGCGGATCCGGGCCGGCGGCTCCCGCGGGGACGACCCGGCGGTCCGGGACGGCGGACGGGGGGCTTAACCCTGCCGCGGCCCAACCGCCGCCGATGACCGACGCCGAGGCGACGCCCGACGCGACGGCCACGTCGGAGGCGGGCACCGCGGACGGGACGGGCGCCGACGACGAGGGCTACCGCGGCGTGTTCGGCGCGTTCCCGTACGCCTTCCGCGCGACCGACTCGCTGGTGTGCAAGTCCTACGTCGCCGTCGGCGGCCTCGCGGCGCTCCTGTTGACCGTGCTGTTCGGCCTGGCGCTCGTGACGCTGTTCGGCGCGACCGCCCAGGCGCGCTTCTCCATCGTCCGGGCGTTCTACGTCCTCGTCGGCCTCGGCGCCGTCGGGCCGGCCATCACGCCGGTCCTCCTCGTCGCCCGCTCGCGCCGCCGGGGGGCGTCGCGCCGCCCCGGCTACGACGCCTCGCTCGCGCTCGCCGGCTACGCCTTCCTCGCGTCGCTGTACGTCGGCGCGGCCGTCGGCGCGGAGCAGACTCCCCTCCCGGCGTCCGCCGGCCTCGCGTTCCCCGCCGCCGGCGGCCTGCTGATCGCCGCCGCACACTACCTCCGGCGGTAGCGCCTCGCGCCCCGGCGGCGAGCCGCTCGCGTGGGGAGCGGAGCGACACGGGGAAAAGCGTCGCCGGCCTACCGACCCTCATGACCGACCGCGACTCCGACGGCTCAGAGCCGGACGCCGTCCGCGACGCGCTCGACCGGGCGACCGGCGGCGACGCCGGCGCCGCCGACACCGCAGACGGCGAGAAGGACGGCACCTTCCTCGTCACCCACGCGGACGACGGCTCCGCCGTCCTCCGGGACGTCGCCTCCGGGCAGGTGCACGCGCTCTCCTCGAACCCCGGCGTCGACGAGGGCGAGGCTGTCGAGGGGAGTGTCGCCCCGGACCCGCCGATGAACGTCTCCTGGCAGCTCGTCGAGGTCCGCGAGCGCCGCCACATCGCCGTCGAGGAGAGCGAGGAGCCGCCGACGCGCCAGTCGCTCGACGTCGCCGCCGACCAGCCGGTCGGGGAACTCACCCGGACCGAGCGCGCCGGCACGGGGGAACTCCACGTCGTCACCGTCCCCGAGGCCGACACGGAACGGGCCGTCGCCGACGTGCTCGCCGACGAGGACGGCGTCCGGTCGCGCGCCGCCCGCCTCGGCGTGAACCGCGTCGAGGTGCGGTCGGCGCCGGGCGTCGTCGTCGTGCGGTACATGCCCTGAAACGGCTCTCGTCCGACTTCTCCGGCGCGAACGACCCGTGCGAGCCCGGGCTCCGATCCCCGGCCGATAAACCCTACGGCGCGATATCGAACCGAACGCCCGCGGCAGATCGGGTCGGGCCTACCGCTGCGACCCGCGGAGGATGAGCGGCCCGATCGCGAGTGTCCGCTTGGCGACGGTGGCGATCCGCGCGATGTACGACACGAGGATGAGGAACGGGAGCACCGAGACGGTGAAGGCGGCGGCGACGAGCCAGAGCACGTTCGCCACCCCGAGGGTCGTTCCGGGCAGGGGCCCGCTCCCGAAGAACGCGAGCGTGCTCCCGGCGACGACGAGCGCCGGCACCGCGGCGTAGAGGATGAGCTGCGAGAGGTCGACGAGCGCCCACTGGAAGTAGAGCGTCTTGATGTGTTCGCGCGCGGGGCCGTACATCGAGAGGGCCGTCCGCAGATCCGAGAGGAGGCGTTCGGTGTCGGGGTCGATCGCGTCCGCGTGGTCGTGTCCGATCCGTTCCACCTGGAAGATCTTCCAGCCGTAGTTGAAGTCCAGCGCGGCGAACACCACCCCGAAGCTGCCGAACGTCGCGCCGTCGAGGCGGTCGCTCACCGTCTCCGCGTTCCCGGTGAGGCTCTCGGTGAACTCGTCGACCTCCGCGCGGAGGTCGTCGTCGTCGCTGTCGGCGACGGAGTCGCGCAGCGCCTCCGCCCGACGCCCGGTCTCCTCGACCAGCCGCCGGAGGAACGCGGAGGGGTCGACCGGCGTCGGCCCGTCGTACAGGTCGCCGACGTACTCGCGCACGTCCATCGTGTTGCTCATGCGTTCGTGCTGGTCCCCGAGCGGCCCGTTCTCCTGGGAGACGACCAGTTGACTGATCGTGACAACCAGCGTGGTGCCGGTGATGATCGCCCCCAGCAACGTCGAGAAGATCGTCCCCTTCGTGTCCCCGGACTCGAGGTTCCCGGCGATCCCGGCCGTCGTCCCGACCCCGACCAGCGCGAGGAAGACCGCCAGCCCGAGCACGCCGGCGATGAGCAGCCTGTTCGCCTTGAGCAACACCCACAGCTTGATCCGGCTCTCGTCGGCCCGCTCGCGCATCGTGTTCGCCGTGGAGATGTCGGTGTCCCCCGAGGTCTCGATCTCCGTGTCCTCGCCGGCGTCGGCGTCGACCTCGGCGTCGGGCTCGACGCTCATCGCTCGGCGGGCCGCTTGAGCACGAGGTACTTCGTCCCGCCGCCGACGTAGTCGACGGTGTCGACGAGCTCCCATCCCTCCTCGCCGAGCTCGTTCAGCTCGGCCTTCGGATCGACCGCCTCCTTCCGGGTCGCCCCGCGTGGCGGCTGTAACGTCTCGTATTCCCACGCCTCGGGTGCCATGGTCGTACATCCATGGCGGGTGTAAAAAACGCACCCCGCCGGCCGAAGCGCCGGGGAGGGGGTTACTCGGTCGGTCCGCCGGCCGACTGGACCCGCCAACCGCCCTCGACGTCGCCGGCGCGCTCGACCAGCTCGACCGCCGTCGACTCGCCGACGCGGGTCCCGCCCTCGACGGCCTCGACGCGGAAGGTGAGGTCCAGCGAGTCGCCGCAACACCCCACGTCGACGAACTCCTCGCGCTCGTCGCCGACGGTCGGTTCCTCGAGCACCCGCCGGAGGTACCCCCGGTAGCGCTCGGTGTCGATCTGGTCTCGGCCCCAGTCGCTCAGGCCCTCGGGGAACGACAGCACCACGCGCGTCGCCTCGCTCATGGCCGCGGGTACGGCCCGGAGCCACATCGCCCTGTCGCCCGAGTCGGTGCCCCGACCGACACCCGTCCGGCCCGGCGGGTTCGGTTTCGTATCGCGGATACCGCTGTATCGTCGGCGGCGCGGGAGGCGGTCTCGACTCGCGGCGGCACGGCCGAAGACCGGCGGTGCGGACGGCGAATTCGGCGTCGCTGGCCGCCGGCGCCGCCGGTCGAGTCGCGACGGCCGGCTCGTGGCGGCCGAGGTACGGCGGTCGTGGCGGGGTCCGGCGTCCAGACCGTACGGGCGGCGTACGACCGCTGAGCCGCCGGGAGCCGCGAAGAAGAAGGCTTATTCGGCGCGCGGGGGGAGCGGCACGCATGGCTCGATTCGAGGTACCGGAGGTCGATTACACCCGGTACGACAACCGCCAGCTCGCCGCGATCCCGCTGGCGGTGTTGATCGTGGCCCTCCTGGTCATCGGCGGCTCGTACGCGACGACGGGCGCGCCGGTCGACCCCGGGCTCGACTTCACCGGCGGGACGGAGCTCCGGATCGCCGTCGACGCCCCGAGCGAGGAACAGGCGCGCGACCGGATCGCGGAGGCGTTCGCGGCGACCCCCGACAGCGTCCAGCGGGTGGGGACCGGCGACGTGTACGTCGTCACCTTCCAGGCGTCGGAGGCGGAGACCGACGAACTCGAGGCGCAGGCCGAGGCGGCCGGCTTCGAGATCCGGTCGATCGACGCGGTCTCCGCCAGCTTCGGGGCGGACACCCAGCGGCTCGCGCTGATCGGCGTCGGCGTCGCCTTCGCCGGGATGGCCCTGCTCGTGTTCGGGCTGTTCCGGACGCTCGTGCCCAGCGTCGCCGTCGTCGTCTCGGCGTTCTCCGACATCGTGATCCCCGTCGCGCTGATGAACCTCCTCGGCATCGAACTGTCGCTCGGAACCGTCGCCGCGCTGCTGATGCTCATCGGGTACTCCGTGGACTCGGACATCCTGCTGAACAACAGCGTGCTCCGCCGGTCGGGCGACTTCTACGAGTCCACCTACCGCGCGATGCGCACCGGCGTGACGATGACGCTCACCTCCATCGCGGCGATGGCCGTGATGGCGGTCGTGGCGTCGTTCTTCGGTATCGGTCTGCTGGCGAGCATCGGGATCATCCTCGTGTTCGGGCTCACCGCCGACCTGATGAACACGTACCTGCTGAACGTGTCGCTGCTCCGCTGGTACAAGTTCGAGGGGGTGGCGCGATGAGCACCTGGGGGACGATAAAGGACAACTGGCGGGTCGCCCTGCTGGTGTTCGTCCTGCTGGTCTCGACGGTGTTCCTGTTCGCGCCCGCCTTCGAGCCGTCCGAGGGGCCGGCAGCACAGGAGACGCCGACGAACCTCCAGTACGGACTCCAGCTCTCCGGCGGCACGCGGATCCGCGCGCCGCTGGTCGGCGTCACCGCCGAGGAGGTGCAGTTCGGCGACGACGACACCGCCACGGTCGAACGGCGGGTGGCCGCGGAGCTCCCGAACGCCGACAGCTCCGACGTGATCGCCCGGTTCACCGGGAACGCCAGCGGCACCGTCGAGCTCGTCGCCGAGAACGCCACACAGGAGGACCTCGCCGCTGCGCTCGATGCCGCCGGCTACGAGTACGAGACCGTCCGCGACGGCGTCACCGAGGAGACGCGCCAGCAGACGGTCGCCGTGTTGCGCTCCAAGATCAACGCCGCCGGCCTCTCCGGGGGGACCGTCCGGACCGTCCAGACCATCGACGGGGAGAACTTCGTGCTCATCGAGGTCCCCAACGACGACCGCAGCGAGGTGATCGACATCGTGAACTCCCGCGGGACCGTCCGGATCGCGGCGTACCACCCGGTGGAGCGGAACAACTCCACGGAGTACGTCAACACCACCGTCATCCGCCAGGAGGACTTCCAGACGGTCGGCACCGCCCAGCAGGGCGGCCAGGGGACCGGCCCGCACGTCCCCGTCTCGGTCCGCCAGAGCGAGGCCGAGCGCGTCCAGCGGCTGTTCGTCGAGACCGGCGTCGCCGGCCAGGGCGGCACCGACTGCACGTTCCGGGAGAACCCGCAGTCGACCGAGCCGTGCATCCTGATCATCCGCGACGGCCAGGTCGTCTCCTCGTTCGGCATGAACGCGAACCTCGCGCAGTCGATGCGCAACGGCGAGTGGGCTCAGGACCCGCAGTTCATCCTCGTCACCGGCTCCTTCGAGCGCGCACAGGACGTCTCGGTCGACCTGCGCGCCGGGGCGCTCCCGGCGGCGCTGGCGCTCGACGAGGGCACCGCCTCCTCCATCAGCGCCGCGCAGGGGGAGAACTTCCGGCGCGACTCGCTGCTCATCGGCGTGCTCGCGGTGTTCACCGTCGCGGGCGTCGTGTTCCTCCGGTACGGCAACCCGAAGGTCGCCGCCCCCATGGTCGTCACCGCGCTCTCGGAGGTGGTCGTCCTCCTCGGGTTCGCGGCGTTCATCAGGTACCCGCTGGACCTCTCGGTGATCGCCGGGTTCATCGCGGTCATCGGGACCGGGGTGGACGACCTCGTGATCATCGCCGACGAGGTGATGGCCGAGGGCGACGTGAACTCCCGGCGCGTGTTCCGGTCGCGCTTCCGGAAGGCGTTCTGGGTGATCGGCGCGGCCGCCGCGACGACCATCGTCGCCATGTCGCCGCTGGCGTTCCTCTCGCTGGGGGACCTCCAGGGCTTCGCCATCTTCACCATCCTCGGCGTGCTCGTCGGGGTGCTGATCACCCGCCCGGCCTACGGCGACATCCTCCGGGCGCTGCTGACCGACCGCTGACCGACCGCCCGCTCCGCGGATCGGCCTTTTCCGGGATCCGAACCGGTCGGTCCCCGCCTCAGAACTCGTCCAGCGCCGACTGCTCGGCCGCCGCCAGCACGTCCTCGCAGGTGCTCCACGAACGGCGCGCACACTCGGGCAGGTCGCCCTCGCGGTCCACGTACGCCCGGAGGAACTCGCGGGTCGCCGGGTCCGAGGGGTAGCCGCTGCCGACCCCGTCGTAGCCGCGGTCGCGGTAGGCCGCGTCCAGATCGGCGACGATCCGGTCCCGTTCCACCTTCGCGACCACGCTCGCGGCCGCGACGACCGGGTACGACTCGTCGGCGCCGTGCTCGGCGGTCACGTCGATCCCGGTGCCGTCGTCGTCCTCCCCGTCCGCGACCGCGTCGGCGACCCGGTCGGCGAACCGGGACTCGCTCACGTCGCCGGCGTCGACGACCGCGCGGTCGCCCGCCTCGGCGACCGCCGCGAGCGCCTCCGCCTGCCCCGCAACCGTGAGCGTGTTCATGTCGGTCGCGGGGTCGTCGATGCGGTCGACGGGGACGACCGCGACGGCGACCTCGACGCGGTCGTCGTCCCGCAGGGCCGCGTCGAGTTCCTCGCGCCTGGCCGGCGAGAGCCGCTTGGAGTCGTCGACGCCGTCGGGGATCGCGTCGGGGTAGGCGCGGACCGCGGCCGCGACCATCGGGCCCAGCACGGGTCCCTTCCCCGCCTCGTCGGCGCCGAGCATCGCTTACTCCTCGTCCGCGTCGGCGGCCCCGTCGCGCTCACGGGTCGCTCCGCTCCCCGTTCGCTCCGAGGGCTCGCTCCGCTCGCCCTCGCCGAGGAAGAACTCCTCGCGCTCGAACGGCTCCTCGCGCCCCCCGACCGCGAGCACGTCGAGCGCGGTCACCTCGGCGTCGACGCCGAGCACCCCCGCGAGGCTCGGCTCCGTGCGGCCGCCGTCGCCGGAGATCAGCTCCTTGATGTAGAGGCCGCCGGCGCCGTGGACCTCGACGGTCGCGTGGCGGGCGTCCTCGCGCTCGGCGCTCACCTCGTGGGCGACGCGGGTGCGGGTCTTGCCCGCCCGGCGGTGGTCGACCCGGTTCGGGGTGTACTGCTCGATGGTGGCGCCGTCGAGCTCGGCGACCGCGTCGGCCAGGTCCTCGGCGGACACGTCGCTCCCGAACTCGACCTCGGCGCGGTAGCGCTTGGTCGCGTCGAGCTCCTTGACGCGCTCGACCATCGTGTGCTCGCAGAGCCGGAGCCCCTCGACCTCGACTTTCCCGTCGGCGAAGGCGTTGATGTCGGCCTCCAGCCGCTCGGTGTCGATCCGTCGGCGCCGCGGCTCCTCCACCTCGATGACGAACGGGCGGCCAGTCCCGAGCATCAGGGCGTCCACGTCCTCGCGGCCGGCGCCGTGGAACGTCGAGTCGACGCCCTCCATCACGTCCTCGACGACGGGGGCGGTGAGCTGTTCGACGCTCTCGTCGTACAGGTAGCCCGAGCCGCCGCAGGTGTCGCACTCCTCGCGTCCCTGCCGGCCGGAGCCGCGGCAGTCCGAGCAGGGCCACTCCGTCTGGGGGATGTCCCGCTCCAGTTTCCGGTAGCGGCCGTACACGTGCGCGGAGTTGACCGTCGCCTCCACCCGGTCGGCGTCCACGTCGAGGAGGAACTGGACGTGCGGGCGGTCGAAGTCCACCTCCGCGCCGGTGACTTGCCCGACGCGCTTGCCGACCTCGCGGTTGAGTTCCTTGCGGAGCGGCTCGCCCGAATCGGGGTCCAGCCCGGCGTCCTCGCGGAGCAGCCGGTCGTTCTCCTCGGAAAGCGGCGGGACGCGCGTGCCGACCTGGTAGGTCGAGAACTCGTAGTCGGCGACGGCGTCGGCGGCGCGCTCGGCGAACTCGTCGAGGCGCTCGAAGACGCCCTCGCACACCCAGCAGTCGCCGCCTGCGCCGCGGCTGAAGTCCGTGTCGTCCGCCAGCGCGGCGGCGACCCGGAGCCCCCGGCCGCGCTCGTGGTTGCCGAGCCCGAACGAGCGCTCGGCGAACGGCCGGCCGAGGCAGTGGTCACACAGCGGCCCGGTCGCGATGAGGGCGCGAGCGGTGTCGAGCACGTCGTCGAACGCCGGCTCGGCGTCCGGGGCGGCGTCGGCGTCCGCGTCGTCCCCGCCGCCGCTCGCGGCGTCGGCGGGCGCGTCGGAATCGGTCATACCCGCCCTCGTCGCGGCGGGCGGTAGGCCCTTTCGGTCGACGGCGTGTCCCGCCGGAACCGAGCGTCAGCGTCCGTTCCGGGATCGGCCCGCGACCCCGGTCACGAGCAGGTCTCCGCCCCGAACAGCGACTTCAGGAAGTCCGGCACCGGCAGGGAGCCGATCAGGTCGGACACGAAGTCGGGGACGACGGAGCCGAGCAGGTCGCCGACGAACCCGGGCGGCCCGCCGTCGCCGTCCGGACCGGCGTCGGCGTTCCGGCACTCGTCGGTCGGTACGTCGGTCCCGTCGGGCTGTGCCGCGGCGGCCGCCGGCGCGAGCGCCAGTCCCGCCACGACGAGGGCCGCGACGAGCAGTCGCGCGAGGTCGGTCGTGGTCATCACGGTCGGTCGGACGGGCCCGTCGGACAAGAGGGTGGAGGGAGCGAAAGCGGGGTTTCGTCCGGATACACCCGGATTAACCCGCCGTTCGCGGGTCGCCCCCCGCGACCGGCTACTCGCCGACCGGCGCGGCGGCCTGGTCGCCCGCGTCGGGCGGGACCGAGCGGACGGCCGCGACCGTCACGTCGTCGACGCCGAACTGCGCGGCGAGCGCGTCGGCGACGGCCTCGCGCGACTCGCCCGCCTCGCCCGCGAGCGAGACGGTCGCGTCGGCCTCGACCGTGAGGTCGTTGAGGCCGGGCTGGAGGCCGCGAATGTCGAGCGACTCGACGGCCTCGACCGCGTCGGCGCGGCGGAGCTTCGTCTCGGCGCCCTCGGCGAGGTCGCCGGGGGCCGAACGGGACACTGCGATGGTCATGCTGGCGTCGGCCAGTCGGTGTCGGTGGACCGACATAGACTCCCTGCGCGGCTCGAACGCGACTGCGGGCCTTCCCGGGGAGCGGGTCGGCCGCGCGACTGCGGGACGGGCGGGGGTGACCTGAACGGTAGGTGGAGAAGGGTGTCCGCCTCCGCTCGGGTCGACCCCCGAGCACGTCGCCGCGTCACGCGGCGATGGAGACGGACGGTGCGGCGTCGGAGGTGCCGTACCCCGTCCCCACGGCGTCGCCGGTCCCGTCGGCGTTCGCCTTCGGCGCGGCGAAGGCGGCACGGGGTTCGGCGACGGCGTCGGGAACCGACCACCACGCGGACCCGGCGCTGCCGAGGGGCAGGCGGGTCGCGGGAGCGGTGTGGTCGGTCATCGGGGTCCTCCGACTCTCGTCGTATCTCCTCCGTTATGTGGACGATTATTAATGATTTCCCCGGGGTGTCACGTGCTAACACGAGGTGACCGCGGCGGCTCGCGACCGGCGGTCGGCGGCGTGCAGTCCGTCGAAATTCTTATTTGAAACGATCGTGTGATACACATGGAATGCCGGAACGCACGAACCGCGGGCGGGGGCACGACGGGGCCCCGTCGCCCGCGTCGGCGCTCTGCCGGATCACGACGTCGAACGCGGACGCCGGGCATCCGTCCGCGGTAGCGGAGCGGGCGGCCCAGTGACGACGCGGCGGCGGGAACGGGAGCGGAGCGACGACCACGACCCCGAACACGTCGACCCCGAGGAGGTCGACGAGGCGGACCTCGTCCACACCGACGACGGGGAGGTGATCCACGAGCCGACCGGGCTCGTCGTCGAGGAGGACGCCGTCGACCGCGGGCCGGAGTGGCGGGCCTTCGACGCGGCCGAGCGCGACCGCAAGAGCCGCGTCGGGTCGCCGATGACCCGGACGATGCACGACAAGGGCCTGACGACCACCATCGACTGGCGCGACCGCGACGCGGGCGGGCGGGAGCTCTCCGCCGAGAAGCGCTCGCGGATGAAGCGGCTGCGGACGTGGCAGGAGCGAATCCGCACGCAGGACGCCGGCGAGCGCAACCTCCGGCTGGCGCTCTCGGAGATCGAGCGCATGTCCTCCGCGCAGGGCGTGCCCCAGTCCGTCCGGGAGGTCGCCTCGACCATCTACCGGCGCGCGCTCGACGAGGATCTCATCCGCGGCCGCTCCATCGAGGCGATGGCGACGGCGAGCCTGTACGCCGCCTGCCGCCAGCAGGGGATCCCCCGGTCGCTGGACGACTTCGTGGGGGTCGCCCGGGTCGACCGCCGCGAGTTCGCCCGGGCGTACCGCTACATCTCGGGCGAACTCGGGCTGGCGCTGGAGCCGGTCGACCCCGCCGAGCACGTGCCGCGGTTCTGCTCCGAACTGGGGCTTCCCGAGGAGGTGAAACGGCGGGCCACCCGGATCGTCGACGCGACGACCGCCGAGGGGCTCCACGCGGGCAAGTCGCCGACGGGCTTCGCCGCGGCGGCCATCTACCTCGCCTCGACGCTGTCGGACCACAAGCGGACCCAGTCGGAGGTCGCCGAGGTGGCCGACGTGACCGTCGTGACGGTCCGAAGCGGCTACAAACAGCAACTGGAGGCGATCGACCCCGCCCGGATCTGAACCGATCCGCCCCCGACGGGTGGCCGCGGTCGCCCGCCCGCGGGCGACTCGGCGGGGGCGTCCGCCCGTGCCGCCTCCCTGTCCTCCGTCCGCGCCGCCGTCCTATTTCGAACCGAAACACTTTCCGAGCGGTTCGCCGATCCCGAGCCATCGAGCGCCGCAGCGGCGTGGTCGCCGTGACCGCGCCGCCACGGGGGCGGGCCGAGAACTGATCGGATAGCTTCCGGATATCGACCGATCGCCTCCCGGTTCGCCCTCCGCTTCGACTCGAACCCGCACGACGCGACCGACCCGGACACGGAGCACCGACGTGACCGATACGACAGACCCGACAGACGCGACGGACGCGACCGACGCGACGGACGCCCCGGAGGGTGCCCCCGTCTACTCGGAGCGGCAGGTGCGGACGGTCGTCCTCAGCCTCGTCGCCGGGGTCTTCTTCGGGGGCGTCGGCGGCGGCGTCGCGTTCCCGACCATCCCGGCGCTCGGGTCGGTGCTCGGCATCGCGCCGTTCCTCGTCGGGCTGATCCTCTCGATCAACCGGTTCACCCGGCTGGTGATGTCGACGCCGGCGGGCGGGATCCTCGACCGCATGGGGACGCGCAGGCCGATGATCGCCGGGTTCGTCGTCCAGGGGCTCGTCCCGTTCGGCTACCTCGTCGGGCTGAACCCCCCGTTCGGGGCGCCCTCCTCGGCGGTCTTCCTCGCCTCGCGGGCCGCGTGGGGGGTCGGCTCGGCGTTCGTGTTCGTCGGGGCGTTCTCGACGGTGACGCACGTGACGACGCCCGCGAACCGGGGCCGGTGGGTGGGCTACATGCGCGGCGGACAGAGCCTCGGCTTCCCCACGGGGCTGATCCTCGGGGGCATCGTCACGGAGCTGTACGGCTACGGGGAGGCCTTCGCCGTCGCGGGCGCGGCGGGGCTGTTCGCCGCCGTCGTCGCCTACCGGGTCCTCCCGGACGTGTCGCCGGAGATGGAGGGGACGAGCCGCGTCCGCGACGTGCCCGCGCTCGTGCGGGCCGATCCCCGCATCGGCGCCGTCGGCGCGGTGAACTTCACCATCCGGTTCCTGTACGCGGGCGTCCTCCTGTCGACGGTCGTGCTGTACACCGAGGCGAACGATATCTCGCTGGGCGGGCTCGCGGGCACCGGGACCAGCGGCGTCGTGATGGCCGTCTCGGTCGTCGCGCTGTCCGTCTCGAACCTCGCCGTCGGCCGGCTATCCGACAGCATGGGCCGGCTCACGACCGTGGTCCCGGGGCTGGCCGTCTTCGGCGCGGGCTTCGCGCTCGCGGCGCTGGTCCCGACGGCGCCCGGGGTGCTCGCGGGGGTCGGCCTCGTCGGCGCCGGCGCGGGGCTGGCCGGCCCGCCGCTGTTGGCGTACCTGGGCGACATCGCCCCCGGCGGCGACGTGGGGAAGCTCGGCGGCGTCTACAACGTCTTCGGCGACCTGGGCTCGACGCTCGGGCCGCTCGTCGCGCTCCCGCTGGCCGCCCGGATCGGCCTGGCGGCCGAGTACCTCGCGTGCGCCGGCCTCGTCGTCGTCGCGGGCGTCGTCGCCGCGACCGCGCTCCGCGACGACACCGAGGCGGAGGCGGCCGCCGCGGCCGCCGGCGACGACTGACGGGGGGCACGACCGGGGGGGGCGTCACGCCCCGACCGGCGAGCGGGCCGGGCCGCCGGAGCGGTCGACCGGGCCGCCGCCGCGGGGAACGCGAACGCTTAGGTGCCGCCGGCCGCCAGCGCGGGTATGACGCTGGTGTGTACGGGGTACGAGCCGTTCGGCGACCACGACACCAACCCCTCCGGGTCGGTCGCGGAGGCGCTCGACGGCCGGAGGGTCGCCGGCCACGAGGTGGTCGGCCGGACGCTCCCGGTCGCCTTCGACGCCGCCGGGCCGGCGATGGCCGACCTGATCGGCGCCCACGACCCCGCGGCCGTCGTCGCCACCGGTCTCGCGGCCGGGCGCTCGGCGGTGTGCGTCGAACGCGTCGCGGTCAACGTCGCCGACACGGTCGGGACCCCCGACAACGCCGGCAACGACCCGGTCGACGAGGCGCTCGACTCCGACGGCCCCGACGCCCGGCTCGCGACCCTGCCCGTCCGTGCGGTCGCGGAGGCGTGTCTCGACGAGGGGATCCCGGCCCGCGTCTCCAACAGCGCGGGGACGCACCTCTGTAACGCGCTCCTCTACCGGACGCTCGCGACGCTCGACGGGAGCGACACCCCGGCGGGGTTCCTGCACCTCCCCTCCACGCCGGCGCAGGCGGCCGCGGTCGCCCGGGAGGACGGGGCCGCGCGCGGGGCGAGCGTGCGCGCCAGCCTCCCCCTCGACCTCGACGAGCGGGCGGTGGAACTGGCGTTCGAGACGGCGCTGGCGTCGACGGACGGGTGACCCGTCCGGCTCCCGGCGTCAGTCGCCGTCGGGGGTCGTCGTCCCGCCGTCGGCGACGGTGCCGTCCGCGGCCGGCGCGCCCGTCGGGGCCGGCGCGTCGCCGGCGAGCGCCCGGCGCCCGTCCTCGGTGATCCGGTAGAGCCGCTCGGCGGTCGCGACCTCGACGAACCCACGCTCCGCGAGCGTCGCCATCCTGCGCTCCACGAGCGGGATGTGGAGGCCGGTGTTGGCGGCCACGAGCGCGGGGTAGTCCGCGCTCGTGTCGGCCAGGTGGCACAACACTCGTTCGTCCGCGTCGGAGAGCTCCGTGGGTTCGGGCATCTTTTGCGTCATTCGGTAGCACACCTCATGAAGTTGTCGCCGCGGCGGACGCGACCCCGGATCGTTCCCCGTCGCGTCCACGGATCGCCGTGTCGACGGCGACCGGACCCGTTCGGGGGGACGGCCGATCGTCCGGCGGCGGTGACCGGGATCCGGGGGCTCAAGGCGGTCGCGTCGAACCCCGGCGTATGCGACTGCCGAACGCGGCCGTGGGCGACGCACAGACGAGCGGGTTCGCCTGGGGGGTACTGACCGACCTCGTGGACGTGGGGAGCCGGATGGCCGGGCAGGCGGGCGAGCGCGAGGGCGCCGCGGTCGTCCGCGACGCCTTCGAGCGCGCGGGCGCCCGGAGCGCCCGGATCGAGGAGTTCGAGATCCCCGGGTGGTGGCGCGGCTCCTCGTCGCTGACGGTCCACGAGCCCCACGAGCGCGTCCACGACGGGCAACAGGACGTGCTCGCGCTCCCCGGGTGTCCCGCCGGGGAGGCGACCGGCCGGGTCGTCGACGTGGGCGACGGCACCTACGAGGAGTTCGAGGAGCGGGCGGACGAGCTGGAGGGCGCCGTCGCGATGGCGTCCTCGGCGACGCCCGAGGACGTGGACCGGTGGATCCACCGGATGGAGAAGTACGTCAACGCCGCCGACCACGGCGCGGTCGCGTTCGTCTTCCGCAACCACGTCGAGGGGTCGGTGCCGCCCACCGGCGAGGTCGGCTACCACGAGCGCCCCGGCCCCATCCCCGCCGTCGGCGTCTCCCGGGAGGTGGGCGAGCGCCTCGCGCGCTACGCCGAGGAGGGCTGTGAGGCGACCGTCTCCGTCGACTGCCGGACCGAGGCGACCACCTCCGTGAACGTCGAGGCCGAGGTCGGCCCCGACACCGACGAGCACGTGCTCGTCACCGCCCACGTCGACGCCCACGACATCGCGGACGGCGCCAACGACAACGGCGCCGGCTCGGCGCTCGTCGCCGAGGTCGGGCGGATCCTCGCGCGCGACGACGTGGACATCGACACACGGGTCCGTCTCGTCACCTTCGGCGCCGAGGAGATCGGGCTGTGGGGGGCGTACCACTGCGCGGAGACGACGGACCTGGCGGACCTGAAGTGCGTCGTCAACCTCGACGGCGCGTGTAGCTCCCGGACCCTCAGGGTCGGGACGAACGGCTTCGAGGCGATGGAGTCGGTGTTCGAGGCGGTGACCGACGACCTCGACGCCGCCCTCTCGACGGACGACACCATCTCCCCCCACGGCGACCAGTGGGCGTTCGTGCAGGAGGGCGTCCCCGCGGTGATGACCTCCACCACCTCCGAGCAGTCCGGGCGGGGGTGGGGACACACCCACGCGGACACGCTGGACAAACTCGACTCGCGCGACCTCCGCGACGTGGCCGTGCAGGTCGCGGAGGCGGTCGCGCGCTTCGCCTCCGCGGACGTGGAGACGCCGGGACGGACCCGCGCGGAGATGCGCGAGGCCATCGACGAGGGGTACGAACAGGAGCTGCGGATGGGCGGGCGCTGGCCGTACGACGACCCGGAGTAGGGTCGCCGACGGCGACGCGGCGGCCGGAGCCGCCGGTTCGTCGCGGGTCGGCCGCCGGGCTGTTGGGGCTCGGGCGGGTCCCGCGCGGCCACTACCCCGTCTCGGGGTCGAGGAAGTCGCCGAGGTCCGCCATCACCTTCCCCTCGGCGCGCGCGAGGTGCTCCCACGCCGTCGTCGTCCCGATGCCGAGCTCCTCGGCCACGTCCTCCACGCCGGCGTCCTTCTCGTGGCCGTAGTAGCCGGCGGCGATCGCCGCCGCGAGCGCCTCGCGCTGGCGCTGGGTGAGGTCGTGGAGCGCGCCGACCGTCTGGAACCGGGAGGCGGGCTCGATCTCCGTCATCTCCAGCTGCCGGACGAGCTGGACGTCGTTGCCGTCGTCCTCGATCGTCTCGATGATCTCGGAGAGGTCGTCGTCGGGGTCGAGGTACAGCGTCCACCGCTCCCAGCCGTTCGTGATGATCGTGCCGGTGCGGTAGTGGACGCCCAGCTCGGCGAACTGCTCGGCGATGCTGTCCCACTCGGCGGCGTCGAACGTGAGCGCGACGAACACCGTCGGCTCGCCCAGCGGCGTCACCGGCTCGGCCGCGATGATCGGGTCGCCGTCGCGGAAGTCGTCGATGAACGCCTCGATCTCGTCCGGGTCGCCGCTGAGCTCGATGATCCGCTTGCGCTCGTTCAGCCGTCCGGTCATCGAGGAGACCGATCGCATCGTGACTCGGGGATATCGTTCCGATACTTCACACTCCGGCTGCCCGTTGTGCTTGATCTTCAACGTCACTTCCCGCATCGTCCCCGTTCGGCCGGATCCGGTTTCCCCCGCCATAGCCCAAATATATTTGGGGACAACTTGAACGTTCGCACTACCGATCCGTGTCGTATGGCAACGGATAGCAACGAAGAGTTCAGCGAGGAGGCGCTCAGCGGCCCCGTGGTCGACCGGCGGACGACGACGGCGCTGCTGGGGGCGGCCGGCATGGGTGCGCTCGCCGGCTGCACCGGGGGCGGCGGCGGGTCGAACGACGGCGGCGACTCCGGCGGCGGGACCGGCGACGGCGGCGGCGACGACACCGCCACCGAGACGCCGGCCGAGGACCGGTCCGGCGGGACGCTCCAGGCCGGCTGGTTCACCGGGAGCATCGACACGCTCGACCCGCCCTACATCAGCGTCGGCCAGTACTTCCAGGTGGCGGCGAACATCTTCAGCGGGCTCGTCACGCTGAAGGAGGACCTCACGGTCCGCGGCGACCTCGCGAGTGACTGGGAGGTCACCAACGACGGCGCCACGTTCACCTTCCAGCTCCGCGAGGGCGTGACGTTCCACGACGGGTCGGAGTTCACCGCCGAGGACGTCCGGTACACGATCAACCGGACGATCGAGAACGAGACGCCGGCGGCGCCGAAGCTGTCGACGCTGAAGCCGGTCGACGAGGACGGCGTCGTGATCGAGGACGACTACACGGTGACGCTGAACTTCGAGCGGCCGATGGCGCCCGCGCTCATCTACCTCACCCGCGGCCCCGGCCGCGCGGCGACGATCGTGAGCAAGGAGGCCATCGAGGAGATGGGCGCCGAGCAGTACGCGGTCACGCCCGTCGGCACCGGCCCGTTCCAGGTCGAGAGCCACGAGGTCGGCTCCGAACTGAAGCTCACCGCCTACGACGACTACTTCGGGACGGACTCGGACGGGAACCAGCTCCCGTACCTCGACGGCGTCACGATCACGCCGATCCCCGAGCCGTCGAGCATCGTCAACGCGCTGCGCTCGGGCGACATCCACTTCGCGAACCTCGTCCCCCTGCAGAACGTCTCGCAGGTCGAGGACGCGAGTTCGGCGAGGAAACTGCAGGCGCCGGGCGTCAACTGGTACGGCTTCGCGATGAACCAGGAGCGCGAGCCGTTCGACTCGCGCACGGCCCGCCTGGGCATCGCCAAGGCCATCGACAACGAGAAGTTCATCGAGACGGCGTACTTCGGCAACGCCATCTCCGCGCAGGGCCCGATCAACAAGGCGACCGCGTGGGTGTACCGCGAGGACAAGCCCGACACGCAGGCGTACGACCCAGAGCGGGCCCAGGAACTCCTCCAGGAGGCCGGCGCCGACGGCGCGAGCTTCTCCATCCTGACGACCCAGAGCAGCCTCCGGCAGGCGAAGGCGATGCGCCAGCAGCTCAACGCCGTCGGCCTGAACGTCGAGGTGGAGCAGGTCACTTCCTCGACGTACTGGGACCGCTACGCGAAGCTGGACTACGACACGACGATCTCCGGGTCCGTCGGCGACCCCGACCCCGACCAGTCGCTGTGGAACTTCTACCGCAAGGACGGCCCGTGGAACTGGGTGTCCTACGAGAACGACGAGGTCCACCAGCTCCTGGCCGAACAGCGCCGTCAGCTCGACCGCGAGCAGCGCGCAGAGACGCTCCAGACGCTGGAGGACATCCTCATCGAGGACGTCCCGCACGCGTACCTCTCCCACCAGGACGACATCGCCGCCCGTCGGCCCGAGGTGAAGGGATTCACGCACATCCCGTTCATGCGGAACTTCCACAGCGTCTACCTGTCCGAGTGAGATGTGGCGGTACATCGTGAAGCGCGTCGGGCACGCCCTCTTCGTGATGTGGCTCGTCGCCACCACGGTGTTCTTCGGCCTCCGGGCTATCCCCGGGGGCCCCGTCCGCACGATGCTCGGACAGGAGGCCACCCCGGAGGCGGTCGCGCGGCTCCGCGCGGAGCTGGGGCTCGACAGGCCCCTCGGCGTCCAGTACGTCGACTTCCTCACCGACCTGCTCACGCTGGAACTCGGCCGCAGCATCACCTCCAGCGAGCGGGTGATCACGATCGTCGCCGACGCCGCCCCGAAGACGTTCTCGATCGCGGCCGTCGGCGTCGCGCTCGGGCTCGCGGTCGCGATCCCCGCGGGCGTCATCGGCGCGACGCGGCGCAACGAGCCCGCCGACTACGCCGCGACGATCGCGGCGTTCCTCGGCATCTCGATGCCGGCGTTCTTCGTCGGGATCCTGCTGGCGATCCTGTTCGGGGTCTACCTGAACTGGTTGCCGATCGTCGGCTACACGCCGATCTCCGAGGGCGTCGTCCCGTGGTTCAAGAGCATCGTCCTCCCGTCGATAGCCGTGGGACTGCCGTACGCCGCCGGGGTGACGCGGATGATGCGCTCGTCGCTCATCGAGACGCTCAACGAGGGGTACATGCGCACGGCCGTCGCGAAGGGCGTCGGCTCGCGGGTGCGCCTGTACAAACACGCGCTGCAGAACGCGCTCATCCCCGTGGTGACGGTCGCCGGGATCCAGCTCGCGCTGGTGCTCGGCGGGTCTGTGACCGTGGAGCTCGTGTTCTCCATCCAGGGGCTCGGGCGCGTGCTCGTCAACTCGATCCTCGAACGCAACTACCCCGTGACGCAGATCGCGATCCTGCTCATCTCGGGGGTCTTCGTCTTCATGAACCTCATCGTCGACATCGCGTACACGGCGATCGACCCGCGGATCCGGATCGGGGGTGAGGGCGCGTGAGCGGCCCCGCCGACGGCGCCGACGGCCGCGACCGCGACCCGACCGCCGACTCCCGCTCCGACCCGCGGGACCGGACGGACAGCACGACGACTTCCGCGGGCGCCCGGCCCGACGGCGGGACCGAACGGGGCGACGCCCCGAGCGCCTCCTTCGGGATCTACGAGGGAGAGTTCGGGCCCGGCGAGACGCCCGAGGGCTACGAGGAGCAGGGTCCCGTCGAGGAGCACCGCTCGATGCTCGGCCGGATCGTCGCCACGTTGAAGGCCGACCGGCTGGCGCTGGCCGGGGCGATCGTGATCGTCGTCTTCGTGCTCGTCGCGCTGTTCGCGCCGTTCGTGGCCCCCTTCGGACCCGAACAACAGTTCGGGTTCATGCAACCGCCGCTGTCGGAGTCGACCGGCGACTTCGACGGCGACGGGACGACCGAGACGGTCACCCACTACCTCGGTACCGACTCGTTCGGCTACGACATCCTCACGCGGATCATCTACGGCGCGCGCGTCTCGCTGATCGTCGCGCTCGCGACGGTCGCCGTGGCGTTCTCTATCGGGACGACGCTCGGCATCGTCGCCGGCTTCTACGGCGGCTGGATCGACTCGGTCATCATGCGCTACGTCGACTTCCAGTGGGCGTTCCCCGAGATCATCCTCGGGGTGGGGATCATCGCGCTGATGGGCGGGCTCGGACTCGTCAACGTCGTCCTCGCGATCGGGATCGCGTTCATCGACGACTTCGCGCGGATCATCCGCGGGGAGGTGCTGTCGATACGCGAGGAGGAGTACGTCACCGCCGCCCGCGCGGTCGGCATGGGCGACCTCCGGATCATGTTCAAGGAGATCCTCCCGAACGCGGTCGCGCCGCTGATCGTCCAGGCGACGCTCATGATCCCGCTGGCCATCCTCGCGGAGGCGAGCCTCTCGTTCCTCGGGCTCGGCGTCAAGCCGACGACGCCGACCTGGGGGCTGCTCATCTCCGACGGCCGGCAGTTCATCTCGCAGGCGCCGTGGATCAGCGTGATGCCCGGGCTGGCGATCATGCTCGTCGTCCTCGCGTTCAACACGCTCGGTGACGGCCTGCGCGACGCCTTCGACATCAGCGAGACGGAGGTGGAGTGAATGAGCACCGAACCACCCAGCGGCCGCCCCGGGACGACCCGGTCGGCCGGCCGGGACCCGCTCCTGGAGGTGTCGGGGCTGCGGACGCAGTTCCCGACCGACCGCGGCACCGTCGAGGCCGTCGAGCGGGCGGACCTCTCGATCGAGCCGGGGGAGATCGTCGGGCTGGTCGGCGAGTCCGGCTCCGGCAAGTCGGTGCTCGCCGAGAGCCTCATGGGGATGGTCGAGCCACCCGGCGAGGTCGTCGCCGGCGCCGTGTGCCTGCACGACCTCGACGTCGTCAGGGAGTTCGCCCGCGAGTTCCCCGACGCCGTCGCGGACGTGACCGACGAGGACGCCGCGATCGCCCGGGCGGCCGCCGACGGCGCCCGCTCGGAGGCCGCGGCGGCCGCGAGCCTCGCGGGCCCCGGCGAGTTCGTCGTCGTCCGCGAGCGCGACGCCGACGGCGAGCCCGGCGAGGGGTTCGTCGACCTCCGGCGGGCGCCGGAGCCGGCGCTCCAGCGGCTGCGCGGCGGGCGCATCTCGATGGTGTTTCAGGACCCGATGAACTCGCTGAACCCGACGCTCACCGTCGGCGAGCAGATCGCCGAGACCGTCCGCCTCCACCAGGACGTGGGCGAGTCGGTGTCGCTGTCGGCGGAGCTGAAGCGGAAGATCGTCGGCGCCGCCAAGAACGGCGAGGCGTGGCGCCGGGCGATCGAGATGCTGGAGGCCGTCGAGATCCCCGAGGCCGAATCGCGGGCGACGGACTTCCCCCACGAGTTCTCCGGCGGGATGCGCCAGCGCGCGATGATCGCCATGGCGCTGTCGTGCGAGCCGGACCTGCTCATCGCCGACGAGCCGACGACCGCGCTCGACGTGACGATCCAGGCGCAGATACTCGACGAGTTGACCTCGCTGAAGGACGAGTTCGACACCTCGATCCTGCTCATCACCCACGACCTCGCGGTCGTCGCCGAGACGTGCGACCGCGTGAACGTGATGTACGCCGGCGAGATCGTCGAGAAGGCGCCCGCCGACGAGCTGTTCGCGAACCCCCAGCACCCGTACACCCGGGGGCTGCTCGCGTCGACGCCGCGGCTGTCGAACCCCGACGACGAGATCGAGCCGATCCACGGCAACGTCCCCGACCTCATCGACATCCCGTACGCGTGCCACTTCGCGCCGCGGTGCCCGGAGTCGCTGCGGGAGTGCTTCGAGCGCGAGCCCGACTTCCGCGAGGTGGGCGAGTCACACGAGGCGGCCTGTCTGCGCCGCGGCCCGGCGGGTGATCGCCTGTGAGCGTCGTCTCTGACGCCGTCGGCTCTGCGGACGCCGCGGGCGAGGCGACCCGCGCCGGCGACGCCGACGGCCCGGTGCTGGAGGCCGAGGGCCTCCGGAAGTACTTCTCGCAGTCCGACGGCATCGTCGACCGGATCCTCGGCGCCGGCGGCACGGTGAAGGCCGTCGACGGCGTCGACCTCGACCTCCACGCCGGCGAGACGCTCGCGGTCGTCGGGGAGTCCGGCTGCGGCAAGTCGACGCTGGGCCAGACCCTGCTCAACCTCCACGAGCCGACCGGCGGGACGGTGCGCTACCGCGGCGAGGACATCACCGGCCTCACCGGCCGGGACATGCGGCCGTACCGCGCGAACCTCCAGATGATCTTCCAGGACCCGCTGGCGTCGCTCAACCCGCGTCAGACCGTCGGCGACATCCTCGCGGCGCCGATGAAGGTCCACGGGATCGGCGACTCCGACGAGGACCGCCGCGACCGCGTCCGCGACCTGCTCGAACGGGTCGGCCTGGAGGCGCGCCACATCGACCGCTACCCGGCGCAGTTCTCCGGGGGACAACAGCAGCGCGTCGGCATCGCCCGCGCGCTGGCGGTCGAGCCGGACGTGATCGTCGCCGACGAGCCGGTGTCGGCGCTCGACGTCTCCGTCCAGGCGCAGATCCTGCAGCTCCTGCAGGACCTCCAGGCGGAGTTCGACCTCTCGCTGCTGTTCATCACGCACGACCTCTCGGTCGTCCGCCACGTGGCCGACCGCGTCGCGGTGATGTACCTCGGCGAGATCGTCGAGACGGCGCCCACCGACGAGCTGTTCGAGACGCAGCACCACCCCTACTCGGAGGCCCTGCTGTCGGCGGTGCCGCGCATCGACCCCGCGGCGCGCGGCGGGCGGATCGTGCTTGAGGGGAACGTCCCCTCGCCGATCGACCCGCCCGAGGGGTGTCGGTTCCACACCCGCTGTCACCGGGTGATCCCGCCGGACGACTGGACCGGCGACCAGCCGGCGTTCCGGCGGGCGTTCACCTTCCGAAACCGAGTCGAGAGCGGCGACGTCGACCCGGGGGCGGCGCGGCGGCGGCTGAAGGCGGAAGGCGAACCCACCGACGACGCCGCCGTCGCGGATCACGTCCTCGACACGTCGCTCCCGGGATCGGTCGAGGACCTGCCGCCGGACGCCCGCGAGGCAGTCGAGACCGCCGCGGCGCTCGTCGTCGACGGCGACGACGACGCGGCCGCCGACCGCCTCGGCGAGGCGCTCCCGTCCCCGTGCGTCGACCGGGTGCCCCGGACCGTCGAGCCGGCCCCCGGCCGGACCGCGGCCTGCCACCGGACCGACCCCGAGGCCCCCGCCGAGCCGATGACCGACGGCTGAAGCGGTCACGTCGTCGGGTTCCGGCCTCCCCCCGACCGCTGTGTTCTCCGACCGTCGCGTCCGCTCCCGAGGCGCTGACAGACGGGACCCTCGACGCTGTTCCGCGCCGTGTCGTGTCGGGCCGTTTCGACCCCTAGTTCGCGCGACCGGGTCCCGTGCACCCGCCCTGGCCGCGCGACGGTTCCCTACGTCATCGGGGGTGCTGGGCCCGTCATCGTTCAAAAGGGTTCGCGGGGATCGGCCCCGACGCGCGTCAGTCGAAGATCCGCTCCTTCTTCTCCTCGGTGAAGTCGCCGCTCGCGGCCTCGGCGGCCTCGTACACCCGGCGCAGTTCCGCGAGCGGGTCGTCGTGTTCGTCGACGCGGAGGTCGTGGTAGGCGGTCGCCTTCGGGGCCTTCACGAGCACCGCCGCGGAGCTGTGGCCGCGCTTGTCGCCGCCGGCCTCGCGCCCGGCGTCGAGCGCGTCGAGCAGGCGCGGGACCAGGTCGGCGTCCGGGACGGGGTCGTTCGAGGCGTCGGCCGCCCCGGCGAGGAACGCGTCGGCGGCGGCGTCGAGCGTGTCGCCGTTCGCGAGCATGTTGCCGGCGGCCGTGACGCCCTCCTCCTCCCGAACGAGGTGGCCGCACCACTCCTCGCAGCCGTCGCCCGTGAACGCGAAGGCCCCGCCCCCGTCGTCGACGCCGTGGAGCTGCCGGAGGTCGCTGTGGTCGTCGCGGGCGAGCAGCCCCGGGAGCGCCTCCTCCACGCCGATGTCGTCGAGGAGCGCGATCCCCCGCCTGCCGAGGCGGACGTTGACGAAGCTCTGTGTGCTGACGGCGCCGCGGTGGCTCGCGTAGGGTGCGAGCGCGCCAACCGCCGGCGCGTCAGTCGCGACGCCGACCCCGAACGCCGGCCCCTCCGGCGTCTCCGTTCGGACGCAAAGCGAGAACGTCATGTCCGCGACTCCGAGCGGCGACGCAAAACCGGTCTGCCGAATGTATTCGGTACCACGTTTTCCCGGTACGGGGGGCTTCCCTCGGTATGAACGACCCAGACATCGATCGGTTCGCCTCCCGCCGATCGACGGTGTACGGACAGCGGGGCGTCGTGGCGACCAGCCAGCCGCTCGCCTCCCAGGCCGGTATCTCGGTGCTGGAGGACGGCGGCAACGCGTTCGACGCCGCCGTCGCCACCGCCGCCGCGCTGAACGTCGTCGAGCCAACGTCGACGGGGCTGGGCGGCGACGTGTTCGCGCTGTACCGCACCGCCGACGGCGATGTCGGCGCGATGCGCTCGTGCGGCCCGGCGCCGGCGGACGCGACGATCGAGACCGTCCGCGAGGCGGTCGCCGCCGAGGAGGGGATCGACCCGGCGGACGCGACGATGCCCGACACGGGCGCGCACGCGGTGACGGTCCCGGGGACGGCCCGCGGGTGGGAGGTCACCGCCGAGCGGTTCGGCGAGAAGCCCCTCTCGGAGCTCCTCCGGCCGGCGACCCGGTACGCGATCGAGGGGTACCCCGTCTCGGAGGTCGTCTCCGCGCAGTGGCAGCACGGCGAGGACCTGTTCGAGACCGATCACGCGCGCGACGCCTTCCTCTTCGACGGCGAGGCGCCCGACGTGGGACAGCACGTCACGCTCCCGAAACTGGGCGAGTCGATGCGACGGATCGCCGAGGAGGGCGCCGACGTGGTGTACGAGGGGGAGATCGGCGAGCAGATCGCCGCGGAGGTCCAGGAGCAGGGCGGCTTCCTCACGACCGACGACCTCGCGGCGTTCGAGCCGGAGTTCCTCGACCCCGTCTCGACGACGTACAACGGGACGGAGGTGTACGAGCTCCCGCCGAACAACCAGGGGCTCATCGCGCTGGAGGCGCTCAACATCGCGGAGGAACTGGGGGCCGCCGACCACGACTACGGCTCCCCCGAGCGCGTCCACTACTTCTCGGAGGCGATGAAGCTCGCGTTCCACGACGGCCACCGCTACATCACCGACCCCGAGTTCGCGGACCACCCGCCGCTGGCGTCGAAGGAGTGGGCGGCGAAGCGGGCCGCGGAGGTCGGCGAGGAGTGCAACGACGACGTGAGCTTCGGGGTGCCCGACGCGAACGCGGAGGACGCGGACACCGTGCTCCTGTGCGTCGCCGACGACGAGGGCAACGTCGTCTCGTTCATCAACTCCCGGTTCGCCGGCTTCGGCTCGGGGCTCGTCGCCGGCGACACGGGCATTGCCCTGCAGAACCGCGGCTCCTCGTTCTCGCTGGACCCGGAGCACCCCAACTCGCTGGCGCCGGGTAAGCGCCCGTTCCACACCCTGATCCCCGCGCTGGCGGACTTCGCCCCGGACGACGACGGGACCGACGACTGGGCCGCCTTCGGCGTGATGGGCGGGTATATGCAGCCGCAGGGACACGTGCAGGTGATCTCGAACGTCGTCGACTACGACATGCCGCTGCAGGCGTCGCTGGACGCGGCCCGGTGGCGCTACCGCGAGGAGGGGAGCCTCGCGCTGGAGCCCCACTTCGACTCGAACGTCGCCGCGAAGCTCGTCCGGAAGGGCCACGACGTGAAGACGCTCCCGCCGGCGCTGTTCGGCGGCGCACAGATCGTCCGCAGCGCCGACGGCGTCCTCTCGGCGGCGACCGAGCCGCGAAAGGACGGCAACGCGCAGGGGTACTGATACTGTCAGACGTCCTTCGTGAAGATATTCGCCACCCCCGAGTAGCGAAATTCTTGAAGTGCTCACGTCTGACAGTATGAGCGGGGGACCGCGGCGGGACGGACCCGAAGGCGCGGGTCGGGCGTCGAACGACGCGGCTGCGGGCGACCGCCGCCGGGCGAACTCGGTCCCCGACGCGTCCTCACTCCCGCCGGGTCCTCGGCTCCGGTTCCTCAAGCGGGTACGTCACGTCCTCGGGGTACGGCCCCTCCTCTGTCGGCTGAAGCTCCAGCGCGATACAGAACCGGTCGAGGCCGACCTCCAGCCCCGCGAACAACAGCAGTTCGACGACCGCCTCCTCCGAGAACTCCTCCCGGAGAGCCCCGAAGAACTCGTCGGCCAGCCGATGGGGGTCGGTCGAGAGCTGTTCGGCGAGCGACACGGCCAGGTACTCCCGTCGGGTGAGGCGCTCCCCGTCTACCTCGCCGAACACGGCGTCCTCCTTCGGTGCGACCTCGTCGCCCACGGCTATCGTCCTGACGGTCGCGCAGTAGGCACATCGGTGGCGCTCGGCGATCTTGAGCCGCATCAGCTCCAGCAGTTCGTCGTCGACGTCGTCCCCGCGGCCGAACGCCTCGAACGTCTCGACGATCCGTCGGAACAGCTCCGGCCGGTGCGCCATCGCGCCGAAGAACGCCGTGTCGCCGTACCAGCCGGTCCGCGCGTCGGCCAGCAGGGCGGCGACCTCCGGGTCGTCCGCCTCCTCGGGGTCGAGCGGCTCGGGTCTGGATCCCATGTGCATCGATACCGTGTCGCGCAGTGAGAACCTTTCCGCGACGCGCCGTCCGCACGGGGCACACGCCTCGCCGGTGCGACCGCACGTCCCGTCGGCGCGGACCGCGATATTAAGCCGCTGGACGGCCCACGTCCGGTACATGGTGCCGGAGCCACCGGACGAGCCGGACGGGCCGGAGTCGCAGCCGCCGAAGACGATCACGGACCGCCTCTCCGGCCTGGAGCGGGGCGACACGGTGCGGGTCAACAACCACGAGCGGACCTACGAGGTCGTCGACACGGACACCTACTCGGTCGTCGCCGAGGACGGGGCGGGCTACCGGGTGACGTTCTCGCAGAACCTCCAGACCGGCGGCTGGACGGTCAGCGAGGAGGTGCTGCGGGTCGAAACCGGGTGACGTCGCGGGCCGACCCCGGGCGGACGGGACCGGGGCGCGCGGCGTCGGCCACGACGGGATCGCGGCGAGCGCGTCGGCCTCAGTCGGGCCGGAGGAACAGCCTGAACTCGAGGTCGTCCTTGTGGTCGCCGGCGACGTCCGTCGACTCCTTCCGCATCGGCGTCGAGAGGGACGTCCCCGCGATCTCCGAGCGGTCGCCGAGGCGGTCGGCGAGGCGCTGCACCTCGTTGGCGAGGTCGGCCCGCGACCGGAGGACGACCCCGTCGTGGTCGTCGCCGCGGGCCGCCGCGACCGCCCCGGCGACCGTCGCGACGTCGTCGGACGGCAGGACGAACGCGCTGGCGTACGTCCGCCCGTCGAGGGCGAGCGTGTCCGCCTCGGCCGGGGACCCGTCCGGCTCGTGCCGCTCGGAGACCGCCCGGCGGACCCGGGTCGCCCGCTCGGCCCCTCGGGACCGCCAGCGCTCGGGGGACGCGTCGGGCGGGCAGCGGACGGCGTAGCGCGACCCGTCGAACGTCAACAGCCCGTACGCGACCGCGAGATCGAGCAGTCGCCCGCGGTCGTCCGGCCGGACGTCGGGGTCGAGCCGCTCGGCGGCGAACGGCTCCGTCCCGACGCGCTCGTAGGCGGTCAGGTAGAGGCGGACGCAGTCGTCGATGTCGGGAAGCACGCTCGCTGTGGACATACGTGGACACTCATGGCGCTCGACTCACATGAAGGTGGACTCCGGCGCCGTCGGCCCGTCCGCGTCGGGCGGGGGGCGATCCGATCCACGGCCCGTCGCGACCGGCATCGACCCCGTCGCGACGGTCGGGGAGGTTCCGGGACCGCCCGCACGCCGGCGGGCGGGCGAGGCGGCACGCGGTCGCGGACCGACTCATCAGGCCCAGGGCCAGAACCCGGCCCCCATCAGGTATCCGGCCGCGCCCGTCACGATGCCGACGGCGATGGTGAACCACGCGATCGGGTTCGTGTACTCGTCCCGTTCGAGCCCCAGCAACACGCCGAAGGTCAACCACAGGACGGCCCACACGAACCACAGGGCCGAGAGGCCGACGTCGCCGACCTGCGTGAGTACGATCCACCCCGTCGGGACCGCGACGACCGCGACGAAGAAGCAGTACCACCCGAGCGACCGCTGGTCGTCCTGCCCGGCGTAGGCGTTCCGCCCGACCCACAGATACGTGAACGCGAACAGCAGCGTCCCCGCGGCGTTGAACGCGTTCCCCTCGGCGTTCTCGCCACCGAAGGCCCACCACATCGCGATCAGGAACGTCAACGCCCCCGTGAAGAAGTTGAGCACCGCCGTGTCCCTGCTGTCGGCCTTGCCGAGAAGCCACATCCCGTTGACGATCAACACCGCGCCGACGAACAACAACCCCATCCCGAGTACTGTGTACAGTGCCATGGTCTGATCTCTCCGTATGCCCAACGTGAACAATCAACACGGCAGTAGTTATAGATCACCGTTCAGTTCAAATATAAATAATCAGAATATTTATTATAGCGTATCGAAACGACGGGCGCGGCTCGGTTCGTCACGTCGAGTCACGATATTCGTCTACGAGGCGCTTTGTCGTAGTTTTCGAGGCACCAAGCGAATCAATACTACAGGCAACCGACGCGAATTTGAACCGATTATAACTACTATGGACGGCGGTAAAACGGGTGCTGCATAATCCATTCGACACTATTGCGCGGCCGAATCACCATCATCTTTACAATAGGTATATTTGAACTGTGTGACAATAGTGAACGTGGATCATGCCGGAGACAGTCTTCGAGGTAGACACGGACGCACCGCCGGACGAACAGCCCGACCCGATCGTGAACCGGTGGCATCCGGACATCCCGCCAGCCGCGACGGTCGAACCCGGGGAGAAGTTCCGGATGGAGTTCCTCGACTGGACCGGCGGGCAGGTCAACAACGACGACAGCGCCAACGACATCCGGGACATGGAGCTTGACCCGAACCACCACCTCAGCGGCCCGATCGCGGTCGAGGGCGCCGAGCCCGGCGACATGCTCGTCGTCGACGTCCTCGATTTGGGGCCGTTCCCGGACCACGAGTGGGGGTTCACGGGCATCTTCGACCTGGAGAACGGCGGCGGGTTCCTGACGGACCACTTCCCGGAGGCCCGCAAGACGATCTGGGACCTCAACGGCGTCATCACGGAGTCGCGCCACATCGAGGACGTCCGGTTCCCGGGCTGCGCCCACCCGGGCCTGCTGGGAACCGCGCCCTCGCACGAACTGCTCGAGGAGTGGAACGAACGCGAGCGCGCGCTGATCGAGCGCGGCCCGGACGCGGAGACGGCCGTCAACCACGAGACGCGCGAGGACGTCCCGCCGCTCGCGCTCCCGCCGGAGCCGAACGGCGTCCTCCTGGGGGGAATGGACGACGACGAGGCCGAGGACGCCGCCGAGGAGGCCGCGCGCACGATCCCGCCCCGCGAGAACGCGGGTAACTGCGACATCAAGAACCTCGGCCGCGGCTCGCGCGTGTACCTGCCCGTCTACGTCGACGGCGGCAAGATCACCACCGGCGACCTCCACTTCTCGCAGGGCGACGGGGAGATCACGTTCTGCGGCGCCATCGAGATGGCCGGCTGGATGGACCTGCAGGTCGACGTGATGAAGAACGGCATGGAGAAGATGAACGCCGACTACCCGCTGTTCAAGCCGGGGTACATGGACCCTGACTTCTCCAGCTACGTCGTCTTCGAGGGCTACTCGGTCGACGAGGACGGCACCCAGCACTACAAGAACGCCAACGTCGGGATGCGCCGGGCGTGCCTCAACGCCATCGACTACATGACGAACTTCGGCTACACCCGCGAGCAGGGGTACTTCATCCTGAGCACGGCGCCCGTCGAGAGCCGCCTCGCCGGCGTCGTCGACCTCCCGAACACCTGCGTGACGGTGTCGGTCCCGCAGGAGATCTTCGAGTTCGACATCGACCCCGACACGCTCGAGGACGGCAGCGGCGCCGACGACCGCGGCGAGGTCGCGAAGACCTCCTGAGCCGCGGCCCCTCCCTCGGGTCGCCGAGCCGCCGTCCCGGCATCGACGGCGTCAGTGGCCCATCGAGTGCCCCAGCGCCCAGGGGTACCCCTCGGTGCTGTGGACGAGGTCGCCGGGACCGTGTTCGTGGTCCTCCTCGTGGTCGTGACCGTGGCCCTCGCCCTCGCGGGTGACCGGGATCGTGTCGTCGATGCGGAGGATCAGGTTCGCCGCCTCCGCGGCGCCGGCGATCGCCCGCCGCTTGACGTAAAGGGGTTCGAGCACCCCGAGATCGGCGGCGTCGACGACGGCCCGCGCGTCGAGGTCCAGCCCGGCCCGCGCGTCGCCGTCGTCGTGGGCGGCGCGGAGCCCGACGAGCGCGTCGACCGGGTCCATGCCCGCGGTCCGGGCGAGCGTCCGCGGGACCGCCTCCAGCGCGGTCGCGAAACGCTCCACAGCCAGCTGCTCCCGGCCGGCGACCTCGGTCGACTCGTCCCTGAGCCGGCGGGCCAGTTCGACCTCGACCGCGCCGGCCCCGGGGACGAGCACCCCGTCCTCGATCGCGAACTTCAGCGCGTGGAAGCAGTCGTCGAGCACCCGCCTGGTCTCCTCGGCGACGTGTTCGGTCCCGCCCCGGCACAGAAGCGAGACCTGGTCGAACTCGTCGAACCCGGCGGTCACCACGACGACCTCGGTCGACCCGACCGGGCGCCGCTCGACGCGCCCGGCGCGGCCGACGGTCGCCCGCGTGAGGTCCTCCATCGCCACCGCCTGCCCCCCGGTCGCGCGCGCGAGCTTGTACAGCTCGTCGCGCCGCGTGCGCTCGACGGCGAGGATACCCTCCGCCGCCAGCCCGTAGCGCACGGGGTCGTCGATCGACTGCTGGCAGAAGACGACGTCGGCCCCCACGTCGACGAGGCGCGCGACGTACCCGTCGTACACGTCGCGCTCGTACTCCCGGAACGACCGGTAGTCCTCGTAGGACTCCGGGTTCACGGCGCCCATCCCGGTCGGCTCGTCGATCGAGAGCTGTTCGTCGACGAGCGCGACCGTCGCGTCGCGGAGCTCCCGGGGGAGGTCGGCCGGCGTGACGACGTCCGTCGAGGACTCCTCCAGGTCGATGACGAGCCCCTCGACGACCGCCGAGTCGGAGAACGACCCCCCGGGGACCGTCTTGCGGGTGATCCGCTCGAACCGGACCCGCCCGTCGCGTTCGATCGCCCCGACGGCGTCGACGGCGAGCCCAGCCAGGAAGTCGGTCGCCTCCGCGTCCCACTTCCCGGTGACGACGGTCCGGGCGACGTCCCGCAGCAGGTCGTCGTCGTCCGGGTCGACCGGGACGGTCAGCTCCCCCAGGAGGTCCCGCGAGCGCTCGGCCGCCAGCCCGTACCCCGCGGTGACGCTCGTCGGGTGCACGCCCCGTTCGAGCAGGGACTCCGCCTCGTGCAACAGCTCGCCGGCGACGACGACCGCGGTCGTCGTTCCGTCGCCCGCCTTGAACGACTGCTGGTCGGCCACCTCGGCGACGAGCCTCGCGGCCGGGTGGTCGATGTCCAGCCTGTCGATGATGCTCGCGCCGTCGTTCGTGACGACGACCCGGCCGTCGTCGGAGACGAGCATCTTGTCGAGCCCCTTCGGGCCGAGCGTCGTCCGAACCGTCTCCGCGAGCTGACGGGCGGCGTTGAGATTCGAGCCCCGTCCGGCGTCGTCACCCCCGCTCGCGTCCGAGACCGGCGACCGGGGGCCGGCGGCGTACTGTGTCATGGTATCGTCTGACACACAGTTTCGCGCGCTCCTATATATGTGTCACGCGCTAGTTGGGTTCGCCCCGCGGCGTCCGCCCCCGGGACCTCGCGCACCCCCGATTTCATACCGGAGTGCACCGGACGTGTTCCCGGAACCGATGACGAGTCATCTGCCCGTCGCCCGACGCGGGAGGAACCGATCGACAGACGCACGGCCCGTCGGTCCGCCCGGGCGGGCGCCGGCAGCCTCGGGTCCCGGCCGACGACCGCGACCCCCGCGACGCCGCGACGATGGTCGATAGACACCCGCTCGTCGCGCTGGAGACGGTCGTGCTCGTGGCGATGGGCGGGGCGCTGGGCGCGAACGCGCGCTACGGCGTCGGCCTGCTCGTCCCGGGGCTCGGCGGGACGCTCGCGGCGAACGTCACCGGCTGTTACCTCCTCGGCGTCCTCGTCTACGAGGGTCGGTACACGGGGGTGCTGGCCGACCGCTCGCGCGTCCTGATCGGGACCGGGTTCCTCTCCTCGTACACCACCTACAGCACGTTCGCGCTGGAGACGGTCCGGTCGGCGCCCGCGGTCGCCGTCGGGTACGTCGCGGTCAGCTACGCCCTCGGGTTCGCGGCGGTCCTGGCCGGGCGGGCGACCGCGCGTCGTATCCCGGCGGCCCCGACGCCGACGGGGGGTGAGTGAGCCGTGGTCGACCCGACGCATCTGGTCGCCGCCGGGGGGGTGATCGGCGCGGTGCTGCGCCACCTCGTCGCAGAGGCCGTCGACGGCGGCGACCTCCCGCTCGGCACGCTGACCGTGAACGTCCTCGGGAGCTTCGTGCTCGGCCTCGTCACCTTCCTGGGCCTCGGTCACGACGCCCTCCTGCTGGTCGGGACCGGCGTCTGCGGGTCGTTCACGACGTTCTCGTCGTTCTCGGTCGACACCGTCCGGCTCTGGGAGGAGGGGGACCGCCTCCTGTCGGTCGGCTACGCCGCCGTGAACCTCGCGGGCGCGCTGGCCGCCGTCGGGGTCGCCTGGCTGCTCGTTCGCGGACTGATCGCGACCGGCGGGTGAGCGGCCGTCCGGCGGCCGCCGAAGGCGACCCGTGGAGTCCTCCGCCGCGGCCCGACCCGTGGCCGTCAGGACCGGTCCGGGGCCGTCAGGGTTTATCACTCGGCGTCGCCAAGGCCGGGCCATGCGAAACCCGCTCACACGTCGTGAAACCCTCCGCACGGCCGGCGCCGCCGGGGTGGCCGGGCTGACCGCCGTCGCGGGGTGTTCCGCCGCCCCGGCCGCGACGGACGGCGAGGAGCCGACGCCGACTCGGACCGACGGCCCCGGAGCGACGGGCACCGAAACCGCCGGAGAGGCGTCCGGCGTCGTCGAGACGACTTCCGTCGGGATGAGCTGTTACACCGACGAGGAGGAGTACTTCTTCCGCCCGGCGCTGATCCGGGTCGACCCGGGGGCCGCCGTCTCCTTCGGGGTCGGCACCGCGTGTCGCCAGCAGGCGCTGGCGTACCACCCGGACAACGACGCGCCGCTCCGGATGCCCGAGGGGGCCGAGCCGTGGGCCAGCCCGGTGATGCAGGGGTCGAAGGCCGGCACGTTCGAGGTCACCTTCGACGCGGCCGGCGTCTACGACTACTTCGGTCTCCACGAGGACTTCGGCCAGGTCGGCAGCGTCGTCGTCGGGACGCCCGACCCCGAGGGCGAGCCCGGACTCGCGCCGCCGCAGGAGTCGATCCCCGCCCCGGCGCGCGACCTGCTCGCCGAGCTCAACGAACGAACCAGATCCTACCTGTCTGATCGGGGCGTTTAATTACTGAAACGGCGATTTTACCCATTCTCGGGCCACCCTCAAACACCGATACGGGGCGACTGAAGCGCTGAGAAGCCGGTTGAAGGTTTATCGAAACAGTTTTATGCGGTCAGGCGACCCATGTTGGTATGTCCCAGGATGACATCCGGGGTCGGTTCGATCTCAACAGACGGCAGCTAGTGAAGTCGCTCGGCGTGGGCGGCGTCGCGGGCCTCGCGGGGTGTGCCGGGGGCGGCGGCGACACGACCACCACCGAGGGGGAGGACACGCCGACGCCGGAGGACGACACGCCGACGCCGGCCGACGCGAGTCAGGTGCAGATGGGCGGCGAGCTCATCGCCTCCTTCGGGGCCGACGTGAAGAACTTCGACCCCACCCAGCAGAACGACACCACCTCCTCGAAGGCGTTCGGACTGGTGTACGAGACGCTGCTCCAGACGGACTTCAGCGGCAAGCCACAGCCGCTGCTCGCCACGGAGGTCACCCAGCTCGAGGACGACCTGACGTGGCAGGCGAAGATCCGCGAGGGAGTCACCTTCCACAACGGCAGCGAGCTCACCGCCGAGGACGTGAAGGCCACCTTCGAGCGGTACAAGGGGACGCCCCGCGAGGCCGACGTGTACGACTGGTACGACTCCTCGACGGTCGTCGACGACTACACGCTGAACTTCACGCTGAAGACGAAGTACGCGCCCCTGAAGTTCGCGCTCGGCGGCGTCCCGATCGTGCCGAAGGAGGTCGCGGACGGCGACCTCTCGCTGAAGGACGACCCGGTCGGGACGGGTCCGTACGTGTTCGAGGAGCACCAGCCGGACACCCTCTTCCGGATCAGCCGGAACGAGGACTACTGGTTCACCGGCTCGGAGAACATGCCGGAGAAGCCGCCGATCGAGACGGTCACGTTCCGCGTCATCGTCGAGCAGTCGGCGCAGCTGGCGGCGCTCCAGGGCGGCGACATCGACTTCATGAACAACGTCCCGGCGGACAGCTACTCGGACCTCAAGGACAACGACGACTTCACCGTCACGGAGCGCACCCAGGGCGGGTTCGACCTCCTGGCGTTCCCGCTGGCGGTCACACCCTACGACAACGCGAAGGTCCGCCGCGGCGTCTCCCGGCTCATCCCGCGGGACGCGATCGTCAAGTCCGTCTACCAGGGGATCGGGACGCCGGCGTACTCGCCGATCTCGCCGCTGGCCGCGCAGTTCACGTCGTCCGAGTTCAACCAGGAGATGGGCGAGAAGTACCTCGCGTACAACCAGGAGAAGGCGACGCAGCTCCTGGAGGAGGGGTTCAACGAGGCCGGGGTCTCCAAGCCGTTCAAGACGAAGATCATCACGAACCAGAACCCCCAGCGCGTGAAGTGGGCACAGCTCATCCAGGAGTCGCTCAACTCCACCGAGTTCTTCGACATCACGCTGGAGCAGTTCGAGTGGAACACCTACGTCGGGAAGATCCTCGCCAAGGACTCCCACGAGCAGAACAACCTCATCGCGGTCGGCTGGTCGGCCGGGTGGGACGCCGACGCGTACGTCCACAACCTGTTCTACAGCAAGCAGTTCACGCCCGCCTGCTGTAACATCCCCCACTACGAGAGCGAGGAGGTGGACAACCTCATCGAACAGGGGCTGCAGACGTACGACCTGGAGGAGCGCAAGCAGATCTACCAGCAGCTCATGGAGAAGGTGTGCAAGGACGCGCCGATCACCTACATCCGGTTCGGCAAGGCGATGGACGCCTTCCGCTCGGACGCGGTGAAGGGGTTCCAGACGTACCCGATCGACTCCGGTGAGTACACCGGGATCTTCTCGGCGGCGGCCGAGGCGTTCACCTACGTCGACAAGTAACGACGCGGTCCCGACCCTCTCCACTCATGTCGCTTCAACGATATCTCGTCAAGCGCCTGCTGGTGACGATCCCCGTCCTGCTGGGCGTGTCGCTGCTGACGTTCTCGCTCGTCGAGCTGCTGCCGGGGAACGTCGTCGACTTCATCCTCCAGTTCCAGGAGGCGACCCCGGAACTCCGGGCGCAACTGGAGGCGCAGTACAACCTCGACGAGCCGATCTACGTTCGGTACTGGCTGTGGCTACAGGACGCGGTGTTCTTCGACTTCGGTACCTCGGTCATCTCCGACCGGAGCGTGTCGGCGGCGATCGCGGGCCGGCTCCCGGACACCCTGTTGCTCGGGTTCCTGGGGTTCGCCATCGCCGTCGGCATCGGCATCCCGCTGGGGGTCGTCTCCGCGGTGAAGAACGGGGAGCCCGCCGACGAGGTCAGCCGCGTCGCCGCCCTGCTGGGCATCGCGACGCCGAACTTCTGGCTCGGCCTGATGCTGCTGCTGGTGTTCTCGGTGCAGCTCGGCTGGTTCCGGGTGATCCCGCCGGACAAGTCGCTGTTCACGCCGGCGATGCTGAAGTTCACGATCCTCCCGGCGATCACGCTGGGCACCGCCTCGGCGGCGTTGCTCATGCGGCTGACGCGCTCGTCGATGGTCGAGGAGCTCGGCAAGGACTACGTCCGCACGGCCCGCGCGAAGGGCCTGTCCGAGCGGACGGTGATCCTCAAGCACGTCCTCCGGAACTCGCTCATCTCGGTCGTCACGGTCGCGGCCCTGCAGATCGCCTTCCTCGTCGACGGCGCGGTCGTCGTCGAGCAGGTGTTCTCCTGGCCGGGGATCGGCCGGCTGCTAATCAACGCGATCATCCAGCGGGACTTCCCGATCATCCAGGCGGTCGTGTTGATGATCGCAACGACCATCGTCTTCGCGAACCTGCTCGCGGACATCGCCTACTCGTGGCTCGACCCACGGATCAGATACTAACATGTCTCAGGAATCACGCACACGAACCACGGAACGCGGTCGCATCAGGGTGACCGGGTTCGACGCCGAACAGCTCGCCGAGCGCGGGGAGCTGTTCGATTGGAACCCCGAGGGGAACGACCTCTCGCGCTCGCGCACGGCCCGCGCCTGGCGGCGGTTCAAGCGCAACCGGACCGCCATCCTCGGAGTGTTCATCATCGCGGTGATGGCGTTCGCCGCGATCTTCGCCCGGCCGATCACCGTCGAGGGGATCACGGTCCAGCCGTTCTCGCTGGCGCCGTACGACCCCGGCGCGTCGAACTTCAACGCGCTCGAACAGCCCCCGTCGGCGGCCCACCCCTTCGGGACCGACTGGTCCGGCAAGGACATCTTCTCGCGGGTGATGTACGGCGGGCGGTTCAGCCTCTCGATCGGATTCATCACCGTCTCGATCGCGCTGCTGGTCGGCGTCCCGCTCGGGTCGATCGCCGGCTACTACGGCGGCTGGATCGACGAGATCATCATGCGGATCGTCGACGTGCTGTACTCGTTCCCGTTCCTCGTGCTCGCGATCGCGCTCATCGCGGTGCTCGGCCAGGGGTTCTGGAAGATGATCCTCGCGCTCGTGCTCGTCGTCTGGATCGGCTACGCCCGCCTCATCCGCGGGGAGATCCTCTCGATCAAGGAGAACGAGTACGTCACCGCCGCGAGGGCGCTGGGGGCGCGCGACCGGTCGATCATCTTCCGGCACGTCGTCCCGAACGCGCTCGCGCCGGTGATCGTCCAGGCGACCCTCGGCATCGGGACCATCGTCCTGTCGGCGGCCGCGCTGGGCTTCCTCGGGCTGGGCCTCCAGCCGGGGACCGCCGAGTGGGGGAGCATGCTTTCCTCCGGCCGCGAGACGCTGATCCAGGGCCAGTGGTGGATCACGGTGTTCCCGGGGCTGGCCATCTTCCTGTTCGTGCTGTCGATCAACCTCGTCGGCGACGGCGTCCGCGACGCGCTGGACCCGCAGGGCGAGACCGAGACGGGGAGGCAGCGATAGATGGCCTCCCGCGACGCACCCTCGTCCGCCGCCCGCTCGGGGTTCGACCGCCTCGACTCCGCCGACCGGCCGCTGCTGGAGGTCCGCGACCTGGAGACCGCCTTCTACACCGAGGAGGGGAAGGTCAAGGCCGTCGACGGCGTCTCCTACACGATCGGCCGCGGCGAGCGGTTCGCCGTGGTCGGGGAGTCCGGCGCCGGCAAGTCCGTGACGAGCCTCTCGCTCATGCGGCTCATCGACTCGCCCGGGCGGATCGAGGGCGGGACGATCCGGTTCCACTCCGAGGTCGCCGTCGCGAAGCTCGCCCGTCGCTTCCCCCAGGGGGTCGCGACGAACGACCGCGACGGCTACATCCACGTCGAGGAGGTGGCGGGGACGGACGTGGGCGCCGACCCCGGCGCGGCCGTCCGCGACCGTCCGAAGGACGTCGCCACCGAGTTCGAGGACGGCGACCTGGAGATCCGGCGCGGCTACGTCGACCTGCTTCGCGCCCCGGACGACGCGATGCGGCAGATCCGCGGCGGGGAGATCGCGATGATCTTCCAGGACCCGCACACCGCGCTCAACCCGGTGTACACCGTCGGCGAGCAGATCGCCGAGGCGGTCCGCACGCACATGGACCTCGACGACGACGAGGTCCGCGACCGGGTGATCGAGATGCTCGACCAGGTCGGCATCCCCGACCCGGAGGAGCGCTACTCGGATTACCCCCACCAGTTCTCCGGCGGCATGCAGCAGCGCGCGGTCATCGCCATCGCGCTGTCGTGTGACCCGGACCTCATCATCGCCGACGAGCCGACGACCGCGCTCGACGTGACGATCGAGGCGCAGATCCTCGAGCTGCTGGAGGAGCTGTCCGACGAGTTCGACGTGGCGATCCAGCTCATCACCCACGACCTCGGCGTCGTCGCCGAGGTGTGCGAGCGGGTGATGGTGATGTACGCCGGCCGGGCCGTCGAGAAGGCCGACGTCGAGTCGCTGTACTACGAGCCCAAACACCCCTACACCGTAGGGCTGATGGGGTCGATCCCCCGCATCGGCGACCGGCGCGAGCGGCTGGACACCATCCCCGGCACGATGCCGGACCTCGTCCAGCTGCCGCCGGGGTGTAGCTTCCACCCGCGGTGTCCGTACGCCGAGGAGGCGTGCACGAAGCGCGACCCCGCGCTCGTGGACACCGACACCGGGGAGCTGGCCGACGAGGACGACCCGTCGGTCCACGCGGCGGCGTGTCTGGAGTACACCGGCGAGCTACGGGAGGGACTGGACTTCGAGATCGAGATCCGTGAGGACGAGGACGTGTACGGAGGTGACGAATGAGCATCGACGACCCGGCCGGCGACGGGAGCACCGCCGGCCCTGACGCGGGGACGACCGGGGACGACCCCCTCGTCCGCGTCGACGGGCTGACCAAACACTACCCCACCGAGGAGGGGTTCCTCGACCGGGTCCTCGGCGAACAGCAGTGGGTGCGGGCCGTCGACGGCGTCGACCTGGAGATCGGCGAGGGCGAGACGGTCGGGCTCGTCGGCGAGTCCGGCTGCGGGAAGTCCTCGCTCGGGCGCACCATGCTCGGGCTGGAGGAGGCCACCGCCGGCTCCGTCTACTACGACGGCGTCGACCTGACCGAGCTGTCGGAGTCGGAGATGCGGCCGTACCGCACCGACCTGCAGTTCATCTTCCAGAACCCGTTCGCCTCGCTGAACCCCCGACTCACCATCTCGGACATCGTCGGGGAGGCGCTCGACATCCACGGCCTCGCGGAGGGCCGCGAGCGCCGCGAGCGCGTCGAGGAGCTGCTGGAGATCGTCGGCCTGCAGGCGAGCCACGCCTCGCGGTACCCCCACGAGTTCTCGGGCGGCCAGCGCCAGCGCATCGGCATCGCCCGCGCGCTCGCCGTGGACCCTGACTTCATCGTCTGCGACGAGCCGGTGTCCGCGCTCGACGTGTCCGTCCAGGCGCAGATCCTGAACCTCCTGGAGGACCTCCAGGAGGAGTTCGGGCTGTCGTACCTGTTCATCGCGCACGACCTCAGCGTGGTCGAGCACATCGCCGACCGGATCGCCGTGATGTACCTCGGGGAGATCGTCGAGGTCGGCACGACCGAGGAGATCTTCTCGCCGCCGTACCACCCGTACACCCGGTCGCTCCTGTCGGCGATCCCGGAGCCGGACCCGCTGTGGGACGGCGACCGGGTGATCCTCGAGGGGAACGTCCCCTCGCCGATCGACCCGCCCTCGGGCTGCAAGTTCCACACGCGGTGCCCGATCGCCCACGAGGAGTGCTCCGAGTGGGACGAGCACCCCGACCTCGAGGACGTCGGCGGCACCCACCGTATCGGGTGCCCGTTCTACGAGGAGGTCGAAGCCGAGATGGGCTGAGCCGGGGCCGACGGCGCACGACGGCCGGGTCGGCCGACCGCCGCGGGCGGCCGTCGACCCCTCCGACCGCGCGCCGATTCCGACCCCGTTTTACCGACCCCCCACGCAGACCCGTCAAGCGATGCGTCCCCGTGTACACCTGCTCTCCGCGCTGGTCGTCCTCGCGCTCGCCGTCGGCGCACAGATCGCGTTCACGGACGTCGGCCGCGAGGTCGGCGGCGACTGGGAGGAGCCGACCGAGCTGTCGGCCCTCGGCGGCGGCTCGACGGCGTCGGTTCCGGACGTCGCGGCCGCGGGCGGCGGGGGCGAGGGGGGCGGCGCTGTCGTCGCGTGGGTCGAGACCGAGGCCGGCACCTACCGCGTCAGGGTCGCGGAGCTGACCCGCTCGCCCGACGGCGTGACGGTCACCGGTGTCCGGACCCTCCTCGAGACCGACGAGGAGCTCCGCGAGGTCGACGCGGCGGCGCGTGGCGACCGCCTCGCCGTCGCCGTCGAGAACGCCGCGGCCGAGCGGATCACGCTGCTGCGGACGGACAGGGAGGGCGGCGAGGTGACCGAGACGACCGTCTCGTCCGGCGAGGCCGCCCGCGTCGAGAGCGTCGACGTCGCGGCGCTCGCTGACGGGACGGCGGTCGCCTGGCGCGCGTACGACGACGGCTTCGCCGGCCGGCTCGCGGTCGTCCCGGTCGGCTCCGGGAACGCGACGGTGCGGACGCTCCCGGGGGCGTCGACCGGGCGGAACTCGCCGGCGCTGGCGGCCGCCGGCGACGGGACGCTCGCGGTCGCGTGGATCGACGGCCGCGACGCCGGCGTCCACCTCGCGGTCGGGCCCGCGGACGGCGACCTCGACGGCCGGCGGGTCGGCGACGCGCGGCGCGGCGCCTCCTCGTTCAGCTCGGCCAACCTCCCGGCCGTCGTCGACGTGGCGAGCGCGCGGGCGGGCGACCCCGCGCCCGTGCTCGCGTGGACGGACCTCTCGGTCGTCCACGTCCGGGTCGCCGTCGGCGCCGACGGGGACGGGTCGGCGCCGGCGACGTTCGGCTCCGGCGACCGCCTGCGGGTCGCGGGCGACGCCGACGACTGGACGGCGACCTGGACGGTCGCCGACCGGACGAGCGGGCGGGACCTCGTGTTCGCCCGCGGGGGCGGCGACCTCGGCGAGGGCGTCGAGCGCGGCCACGTCTCGCGGCTCCCCTCGAACGCGCTCGCGGCCGCGCCCGTCTACGTCGGCGACGCGCCGGCGGTCGCCTGGGTCGAGCGCGGCGGCGACCGGCGCCTGCTCGTCTCGGGGTACGTCGGCGGCGGGCCGGCCGGCCCCGGCGAGCGCCTCGCGGCGACGCCCCTGCGGTTCGGCTTCGTCGCGGTCGTCGCCGGGGCGCTGGCCGTGGTGACGGTCCCGCTGCTCCCGTGGGTGGCGGGGCCGCTGCTCGTGGGGTTCCTGGTCACCACGCGGACGGTGCTGTCGGCGGTCGGGGCCGTCCACGCGCGGCTGGCCGGGCTCGTCGGCCGCCCCGCCTCCCCGGGGGACGTGCACACCTGGGTACAGGAGGCGCCCGCGTGGGCGGCGCTCGCGGCGTTCGTCCCGGCCAACCTCGCGGTGCTGGCGGCGCTCGGCGACGGCGGGGTCGTCCCCGGCGTGCCGGCGGTCGACCCGTTCGGGCTCTCGGCGCTGGCGCTGGCGGCGACGCTCGCGGTGGCGTGGGTGCGCGACATCCGGTCGTCGTGGCGGCTCGTGTTCGCGTACGGCTACTGCCAGTCGGTGGCGCTGTGGGCGGCGGCGGCGCCGGCGTTCCTGTAGCCGCCCGCCGGTTCCGGCCTCCGGCCGTGCGGGGGCCGCCCGGGCGCGGGGTTTAATCCGCCGCGTCGCCTGCGGTCGGGCATGCGGCGCATCTACGAGTCGGAGGCGCTCCGGCGAGACGACGACGACCCGTTCTCGCCCAACGAGTCCGAGGAGGGGCGCGGCTCCCACGTCAACTGGGCGAACGTGAGCCACGCCCTGTTCCCCTCGCGCCTGCGCGCCCGCGCCATCGCCGTCGACGTGGAGACCGACAAGGACCGCTACGCGCCCGACGAGCCGGTCCGCTTCCGCGCGACGTTCCGCAACCGCCTCCCCATGCCCGTCTCGCTCGTGACGGAGACGCCGGTGCGCTGGTCGTGGGCGGTCGACGGCCTCGTCGAGGCCTCGGAGGTGTACGAGCCGCCCGAGCCGAGGCGGACCCGGTTCGACTTCCGCCGCAGCGAGCGCAAGCGGTTCGAGCGGCGCTGGCCCCAGCGGATCCGCGAGCGCGAGGACGAGTGGCGCGCGGCCGCCCCCGGCGAGCACACCCTCTCGGTCCGGATCGGCGCCGTCGACGGCGCCGAGCACCTCGTCGCCGAGACGACGTTCACCGTGGAGCGGTAGCCCGCCCCCGCCCTCGCCTCCGGCCCCGATCCTGGCCCCGCCCCACCCCTGGCCCTGCCCTCGACCGCGACCCCCGCCGGGCCGCCGCGCGCGAGCATGTTCGGCGTGTCGTCCATCCCCCGCCGGGCCCTACCGCTCGGCGATGTCGACCGGAACCGCCGCACCGCGGATCGACGCCGTCGAGGACCCGACCGAGCGCATCGGCGAGACGCCGCTCGTCGACCTGACCCGTCGCGCGCCGGGGCTGTACGCGAAGTACGAGGCCGCCAACCCCTTCTCGGTGAAGGACCGGATCGCCCTCGCGATGGTCGAGCGCGCCGAGCGCGAGGCCGGCGTCGACGCCGACACGCCGCTGGTGGAGCCGACCAGCGGCAACACCGGGATCGGGCTCGCGTTCGTCGCGGCCGTCCGGGGGTACGACCTCGCGTTGACGATGCCGGCGTCGATGAGCGAGGAGCGCCGCCGCCTGCTGTCGGCGCTGGGGGCGGATCTGGAGCTCACGCCCGCAGAGGACGGCATGGGCGGCGCCATCGACCGGGCCGAGGAGCTGGCCGCGGAGCGCGACGGGGTGCTCCTCCGGCAGTTCGAGAACGAGGCGAACCCGGCGGCCCACCGCACGGGCACGGGACCGGAGATCTGGCGCGACACCGACGGCGCGGTCGACTGCCTCGTCGCCGGCGTCGGCACCGGCGGCACGATCACCGGGATCGCCAGACACGTCGAGGTGGACCGCGGCGCGTCCCTCCGCAGCGTCGCCGTCGAGCCCGCGGCGTCGCCGACGCTGTCGGCGCCCGAGCCCGACGACGCGGGCCACGACATCCAGGGGATCGGTCCGGGATTCGTCCCCGAGGTGCTCGACACGGACCTGATCGACGACGTGGAGCGCGTGACCGGCGACGAGGCGCGGGCGGCGGCGCGCTCGCTGGCGCGCGAGGACGGCCTCCTCGTCGGCGTCTCCGCCGGCGCGGCGCTGTCGGCCGCCGAGCGCGTCGCCGAGCGCCGGCCGGCCGAGACGACCGTCGTCGTCCTCCCGGACACCGGCGAGCGGTACCTCTCGACTGACCTGTTCGCCTGAGGCGGTCCGCGGGACGCGGAGCGGGGCCGCCGTCGCCGGCTCCCGTCGTCCCCGGCGGACGACCGTGGGGACGGGCCGCGCCGAGTCGGCGGGGCTAAGCCCTGCGGCCACGCCCCTCCGGGCATGCGTCAGTTCGTCGTCTGCGGTCACGACGCCCCCACCGACCCCGACTTCAGCCTCGACGACCTCGCGGGCGGGGCGGGCCGGCTCGACCTCCTGTGTCGCTGCGTGAACGCCGGGCTGTTCCTCTCGCACGGTATCCGCGAGGACAGCCGCGTCCACCTCGTCCTCGGCGACGAGTACACCGTCCGCTTCGACGGCGCGACCGCCCGCGGGCTCCACCCCGACGAACGCACCACCGCCGCGCGGGTGCGCGACGCGCTGGACGCCCGCGAGGACGCCATCGGCCACATGCCCGCCGAGGTGTCGCCGGGCGTCGAGCTGTACCGGATGGGGCTGGCCGAGACACTCGATTCGCTCTCGGGCACGCTCGTCCAGCTCCACGAGGACGGCGACCCCGTCGCCGAGGTGTCGCCGCCGGCGGACCCGGTGTTCGTCCTCTCGGACCACCACGACTTCACCGGGGCGGAGGCGGACCTCCTCGCCGAGCGCGCCGACCGCCGGGTCCGGCTCGGTCCGGAGGCGGTCCACGCCGACCACGCGATCGCGGTCGCGCACAACTACCTCGACACCGACGGCTACGAGCGGTACTGAGCCGGGATCGGGGGACGCGGGCGCCTCGGTCGCGGGACGGGGACCGCGTGGCACCGGGGTTCGGAAGCCTTAACAGAGCGCCTCGCCTTCCTGAAACTGCGGGCCGGTGGGGTAGCTTGGTATCCTTCGGCCTTCGGGTGGCCGTAACCGCGATTCAAATTCGCGCCGGCCCACTACCCCTATATAATTTTTGGAGGGTTACCTGATAGGTTAGCGGCCGCTACGGGGTGGTTCGCGTGAGCGTCGACGACGCCGACGAGCCGCTGATCTGCGACTACTGCGGCAGCTGGATCCTCGAACCCGACCAGCCGTGTCCGGCGCTCGACGACGGGAGGTGTTCGCCGTGAGATTCTGTCCCTCCTGTGGCGCGCGCCTCGAAACCCGGACCGCGACCGGGAGCGGGATCCCGCGTCGCGTCTGTCCCGAGTGCGACGGAGGTGATGTCCGGTGAGCACCGACGACCGTGCGCTCCCCGACGCGGCGGAGGTGACGGTCTCGGACGCCGTGAGCGGCGACGTGCTCGACTTCGAGGCCGCCATGGGCGGTACCTCGTGGGAACGCGCCGACGGCCTGCACGCCCTCATCGAGCGGGCGAGCACCTACGGCTGGCGCGTGACCCTTCCCGGCGGAAGCGACGCCCACAGCGTCGCCCTCGCGGACGAGCACGGTGCGTACGTCGGCTGGTGCGACTGCGACGGCTTCGCGTTCCACGACGGGCCGTGCGCCCACCTCTGTACGCTCCGAAAGGCCGCGTTCATCGGCGGGCGAACAACGACCGGCGAGCGCGTCCGGATCGCGTCGACCGCCGTCGAGGACTCGCCACCGTCCGGTGAGGCGCTGCCCGACGGCGGCCACCAGATCGAGCGGGCGCTTCGCGAGGATGCCGTCGGCGGCCGCCGCGTTGGCGGGGAGGGTCGTCGATGACGATTCGGCTGTTCTCGGCCGTCTCGATCCGACAGCGACGGCGGTTCCGGCGGCCCTCGCGTGCGCGCACACCCGGGAGCGCACGCGAACCCCGCGCTACCCCCTCCCCGGGGGGGTGTGTAGCGGAGGCCCGTTACCCGTCGCCGTCTGCGTATTACACGCGAACCAATCTGCTACACACGGAGGCGTTCTGATGCCGCGCAAGCAACAGAGCAAGAGCAACGACAGCGCGCAGTTGTCCGTCCGGTGCGACGCCGAACTGAAAGCCGAGTACCAGGACGTGCTCGACGACCGCGGCGACAGCATGAGCGACGACCTCCGGCGGCACATGGAGTCCGTCGTCCGCCGCGCTCGCGGTCGCGACACCAGCGATGAGTACCGGCCCGACGATGAGACGCTGGCGCGGGTGTACGACGCCCTGCTGGCGTTCGCCAACGACTCGCTGAAGCTCACCCTTGACCACTACGACTCGGCGGTGGCGAACCAAGCGGACGTGAAGAAGGGGAGTCTCGACGCCTTCACGCACCGGCTGCAGAAGCGCGGCTACGTGAACCTCTCCGGCGACGGTCCGGGCGTTCGACAGTCCAAGACGTATGTGCGGGTGAAGCCCCCAGCGGCCGACCCCGAGCAGTGGGTCCACCGGCACCGGACAGTAGCCGAGCGGCGGCAGGCTCGGCGGAACGGGGGTGTGCCCGCCGATGACTGACGTGGCCGAGAGCGGTACTCTGCACCAGCCCGACGGCTGGGCGGACTCGGGACCCCGCGAAGCACAGGCGCATCCCGGTATCCACGGGACGTACTACCGCTACGGAAATCTCGAGTGGTGGCATCCGGAGAACCTGTACGACAGCGACTACCAGCGCCCGATCTGCCCGGTCAACGAATGCGCCACAGGCGAACCCCACGAGTGCCGCACGATCGCGGAACGGATCGAAGTCGAGAACGGAAGCGGTGCGTGGCTGTGCAAGCTTCACGGGCACTTCCGGGTGTTCGAATATCCGCGAGACGACGGCACCGAGACTGAACAGGCGCAACTCGTCGCGGACGGTGGTAAAGAACAGTCGCGGATCCGGTGTCTCGGCTGTGGGACCGTCTCTGACAGCGTGAGAGAACACCGCCGGCACATGGCCCGCGCGGGCCACGTCGACCAGGGCGAGACCTACATCCGGTAGGTCACCCCCGCTACTCCTTCTCGCGGACCGCCGGCCCGTCGGGCTCGGCCCACGCCCAGCTCTCCAGCGGCGCCGACACCCACGAGCGGGCCGCCCGGGCCGCCGGTCGGTCGCCCGGGACCGGCTGGGTCGAGTCGAGCCGGAGCGTCACCACGCCGTCCGTCTCGGTCGCCCGAGCGTGGTCGTCGCCCGGATACGGCGGGTCGCGCTCGGTGTCGCGCCACTCCGGCGGGAGCCGGTCGCTACCCCGAGTCGCCACCGTTACCCCCGTTCGACGTTCCGGCGAACTGACCGGATTCATCTCGCTGCACGACCACCGCGTCACCGTCCGCGGCCGCCCCCTCGGGCGTCGAGCCGCCGGGGTCGGCAGGCGGCTTGTACGGGAGTCGCGAGACGACCGCCCGGCCGAAGCCGCGCAGTCGCTCGATGCCGTATCTGAACGGGACGCACATCCCGCCGATGAACGCGACGAGGACCGCCGCGATGCCTGCTTCCGATACTGCCATGCCGAGGATCTGGATGCTCATGCTGATGTCTCCGTGTCGTCTGCGAGGTGGTCAGGTGCCGGTGCCGTCTGCAACGCCCACACGGCCGCGACGACCGCGGCCGCCGCGAGTACCGCGGACACGGTGGGGCCGAGCACGTGGAAGCCGGTATCGAGCGGCGAGGGGACGGGCCAGGCGTGTTCTACGATATCGTCGAGGCCGACGAGGATCGCGCCGGTCGCGACGAGCTGCACGCGCCGGGGGTAGCGGTCGCCCCACGCCGAGCCCGGCCGCCACATCCACGCCAGCGCCGCGAGCGGGCCGACGTGCGCCAGCGTCGCGCCGATGGGTGGACGCCACGGCCAGACGACGACGAACGCGAACAGGCCCACGAGCACGCCCACGGCCTCCGCCAGGGGCTCGCGGTGGCGGTAGTCGTCCCAGACGGTCGCGAGGACCGCCAGCGCCGCGAGCAGGCCGTAGGTGGCGTGGTGGGGGATGAGCGTCGAGCCGTCGGGGACGGCCTCGACGGGGAAGGCAGCAAGTATTTGCCACATGATCAGATGTTGTGGCTGTGCGCTTTCAGGGGCGCAAATTTCACTTGCGCACGAACATTCGGACCGACGGTGTTCTGCGAAGTCGCTGTGACCTTGACAGCGATCCCAGTCTCGAAACTGGTTGATTCTCCGGGGGAGTCAACCGTGTAGCTGCGGCCGTCCGCCAGTATTACTTCGCAGGATTTCACCCCCGAGTCGTCCGGGTCGGACCGGAGTTGGTTTACCGGGCCGTATGGTCTGGCGCTGTTTGATGCATCGCTTGCGCTCACCGAGGCGATAGTGTGCCAGTTCCCGCCTGTATCTGAGGCAGATTGGGTTGAGGTCGGCTTACTGTGGTGTGCGGTCGCGTCTCCGGCGTGGTTGTCTAACTCCGTCTGCGTTGCCGGATCAAACGACAGGTCGGCGACCGCTATCGAGCCGTCCGGGTAACTCCCATCGAGTTGGGTCGCTCCGACCGCACCGGATGCGATTTCCGAGGACCCGATAGCATCGGCCGGGATGTAGACCCGGCCATTCGCGTCGATCCCGAGCCCGTTGCCCAGGTCCGCGACGAGCGTCCCTGTCGACGTGGTGAGGCCGTCGCCGAAGTCGAGTTCGAGGTCTTGGTCGCTCGGCTGTGTGAGCGGCGCGGAGACGGTGACAGGCGGGTGGTGAGCGCCCCGCGTCACGTCGGTGAGGTCGCCGTGGGAGGTGTACCCCGTTACTTCCCAAGCGCCGCTCGCGCCGTCGTAGACCTTCACCTCGCCCGTGCCGTCGCTCCCGCCGTCCGTGTCGAACCACAGTTCCCCGTTCTGCGGGTTCGACGGTTCCGCCGACTGGATGTAGTCGAACTCCGACCCGCCTCCGCTGACCAACCCCGTCATGCGCTCTCACCCACAATGTGGAGGGTGTCGCCGGACGTGTCGGCCTTCGCTCGAAGTGCGTCGGTGTTGTCGACCGCGAACGTCAGGCCGTTGTCCTTGGTGAGCGGGAACGTCGCCGTCCCGCCCGCCTTCCCGACGTAGATGGGGCCGCTGTTCGACGGGTCGGCGAACACCAGCACCTCCTGCCCCTGCTTGACCGCGTGCGACGGGAGGGGTTCGCCGGACGTGCTCGGGTCGATCGTGTCGGTGAACACCCCGGCCGCGTTGCCGAGGCGGGCGTTCGCCACGTCCTGCTTGTCGGCGTTGGCGGCCGGCCGCCGGTCGCCGTTCCGGTCGCTCACAGCCTCGATCTCGTCCACGTCCGCGGTGGTGTCCAGTACCATCAGGCACCCCCCTCGATCTGCTCGAAGCCGATCGGCTGGATGTGGTACGTCTGCGGGTTCCCCGAGTTGTTCCGGATGATCACTTCGAGGTTGTCGCGGAACTGCTTGGCCGGGACGAACGTCGACGTGAGGTCGTCGATGTCGGTGGGCGGGATCGCCGCCGGACCGAACTGCGTGCTCCCGTCGTCGCGCACCTCGTAGATCGTGCCGCGGACCTTCGAGATGGCGAGCACGGGCAGGTAGAACACGCTGCCGGACTGCTCGGGCGTGAACGTGACCGTCACCTTCTCGCCGTCGTCGAGCTCCGCCGTGTACGGCTCGTTGAAGGGTACGTCGTCCTCGTCGGGTTCGGGAACCCAGAGCACGCTACCGCACCTCCTCGGGCCGGTCGGCGAAGCCGACACCGCCGCTGTCGCCGGTGTCGTCGCCGTCGCTCGTTTCGTCGATCCGCCCGGTGTCGTCTGCCATCTTCGCGCGGACCCGCTTCAGTTCCTCCTCGGTCAGCTCCTCGTACTCGGTGTTCTCGATCTTAGCCATCGTTCTGCCCTCCGTCGGTCCGGTGCTCCGGGTCGAAGCGGTGCGGCGGGCGGTACTCCTCGGTCGGGAGGAGCTTTGACCCGAAGCGCCGGAGCCAGCGCCGGTTTCCGATGCTACGCCGTTCGTTCGTCCGCGAGCGGCCGGTGTTGTCCTCGACAGCCCCGCGGATCCGGTGTGCCTCGTACAGCACACCGAGCGCCGAGGTGGCTGTGACTCCCGCGGATACCTGCACCACGTAGTCCGCGAGCAGGCCCCCGATCATGTGACCGCCTCCGCGGTGTTCGAGGCGCTGGAGGCCAACCACGCGACCAGCGCCAGCGCGATCAGCGCCAGCACGATGTCGGTGTTCGGCAGGCCGAGCGGGTTGCTCCCGCCGGTGGCGAACGGGTTGCTCCCGTCGGTGCCGCTCCCGCCGCCGAACAGACCGCCGTCCTCGTTACCCCCGTCGTCGGCGGGCGGCGCGTTCCCCGTCTCCTCGACGTGGATCGTTCGCGTCACCGTGTCTGAGGGGGCGCCCCCCTCGGGACCGTGCGGGGAGACGGTCGCCCGCACGTCGTAGGCTCCCGGCTCGTCGAGCGTGAACGAAAACGTCTCCTGCGGGTCGGGGACGCCGCCGCCCTCGACCGGCGCGCAGGTCGTCCGCTCGCCCGAGTCGACGACGGTCCCGCCGCGGAGGATCTGCACCTCGACGGTCGCCTCGTGGCCGGGTACGCGGTCGCCGTTCGGCCCCTGGTACATGCAGGCGTTCGGTGCCGCGAGCGGGCCGTTCCCCCAGCCGAACGTCTCTCGGTTGTTGACCGGCACCGTCACGTCGAAGGCGTTGCCGACGAGCTGGTTCTGGCCGCCCTCGACAGCCAGCCGGCCGTTCTTGATGTTGATATTCGCCACGAGTCAGTCACCCCCGTAGACGAGGAACACGACGACCGCGGCGACGAGCACCGCGTTCATCGGCATCGCCGCGAGCGGCCCGCTCTCGCCGGAGTCGCCGGTATTCGCGGGCGAGTTGTCCGGCTGTTCGGTACCGCCGCCGGTGTACTCGCCCTCCTCGGCGTCGACGACGCCGCTGGGAATGTCCCCGCCGTCGGTACTCCCGCTCGACCCGCCGGAACCGTCCGAGTCGCCGCCCGTCCGGTTGAGCGCGTCGTCGGTGAGGTCCTGTTGGGCGTCGTCGGTCGCCGAGTCGTCGGTGTTGCCGTCGCTGATGATGGTGACGGGGCCGCCCGGGTCGCCGTCGCTGTCGACGACGTTGCCCTCGGAGTCGTCGCTGTCGAACTCCAGCCCGCCGCCGGGGTCGGCCTGCCCCATGTCGAGGTCGGGCGATCCGGAGTCGCCGGTCTCGAAGTCCGTGCTCGTGTCCGGCTCGGGGTCGCGCGTCCCGCCGGAGTCGGTGGAAGTGCTGCCACCTCCACCGCCGCCGAGGGCGCGCATGAGTCCACCCGTCACCGGCCCTTCACCTCCATGTAGAGCAGCGACGCGAACAGCAGCACGTTGATGAGCGCCGCCGCCACCTGGATGTCTTCGGGCGTCACTGACGTGCCCGCCAGCGCGTTCTCGAACACGGGCGGTCCGGGCTGGGTGGGCGACTCGGCGTATCCAGGCGCGTCGGCGTTCTCGGTGATGGCGACGAGGGAGTCCGACGGCTCCGTGCCCGTCGGGGCTCCCGCCGCCGCGTCGGGCGTGAGTCCGCCGGCCATGGGTTAGCGCCTCGCGGCGTCGGTCCGGACCACCTCGCCCAGCCCGTCGATGGAGCCGGTCGCGGCCGAGTACGGCACCGACAGGATCGCGTTGGTGGCCGGTTCGGGCTCGCCGTCGCCGTCGACGTCCTGCATGAACGCCGCCGTGTACGGGGCATCCACGTACAGGTCGAGCGTCCAGTCGGTCGGGACGTACCGCTGCCAGTACGACCGGGAGAGGTCGAGCGTGATCGGCTCCTTCGCGTTGTCGCGGAGGTGGATCTTGTTGATGAGCCGGGAGTCGACGGGTTCCTTCGTCCCGTTCGGTGCCTCCTTGACGAGTTCGAGCTGGGCCTGCTCGCCCGCCGCGTAGTAGACGCCGAGCGTGTTGTTCGTCCCGTCGTCGGTGTAGTCGAAGGAGTCGCCAGCGATGTCCACCGCGTCGGGCTGCACCCTCGCTCCGCCCTCGTACAGCACGAGGTTGGTGTCGGTGGCACCCGAGTCCACGAGGTCGTTGCTCAGGTTGAACGTCTCCGTGTTGCCCGCGGTCCCGTCGGTCGTGAACGTCTCGTACGCCATGATGGCGTACTCGACGGGCTCGGTCTCCCGGAGCATGTGGGCGCGCTTCGCCTGGAACCGAGCGACGCGCGAGCGGTCGCCCGGCGTCCCCGCGGTAAAGTCGAAGTCGCCCTTTCCGAACTGGTCGCGGTGGACGCTGGCGGCCTCCAGCCGCTTGCGGACGGCCTTCTCGTCCGCCATGGGTTACTCGCCCTCCGAGCGGACGGTCACGGCCTTGTCGTCGAAGTAGAACTCCGAGCCCTGCGACCAGTCGACGACAGCCGAGGAGTTGATGGCGATCTCCACGTCCTCGATGTCCTCGACGACCAGCGACGTGCCCTTCAGCTCGATCCGGGTCCGGTCGCGGTACTCCTCGTTCTGCTGCTCCTTGATGCTCAGGCGGCGGAACGTGCCGATGTTCGAGAGCTTGTAACTGACGACCTGGGGCTGGTCGAGGTGCGGGGCGTCCCAGCGGACGTACACCTCGGTGTCGAGCGGAAGCTGGTCGCCGTTGGAGTCGTACAACTTGAACTGCACGGGGAAGCCGGCCCCGCCCATGTTGCTGATCTCCAGCTCCATCCCGTCGATGGGGGAGAACGACAGGATCGGGGTCGTCTGTCCGGCGACGTTCTGCTGTTCCGTGGCCTCGACCTGCCGCGTGCCGAGGTTCGAGAGGGTTTCGGACATCTACGCCCCCACCCCCTGGACCGTGCTCTTGAGGTTGAACCGCTCGGCGGCCTTGTCGGCGGTGTAGAGCCCGCCGCCGATACTGATCTCGTGGGAGTACATCGGCGAAAGCTGGCCGCCGGCCGCGACCGCGATGCCGTACGCCTCCGGCTTGTCGACCACATCGGGGACGTAGCCGGAGACGAGGTTCTGAAGGACAGTCGGAGCGAAGAACGCCGCGAGGATCACGGCGACTTCCTCCCACATGTCGAACGATGCGAGTGCGTCGAACGCTTCTGCCATGTCGGCCATGCTGCGCTCGGGTTGACCCGGGGGCGAGAGAAAGGCGGCTTGCGCACAGCGTGCGTCTGTGACGGCCTGTGTGCGTCGCTGGTGATCAGCGGTGGCCGCGGGCGGTGTCACGCTCGTACCGCTCCATGAGCCGGCGCAGGACCTCCGCGTTGCTCATCTCCCCACGGCGGTGTTCGCTCATCTCCTCGCGGATGTCCGCGAACTGTTCGGCGTCCTCGCCGCGCAGGGTGGTGCGTTCTCGGGGCATGGTCAGAGGTCGGGGTCATGGATCGGGTTGCCCTCGGGGCCGTAGTGGGTCGACTCCATGTCGAGCCCGCGGGTGTCCCAGCGGTCCATCTCGCCGGCGGTGTTCGCGAACACCCATTCGGAGCCGGTGGTGTTGCCCGCGTCGTCTTCGAACTGCCGGAGCGGGACCGGGCCGGCATCGGGTGCGTGCAGTTCCTCGGGGAGTGACGGCACCCGCGAGACCGCCGGGTTGTGGACGTCGACGGGGTACTCCGCCTGGATCTGGTTGCGGTCCTGCTTGGCCGCGAACGCTCCCAGGACCGTCTCGTCGCACTGCGAGACGACCGTCTTCTCCAGCTTCGCGAGCCGCTGGGTGATCCACAGGGAGGATGCACCCTCGCCCCGCCCAGTCGTCGCCAGCCCCTCGATGGCGTCGGGTACCTTACCGGTCTGCGGGGCGACGAAGTGCGCCTCGTCGATGGCCGTGAGCGAGTCGCCGAGGCGGCGCGCGGCCTTGATGATGCGGGCACAGACCGTCCGCCACTCCTCGGGTGGGAGGGTGTGGCGAGCGAGCACGACGGCGCCGTTTTCGGCCAGGAACGACACCCACATGTCGACCGACCACGACGCCTCCCGCGGTCCGACGATGAAGTGCGACGCGAACCCGGCCTTGACCAAGCCCCTGTATTCGTCTTTGAAGTCGAGGACCGGGACGTGCTCGAACTCGGGGATGTTGCGCTCGATGAGCGACTGCGCGAGGTAGGACTTCCCGTGCCCGCTCATGGCGGCCAGCAGCCGGCGCGTCACGGCTCGCGGACCCCGGCGGCGTCCGGGTCGACGCCGGCCGCGAGCGCCACCCGGCGGTTCTTCTCGGGTGTGCTGTACCCGTCGTACTCGGGATCGCGCTCGTCGAGCCACTCGGGGACCATCTCAGTGGGGACGTGCCAGCCGACCTGGCCCTCCTCGGGGAGATCGGCCCACACGACCGCCCACGCTTCCCCGTTCACGTCGTCGGTGTCATGCCAGTAGCCCATCGGCACGTTCGTGAGGTTGTGTTGGTCGAGCAGGTGCAGCGCCCGGAGCGCCAGTAGGGCGTTCAGGTTCCGCTCGCGGTACACGTCGCTCTTGTCCTTGGGTTCGCTGTCGGTCTCACTCACCGGACCCACCCCCGGCGTCGTCGGCGGCGCGGTCCATCACGTCGCGGACGGCGCGGAAGTTACCCGCGAACAGGCGCTCGGCCTCCTCCCCGCGGTCCCAGTTGATCACGCGGTCCTCGAAGGTGTCGAGGTCCACGCCCCACTTGCCGGCGACGTGGTGGGCCGCCAGCGCCCGGTCGCCGCCCTCGGCGCCGCCGTCGCGGTACGACTCCGCCCACCGGGTGATCTGGCGTTCCCACTCGTCGGCGTCCATCCCGAGGTAGTTGTCGACGCCGTCGGTGGTGTCGAGCAGTTCGGGGGCGACGTTCTCGATCCACAGGTCGCGGAAGTCGCCGGTCATCAGCGCCTCGATCAGCGCGTTCAGGTCCTTCTGGCGGTCCTCGACGGTGGGCACCTCGCCGATGGTATCGCGGCCGTGGGCGTCTTCCAGGCGCTTGGCCGTCGTCAGTAGTTCCCGCTCGGCCTGCGCGAGCACGGCGGTCATGTTGTCGATGACGCCCATGTTCTGGAGCTTCCGCATCAGCGCCTTCTTCGCGCGGTTCCGCATCATGCGGCCGCCTCACCCCCGTCGCCGCCGAGCGCCTTGTCCATCAGCCGGTCGATCTGCTTGTCGAGTACGTCCGTCTCGCGAGTGAGTCCATCGCCCATCGAGAGAACGGTGGCGAACAGTAGCGCCTCGTGCGGTTCGAGGTCACTGCCCACCCCCATCATGTCCATCGTCTCGTTGAAATGGTGGGCCAGGTCGTACTGCTCGAAGTGGTCGCGGCCCAGCTCGTTCTCGCCGCCGTGCTTGCGGATCTGGGCGTTCGTCACGCTCCGGACCACCGAGACGTACATCTCGCCGGCCTTCGCGACCGACGGATCCGGGCCGGCCTCGGCCATGCTCTCCGGCTCGGTCGGCTCGGCCGCGGTCTCGGCGTCGGTGTCGTCGTCGCTCCCGTCGTCGGCACCGGCCTCGGCCTCGACGTCGTCGGGGTCGATGTCGCTCGGGACCACCGCCTGCTCGTCGCTCTCGATGGCCGGCTGTTCGTCGCCGTCGTCGCTACCGGCCTCGGGAGCGGCCCCTTCAGGGGGCGCTTCGGCCCCCTCGGGCGGCCCCTCGTCGCCGCTCTCGGTGGCGCTGCCGTCGGGGGATTCACCCTGCTCGTCCGGGTCGCTCATGCGGTCAGCCCACCCCCGGACTCGCTAGCGGCCCCCTCAGGGGGCGCTTCACCGCCCCCCTGTTCTCCGGCTTCCGTGCCGCTTGAGCCGGCTGGGTCGCCTGGATCGTCTCCGTCGCCGTCGGCGGTGAGGAGGAGCACCAGGAGCACCGCCCCGAGGGCCAGCCCGAGCAGCAGGGCAGGGGAGACACCGCCGAGCGAGCCGGCGAGCAGGCCCCCGGCGGCGGCCGCCTCGGCACCCGAAGCGCCCCCTCCCGGGGCGCCCTCGGCCGCGCTGCCGTCGGTCGATTCGCCTCCCTGTGCGCCCTGCTGTCGCTGGTACTCGTCGTCGGTAGCCATGTCGTCGGTGGTCGCACCCCCTTCGGGGGCCGCTTCGGTCGCCTCCGATTCGGCGCTTTGAGCCTGCTCGTTCGCCCCTTGAGCCGGCTCGTCGGTGCTCTCCTCGCCCGGGGCGTCGGTAGCGGCGCCCTCGGGGGCCGCTTCCGCCGCCTCGTCGCCCCCGCTCTCGCCCGGCTCTTGGGCTTCGAGTTCCGCCCGGAGGGCCTGCTTGTCGTCGTGGGCGTCGTCGCTCATCGCGTTGATGTGCGACCGGACGCTGCTCGCGGTCTTGTACTCGCGAGCGCCGAAGCCGCACTCGTCGGCCGGACACCAGTGGCCCCCGCTCATAGGCCGGCGTCCTCGAACTTCCGGAGTACGTCGGCGTACTCCTCGACGAACCGCCGAAGGTCCGTGGTGTCGTCGATGTCGGGGAGCATGTCGGGCGACAGGTGGGTCTCCGCAACCACGTCCCCCTCCTCGACGATTTCGATGCTCCAGTAACCGCTGTACGTGACCCCCTCACTCGGGTCTTTGATGGTGATTTCAGTCATGAGTCTGCCTCCGTAGCCGCTCGTTCGGTTTCCTCGCTCACGCCGACGGGCGTCGACCGCGCGCCGTCGACGGCCGCCTCTCGCACGTCCTCGCGGTCGCCGGCAGTCACATCGTGACCGTGCTCGGCGTGGTCCGCGTGGCACTCCTCGCAGGTCGCCGCGACCATCCGCACCAAGTCGGTGAGGTCTGCGTTCGCGTCCTCCAGTTTCGAGAAGTGGATCGGCTCCAGCCCGGCGTCGCTCCGGATCCCGTTGATGGCACGGGCCGCGTCGTTGGCGTGTTTCAGCGACTCGCGTAGCTTCTCGATGTGGTCGGCGGCCGCGTCGGTCGCGTTGAGGTACCCCCGCACAGAGCGGAGGTACGCGCCGACCCGGGCGCCGTCGAGACCCTCCGGCGCCGAGAGCGGGCTGGCGTCGTCGTCGGTCGGTGCGTCCTCGGTGGCTGGCTCGGGTTCTGCGAGCAGGTCCGAGACTTCCTCCTCGGAGTAGCCGCAGGCCTCCTGGAGGAACTCGCAGGCGTCGGGATCGCCGTGTTCGCAGTGACCGCGGGCGTGGTTGCAGCCCTCGGCCTGCTCAACGGCGGCCGCGTCGGCCTCGCGGGCGGCGTCGCGCTGGTCGGGGTCCTCGCGGGCGCCGCCGCCCTCCTGGCCGGCGTTCTCCATCACCTCGCGGTGTTCGTCGACGGTGAGGGTCGGGTCGACGTAGCTCGTCCAGTCGCTCACGCCGTGGCGCTGCGCAAGCCCCTTAATCGACCGTGCCCACGGGACGTTGGCGCGGCCATTCGAGAAGTCGAGGCGGTCCTTCTCCGCGTCGGTGAGGGGGACCTGGCCGGGACCGTCGTCGGCGCGGTCGGCGGTGCCCTCGTCGGCCTGTGCTCGCAGGCGGTCAAGCAGGGTGTCGGGCGCGTCGCTGACGAAGTGAACGGTCCGCATCCGCTTGTCGTCGTCCACGGGGCACACGAGGTCCGCGTGCTCCTCGCGAGCGCGGTCGGCGGCCGCCTTGCTCCCGAATTCGACGGCCTCGCTCACGTCGCTCCCTCCGGACACACGTAGTCGTAGCAGATCCGCCCCTGGTCGTCGCGGGTCTGCTCCATGTCGTGCTCGAAGCCCGGCCGGCCGCAGTTGCCACAGTCCCAGCCGGGCGTGTGAACCCCGGCCTCGTCGGCCTGCTCGTAGGTGTCAGGCATCGGCCGGGGACTCGCCGGTGTAGGCTTCGAGCTGGGAGACGGCCGAGGCGGGCGCGTCGTCGCGCTCGTCGATATCGCCGGGCTCGCCGGCGCCGCGGTACTCGATCCCGTCGGCGGTCTCCTCGAAGGTGTGCGGGTACGTCTCGCCGGTGGCGTCCTCGACGGGGACGACGTGGTAGGTGTGCTGTCCGTCCGATTCTTTCCGGTGTAGGGTAGAAACGCCCATACGGCTCGTGAAGGTCGCTCGTGGTCGATAACGGCGTCTTGCGACAGTAGGAGAACACACCGGCGCGGACGGTATGCGAGCGTACCGGACGACCGGGAGGTTATCATCCCGGGGTCGTTATTTCCGGCCGCGATGAGCGAGACACAATTGGGTAGTGATGATGGAGCCGGGCGGACCGCGCATACCGACCGCACGGCCGAGGCGGCGGCGGAGACCGGGATGACCTGGTACGAGCAGGACGTGAGCGCGCAGGACTACAACGGGAGCGTCCGAACCGTCTGGCCCCAGCCGTGGGCGCGAGCGGCGGGAGTCGGGCACAAGACGGCGGTCACGGCGGTGATCCACGTGCCGACCGGGGCGATGGTGTCGCTGCCGCCGGGGCTGTCGCTGGATGAGTTCCTCACTAAATTAGAGTAACACGCTCCGAGAGATGAGCGGGATAGTGGAGATCTGAGCGGTATTAGAACGTCTCAACGTCGACGCCGAGAGCCTCGAAGTCAGCAACGTTGTCGGTGAGTACCGGATCGCCGAGGTGTTCGGAGATAGACGCAACCAACGCATCGATATCATCGATACCGGCTACCCCCGGGCCACCTGCTTTGCGATCAGCGCTTGCGAGCAACCGTCCCGCTCGCCGCGCGATCTCCGTGTCCACATCGACTGCGGGATATAGCCGGATCGCGTTTCGTAATTGTCGCTGTTCCTCCTCAGACCCAGTCATCTCGACACCGTACTCCAACTCCTGTATCACTGGCGTCGGAAGCCACTGGACTTCCCCGCTCGCAGCGAGCTCCTGTCCGGTCTCGAAGGCGCCGCGGTCGCCGTTCCCGAGCGCGATCAGGAACGACGTATCAAGAATCATCGTTCAGTCGATCGGTGAGGTTTTCGCGCTTGTCGCTCGCGTTCTCGGACTTCGCTTCGATCGCGTCGCGCATTCCCTCGGCGGTCTCATCAGAGAGGATGCCCGCGATTTCGTCCGGCGACGGTCCGCCGATTAGCCGACGGAGGGTGTCCTCCATCGTCTCATCATCGCGCTTGTGTGCCTTGATCCGCTCGTGGAGACTTTCGGAGATACGAACTGACTTGCTCATGTCGTATACTCAGATATACGCGCGCTTCAGTGTTTCCCCGGTTGTCCAAGCCTGTCAAGTCGCTCTACGAATCGACGTAATGATGCGGTGAGTGATACTCTGCAATGGCGGATCTACTTGGAACTCAACTCGACCATCACTCACATGGATCCTCAGAGGAACTTTCAATACTTGTCCGTTTGACGATTCCACTCTAACGAACGCCTCTTCCCATTCTATTTGTTCGAAGTCTTCTATCGACATTCCGTTTTGACTTCGAAAGTTAGCATCATTATCGCGTACCAGCCGTTCATCATTTAGCAAAACGCCGTCAGTAAGTAGATCCACATCATTCTGGTTGACATCACTGAGATCAGCAAGTAGCCAGACAGAGTCACCGCTGTTAATCCTATTTTCGGGGACCACACTGTTAGTGCTGGTTTGTCTAAATATCTGTAGTACTGCATTTTCTCCAGCTCCAATTGTAGCATCCTCCGAAAAATTCCCGCTGTCATTCGCGATCAGTTGCCCCCGGCGTGATATCCATGGAACCGGCATCAGTGAGAAGATGGCTTCGTTCTCACGTGTACCGTACATCCAAAGATTAGCTCTGCAGTTCTTCGCCGGAATCTTACCGATGTTCTTCACTGTCAATCGACTGTGGCTACCAGTGTCGTCTTTGTCGCTGTAGATGACAACGTTCTTTTCCGCACTTTCAGCAGTCAGGTAGGGCGATTGGTACACGTTCCAAGTTAGATAAGCTACAAATGCGGCACTCGCTGATAACCCGAATTCGCCTAATAAGGATAATAAAGACATGTGCCAAGACAGATGCTGGCAATACAATGAGGTTTTCGGACGCGATCATAGACGATTTTACAGAGGTACAGCCTGTCAAATTCGCACCTCCGAACCGCGTAGACTGCAGCGTTCTAGGCCTCCATTGTCAAACAGCTTGACAGCGAGTTATCGCCCGGAAATGGGGCGTACATCGGGCGCATTAGCGCGCAGGATTACAACGGGAGTGTGCGGACCGTGTGGCCCCGGCCGTGGGCGCGACGCGTCGGGGTAGAGCACAAGACGGAGGTGACGCCCGTGATTCACGTGGCCACAGGTCACTGATTACGCATCCTCCGGGGTTGTCGCTGGAGGAGTTCCGTTCAACAGTAACCAAATAACCGATCTACTACCAATTGACTGTGTAATGAATTAAGAGCCAGAGTGCTCTCTCACCCAACGTGACACAGCCAAATGATGAACAAGTATTTATCGTATCTTCGGAGGATCTCAGAGATATAGCATCCAGACAGCAAAGTAAAATCCAACATCTCAACTCCAAAGCACGTGGTACCGCGGGCTTGGCACTAACTATTGTCGCGATAGTATTCACACTATATTCTATCTTCCCGGGCTATTTTGTGAAATACCAGGGAATATCACCCGCGGTCAGGCCGTCCGTACAGATCCTCGGACCAGTGTATGGAGAGGGACTTGCTGCAACACAAATTCTTCTTTGTTTTCTGATCCTCGGAGCGGCTGTATCTTTTTCTATTACTGGATTTATGAGGCTTATTGAAGTCACGCTCTTTTCATCTACCGATTTATCAAAGCTTCCCTCACCGAGTATATTTGGCATCAAAGATATCAAACTATACGAATTGAAACTGAACACAGAATCTTATGAATCCTACTTGTGGGAGGTAGTTACTAATACTGACAAACGCATAGAAATCCTGAATCACCGGTACAACGTAGGTGTATTCCGTCTTTTAGCAGGCATTATATTCGGTCTATTTTCTTATCAAACTTATTCTGGACTTATTACCGGAGATATTGATAGACTGGTAATAACTAGTGCTCTGATTGTCATACCCACTCCAATGGTGGTAATTTTATCTCAAAAGGTGAATTTGGTTCAGAATCAGCCTGAGAAGTTATCCACTGACCATCGTGTTCCAACTCTATTTGAGGAGCTGACTTATGATGAGGCCGAGTTTAGTCGGTTTTCTGATGTGGAGTTTTGGCTACATGAACGCGTATTGATTGGGGGATCCGCGTTGATGTGTTTAATTACTGTTGTACTCTACCTGTTTTCCTTAGCGATGTGAACTCAGATACCGTAGAGTTCGGATCGCTCGTTGACGGCCCGCCGAATTGTTTTCCGGCCAGCGCTGAGTTCCTTCGCTGCGGCACGTTGGCTCATCTCGTCGGCTGCCACCTGCTCCAGCACGGTAACGACTCGGTGGTAGTCTGCCCCCTCGACGAGCCGACCGTCGTCCTTCTCGAATCCAAGCGGAGCCGGGCCATGACGGTACTCGTCGGAGTCTTGTCTCGCAGCGATCCCCTCCCGGATATTCTGTCGCTTGATACGGGCCTCCAGCTCTCCAAACACACCGAGCATCTGAAAGAGCGCGCGCTGGTACGGGTCCTCCTCGTCGGGCTTCATCACGAGCGACTCGGAGACGATGTGCAGCTCGACGCCGGCCTTCCGGAGCCGTTCGGCGGTCCGTTCGAGGTCGGTAATCGAGCGGGCGACGCGCGAGACCTCGTGGGCGACGACCGCGTCGATCTCGCCGGCCTCCGCGTCCGACATGAGGCGCTGGTAGGCGTCGCGGGCGGTGTTGGTGCCGCTCGACTTGTCGCGGTACACCTCGATGTCGGCGAGCGACGCGCCGAGGGTGTCCTCGGCGTACTCTTTCGTTGAGGTCAACTGCCGGTCGAGATTCTGCTTGGCGGTTGAGACGCGGGTGTAACAGGCGACGGTCATGCCCACCTCTACGCTGACTTAATGTCTAGTCTTTACGCCCAGTCTGGGCAGGAACTACAGTATTCTCCTCGTAGAGTAAGCGATATTACTTTTTGTTCGAATCGGCGCTGGGCCCACGCAGCTCCTCTAACTCTTCCCTTTCTGTGGCCAAATTTTCTTCAAGAGTTTCTATGGCCCGCTCCTGACTATCTTCTAAATCGTCATATAACTCTCTCACCCTTTCCTCTCTCTTTTTATAATTGGGCTTGAACCAGCCCCGGGTAATCCATTGAAAGAACGAACCCTGGTAGAGACGAATGTATCTAAAATACTTACTAATAGAGTCGCCGTAGTGAGGCGAGTCAAATACTCGCTGAAGGTCAATCATACTCTCTAACTGTACGAGACGTGCATAATATTCTACAACAACGTCCACCTCTTCTTCGGTCAATTTTCCTATAGAGTCCGAATTAGCCTCATAAACTTCAGAAAGCGCCACGAGATCCTGGTCGCTTATACCTACGTGGTACTGCTCCGCGCGCTGGCCGTAATATCGGATTTTGCCAATCTCCTGAATGAGCGCACGTCGAAGATTGATCCTCTCCTGTACATTCGCTTTCTGTTCTCGCAACCGATCGTCCTTTCGAGACTGCTCCGCTTCCTTCGCCATTGCTCTTGTCTCGGTGGCGTACCATCCTGTCAATGCCACAAGAAACACTGTACCTATACTTGAGAGAACTGCGGCAAAACTCGTCGCCGCATTAAAATCCGAGACCAGAACCGCCTGCACCAGTAGAATAGCCAGCGCGAAGAACGCGGACACCAGTCCTATTGCAAGAATGAACAAAAAAGATCGAATGAATATATTCAAGCCATACCTGTCTCTGAGAGCAGTATTCAACCGTCTCAAAGGCTTATCGGCCATATAAACCGTAATTACGTGGCATCATTATAAAATCACAATTCTATCCTCGCCTGAAGAACGGATACTTCTGGGGAGACGGCGGAATGAAAGTAGATCCACTTCCGCTCCGCCCATGGCTCGCGTTCATACGCCTTCCACCCACTCTACCACTCGATGGCGAAGACAAGCGACGGCACGTTCACACACGTCCGCGGCGAACTGGCCTGGACGATCGCGGAGCACCGCTCACCGTCCGAAGCGATCGCGATGACGAAGCACCTCACCGACGCCGACGAGGGCCGCTTCGAGCTGCTCGGGCTCGTCGAGGACTGCGAGGTCGCGCTCTACTGGGACCACATCTGGCGGGTGCTCGTGCGGGCGGCGTTCGACGCCGACGGCGTGGAAGATCTCGTCGACGCCGAGTCAGTCGAGACGGGGTACCCCGGTCGGAGTGACTACCTGAAGAACGCGGAGTTGGAGGAGTGGGATCTGGTGCATCCGCGGCATCAGTGGTTGATAAAATAATATGCTTTATGACATGTCTGACACGGGATCAGCTTCTTTCAGTCTCTTTTCTTTCCGAGTCAATGTGTTCGGTGGATCGGGTCCCAGCATTACCATCTGAATCCTTCTCACCTGATCCATGTGTCTTATTTGACTCTTGCAGGTTTTCGGAGCCCTGCCTATCAGTATTAATCCCCTCAGAAATAGGCGTAAAAAGCAATTTTTGAAGATGTGTATCAAGGACCATTTTCATATAATTTGTAATAAATGCCCAAGCTACACTACCAAAAATAAGCATGATGCCTAATTGTGGTGGTATATTATTATTAATGTAAAATGAATAGGTATTCGATATTCTTATGTTGATTGGACCGAATACAGAAACTACTCCGGATAAAAGCAATACGATGAATAGTAAATACTCTGTGAGGGTAATAGGAGACGACTTTCTAAATTCATTTATTCTAAACATTAATTAGAGAACACCATCGTATAGGCCAGAATCACAGGTGCGATTAAAGCGAGCAATCCAACGATTACGGATCCTGTATAAATAGCCCCAATTCCGGCAATTGTTAAAACTGAACCGAACAATACCAATAAAGGATTAATAACTAGAGTAAATATTTCGTTTCTAATCTTGGTTTCACCCCATTTAGAGCCAATAACTCTTTTTACTATATCTTCTACATCAGAAGAGTTCATGGGTTCGTTAATCCCCCTGATCTCCTGTTGTAATGCTTCGTATTGCTCTTCTAAGATTGAGATTCTTTGATTATGCTCTTGGCGTAGTCTCTGGTTTTGTTCTATTATATTCCTCTGGGTATCTACCCTACTTTTAATATCCTCAATATCGCTTTCTCCTCCAATACTCCCCGATGTATATGTCTCATTAGATACTCCTGGATCTTGTCTCGGGATACCAGAACTTACGTCATCAGGAACTGTTCCCCTTTGATCTCTATCGGGGAATCCTCCCTGATCTTCATTCACCGACATTATTCGTTCTCCTCGACCGGGATCTCGACTCCATTATTTTCTGCTATATCCTTTATTTGCTCAAGCATCACGATACAGTCTGCGAGTAATCTTGGGTCTAAGGCTCCGACACCAGCGTCTTCTCCAGCTTGATCGAAAAAGTCTGCTTGAGTTCTAATTAGGTGCCTAATTAGGTTCCATTCAGAACTCGGTGCAGATTGAAATGTAACTACGTCAGATCTATCTATTTCAACTTTATGCTCGACATTTATTGATTCGCCAGTAACTATAAAATCAGATTCAACGTAACTCCACCAGCGCTCGCCTTGTGTAATCCTATACCTGATCCTTTCAAGCTCCTCCCCGTATTCCACAATCAAGTCCATCAAAAAATTAGATAATTGGTTTTTGTTATCATCTGTCATCTCGCTAACTTCTGCAGCTAACTCCGTGTCTCTATTCATTGTAACATATAACAGAGCATTCGAAGCAGAAACTAATACTTCGGATTCTCTGTCTTTGACGTCACTTATGCTATCTGTGAGAGGTCCTATTACCGATCGAATGGATCCATGGCGAATATCCCCCTGACTAATTTTTTTAAAGGATTTGCTAATTCTGTCTTTTCGTTCAAGTATCTCTTTTCTAAAGCTCACAAGATCTTCCGCGTAGTTGCTTTCGCTATCATCGTACCCAAAATTGTTACTAGACATATGATGTCACTCTTGCTCAATCCTGATAAATCCCCGCTGTGTAATATAAAACAGTGCTGAGCTGTCTATCAATCTGTATGCAGCATCAACTCAGGGTAGTATTTTAATCAAATATCTATTTGTAGCTGGTCCATCCCTAAGCCGAGTTGGATTCAGACATACGTCTATCGACAAAAGCTCTTTATCGAATCCCCTTATCCCTGCACACTTTCAAACCCCGCATACCATCCCGGCCGCACCTTATCCGGCGGCCGCGGCGACGGATTCGGCCGCCGCAGATCCGCGTCAACCTCGCCATCCAGATACATCCGACCCCAGTCAGTGATAACCCAGCGGTCCTCCAGCCTTTCGCGAGCGACGTAATCCACGAAGCCGGCATGAGCGAGAACACGGAGCCGGTGATAGACGCGAATGTGATTCTCTTCGATGTCGTAGGCGATGGTCCACGCGGTCCCCGAACCCTCCTCTTGGAGTCGTTCGAGTACCCGCTCATCGAGCCTCATCATCCACCGCGACATCCTCCTGACTGTCATTGGATCACGCCCCGTTAGCCCCCGCTTCGGCTCCATCAGGCGCATCGGGGACCTCCTCGTTGGCTGCGAACTCGCCTGCGAGATACCTTGTTCCCTGTTCAGTGAGGATGTACACGCCGTTTCCGAGATTCTCAAGGAAGCCAGCGTCCGCGAGTTTCCGACACCGGTTCCCGATGTGCTGTGCGCCGTACGGGATCCGATCGTCATCGGCGATGTTGGACGGCAGAGACGGACCCTGCTCGTCGATGAACTCCATAATTCGGTCATCGAGCAGGACCATCCAACGCGCCGATTGTCTCATACTACCTCAGTATACAGGCGATGTGTTATTTGTCAGGAATAGAATATCGTAGTAGGTCTAGACATAACTACTATATGCTAGGCAATACTGTGGTAAACTCGCGGAGCCCGAAGCGCGAGAAAGCATGGGCTGGTGAGACTTAGACGGAAACCACGGCGCGGTGCCCAAACACCGCGCTGTGGCCGGGTTCCGTGGGAAACCACGGATGACCGAAACCGTAAGCGCGGGCACGAAGGCCCGCACCGACCGAGAGGGACCGATTTCGGATAACAGCAGCGGATGCGCCGTCTGCGGCGCGCCGGCCGCGGGCGTCCGCGTCGCCGGCGACTACCGGCTTCCCGTGTGCGAGGAGCACGCGCTGTCGGATCCGCAGGTCGGCGACGTCGTCGAGTACCACGCCGGGATCCGGACTCGTGGCGTCGTGACCCACCGCGCGGGCGACAGCGTCTGGGTGGACGGCGTCTCCGAGGAGATCATCACGGTCGGCCAGGTGCTCGCCGTGATCGACCACGACGGGGGTGCGTGATGGCGCGCACGACCTACACGATCCACGGCGCCGCGGGCGGCTACGAGACCGAACTAGCGTGGGTCGCCGAGGCGTTCGCCGCCGACGGCCTACGCGTCACCGCCCGGACGGAGGCCGACGCATGAGCCGCAGCGGCTCTCAGATGCTCGGTCTGCTGCACAAGCTGCACGCCGAGGGCTGTGACGGCCAAGAGTACAGCACGTGCCGCCCGGTCGTGGAGTCGACCGACGCTACGGTGCCATCGGAGAAAATCCAGGTCGTGTTCATGGCGTGGTGCGGCGAGTGCGGCGCGGCCGACTACGAGGTGGTCTGACGTGAACGCCGACGCGCTCCCCGAGGTCGCCTACGAGAGCGCTCACCGTGGCGCCAACGGCGGGAAGCTCCACCTCGTCCCGGACTGTCCCCAGCTCGCGACGACGACGCCGCGGGAGGTGTCGCTCGACTCCTTCCCGCCCGCCCACCGGAACTGGTGCGGCGTGTGTGGTCCGGACGGAGATCTCGATGCCGACCCCGCCAGCGACGGAGGTGCGTCCGCGTGACGCTCGACTGGCCGAACGGCTTCGAGCGCACGCCGCCCCACGAGCGCGAGCCGTATCGCGCGTTCGATGCGACGCTCGGGCAGACGACCGATGAACTGGCGGCCGAGATGGACCGCCTCGACCCGGACGACTGGCGGCCGTCCATCGCGAACCAGCACACGAAGAGCAACGGCCTGCCGCTGCACAACGCGAACCCGGACGATCCGGGGTTCGTGCTTCGGTGGACGAAGGACGGCGACCAGTTCGCCGTCGCCTGCGACGCCAGCCCGCGACTCCGCGACAACGTCCGCTGGATCTACAAGTGGATCCACGAGACGCGGATGCGCAACCAGCGGCCGGTCGTGACCGGCGCGGCGAACTTCGCGGCCGCCCAGCTCCCCAGCGGCGATGAGGAGGAGGGTGTCGTCGTCGCGACCGCCGGCGCCCACGAGGTGCTCGGCGTCGACCCCGACGCCGACGACGAGGAGATCCGCGCGGCCTTCCGGGAGCGCGTGAAGGACGTGCATCCCGACCACGGCGGCGACGCCGAGGCGTACGGGCGCGTCGTGAAGGCGCGGGACCGGCTGCTCGGGGGTGACGAGTGACCCGCGAGCGCCCCGACCCGTCCGAGTTGCCGGTTCGCGACGCGGTCGAGCGGTACCTCCGTCGCCGGCGGTCGGACGCGACCGAGTCGAGCGTCAAGTCGTGGAAGTACCGGCTCAAGATCTTCGTGGAGTGGTGCGAGGGCGTCGGCATCGAGACGGTCGGCGACCTCCGCCGGTACGACCTCGACGAGTACAACGACCTGCGGAGCGGGAAGGTCGCACCCGCGACCCTGGAGGCGGAGATGTGGACGCTCAAGACGTTCACTCGCTACCTCGACGAACAACTCGGCGCCGTCGAGGAGGATCTACACGAGGCCGTCCGCATCCCCGACCTCGACCCGGAGGACCGCTCCGACGACGTGTCGCTCCGGCGGGACGCCGCCCTCGCCCTGCTCGAACACTACCGATCGGATCCGTCGGTTCGGGCGACTCGTGCCCACATCTTCCTCGAACTCGCGTGGTTCACGGGAGCGCGACAGGGCGGCCTCCGTGCGCTCGACGTCCGCGACGTGAACTACGAGGACGGGTTCGTCGAGTTCCACCACCGCCCCGACACGGGCACGCCGCTGAAGAACAAGATCCGCGGGGAGCGCCCCGTCGGACTCCCCGAGGAGGTGATGGGCTATCTGCGGGAGTACGTCCGCGAGAAGCGTCACGAGACCAGCGACGAGCACGGTCGGCTGCCGCTCCTGGCGAGTACCAAGGGCCGGCCAACGCCCAACACGGTGCGGAACTGGTCGTACATGGCGACGCAGCCGTGTCTCCACTCGCCGTGCCCACACGACAAGGAGCGGGAGACGTGCGACTGGACGATCTACAGCCAGTCGAGCAAGTGCCCGTCGTCGCGGTCGCCGCACAAGATCAGGACTGGCTCGATCACGTGGCAACTCAACATCGGGTTCCCGCCCGAGGTGGTCGCCGAGCGGGTGAACGCCTCGGTGAGCGTGATCGAGGACCACTACGACTGGGCGACGCGCGAGGAGCGGTGGCAGCGTCGCCGCGACCGGATGCACAGCCGCCGCGAGTACGTGGAGCAACTCGGCTTCGAGGTAGACGACGATGAGTAACAACGACGCCTGCAGCGAATTGGAGAATCGCCTTCGAGAAGCCTCCTACGGCGGAGATCGCGCGTTATTCGCGCCGGCCCACTTCTCCCGCATTCCGTTTCCGTCGAGGAGCGTCCGGAGCGGCGTCTCCGGGACGCCGTCGGGCATACGCCGAGTACGGCGCGACCCGCCGGACGGTGACGAACCGCGTGACGTGGGTGGCGGCTGAGACGGACTTCCGAAGGAGATCACGCCGCTCTCCGGGTACGGACGCGCCACCCTCCCCACACAAAGTATTCACGACGCTGAGAGCAAGCACGGGTATGCGCCGACGAACGGTCCTCGCTCTCTGTGGCAGCGGCCTCGCCGGCTGTACGTCGGGGCAGCGAACCGGCACTACCACGAGCGGAGACGGCGAGACGACCACGAGCGCCGGCACCACCTCCGGAACGGCGACGCCCCCGGACGACGTGGAACTGTCGGTCGAGTTCGACGCCCTCCAGCCGGCGCTCGTCGCCCTGAACGTGGATTACCTCGACCTGCACTCGACGTCGTCGTCTCAGTACCTCTTCCTGCGCGTCTCCGCGTCCGCGGACCCGGCACCGGCGCGCTCGGACCTCTCCTTCCGGTTCGACGGCGGGTCCTATCCCCCGCTGGAGCCCACGGAGACGCCGGATCTGCACCGCGAGTTCGACTCCGAGTCGGCGCCCCGCTACGAGGCCGACGGGGGGAGCGGATGGGTCATCTTCGAACTCCCCGAGACCGGCGACGCGGGCGACGCCGCCTTCGTCTGGCCGGGGGGCGAGTGGCGCCCGGACGGGCAGGTACGCGCGCGGCTGGCCGCCCCCTTCCCGCCGCTGTCCGTCGAGCGGTGGGAGGTGGAGCCGACGGTCGCCCTGGGCGGGCGCACGTCCTTCCGGGTCGCCGTGACCAACGCCGGCGACGTCCTCGGGCGGTTCGTCGGCGGCATCAACGCCGAGGGGTGGCAGCCGCACCGGCCGATCGCGGTCATCTCGCGACAGATCCCCCCCGGCGAGACCGTCGCGTGGGACGTGCCGGGCGAGGAGGTCGAACTCGTCTCGGACGGCATGGCGGACCGCGTCGGGGACGGGGAGGCGGACATCGACTACGAGTTCGTCTGGCCCGGGGGCAGCCGGTCGGCGTCCGTCCGCGTCGTCGAGGGGTGAGCGGCCGTCGGGCGGTCGGCGGGAGGTCCCACACGGCGACGACCGTCGGGTCCACCCGGCGTACGCCGTGGACACGCCGAGGTCGAACCACCGACGGACGGCGGCCGTCAGCGGTCGAGACGCTCCTGTCGCTCCTGTCGCTCCGCCTCGAGCCGCCGACAGCCGACGACCAGCGAATCGGGGATCTCGATCGCGTCCGACTGGAGCGCCTCGAACACCGCCCCGACCTCGTCGAACCGGGGACCGCGGGAGGCGCGCCACGGGTCCGCCTCCCACGTGACGAACCCCATCTCCGCCAGCATCGGCAGATGGACGTGGCGTAACCGCACGCGGAGCGTGTCGGGGTCCGGCGGGACGTTCGGCATGACCGCGCTCCGCGGCAGCGGCACCGACCCGTCCGGCGGCGCGTCCAGCAGCGAGACGATGAGCTGACGACGCGGCTCGGTCGAGAGCGCCTCGAATACGGCGTCCCAGTTCTCGGAGACCCGCTATCCGTTGTCGTGATGAGGCGTCGCCATGAGGTCTACCGACTCCTCCGGTCCGGAGACGTATGTAACGGCGAGGTGTAACGAAACGGGTGACGGGGCGGTCGGCGGGATCGCCCCGGTGCCGAACGCACGGTCGCCGAGCCGACGACCGGCGCCGCCGCTGGCGACCGATGAAACCGCGAGGACCGAGAGAACCGAGGGGCCGTCTCGCAGCTACAGCTCGACGGCTTCCTTGTTGCCGAGCGACTCGGGCACGGTGAACCGGATGCTCGTGGTCGCGCCGGCCATCGTGTTGACCTTGATCGTCACCTCGTCGCCCTCACCGAGGTTGCTGGGGGAGAAATCGTCGACGTCGAAGATGTACTGCAGGCGGTCGTCGTTGTCGTTGAGGACGGGCGCGCTGGAGTCGCTGTCCTTGACGACGTCGTAGGTGAACACGTCGCCCGTCGCGTTCGAGGTGTCGTCGAAGTCGCCCGCTGCGGTGAGTTGGAACGTCCCCTGGGGGCCGATCCAGGTGACGGTGGTGTTCTGCAGGTCGATCTCGCCGGCGCCGGCGCCCTGCGTCACCGTCACGTTCACGAAGTCGACCTCGTTGGACGTGACGTGCCCGACGGTCGAGACCTCTTGAATGCGGTCGCTGACCTGTTTACTGCTCTGTTGGCCGGTCTCCTGTGACTTGCTCTGGAGGAAGCCGGCGGTGTTGATCAGGACGCCGGCGGCGATCGCCGCCACCAGCACCATCGCGATGAACACGATGAGCGTCCCGATGCCCACCTGCCCGCGCTCCTCCTCGTCCGTGATGAATTCGAACATTGGTTTGGTGTCGTCTTCCACTCCCGGTAACGGAGTGACTGCTCCTTCCGGAACGGGCTATTAATCGATGCCGCTCGAATTATCGGAGCCGATAGCCGACGGTCGACCAGAACCGACGGACATTACCCGGATCCCGCCGCACTCGCGTCCACATCGGATGCCGACCACCACGTCGCTCGCGGTCGTCTGCGGGCTCCCGGGCGCGGGCAAGACCACCGTCGCGCGGGCGGTCGGGGACCGCCTCGACGCCGAGGTCCTCCGGACCGACGTGGTCCGCAAGGAGCTGTTCCCCTCGCCCGAGTACACCGCCGAGGAGTCACGTCGGACCTACGAGGCGGTGTTCGACCGGGCCGGAACGCTCCTGGCGGACGGCGACCCGGTCGTGCTCGACGGCACCTTCCGCCGCGCGGCCCGGCGCGACCGGGCGCGGACGCTGGCCGACCGCCACGGCGCCGACTTCCGGCTCGTCCGGGTCGTCTGCGAGGAGGCGGTCGCGAAGGAGCGCATCCGCGCCCGCGAGGGCGACGCCTCCGACGCCGACGTGGAGGTGTACGACCTCCTGCGCGAGGAGTTCGAGCCCGTGGCGGACCCCGCGGTCGTCGACAACTCCGGCGACCTCGACGAGACGCGGGCGCGGGTCCGGGAGCTGTTCTGAGCGCGGCGGCGCCCGCGCCGGGACCTGCCGCCGCCGATCCCCCCGTAGTCCCCCGATCGTCCCCGGAGCGACGAGTCCGAAGGCTTTTGCTCGGCGCCCGGCTCGGCTTCCGCCATGGGTACACGCGCGGTCGAGCTGGTCCTCGCGGGCGTCCTCCTGTTCGGGCTGACCGTCGCCGGGAGCGCGGCGCTGGCCCCCGACCGCGGCGGCGCGGTCGCCGGCGACGGCGACGAGCGGCTGACGCTCGTCGGCTCGCAGGGGGGCGGCGCCGGCTGGCACCAGTACGGGAGCGCCTACCTCCTGAACGGGTCGGAGGTCGAGTGGCGCGAGGACTCCGCGGACAGCTACTTCGACGTCCAGCGGCTCCCCGACGGCCGCGTGCTCGCGGGGTTCATGGACGGCGGCTACGAGGACTGCGGCCCCTACGAGTCGCCGTGCGCGCACACCGGGATCCGGGTCATCGACCCCGACGCCGCGGGCGGACCGTCGGTCGTCGAGGAGTACGGCTTCCCCGTGCGCTCGCAGTCGAACAGCGAGATCCACGACGCCGAGCCCCTGCCCGGCGGCGGCTTCGCCATGACCGACATGGACCACGAGCGGATCATGATCGTCGAGGGCGGCGAGGTCGTCTGGACGTGGAACGCCTCCGAGCTGTACGACGCGCCGGCCGACCCCACGCGCACCGACTGGCTCCACATCAACGACATCGACCGCGTCGCGGCGGACGTGTTCCTCGTCTCCGTCCGCAACGCGAACCAGCTGGTGATCGTCGAGCGCACCGACGACGGCGGCGAGGTCGTCGAGGTGATCAACGCCGACGTGGAGGGCTCCTCCGACGACTCCTGCACCCGGAACGGCCAGCTGCGCGACACCGACGGCGACGGGGACGTTCGCTGCGGGAACCCCGAGGTGCTCGACCACCAGCACAACCCGCAGTGGATCGCCGGCGACATCGAGGGCGAGCCGGGAGAGCGGACCGTCTCCGAGGACGCCGCGGTGCTGGTGGCCGACTCCGACAACGACCGCGTCGTCGAACTCCACCGGACCGCCGACGGCGACTGGGAGGTCGCCTGGACCGTCACGAGCGTCGACGGGCGGTCGCTCCACTGGCCCCGCGACGCCGACCGCCTGGCGAACGGCCACACGCTGATCACGGACACCCTGAACAAGCGGATCGTCGAGATCGACGAGAACGGCACCGCCGTCTGGTCGTACCCCACCGAGCGCATCCCGTACGAGGCCGACCGCGTCCCCCGGGAGTTCCAGGGCACCGAGCGCGACCTCCCGACGGCGACCGGCGACGGCTCGGCCGGCCCGGCCGACTCCGGCGTCCCCGTGCTGTCGACGCTCGTCGTCGGCGTCCGGGCGGCCGCGCCGTGGGCGCCCGTCTGGTTCGCCGAGACGCAGGTGGGACTCACGCTCGTCTCCCTGGCGCTCGTGCTCGCGGGCGGCGTCCTCGCCGTGCGCGACCGCCTCGGGATCTGAGACCGCGCGCCCGTCCCCGCCGAGCGCGCGTCCTCGATCTGTCACAGTTTTCCCTCGTCGCCGCGACCCCCCGCCGATGACCGACGACGGAGACGACGGCGCCCGCGCGGACGCCGCCGGCGGCGAGGCTCGCGGCGACCCCGCCGACGCGGACCTCGCGTGGGAGACGCTCGACAGCGGCATCGACTACACGTGTCCGGGCTTCGACGTGCGCCGCGACGAGGTGCGCCTGCCCGACGGCACCGAGACGGAGTTCCACTACGTCGACGAGCCGCCGGCCGTGGTCGTGCTCCCGTTCACCCCCGACGGCGACGTGGTGCTCGTCGAGGAGTGGCGCCAGGCGGTCGGCCGGACGAACCGCGGGCTCCCCGCGGGAACCGTCGAGGACGACGACGCCGACCTCGCGACGGCGGCCCGGCGGGAGCTCCGCGAGGAGACGGGCCACGAGGCGGACACCGTCGAGCGCGTCCACACGGTCGAGCCGGCCAACGGCATCGCGAACTCCGTCCACCACTACTTCCTCGCGCGGGGGTGCGAGCCCGCGGGCGAGCCGGACCTCGACTTCAACGAGAGCATCCGCCCCGTGACCGTCGACTACGGCTCGTTCCGCGACGCGGTCCTCGCGGGCGAGGTGCGGGACGGGCGGGCCGTCCTCGGCGTCGCCCTGTACGAGGCGGGCGCGAAGTAGGTTCCGGCGGCGGACGTCGCGGGACTGCGCTCACGGACGGCGTTCCGGCGACGCGTGGGCGGGCCGGTTCCCCCCGGAGACGGGGCCCCGTTCGGCTACTTCGTCGAGGCGTCGGTGGCGTGTGGCACGCCGTCGACGAATATCTGTGACTCGTGCGTCACCGTGACCTGGTGATCGGAGAACCGAAACGTGAAGCTCCACTCGCCTCGCTCCAGTTCCCCGAGTCTGGCTACGACGTCGGGATCCATGTGGTCGTACAGGGACTCGACCTCCCCCGGCTCCACCCCGTCGGCGGCGGCCACGGCGTCGACGACGGCCGAGACGAGATCAGTCCCAGCCATCTCGGGACAGGTCCGGGAGCACCCGGCAGTTGTCGAGCAGGCTCTGTGGGATCTCCTCGACCGACTCGAGTACCTTCTCCGTGATGAACGCCGCCTCGTCGAAGGCGGGACCACGCTGGACACAGAACGGCTCGGACGACCACCGGACGTATCCCGCGTCGGCGAGCAGCGGGAGGTGATGGTGGCGCAGTTGGTTGGACAACGTCTCGGAGTCCATCGCCTGGTTGGGGGTCTCCGCGGCGTCGGGTAACGGGAGTCGCCGCTCCGCCGGCGCCTCGGATAACGAGATGACGATGGCCCGTCGCGGTTCGGCGGACAGCGCGTGAAACATCCGATCCCAGCGCTCGGCCCATTCGATTCCTCCCTCGGGATCGAGAGACATGTGGAAACCAACCCCGTGTGCGTACATAAAAACTGACGTCCGAGACACTCTCGCCGAGAGGCAAGCGTCTTGCCGGGCGGGGCCGATGGGGGGGCATGGTCACGGTCCCTCCCCGCGTTCGGGCGGTCGCCAGCGGCTACGGCGTCGGCATCGCCGGGGCCGTCCTCGCCGCCGTCCTCTCGCTGGTCGGCGTGGTCGCGCTCGCGGCCGTCGGCGTCGACTCGCTCCCCGCCCGCCTCGGCGTCCTGTTCGTGTTCGGGCAGTACCTCCCCTTCGTCGGCTTCCCGCTGGTGTATCTCCGCTGGCGGGGGTTCGGGTGGGCGGAGATCCGCGAGTACTTCGGCGTCGACGTGCCGTCGCTCCGGCAGGTCGCGGTCGTCGTCGGCGGGTTCTTCGCCGTGCTCCTGCTCACGCTCGGCACCGCCGTCCTCGTCACCGAGGTGCTGGGGCTGGACGCCGCCAACAACTCCGCCGGCGAACTCGCCCAGGAGGTGCCGTCGATCGTCCCGTTCCTCGTGCTCGCGTCGCTTCTGGTCATCGGCCCCAGCGAGGAGACGCTGTTCCGCGGCACCGTCCAGAACCGCCTGCGCGAGGCCCTCCCCGCGTGGGCGGCGATCGTGCTCACGGCCGCCCTGTTCGCGGCGGTCCACGTCACCGCGCTCACGGGGTCGCTGGGCGCGCGTGCGACGACCATCGTGATCCTGTTCGTCCCGAGCCTCGTGTTCGGCGTCGTCTACGAGTACACCCGCAACCTCGTCGTCCCCGCGCTCATCCACGGGATCTGGAACTCCTTCGTGTTCCTGTCGATCTACGCGAGCGCGGTGTACGGCGGCGGGTCCGCGGCGGCGCTGCTGGCGCTCTGAGGGCGGTCGCGACGATCGGGAGTGGTATCGTCCGTCCCTCCGAGGCGCTCGGTCGCTCGCGTCGCTCGCTCTGCTCACGGGCCGCTCCGCGGCCCGTTCGCCTCGAGGCCTCCCTTCGCGAGACTCGCGTCGCTCGCCTCGCGTGCCCTCGTTCGCTCCGCTCACGAGGACTCCGGTCGGCCTCGCACCTCTCGCGCCTCGCGTGTCGCAACCCTTACTCACGCGCCCCGGGAAGCCGAGCCATGCGCGACCACTTCGAGATCCGGGACCACGACGCCGCCGGCCGCATCGGGGAACTGGAGGTCCCCCGCGCCGGCGTCACCGTCGAGACGCCCGCCCTCCTCCCGGTGATCAACCCCAACATCGAGACGATCGACCCGGGCCGCCTGCGGTCGGAGTTCGGCGCGGACATGCTGATCACCAACTCCTACATCATCCGGACCACCGACGACCTCCGCGAGCGCGCCCTCGAGGAGGGCCTCCACGACCTCCTCGGCTACGACGGCGCCATCATGACCGACTCCGGGAGCTTCCAGCTGGCCGAGTACGGCGAGATCGACGTCACGACCACCGAGATCCTGGAGTTCCAGCGCGACATCGGCAGCGACGTGGGCACGCCGGTCGACATCCCGACCCCGCCGGACGCGGGCCGCGAGCGGGCGGAATCGGACCTCGAGGCGACCCGCGAGGCGCTCGCGGACGCCGAGGCCGTCGACGTCGGGGACATGCTCGTGAACGCGCCGGTGCAGGGGAGCACCTACCCGGACCTGCGCGAGCGGGCCGGGCGGGAGGCCGCCGCGACGGACCTCGACGTGTTCCCCGTCGGCGCGGTCGTACCGATGATGAACGGCTACCGCTACGACGACATGGTCGACGCCGTCGCCGCCGCGAAGCGGGGCCTCGACGAGGACTGTCCGGTCCACCTGTTCGGCGCGGGCCACCCGATGATGTTCGCGCTCGCGGTCGCGCTCGGCTGTGACCTGTTCGACTCGGCCGCCTACGCGCTGATGGCGCGCGACGGCCGCTACCTCACGGTGTCCGGGACGGAGCAACTGGAGGACATCGACTACCTCCCGTGCTCGTGTCCGATCTGTCACGAGCACACCCCCGACGGGCTCCGGGCCGCCGCCGACGGGGAGCGGGAGTCGCTGCTCGCCGAGCACAACCTCCACGTCACCTTCGAGGAGATCCGTCGCGTGAGACAGGCGATCCGCGACGGCGACCTGCTCGAACTCGTCGAGCGCCGCGCCCGCGGCCACCCGGCGATGCTCGACGGCTACCGCGCCCTGCTGGATCACGTCGACCGGCTGGAGCGCGTCGACAGCGCCTCCAAGGGCACCTTCTTCGGCCTCTCGCACGAGTCGGCCCGCCGGCCGGAGGTGCGCCGTCACCACGACCGCCTCGCCCGCCTCGACGTGCCCGACAGCCTGCTGTGCTCGGAGTACGGCGAGCCCTCCGACCACGCATTCGACGAGGTGTGGCGGGTCGTCCCGCCGTTCGGGCCGTTCCCCCGCGCGCTCTCGGAGACGTACCCGCTGACCGCCGAGGTGCCCGACCGGACCGACGCCGCGGCGGAGCGCGCCGCCGCCGAGGGGGTCCGCGCGCTGGCGGAGGCCAACCCCGACGCCGATATCACCCTGGCCCACCGCGGCTGGGGCGCGGACGCGCTGGCGGCCGTCCCCGAGTCGGTGACCCTGGAGGATCTGAGCGAGACGCGAGCGTAGCGAGGTACGACCGCGGGGAGTACCCCGATGTGAACGGCGAACGGAGTGAGCAGTGAGCGTAGCGAGCGTCTCGGCCCACGGCGTTCGAAAATCGCGTCGCGATTTTCGAGCTCACGAGACCGGAGGTCTCGTGAACGGAGCGGTCCCGTGCCGCTCCGCCCACGAACCGCCGGCGGACACGCGCTCCGGGTCCGACGCTGTCGCCGACTCCCGAAACGAAAGCCAATAACGCCCGGCCCGCCCAGTTCGGGCCATGACCGACTACTTCGAGGTCCACGAGCGGGACGGCGCCGCCCGCCTCGGGGAACTCCGCCTCGACTCGCCCCTGCGGACGCCGGCGCTCGCCGACGACGTGACCCGCGACGCCGGGTCGCTGTGGAACGCCGAGCGCGAGATCCCCGACGCCGACGACTCCGTCCTCACGGTCCTCCCGCACCGCGCGTACCCCGCGGGAACCCGCGAGGAGGTCATCGACGCCTTCGCGCCGGACTATCCCGACCTCGACGGCCCGACCGCCGCCGTGATCACCGGCGACGCGCCCGACGCCGGCGGCGCCGCGGACGCGCCCGTCGACGCGTACGTGCTCTCGAACGCGCAGGGCGTCGTCGGCCACGCGTCCGCCCTCGTCGACGCCGTGATCGCCGTCCGCGAGGCGGTGCCCGCGGATACCGCCCTGTATCTCTCGGGCGTCGCCACGCCGCTGAACGTCGCCACGCTCGCGTACGCCGGCGTCGACCTGTTCGACGCGAAGCGCGCGCGGGTGAAGGGCTCGCAGGGGAAGTACCTCACCGACGAGGGCGAGCGCTTCCTCGAGGACCTCGACGAGCTCCCGTGCTCGTGTCCCGCGTGTCAGGTATCCCGCGAGGAGTTCGACCGCGCCGCCTGCGAGGCGCACAACGTGAACGCGCTGGAGGCGGAGCTGCGGCGCGTCCGGCGGCGGGTTCGGGAGGGGCGCCTCCGCGACTACGTCGAGGGGCAGGCGCGCCACGAGCAGTGGCTCACGGCGACGATGCGGGAGTTCGACCAGCAGTACGCGTACGTCGAGGAGCGCGCGCCGGTCGTCCGCGACACCGAACTCGCGGCGGCGACGAGCGACACCATCCGCCGTCCCGAGATCCAGCGCTTCGCCGAGCGCGTCACCGGTCGGTACCGCAACCGCTTCCGCAATCCCCTCGTGCTGGTGCCGTGTTCTGCGCGGAAGCCGTACTCAGAGAGCCAGAGCCACTCGCAGTTCCACGACGCCATCCAGTTCCGAGCGCACCTGGCGTCGATGACCTCGCCCATCGGGGTGGTCCCGCAGGAACTCGAACTCACCTATCCCGCCCAGCACTACGACACCGTGGTGACGGGGCGATGGTCCGAGGACGAGAAGGGGTTCGTCGCCGAGGTGCTTCGCCGATACCTGGAACGCAACGAGTACCCCCGCGTCGTCGCCCACGTCCCCGAGGACGGCTACCGCGACATCTGCGAGCGCGTCGAGGAGCGGGTGGACGTCCCCTTCGAGTACACCGTCGAGGACCACCCGACGACGACCGAGTCCATCGGGAACCTCATGTCCACGCTCGACGGCGAGCTCAAGTACACGAAGCGGGAGCGACAGCACAACACGGTGCGGGCCATCGCCGACTACATGCTCGGCGACGGCGCCGGCGACGACCTCTTCGACGAGCTGAACACCCGCTCGCGGTACCCCAAGCTCCAGGTCCGCGACGACGAGGGGGAACTGCTGGCGACGATGGTGCCCACCTACGGCGCGCTGGCGTTCACCCTCGCGGGCGCCCGGCGGTGGGTGGAGAGCGACGCGCCGACCAAGACCGTCGAGATCGACTCGTTCGTCCCGCAGGGGAGCGTGCTCGCGCCGGGCGTCGTCGACGCCGCCGACGACATCCGCGTCGGCGACGAGGTCGTCGTCGAGGGGCCGCGCGCGTTCGCGGTCGGCCGCGCGGAGATGCACGGCGCGGAGATGCGCTCCTCGACCCGTGGCGTCGCCGTCGACGTGCGCCACAGCGAGGAGCGGTAGGCGTCGTGTCGCCGCGTGTCGCGGACGGCGACCCCCGTCGCGGGAACGACCCCGACCGCGGCACCGACCCCGACCGCCTCCGCGTTCAGCGTTCCTCCCAGTCGACTCGGTCGCGGTACTCCTCGCGCATGAGGTGGCACTTGATCCCGTGGCCGTCGCCCGCCTCGTGGACCGCCGGGTCCTCCCGCTCGCACACGTCCCCGATCTTGTGGGGACACCGCGGGTGGAACCGGCACCCGGACGGCACGTTCGAGGGGTCGGGCACGTCGCCCTCGAGGACGATCCGGTCGTCCGCGTCGGCGCGTCCGGGGATCGCAGACAGGAGCGCCTCGGTGTAGGGGTTGAACGGCGGCCCGAACACCTGATCCGTGGTGCCGTGCTCGACCAACTCGCCGAGGTACATCACCGCGACGCGGTCGCAGACGTGCTCGATCACCGAGAGGTTGTGGCTGATGAACAGGTACGACAGCCCCAGGTCCTCCTGCAGGTCCGACAGGAGGTTGAGGATCTGCGCCTGGATCGACACGTCGAGCCCGGACACCGGCTCGTCGAGGACGATCAGCTCCGGGTTGACCGCCAGCGCCCGCGCGATGGCGACGCGCTGCTGTTGGCCCCCGGAGAGGTCGCCGGGCTTGCGCTCCAGGTGGCGCTCGTCGAGACCGACCTCGGTGATCAGCTCGCGCGCCCGCTCGCGGCGCTCGTCCGCGTCGGCGAGCCCGTGGAGCTTCATCGGCCGCCGGAGGATCTGCCCGACCGTCCGCCGGGGGTTGAGGCTCGACTGCGGGTTCTGGAACACGATCTGGAGGTCGCGGCGCACCTCCCGAAGCTCCCCCTTGGAGGCGGCCGTGATGTCGCGACCCTGGTAGACGACGGTCCCGCCCGTGGGCTCGTGCAGCCGGAGGATCGCCCGCGCGGCCGTGGACTTCCCGCAGCCGGACTCGCCGACGAGCCCGAGCGTCTCCCCGGCGCCGATCTCGAGGTCGATCCCGTCGACGGCCCTGACGGTCTCGCCGCGGCCGAGGAGGTCGTCGAGGACGTTCCCCGTCTCGAAGTGCTTCTCCAGGTCGCTGGCCGAGAGGACCGGGGCCCCCTCGCGGCTGCCGGCCCCGTCGGTGCCCTCGTCCGGGACGCCCGGCGTCGCCGTCCCCGACCCCTCGCCGTCGGTCCGCGCGCGCCACGAGAGCGTCCGCGGCTCGTGGTCGTAGGCGTACTCGATGTCGTCGATCTCGTCGTGGCGGTAGCAGGCGACCCGGCGGTCGTCGCCGTCGACGGCGACGGCGTCGAGGTCGGGGTGGGCCGTCCGGCAGTCCTCGGTCGCGCCGGGGCACCGGTCGGCGTACTTGCAGCCGCGGAACTCGCCGGTGAGGTCCGGCATCGTCCCCTCGATGACGCGCAGGCGGTCCGGGGCGGCCGCCCCGTCCCCGACGACGTCGGCGTCGAGGCCGGGGTTGCTCGCGAGCAACCCCTTCGTGTACGGGTGGCGCGGCTCCCCGAACAGCGACTCGACGCCGCCGGACTCGACGACGCTCCCGCCGTACATCACGAGCACGCGGTCGCACACCTCGCGGACGACGCCGAGGTCGTGGGTGATGAACAGCACGCTCATCCCGAACTCGTCGCGGAGTTCGACGAGCAGGTCGAGGATCTGCGCCTGGATCGTCACGTCGAGCGCGGTGGTCGGCTCGTCGGCGACGAGCAGGTCCGGCTCGCCGGCGATCGCGATCCCGAAGACGATCCGCTGTTTCTGCCCCCCGGAGAACTGGTGGGGGTACTCGCCGTACCGCGCGGGCGCGTTCGGGATCCCGACGCGCTCCATGATCTCGACGGCGCGCTCCTTCGCCGCCGACCCCGACAGCGAGGGGTCGTTGCTCCGGACGGCCTCGGCGACCTGCTTGCCGACGGTCATCGTGGGGTTGAGCGTCCCCGTCGGGTCCTGGAACACCATGCTCGCGTCGGTCCCGCGGAACTCGCGCAGCTCCGGCTCGCTCATCGCGAGCACGTCCCGGCCCTCGAAGTCGACGGTCCCGCCGACGACCTCGCCCGGCGAGTCGATGAGCCGGAGAATGGACTCGGCGGTCGCGCTCTTGCCGGCGCCGGACTCGCCGACGAGGCCGACGATCTCCCCGCGGTCGAGGTGGAGGTCGACGCCGTCGACGGCGCGGACGACCCCCTCCTCGGTCCGGAACACCGTCTCCAGTCCGCGGACGGTGAGGAGTCGGTCGGGGCCGTCGCCCGTCGCGGTCGCGTCGGTGTCGGCGCCGGTGTCGTCGTCGACGCCGGTGTCCGCGGCCGGGGCGTCGCGGCTACTCATCGGTCACCCCGAACTCGGTGCTCGCGTCCGGGTCCAGCACGTCGCGGATGCCGTCCCCGAAGAGGTTGAACCCGAGCACGGTCACCGCGATGCCCAGCCCCGGGAAGATCGCCATCCACGGCGCCTGGGCGAGGTACTGCTTCGCCTGCTGGAGCATCAGCCCCCACGACGGGGTCGGCGGCTGGGCGCCCAACCCGAGGAAGGACAGCCCGGCGGCCGCCAGGATGGCGAAGGAGATGCTGATGCTCGCCTGGACGATGATGGGGGCGGCCGCATTGGGCAGCACCTCCCTGAAGAGGACGTACGAGTCCCGTTCGCCCAGTGCCTTCGCGGCCTCGACGAACTCCTCCTGGGAGACGGAGATCGCCTCCGAGCGCGTCACCCGCGCGAAGTACGGGATGTACACCAGCCCCAGCGCGAGGATCGCGTTGTTGAGCGTGGGCCCGATCACCGCCGTGATCGTCATCGCGACGAGGATCGGCGGGAAGCTCATCAGCACGTCCATGGTCCGCATGACCGCGTCGTCGACCGCGCCGCCGGCGTAGCCGGCGAGCCCGCCCAGCGGGACGCCGAACGCCGAGGCGATCGCGACGCTCGTCACCCCGACGTAGAGGCTGATGCGCACGCCCAGCAGGGTCCGCGAGAGCATGTCGCGGCCGAAGTTGTCGGTCCCGAACGGGTGCTCCGCGCTCGGGGCGGCGAAGCGGTCCTGAATGTTCACCTGGTTGGCCGCCTCCTGGGAGATCAGCATCGGCGAGACGATCGCCAGCACGACCAATCCGAGGATGAGACCCAGGCCGACGACCGCCTTCGTGTTGTGGCGGATGCTCCGCGCGAGGCGGTAGATGCGTTCGCGCTGGTACTCGTCGACGATCCGTGCGGTCGCGCTCTCGGCGGCCATCAGCCCTCACCTCCGGTGGTGACGCGCGGGTCGACGACCGCGTACAGCAGGTCGACCACGAGGTTGCTCGTCATGAACACGACCGCGATGGTGAGCACCGCCCCCTGGATCAGCGGCGCGTCCCGGTTGAGCAGGGCGTTGAACGCGAGCCGGCCCAGCCCGGGGTACGCGAACAGCTGCTCGATGATGATGATGCCGCCGAACAGGAAGCCCAGCTGGAACCCGATCACGGTCAACACCGGGAGGAACGCGTTCCGGAGCGCGTGCCGGAAGACGATCCGCCGGCTCGACAGCCCCTTCATCCGCGCGAGGTCGACGTACCCCGAGCGGAGCTCCTCGATGAGCGACGAGCGGGTCATCCGCGTGATGTGCGCCATGAGGCTGAACCCGAGCGCGCCCGCCGGCAGGAGGACGTGCGCGAACGCGCCCGAGAGGTCCTCGAACGGGCTCACGTACCCGGAGGGCGGCAACAGCGACGCGTACTTGGCGATCAGGAGGATCAGCACCATCCCCCAGAAGAAGTTCGGGAGGCTGATGCCGGTGAACGCGGCGACGCTCGTCAGGAAGTCCTTCCAGGTGTTCTGCTCGACGGCGGCGACGACGCCCATCGGGATCGCGACAACGACGGCGATGGTCAGCGCCGTGACCGCGAGGAACGCGCTCGCGGGGAACCGCTGGGCGATCAGCGTCGCGACCGGGTCGCCGAAGCGCAGCGACCGGCCCAGGTCCCCCTGGAGGACGCCCACGATCCAGTCGATGTACCTGATGTACACCGGCTGGTTCAGCCCGAGTTGCTGGCGGAGCGTCTCCACCTGCTCCTGGCTGCCGCTCGTCCCGAGGATCATCACCGCGACGTCCCCGGGCAGGACGTTCACGAGCGCGAACGTGATGACGGACGCGCCGAACAGCGTCCCGACGAGGAAGACGAGCCGACGGGCGGCGTAGCGTGCCAGACTCATGGTCCGGTCCTCGAAGTCATCTCATCCCCCGCTCACGACTGGTCCATCCACACCCGGCCGAAGCCGAGCTCGCTGTTGTTCGGCGAGAGGATCGTGTCCAGCCCGTGGACGCCGTTCTTCGCGGCGAGCGTCCCGTCGCGGAACCACAGCATCACGTCCGGGACGTCCTCGTGGATGATCGACTGGGCCTCCTGATACAGCGGGATCGCCTCCTCGCGGCTCCCCGCCTTCGCGGCGTCGGCGACGACCTGATCGTACTCCTCGCTGGCGTAGCCGCGGAAGTTGAACGACCCGTTCGAGGTCCACAGGGAGGTGTACATGTACGCCGGCTCCCAGAACGTGAAGAAGTTCACCATCGAGATGGTGAAGTCCCGGTTGGCGAACACCTGCGAGAGCCAGTCGCTCCACTGGAGCTGCTGGATCTCCACGCTGAGGCCCGCCTGCTGGAAGAACTGCTGCATGAGCGTCGCGGCGTCGACGTGCCACGGGTAGTTCGTGGTCACCTTGAACGTCAGGTCGAACTCGCCGACGTCGTACTGCGACTGCTCGAACAGCTCCGCCGCGCGGTCGAAGTCCTGCTCGCGCGGCGAGAGGTCGGTGTTCCGGAACGGGCTGTTCGGGAAGCTCGGACTCGCGGTGGGTTCGCCGTTGCCGAACAGCGCGCCCTCGACGAGCGCCCCCTTGTCGATGCAGAAGTCGACCGCCTTCCGGAAGTCCGGGTCGTCGAACGGCGGCTCCGTGTTGTTCATGTTGAGGAACGCCCACGACAGCGGCGACCACGTCCGCGTCTTGATGTCGTCGCCGTCGTTGCCGACCACGCTGTTGATGTCGTCCAGCGGGATGTCGTTGATGAGGTCGAAGTCGCCCTCCTGGATCCCCGTGAGCCGGCTGTCGGGGTCGGTGACCGTCCGCTCCTCGACCGTGTCCAGGTACGGACCCTCGCCCCAGTAGTCGTCGAAGCCGGCCAGCTCGGCCCGGTTGCCCTGCTGGCGCATCACGAACGAGAACGGTCCCGTGCCGACCGGCTCGTCGCCGATGGTGTCGCCGGAGTCCGCGGGGATGATCGACGTCCCCGAGAACGCGAGCTGGCGGAGGAGCGGCTGGTACCGCTCCGACTGGTTGATCCGGACGGTGTAGTCGTCGACCACCTCGACGGATTCGGTCGAGCCGAAGACGAACTGCATGATCGCACCCGTCTCCGGGTTCGCGATGCGGTCGTAGCTGTACTTCACGTCCCCGGCGGTGAGTTCCGTCCCGTCGTGGAACGTCACGCCCTCCCGGAGCGTGAACGTGTACGTCATGAGGTCGTCGCTGACCTCCCAGTCGGTCGCGAGGCCGGGACTGGCGACGCCGGGGTCGGTGGACAGCTCCAACTCCCGCGTCAGGCCCACGAGCGACTCGTAGACGCTGTTGAGGAACCGGCCGGTGCTGGCGGTCGCTGTCTGGTGGATGTCGAGGTTCTGGGTCACCTCGCTGTGGCCCCACACGAGGGTGCCGCCCTCCTGGATCTCGCCGGGGTCGGCCGTGGTCGTCTCGGCTCCCCCGCCGCCGCCGTCGGTGCCGTCGGTCGGTTCCGTGGTGCCGTCGCCGCCGCCGGCGCAGCCGGCGATCGCGGTCATCCCGCCGGCGCCGGCGAGGCCGGTCGCCTTCAGGAAGCGGCGGCGGTCTATGTCGGTCGGGTCGAAGTCGTCGTGTTCGGTCATTGCTGTGTGTCGTTCAGTACTTCAGTCCGAAGTCGAGTATCTCGTCGGGGTACTCCCCGAGCATCTCGTCGGCCGACGCCGGGAGGTCCGCCTCCGTCTCCCGCGCGAGCTCGAACGCCTCGCGGAGGTCGTCGACGGGGTCCTCCGAGTTGTCGACGCGGAGGTTGTGGTACAGTTTGGGGTCGGGCGAGCGGACGAGCAGCGCGGCGCTGATCTTCCCGCGCTTGTCGCCGCCGGCGTCCTGCCCCGCCTCCAGCGCGGTCATGAGCCGCTCGGCGAGTTCGCCCTCCGCCTCCCGGAACGCCCCGCTGATCGCCTCGATCACGTCGCCGTTCGCGAGCATGTTGCCCGCGACCGTGTGGTCGTCCCGTTCGAGGTGGCCGAACCAGTCGACGCAGTCCTCGCCGCTGAAGGCGAACGTGCGCCCGTCGCCGTCGATGCCGTGGAGCTGTCGGTAGCCCGCGTGTTCGTCGTCCGCCAGCAACGCCTCGCAGGCCGCCGGCACGCTCACCCCGCGGTCGGCGAGGTCGACGGCGTTGGCGCCGTGGGACACCTTCACGAACGACTGCGTCGCCACGGCCGCGTTCTCGCTCACGAACGGACACAGCGCCCCGACGCCGACGAGCGCCGTGCTGACGGCCACGCCGAACTCCCCGGCCTCCGGGTCGCGTGCCGCGATCGAGAACGTCCCCGGGACGAACCCGCCCGGCCGGCTCGGATCATTGTTATCTCTTTCCATGGTGCGTCACAACGTCACAAGGGAAGCGGAAGAGTATAAGGGATGGCATCGGGAAGAGATTCACCGGATAGTCGCGGGAAGCGGACAATATATCACGCGGATCCCGACGAATTGTTCACTTTTTATATGTCGGGAACCGTCTCTATTCGGCTTCGGCTCCGAGGCGGGCGAGCGTCGGCTCGTCGAACCAGTCGGCGACCAACTGGAGCCCGACCGGCCGTCCGTCGGCCGTCCCCGCCGGGACCGACAGCGCCGGGTTGCCGGTCAGGTCGAACGGGCTCGTGTTCGTGATCGTGTCGATCACGTCGGCGGCGGTCGTCACCTCGCCGAAGTCGGGCGCGGTCGTCGGCGTCGTCGGCAACGCCAGCGCGTCGAGGTCCCCGAGAGCGTCGTCGACTGCCGCGGTGAACCGCTCGCGGGCGTTCTGCGCGCCGACGTAGGCGCGGCCCTCGGTCGCCTCGTACAGCGCCTCGAAGGTGACGGCGCTGTCGACGACGCCCTCGCCCAGCGCCGACCAGTCGAGGTCGGCGGCCGCCGACCGCCATGGGTCCGCGTACCCGGTGCCGCTGCCGCGGACGAGCCCCCGGTTCCCGAGCAGCGCCGCGAACTCGCAGTTGGCGATCACGACGACCGCGGAGGCCATCTCCTCGAACCGCGGGAGCGACACCCGCCTCGTCTCGACGCCGGCGTCCTCCAGGTCGCCGAGGGCGGCCCCCACCGCCTCGCGGACCGCCGGTTCGGCGACGTCCATCGCCTCCCGGACGACGCCGACGGTCGCGCCGTCGACGGGGTCGCCGGCGGCCGCGTGCGTCTCCGCGGCCGGCCGGGCCGGGCGCGAGGAGAGGTCCCGGCGGTCCGGCCCCGATATCGCGTCGTACACGCGGAACGCGGTCGACACCGACGTCGCCAGCGGGCCGACGTGGTCCAGCGAGGGCGCGAGGTCGGCGAAGCCGAACCGGGGGACGGTCCGGTGGGTCGGCTTCAGCCCGACGACGCCGCAGTAGGCGGCCGGGATCCGGACGCTGCCGCCGGTGTCGCTGCCCAGCGCCGCGTCGACGAGGCCGGCCGCGACCGCCGCCCCGCTCCCGCTGGAGGACCCGCCGGGGACGGCGTCCGCGGCCGCGGGGTTCCGGGTCGCGCCGTGTGCGCACGTCTCGCCGGTCGTCGTCAGCGCGAACTCGTCCATGTTGGTCGTGCCGACGAGCGTCGCCCCGCCCGCCTCCAGTCGCTCGACGACCGCCGCGTCGTACTCGGGGACGAACTCGACGCCGGCGGACCCGCACGTCATCGGGACGCCCGCGACGGCCATGTTGTCCTTCACGGCGACCGACAGTCCCCCGAGCGGGCCGTCCCCGGCCGCGCCGTCCACCCGGTACAGGAAGGCGTTGTACTCGTCGTCGCCCTCCGTGTACTCGCGGGGGCGACGGCCGTCCGTGGACGGCTCGAACGCGGACGCCATCGCGGCGGCGTCGGTCGCGTCGGCGGCGTAGCTCCCGGTCTCGGTCCCGTCCAGCGTGACCCCGAGGCGCTCCGCCGCGGCCTCGACGTGTCGTTCGTCCACCATGAGGTGTGTGGACATGGGTGTAGCCGCATATCACTGTTCCTCCGGCGGCGGGGCCGCCGCGTCCGTCGGCCCGGAGGCGGCCCCCGCGACCGGGAGGCGAACGCCTACAACGGCCCGCGCCCATCCCCGCGTATGACCGACGACGACGCGACGGCGGGGACGCGCGTCGGCGTCGACGTGGGCGGCACGTTCACGGACCTGGTGACGGTCCGCGACGGCCGCGTCCGCGTCGACAAGACGCCGTCGACCCCCGCCGCGCCGGAGGAGGGCGTGGTGACGGGCCTGCGCGGGGTCGACGTCCCGCCGGAGGGGGTCGGCTTCCTCGGCCACGGGACGACCGTCGCGACGAACGCCGTGTTGGAGGGGGAGTGGGCGGAGACCGCGCTGATCACGACCGAGGGCTTCCGCGACGCGCTGGAGATCGGCCGCCAGACGCGCCCGGACATCTACGACTTCGAGGCGACCAAGCCGGAGCCGGTGGTCCCCCGCGACCGCCGGTTCGAGGCGCCCGAGCGCGTCGACGAGCGCGGCGAGGTGCTCCGCCCGCTCGACGAGTCGGCCGTCCGCGACCTCGCCGCCGACCTCCGGGGGTCGGGGATCGACAGCGTCGCCGTCTCGCTCCTCTTCTCGTTCGAGCACCCGGACCACGAGCGTCGCGTCCGCGAGGTCCTCCGCGACGAGGGCGTCGACGCCAGCGTCTCGCTCTCCTCGGACGTGCTCCCGGAGATCCGCGAGTACGAACGCACCCTCACGACCGCGATGAACGCCGCGCTCAAGCCGGTGATGGACGCGTACCTCGGCGCGCTCGCCGACGAGGTGGCCGACCTGGGCATCGAGGCGCCGCTCCGGGTGATGGGGTCGAACGGCGGGCTGATGGCCGCCGAGGCCTCCCGCGAGCGCCCCGTGAACACCCTGCTGTCGGGGCCGGCGGCGGGCGTCCGCGGCGCGACCCACGTCGCCGGCCGCCGCGGCGTCGAGGACCTGATCACGATGGACATGGGCGGCACCTCCTGCGACGTGAGCCTCGTGCGCGACGGCGACCCGCTCGTCACCACCGACACCGAGGTGGGCGAGTACCCCGTCTCGGTGCCGACGGTCGACATCCACACCGTCGGCGCCGGCGGCGGGTCCGTCGGCTACGTCGACACGGGCGGCGCCCTGCGCGTCGGTCCGCGGTCGGCGGGCGCCCGGCCCGGCCCGGTCTGCTACGACCGCGGCGGGACCGAGCCGACGGTCACCGACGCGCACCTCGTGCTCGGCCGGATCGACCCGACGGGGTTCCTCCCGGACGCGCTCGGCCGCGACGACGACCGCGTCCGCGACGCCTTCGCGCCGCTGGCCGAGGCCGTCGCCGGCGACCCCGACGCGACCGAGGCCGCCGCCCGCGGCGTGCTCGACGTGGCGAACGCGAACATGCGCCGCGCGCTCCGGGTCGTCAGCGTCGAGCGCGGCTACGACCCCCGCGAGTTCGCGCTCGTCGCGTTCGGCGGCGCCGGCCCCCTGCACGCGACCGCGCTGGCGGAGGCCCTCGACGTCCCCGAAGTGATCGTCCCCCGCGCGGCGGGGGTGCTCTCGGCGCTGGGGCTGCTCATCAGCGACGTGACCTACGACTACTCCACGTCGATGGTGCGCCGGCTGGACGACGTGGATCCGGCGGCCCTCCGCGACGCCTACGAGTCGTTCGAGGCGGAGGGCCGCGCGGAACTTCGGAACGCCGGCCGCGCGGACGACGAGATGGCGTTCGAGCGCACGCTCGACCTGCGCTACGCCGGCCAGTCGTTCGACCTGTCGGTGCCCGTCGAGGGCGACCTCGACGGCGACGAGCTCGCCCGCGTCGAGGAGCGGTTCCACGCCGCTCACGAGCGCCGGTACGGCCACGCCTCGCCCGAGGAGCCGGTCGAACTGGTGACCGTCCGCCTCCGGGCCCGCGGCCTCGTGCAGCCGCCCGACCTCGCCGCCGAGGAGCGCGACGGCGACCCGGACGACGCGGTGACCGGGACCCGGCGCGTGGGCTTCGCCGACGGCGACCGCGACACGCCGGTGTACGAGCGTGGCCGCCTGCCGACGAACGCGGCCTTCGACGGCCCGGCCGTCGTCGAGGGGGGAGAGAGCACCGTCGTCGTCCACCCGGGCCAGCGCGCCCGCGTCGACGGCGACGCGAACCTGGTCGTCGAGACCGGGGGTGCGGGCGAATGAGCGACCGGACGGGATCCGGCGGCGACGGTCCGGGCGCCACGGGGGACGCGGATGCCGGCGTCGACTCGGTCACCCTCGAGGTGATCCGCAACGGCTGCGAGGCGGTCGCCGAGGAGATGAACGCGACGCTCGTGCGGACGGGCTACTCCCCCAACATCAAGGAGCGCCGGGACTGCTCGACGGCGCTGTTCGACGCCGACGGCGAGATGATCGCGCAGGCGGAGACGATGCCGGTCCACCTCGGCGCGATGCCGTACTCGGTCGCCGCGGCGGTCGAGGCGTTCCCGGCGGAGACGCTGTCGCCGGGCGACTCCGTCCTCCTGAACGACCCGTTCCGCGGCGGCGCGCACCTCCCGGACCTGACGCTCGTGACGCCGGTACACGACGCCGCCGGCGAGGAGGTGGTCGCGTTCGCCGCCAACCGCGCGCACCACGCCGACATCGGCGGCTCCACGGCGGGCTCGGTCGCGGCCGACTCGACGGAGATCTACCAGGAGGGCCTGCGCATCCCCCCGGTGAAGTTCGAGGAGGGGACCGGCGCGGTCGGGGAGGACGGCACGCCCGAGGGGGAGGTCCGCGAGGACGTGCTCTCGATGGTCCTCGCGAACGTCCGCACCCCCGAGGAGCGTCGCGGCGACCTCCGCGCGCAGGTGGCGGCGAACGCCACGGGGCGGCGTCGCTTCCGCGACCTGGCCGAGGAACACGGCGCGGATCTCCCACCGGCCGTAGAGGAGATCAAGGACTACTCGGAGCGCCGGATGCGCGCCGAACTCGCGGAGCTCCCGGACGGCACCTACGAGTTCGCCGACGCGCTGGACGACGACGGCCGCGGCAACGAGGACCTCGCGGTCGAGGCGGCCGTCACCGTCGACGGCGACGAGGTGACCGTCGACTTCACCGGGACCGCCGAGCAGACCGAGGGGCCGGTCAACGCCGTGCTCGCGGTGACCGCGTCGGCGACGTACTACGCGGTCCGGTGCGTGACGGACCCGGACATCCCGCCGAACCACGGCTGCTACCGCCCGATCGAGGTCGTCGCGCCCGAGGGAACCATCGTGAACCCCGAGCCCCCGGCCGCCGTCGTCGGCGGCAACCTGGAGACGAGCCAGCGGGTGACCGACGTGGTGCTGGGCGCGCTCGCCGAGGCCGACCCCGAGTCCGTCGTCGCCGCCTGCCAGGGGACGATGAACAACGTCACGCTCGGCGGGACCGACCCGCGGGGCGACGGCGACAGCCCCTACGCCTTCTACGAGACGCAGGGCGGCGGCTTCGGCGGCCGCGCCGGCGGCGACGGCATGGACGGCGTCCACGTCCACATGAGCAACACGCTGAACACGCCCGCCGAGGTGCTGGAGACGGCGTACCCGCTCCGGATCGAGCGCTACGAGCTCCGTCCCGACTCCGGCGGCCCGGGGGAACACCGCGGCGGCCTCGGCCTCCGGCGCGACATCCGCGTGCGCGGGCACACCGCGCGGTTCAGCCTGCTCGCCGAGCGCCACGAGTCGCGCCCGTACGGCCTCGCCGGGGGCGGGGAGGGCGCCGCCGGCGCGGCGTACATCGTCGACGGGTCGGGCGACGAGCTGGAGACGTTGCCCGCAAAGCACACCCGCGACCTCCCGGCCGGCACCGTGGTCAGCGTCCGCACGCCCGGCGGCGGCGGCTACGGCGACCCCGCCGACCGCGACGCCGAGGCCATCGAGCGCGACCTGCGGCTCGGGAAGTTGACCCCCGAGGCGGCGCGCGAGCGGTACGGCCACGGGGCTGGTGCCGACGCGGGCGACGACTGACCCGCCGTCGCGGGGGCTCCCGGGGCCGTCGCGGACACGCCAGCGACCGGACTAGCCGAGGGAACGGGGACGCATCGGACTACCGCGGCACGAAGGGTTTAGCGGTCGGCCCCACACCACACGGATCATGCTCGACGTAGGCGACGACGCGCCCGACGTGACGGCACCGATGGCGACCCCGGAGGCCGCGGCGGACACAGAACGCGGCAGCTACACGAGCGACGACGTCGCGGAGTTCTCGCTGTCCGAGGCCCTCGAGGACGGCCCGGTCGTCCTCGCGTTCTACCCCGGCGTCTACTCGCGTACCTGTACGCGGGAGCTGTGTGAACTGCGCGACTGGAAGGCGGACCTCGCCGAGGTGGACGCGCCGCTGTACGGCGTCAGCGTCGACTCGCCGTGGTCGCTGCTGGCGTTCATCGACGAATACGACCTCCAGTACCCGCTCGTGTCGGGGTTCAACAACGACGTGATCGCCGATTTCGGGGTGCGACGCGAGGAGTCGATCATGCGGGGGATCGCCAACCGCGCGGTGTTCGTGGTCGCGCCCGACGGCGCCGTCACGTACACCTGGCACGCCACGGAGCCGCTGACGTTCCCCGACACCGACGAGGTGGAGGCGGCGGTCGCGGAGGCGGCCGCCGGGTAGGCCCCCGCCCCGACGCCGGAAGGGTTGTGTCGCTCGCCGGTCTCGCCACCGACGATGCCCTCCACGACGCGCGGGTCCGGGAGCCTCGGCCGACAGGCGGCGTTCGCGCTGGCGGCCGCGGCCGTCGCCGCCGTCGGGGCCGTCCACGGACTCGTCCCGATGCTGATCGACCTCTCGACGGACACGCTCTGGCTGGTCTCCGGCGCCGGCGCGTCCTCGTGCGCCCGGGACGCGACCGACCGTGCCGGCGACGCAAGCTACTCGGCGGCGGGCCCGAACTGACGGACATGACGATCGACCCCGAGGACGCCCTCCCGACGGAGGGGCTCGTCTGCGTCGTCGGCGCCGGCGGGAAGAAGACGACGCTGTACACGCTGGCGAACCGGCTCGACCGCGCGGTCGTCACCGCGACCGTCCGCATTCCCATCTTCGACGACCACGTCGCGCGCGTCGCGGTGACCGGGGACCCGCTCGACGCGCTCGCGGGGGCCGACGGGGACGACTTCCCGCTCGGCCTCGTCCCCGAGCGGGAGCGCGACGACCGCTACCTGGGGTACGACACCGAGACCGTCGCCGCCGTCGCCGAGGCTCACGACGGCCCGGTGCTGGTGAAGGCCGACGGCGCCCGGATGCGGGAGTTCAAGGCGCCCAGCGACCGGGAGCCCCAGATCCCCGGCAGCGCCGACGCGGTGGTTCCGATCGCCTCCGCGCACGTCGTCGGCGAGCCCCTCGCCGAGGCGCGCGTCCACCGCCCCGAACGCGTGGCGGCGGTCGCGGATATCGACGTGGGCGACGAGATCACCGCCGAGGCGGTCGGCCGGGTCCTCGCCTCGCCGAAGGGCGGGCTGAAGGACGTCCCCGGCGACGCCGAGGCCGTCGCGCTCGTGAACAAGGTGGACGACGCGGACGACGAGGCCGCGGCGCGCGCGGTCGCCGCGGCGGCGTTCGACGCGGACGAGGCGGGCCGACTCGACCGGGTGGTGCTCGCGGCGCTCGGGGAGGGGCGGGTCGTGGACGTGATCGAGCGGTGACCGGAGCCTACGCCCCGGTGCGACGGAGGGAGTAACGCCTTTCCGGTGCCCCCGCGGGGAACCGCACATGGGGAGCGAGAGCGGGGGCTCCGAGGAGGCCGGCTGCCCGAAGTGCGGGTGGACGGACGCGGCCGTCGACCGGACGACGACCGGCGTGAAAGAGGGGGTCGTCGCGGCGGCGGGCGTCGACACGTACACCGTCGTCACCTGCGAGCGCTGCGGCTACACGGAGTTCTACGCCGAGGAGGGCGACTCGGCCGCGGTCGACCTGTTCCTCGGGCGCGGGTACGTCCCGCCGGGCGAGCGCGAGCGCGCGACGATGAAGTCGGCCGGCGACGTGTTCCACTGCGGCACCTGCGGCACCGCCTTCACCGACGGCGACGCGGCGGAGTGTCCCGGCTGCGGCCGGGAGTTCGTCTGAGCGACGCCCGACCCGTCCGCGCGCTACTCGAACGCCTCGGCGGCCGCCTCGAACTCCTCGCGCGTGTTGAGGTTCTCGAAGGTGCGGTCGTCGACGTCCAGCGCCGCCAGGTCGTCGGCGCCGACGACCGCGTGGTCGATATCGAGCAACGGCGCGACGATCTTCCGGTCGCCCCGCTCCAGGGCGGCCTCGCAGGCCTCCGCCATCGGGCCGGCGCGGTACACCGCGTGAGTCGTCTGGAACCACTCGTCGTCCACCCGCGGGACGACCGCGTCGTGGCCGTCCAGCCGGTCGAACAGCGCCGCCACGAACCGCGGATCGACGAACGGCATGTCGCAGGCGACGACGAACGCCGCCGCGTCTGCGTCGCCCCACCCCTCGACGCCGCGGAGGGCGGTCCGGATGCCCGCCATCGGTCCCTGGTCGGGCGTGGGGTCCTCGGCGTAGCGGACGGGGAGCGCGTAGCCGTCCAGCGCCGCCCCGATGGCCTCCCGCTGGTCGGGGCGACAGTTGACGACGAGGCGGTCGACGACGTCCGAGAGCCGGTCGGCGACCCGCCGGACCATCGGGACGCCCGCGAGGTCGGCGACGGCCTTGTCGCGGTCACCGAACCGTGTCGAGCGTCCGCCCGCGACGATCGACGCGTACCGGGTCATTGTCGGCGATCCGTCGTCCCGGGTGAAAACTCCCGCGCCCGGCCCGGGGCGCCGGCGGGGGACCCCCGACCGGGGGGCCGCGGGTCTCGCCCCCTGGCAAACGCTTAACGGCGTCGACCGACTCTTCCGGATCGATGGAACGGACCCGGGTCCTCCGCGTCGACCTCTCGGCGGGGACCGTCGCCTTCGAGACGGTCCCCGAGGAGTGGCGTCGCCGCTACCTCGGCGGGAAGGGCCTCGGCGCGCGGTACCTGTACGAGGAGCTGTCGCCGGCGGCGGACCCGCGCGGCCCCGAGAACCTCCTCGGGTTCGTGCTCGGGCCGCTGTCGGGCGCGCTCCCCGGCGAGTCGAGATACGCCGCGGTGACGAAGTCGCCGCTGACGGGCGCGTTCCTCGACTCCTACTCCGGGGGCACCTTCCCCGACCGGCTCGCGGGGTCGCTGCCCGACTGCCTCGGCGTGCTCGTGACGGGTGCGGCCGACGAGCCGACAGCGCTCGTCATCGGCGACGGCGAGCCCCGACTGGAGCCCGCGGGCGACCTCGCGGGCGCCGACACCGTCGAGACGGCCGAGGCGTACCCGGACGCGGCGGTCGCGTGCGTCGGCCCCGCGGGCGAGGCGGAGGTCGCGTACGCGACGATCGCCTCCGACGCGGGCGACCACCACGCCGGCCGCGGCGGCGCGGGGGCGGTGATGGGATCGAAGGACCTGAAGGCGGTCGTCGCGCGCGGCGACCCGCCGGACGTGCCCGAGGAACTCGCCGACCTCCACGAGGAGTACGAGGCGGCGTTCGCGGCCGACGACACCGGGAGGTGGCAGACGGCCGGCGAGACGCTGGAGTCGATCGACTTCGCCGCCGAGGTGGGCGTGTTGCCCGCGAACGGCTGGCGCGACACCGCCGCCGAGGTGGACGGCATCGGCATCGAGGCCGCCGCCGAGGCGGCCGCCGGCCGCGAACACCCCGAGGAGGACGTGCCCGGCGGCTTCCGCGTCGAGACCGACGAGGGCGAGACGGTGCCCCGCGGCGCCGCCCCCATGACGCTCGGGGCGGGGCTGGGGATGGACGACTTCGACGCCGTCGCGGCGCTGGGCGAGGCGTGCGACCGCCTCGGCGTCGACGTGATCACCGCCGGCAACGCCGTCGCGTGGGCGGTGCGCGCGGGCGAGGTCGACTTCGACTTCGGCGACGAGGCGGGCGCCCGGCGGCTGATCGAGCGGATCGCCCGCCGCGCCGACGGCGACGACCTCGCGGACGCGCTCGCGGAGGGCGTCGACGCCGCGGCGGCGGAGTACGGCGGCGACGACTACGTGCCGACGGTGAAGTCCATGGAGCTCCCGGGGTACGACCCCCGCGGCGCGCTCGGGATGGCGCTGGCGTACGCGACCGCCGACCGCGGCGGCTGTCACCGGCGCGCACGTCCCATCGAGGAGGAGGTGTTCCGCGAGGACTGGGACACCGCCCGGCGGGTCGAGGCGGTCGTCGGCGCGCAGAACGCCCGCGCGGTGTTGTGGAGCCTCGTCGTCGACGACTTCGCCGGCGAGACCCTCTGGGAGGACCTGGGCGCCGAGTGGCTCGACGCCCTCGGCGTCCCCCACGACGACCTCCCGCGCGTCGGCGAGCGGGTGTGGACGCTGGTCCGCCTGTTCAACGCCCGGGAGGGATTCGACCGCGAGGCAGACGCGCTCCCGCCGCAGTTCGGCGACCCGCTGCCGGAGGGGGACGCGCCGGCCGCCGGCCGCGCGGTCGACCCGGAGGCGTTCGAGCGCCTGCTCGACGCCTACTACGCCGCCCGCGGCTGGGACGAGCGGGGCCTGCCGACCGCCGAGCGCTGCGAGGCGCTGGACCTCCCGACGGACGCGCTGGACCGACACGCCGACCGCCCGCGAGCGGACGACTGATCCCCCATGCCCGACAAGATCGACCTCGACGAACTGGACGTACAGCCCGACGCGGAGGACGACGAGCCCAACCGCGGCGACTGGTTCTGGGGCAACGACGCGGACGGCTCCGGGGCGGAGCCGGACGCCCCCGACGGAAGCGGCGCGAGCGACGCGGGCGCCGCCGAGGCGGACGCCGTCGCCGACGCCGAACCGGAGGCGGGCGGCGGCGGGGGATCCGCCGCCGGGCCGACCGCCGGCGACGACGCCGGATCGGGCGCCGACACCGGATCGGACGGCTGGCGCTCGGGCGCCGCCCGCGCGGACGAACTGGGGGCCGACGAGCCAGACCCGCCGTCGTACGACGACGACCTCGGGGCGGACCTGGAGTCGTCGACGCCGCGGGTGCCGTACGCGGACGACGACAAGCCCGTCGGGATCCCGCGCGAGGGAGGGGGCGGCGGGGGTGTTCCCGCGGACGCCCGCGAGGAGGAGACGCGGCAGCAGCCCGAGGCGTCCGGCCCTCACGGCGAGGGGGCCAGCGACATGACGATGGCGCTGTCGTACCGGGCGGTCCGGTCGCTTTCGAACCTCCACGCCGCGCTCGCGGACGCCGAGACCTGGACCGACTACGTCGGCATCGTCGGCGACGTGGACGCGCACGTGATCAACAAGTTCCAGCGCGACAACCGGCTCGACCTGGACTTCTTCAACGGGACCGGAACCGGCCCGGGCGAGCGGCTGGAGGAGGTCGGCCCCACCTCGATGTTCTACGCCGACCGGATGGTCCTCGTCGGCGTCGAGGCCGCCGGCGAGCGCGCGTGGGCCGAGGCCGCCGACTGGGAGTTCGTCCCCCTGCGGGAGGCGGCGGAGGCGTCCGGCTGGAGCCTCGACGACGACGCGCTCGACTCGGTCGAGTCGGTCGCGGAGGGGGACGACGCCGACGCGGCCGCGGGGGACCGCGGGGAAGACGGGGCCGACGGCGCCGACGACGAGACGCCCCACGACGCCGACGCGTGAGCGCGGCCGGGCGCGGGGGCGACGGAGGTAGGTTTTTGAGACTGCCCGTGTGAACGTGTGTCCATGGGACTCCGAAACGCCGTCTCGCAAAGCTGGGTGCTGACCGCGATGGCGACCGCCATCGGCCTGTGGTGCGCGTACGTCGCGGTACAGACGTTCGCCGCCAGCGAGAACATCTGGGCCTTCGACGGATCGTACGTCGGGACGAACGCCGTCGGCGGCCTCGCGGGCGTCGCGGTGCTCGCCGGCATCGTCGCGCTGCTGCTCGTCTACCTCGGCGAACTCGGCGAGTCCGACCCCGCGCCGGAGGCGTGGCCGCCCGAGGAGTAGCGGAGGAGTACCGGGCCCGGAGCGACCGCCGCGGTCCGATCGGCACCCTTCTCGCCGCGTCCGTCCGCTCCGGAGCCGCGGGGCCGCGGGGTCGCGACCCCGGCGACGGCACGGACCGCCGGCGGGGACAACGCTAACACGCCGGATCCCGTGGACCCGCCCATGCAGTACGAGTGCGTCGAGTGCGGGACCATGACCCGCGTCGGATCCCCGGAGGGCGAGGTGCGCCGGGAGTGTCCGGTGTGCGAGACCGTGACGAGCTGGGAACCGGCGTTCGAGGGCGAGGGGGTGTCGTTCTGATGGCGATCACCTTCGAGCCGAGCGACCGCCTCCGCGAGGCGGCCGACGAGTGGGCCGACCAGCGCATGATGGAGGAGGAGCGGGCGCTGGAGGTGAAGGTCGAACAGGCGCTCCTGGAGATCGAGCACCTCGTCTCCGGCGGGACGCAGGTCACCTTCGAGGTGGAGGACGGGGGCGAGCGCGTCCGCTTCTCCCCCAGCGACGACCTCGCGACGTTCCTCGACCGGCAGGCCGAGGAGTCGGGCCTGTCGGCCGAGCGCCTGCTCCGCCTCCACGTCGACCTCTTCGCGAACGTCTTCCTCGAGGGCGACGACGAGCGGCCGCCGAACGCGCCGCCGACCGAGTAGCGCGGCGTCGGGTCCCGGGCCGAGGGTTTCGCCGCTTCCCGCCGCCCGGGAACGACTCCGCGCGGCCGGGAACCGCCCCGCCCGAATAGGGGTGTCCGGGCCCTCCCTCCGGGTGGGTACCATCCCATGCCCGCCACCGCAACCGAACACGCGACAGTCGCACGGGAGGACCGCACCGAACCGCTCGCCGAGGCGCTCGCGGCGGTCGTCGCGCTGACGGGCGCCGCCGGCCACGTCGCGCTCGGGGTCGCCGCCCTCACGTTCCTCGCCGGGGTACTCGCGCCGCTGCTGTGAGCGGCGGTCGGGTCGTGTCCGCGGGTCCGGGCGAGGCGCGACGGCGGCTCCGAACCCGTCCCGCCCGCGGCCTCCGATCGGGACAACAGCTAAGTTCACGGATCCGGAACCAGGGGGTATGGCAACCGAGGACACGGGCTGGCGGCCCGAGGGCGGACTGGAGCAGTACAAGGGCTACGAGGTCTGGGAGTACGAGAGCGGCCCCCACGAGGAGAACCGCCGCGAGAGCGAGGGCGAGGTCGACCTCGGCGGCGTCACGGCCGACGACGGGGAGTAACCCGACCCGACCGGCCGCGACCGCGGTCGCGGCCGGTCGGCGATCAGGTGATCGTCAGCGGGAACGCCCGTTTCTCCCGCGGCGGCACGACGAAGTTGGCCCGGGACCGCGTGCTGATGAAGTTGAGGATGCCGTTGTTCTCGCGGTCGGTGATGTCCGGGTGGTCGTCGCGGAGGTACCAGCCGTTCATCGACTTGCGCGTCCGCCGGAAGTGCGCGAGCTTGCGCTGGTAGCTGAGGAAGTGGACGCCGGTGCGGCCGTGGTCGACGGTGTTGAAGTCACGTCTGAGTATCAGCGGCTCGCCGTCCCGGCGGACGCGCGCGACCTTCTCGTGGTGGCCGACGCTCCCGTGCTCGCGGGCGTGCTCGCGCACCGCGTCGGCGAACGGCACGTCCGTCCCGAGGTCCGCCACGTCCTCGGGTGTGAACTCCGGGGAGAACATCTTCCCGATCCGGCTCGCCTCGTCGAAGGAGAACCACTCGGGGAGGTCGAAGGCGATGTGCGAGAGGTGGGCGGTAGTCCCCCCCGCCAGCGGGCCGTCGTCGATGGCGACGCGGTCCTCGCTCGCCTGCGATCCCTCGCGGCCGGAGAAGAACCCCGAGAACATCGGCGCGTCGTCCTCCAGTCCCTCCACGTCGACGTGCGCGGCGGGAAGCCCCTCGCCGAGGAAGCCCGTCCGGCGGTCGCGGCGGCGGAACACGCCGTCGAGGTGGTGGCCGACGGGCTCGCCGTTCAGCTCGTCGCGCGCGCCGAACAGGGCGCTCTCGGCGGCCGGGAGGTGCGACTGCACGTCCGACTCCAGCACGAGCATCGCGTCGAAGCGCTGGAGCTCCTCGTCGTCGGTGCGCGTGAGCACCTGCGGGTGCTCGATCGGGACGCGCCCGAGCGCGCCGTTGTCGTCGAAGTACGCCGAGCCCCACGCGAGCGCGTGGAACAGCCCGTCGGGCGCCCAGTCGTAGGCGGCCTCGACCGCGCGGAGCGCCCGCTCGACGGTCTCGGCGGCCTCCCGCGACGGCTCGCGCTTCAGGTCCAACAGGAGGATCCGCCGGTGGCGCGTCTGGAGCACGTTGCCGTCGGCGTCCCGCCGGAGCACGTCGTTCTGGGCGAACTGTCTGCTCGGGACCGGGTGCGGGTTCGCGTCGAGCTGGAGGCCGGGCGGCGCGCCGGTCGAACAGCCGGCGACGCCGACCCCGGCGGCGGCGGCGAGCCTCCCCAGCATGCTCCGTCGGGACGGCATTCTAACACGTGTCACGGCTCACGCGGGCAAAAGGGTTCGGTCGCGTTCCACGGGCGGTTCGACGGCCCCGTCACAAACGCTTTGAGTCCTCGGACCGAGCTATCCCGTATCATGGGCGGAACACACGCGAACCTCCCGCTCGCGCTCGGTCCCGCGCTCGCGGTGCTCGGCCTCGGCGTCGTCGTCCTCGCGCTGGCGACGTACGACGCCTACCGCTCGTACGACGCGGCCGGGGGAGGGATCGATGAGTAGCCCGACCGCGCCCGCCGGGGGGACGGCCGAGTCGGACGCGACGGAGCCGGCCGACGACGACGGCCCCCGGTTCGCCGAGGCGCTGTACTGGGTACGCGTGGGGACGTACCTCCTGTCGTCGCTGCTGGCGCTCTCGCTGCTCGTCGTCGGTACCGTGGCCGTCATCGCGGAGGTCAAGGGCACCTGGCACTGGGCGATCCACCTCGAATCGACGATCAGCTACATGGGGATCCTCATGGGCGGCCTGCTCGTCCTGCTGGTGCCGCTGTTGCTCGTCTCGCTGACCGCCCGGGTGGTGTACGATGTCTGACCGGCTCTCGGCGCCGTGGCTCGCGCGGGCGTTCGCGGGGCTGTCGGTGCTCGGGCTCCTGCTCACGGTCGCGGGGGTCGCGACGATGGCCATCGCGGCCGAGTCGATCGGTCGGAAGGCGTGGGGTGCGTACTTCGCGATGGAGCAGGCGATGGCGGTCGGGACGCCCGTCGCCGTCACGTTCGCGGGGCTGTCCGTGCTGGGCGGCTTCGCGGTGGTGTTCACGACGGGCGGGACGGACGCCGCGCGTCGGACGCGGCCGTCGGACGACTGAGCGCCGACGCGCGGGAGGCGGCCGCGGTCGCCGCACCGTCGATCGGACCTCAGACCATCTGTGCGACGAGTTCGTCCTCGAACTCGACGAGGCCCGCGAGGATCTCCGCCCCCGCGAGGAACAGGTCGTTGTCCGTCTCCTCGCGGACGTCCTCGGCGGCCTCGTCGGCCCACGTCATGAGGTGGTTGTCGAGGAAGACGCGCTCGTAGCCGAACGCCTCCTCCATCCCCTCGCGCTGTTTCGTGACGAGCCACCGCAGGAACGCCAGCTCGACGGCGACGAAGTCGTTCTCCTCGGGGTACTCCTCGGGCGGGGTCCAGCCGGCGGCGCCGTAGCTCGCCTCCACCTCCGCGAGCCCCTCGCCGATGAACTCGGTGTCCTCCCGGTAGTTCGTCTCGTGGAGCAGGACGGGCGGGCGCGGGCCGACGAACACCTCGGTGTACTCGCGGCGCAGTTCGGTGTGTAGCTCCTCCACGTCGTCGCCCTCGTGGGCGTCGACGAACGCCCGGACGTGCTCGAAGCCGGCGTCGAGGCGCTCGTTCACCTCGTCCTCGGGGGTGCGCATCTCGCCCGCGAGCAGGTGCGAGAGGAACTCCTCGGTCGGGGCGTCGTGGAACACCTCGATGCAGAAGTCGATCAGTTCGATCCGGGCGTCGTAGACGGCGAGTTCGTCCGTGCTCATTGGTCTCTGTGTGGGTGGGGAGGGCGCTTATCGGTTGTCGAACAGCAGTTGCGCGCGGCAGTCGCCGCAGTACTCGAAGACGCTGTGTTCGGAGTTCGGCGCGATCCCCTCGACGAGGTCGCCGACCTCCGACTGGATGTGCTCGGCGGAGGCGGCGGAGGTGAACGGGTCGCCGCAGCGGACGCACTCCAGCATCTCGCCGTCGTGGACGGTCTCCCAGCGCGGGTCGTCGGCGGCGACGGGCCCCTCGCCGGCCGTCCGGTTCTCGGGCAGGCGCGCGAGGTCGAGCCCCCGCTCCATCGTGATGGCCGTCTCGGGACAGCCCTCCTCGCAGAGGCCGCAGTTGACGCAGTCCTCGTGGTTGAACTGAAGGTTCCCGTCCTCGGTCCGGCGGATCGCGTCCGTCGGGCACAGCGTCGAACACGTCGGCGTGAGGTTGCAGGCGTCCGAGACCGACATCACGCCGAAGTCCTTCAGCCCGCGGATCGTCTCGCGCTCGGGGTCGGCGAACTCGAGGATCCGACGCACCGATTCCAGCGTCCAGTCGTGACTGTTGTACTCGGGGTTGGGCTTGCCCGCGCGGACGACGCCCGTCGAGCGGTGCTCGCCCTCGGGGACGGGCGTCGGCTCCAGCGTCAGCTCCGTGAAGCGGGACAGCTCCTCGGCGAACGCGCCGGGCTCGTTCGGGTCGGGCGCGAAGAAGCCGACGCGCTCGCCCAGCCCGAGGTCACTCGTCGCCCGGTTGAGTCGGTCGACGAGGTCGGCCTTCGGGTCCGGGCCGGAGTGGAGACACGAGCCACCGCAGCCGACGACGGCGACCCCGGCGGCCCCGCACGCGAGCGCGTGCATGACGTGTCCCTCGCCGACGGTGTCCGTGCAGTTCACCTCGACCGGGAGCACCGGCGGGTAGGTCACGTCCTCGCCGGCGGCGGCGCGGCGGCCGTACTCGTCGAGCGCCTCGGCGGCGCGCTCGTCGCAGGTGAACGCGATCACGGGCGTCTCGATGCCGCCGTCGCCGCCGGTGAACGGCCAGATGCCGTCCTCGTCGACCTCGCGGCTGAGCAGCGCCTCCACCTCGCGGGCGATCCGCTCGTTCGAGGGCTCCCGGAGCGACACCGCGCCCGTGGGACACGAGGAGGTACACGCGCCGCAGTTCTGGCAGGCGGTCAGGTCGAACTCCACCTCGTCGACGGCCGGCCGGTCGACGGCCTCGTGGGGGCAGGCGTCGACGCAGGCGGTACACCCCCGCTTTCCGGAGTCGCCCGCGGCGCACACGTCCATGTCGAGGTCCAGATATTTCGGCTTCGAGACACCTCCGAGGAGGGACTCGACCGAGGCGATGGTGCCGGCGTCGACCGGGCCGGTGTAGTAGCCGATCCGGCCGCCGCGGGCGGTCGAGGTGCCCGCGGGGTAGACGACCTGGTCGGCCTCGACGGTGCGCGTGACCCCCGAGAGGTCGATGGCGTCCGTGGGACAGCACTCCGTCCATTCGCCCTCGGGGGCGTCCGGGTGGATGTCGACCGGTCGGCGGGTGACCATCCCGTCGGGCCCCTCCTTCACGCACTTCATGCAGGAGACGCAGTCCTCGGTGACGCGCGCCTCCACCTCCGCCTCGAACTCGCCGAAGCGCCCCTCGACGGCGACGAGGCGCCCGCGCTCGACGTCGACGTCCGAGAGGTCGACGTCCGCGTCGGCGTACTCCGCCCCGTCCGCCAGCAGCGTCACCTCGGCGGAGTCGGCCAGCGCGGCCGCGGTCTCGGCGTCGCCGACGACGAGGACGTGCTCGCCCGCCTCCCTGGAGACGGTGCGCGTGGCGGCCTCGTACTCCAGGCCGGTGCGGCGGGCGTTGATCAGGCGTGCGGTCTTGTCGGTGGCGTCGTCGCGTTCGTGGACCCACCCCGCCCGCTCGCGGTGGTCGACGTAGGCGGCGGCGTCCGGGTGGAGCCCCTTGCGCTCGACGAGGTCGTCGAACGTCGACTTACACCCGTCGTCGCAGGCGCCCACGATCAGCTGGTCGAGGTCGTACTCGTCGATCAGTCCGTCGACGGCGGGGAGCGCGTCCCGGCACAGCAGCTCCGAGGACGCGACCACGTCCACGTCCCGGACCCCGTCGCGGACCGACTCCAGGTCCACGTCGCAGGTCCCGCCGCACGAACAGACGAATGCCCCGACGTTCATCGTCGGAGCCAACGCGGTCACGGGTATATACCTTGCGTCGGGGGAAACCGCCGGAAGGCGCCTTCCAGGATTATCTTTCCGGTAGGTTTAGGCCGCCCCAAAAATTCCAGACACGTTCGTACCGAAGATTAAAGGAACTTGATTACATTCGGGTGTACGATAGTCCACGAACCAGTGGTGAATGTCAACATGAAACAATGAGCACGGAACCGGTCTCACTGGACCTAGACAGACGGTCGTTCCTGAAGGCGAGCGCGTTGGCCGGCGCGGTCGCCCTCGGGGGCGGCGGCGCGGGGCAAGCCCTCGCCCAGAGCGAGGGCGAGGAGGACGGCACGGACACAGATCACACGGAGCTGACGAAGACGATCTGCAACTACTGCTCGGTCGGGTGCGGCTTCCACGGCGAGCGGAAGGGCAACGCGTTCGTCGGCCAGGAGCCCTGGGAGGACCACCCGGTCAACAACGGGTCGCTCTGCTCGAAGGGCGCCGGCATCTACGAGACGGAGCACTCCGAGAAGCGACTGAAGTCGCCGATGCGGAAGGTGGAGGGCGGCTGGGAGAAGCTCTCGTGGGACGAGGCGTACTCCACGGTCGCCGACGAGCTGACCCGGATCAAGGAGGAGTACGGCGCCGACAGCACGATGTGGCTCGGGAGCGCCCACCACTCCAACGAGGAGTCGTACGCGTTCCGGAAGCTCGCGTCGCTGTGGGGGACGAACAACGTCGACCACCAGGCGCGCATCTGCCACTCGACGACGGTCGCCGGCCTCGCGAACACGTGGGGCTACGGGGCGATGACGAACTCGATCAACGATTATCGGAACTTCGATATGAACCTGATAATCGGGCAGAACCCCGCCGAGGCCCACCCGATCGCGATGCAGCACATCCTGGAGGGCCAGAAGCGCGGCGGGAAGATCGTCGTCGTCGAGCCGCGGTTCACGAAGACCGCGGCCCACGCCGACCACTTCTTCCGCCTGCGTCCGGGGACGGACGTGGCGCTGATGATGGGCGTCATCAAACAGCTCCGCGACCGCGGGGAGCTGGACGACGAGATGCTCGAGGAGCGCGTGCAGGCGTGGCCCGACGTCGAGGACGACCTCGACGACTACGACATCGAGACGGTGTCGGACATCACGTGGCTCTCGACCGACGAGATCGAGGAGCTGACCGATCTGATCGTCGAGAACAAGCCGAAGATGCAGATCGAGTGGGCGATGGGCGGGACCCAGCACAACAACGGGACCCAGAACATCCGCTCGTACGCGATGCTCTCGCTGGGCGCCGGCGCGGCGGCCCAGTCGGGCGGCGGCCTGCAGGTCATGCGCGGGCACGCGAACGTCCAGGGCGCGACGGACCTGGCGGTCGCGAGCCACATCCTGCCGGGCTACTACTCGGTCGGCTCGCCCGGTTCGTGGCAGTGGTGGTGTGACGTCTGGTCGCGCACACCCCAGACCTCCGGCACCATCGAGTTCGAGGAGCTGTACCAGGAGTACGACACGATGCCGCCGGAGAAGTACGTCCGGCAGTCGCCGAACACCGAGAACGCCGACGACATCGACGAGTCGTTCCCGGCGGAGAACTCGATGATGTTCCAGAAGGGCCTGACGGTGGCCCGCTGGTTCGAGGCGGCGCTCCCCCAGGAGGAGCGGCTCAACGAGACGCCGATCTACCAGCCCAACGAGCTGAAGGCGGCGATCGTGTGGGGCCACTCGCTGAACTCCATCTCCGAGATGGAGAAACAGCGGAAGGCCATCGAGAACCTCGACCTGCTGGTCGTGGTGGACGTGTTCCCGTCGGTGGCGTCGGTGCTCGCCGACGTGGACCAGTCCGACACGGAGGTCGTCCTGCTGGCGGCCTCCAGCCAGTACGAGCACTACCGCTCGCTGACGAACTCCCACCGCGCGACCCAGTGGTCCGAGCCGGTCCGGTCGCCGGGGCACAACTCCCGCCCCGACCTGCAGATCATGCAGGAGCTGGCGGGCTACCTCGGCATGGGCGAGCACTTCGACTGGGGGTCGGGTCCCGACCTGTACAACGGGAAGTCGACCTACGAGGCCGTCATCCGGGAGTTCAACCTCGGGATGCGTACCATCGGCTACTGCCAGGACCCGGCACGGCTCCAGCAGCACCTGGAGTACGACTACGCCTTCTCCACCGAGGACACGAAGGCGGACGCGCCCGGCACGCCCGTCGACGGCGAGTACTGGATGCTCCCGTGGCCGTGCTGGGGCGAGGGCCACCCGGGGACGCCGATCCTCTGGAACGACGACATGGACCCCCGCGACGGGGGCCAGGACTTCCGCACCCGGTGGGGCGTGCAGGCGCCCACGCCCGAGGAGTGGGAGGAGATGGCGACCGACGAGCCGTACCCGATGCAGACGACCTACGAGCAGCAGGGCGAGGAGGGGCTCAGCCTGCTGCGCGACTCCTACCAGCCCGAGTGGTGGGACGGCACGATCGAGGGCGTCCCGCAGTACCCCGGCTTCGCGACGACGATGCCGGACGACCCCTCGAACGCGGACGCGCTGACGATCCCGTACGAGTACGCGCTCCGGGAGGACACCTCGGTCGCCGACGCCGCGGAGGCGATGAACCGGAAGTACGACTGGGCCGACTACGACATGGACTTCTACGGCCAGTTCGACAACCCGCAGCCGGACGCGCCGACGGGGCGCGGTCGCGCACGCGGGGTCGTCTGGAGCTTCCTTGACACGACGCCCGTCCACCGCGAGCCCATCGAGAGCCCGCGGCCGGACTTGGTCGAGCAGTGGCCGGCGAACGGCCAGCAGCGGAACTTCTACCGCCTCGACCAGAACAACAGCGTCACCCAGGAGGACGCCATGCAGCGGCTCACCGACAGCGGCGCCTTCGAGGAGCAGTCGGGCGACGCCGAGTGGACCATCCTCACGAGCGGCCGCCAGGTCGAACACCAGGGCGGCGGCTCCGAGACGCGCTCGAACAAGCACACCGCCGACCTCCAGCCGCACATGTACGTGGAGATCAACCCGGACATGGCCGAGCGGCTGAACATCGACGGCGGCGACCTCGTGGTCGCGTCGACGACCGACCGCGGGTCGATCCTGCTGAAGGCGCGCGTCACCAACCGCCCGAACGACAGCGAGACGTTCTTCCCGTTCCACTGGGGCGGGATGTTCAAGGGCGAGTCGCTGGAGGAGCGCTACCCCGAGGGGACGGTCCCGTACGCGATCGGTGAGCCCGTGAACGCGATCACCTCGCGCGGGTACGACGTGGAGACCCAGATGCAGGAGACGAAGGCGTCGATGGTCCGCATCCAGAAGGCCACGCCCCAGGTGGTCGAGGAGCTCTCGATGCGGCCCGTCACCGAGGACGGCCTCTCGGAGAACGTGGTCGACATCGAGTCCTACGAGTTCCCGCAGGACCGCGACGGCTTCGGCCGGCAGAAGGACTTCGACGTCCGCGACAACAGCACGGTTCAGTGATTCCCCATGGCAACTAACGAAACCAGCAAGCAGGTGATGGGTCAGGGGGTGATGAGCACCGGCGACGGTACTCGGATCTTCCCGGACGTCGAAGCCTGCATCGACTGCGGCGGGTGCGTCGTCGCGTGCAAGCGCACGTGGGACGTGCCCAGGGACGAACAGCGCATCAGCATCGCGACGATGCTGGAGGGACAGCCGGCCGAGCCGATGGAACGGTACAACACCAACAGCGGCGGCGCGCTCGGCCAGCAGGGCGCCTCGCCCGGCGAGACGGCGATCCCGATGCAGTGTTACCACTGCGAGGAGGCGCCGTGCGTGTCGGTGTGCCCGACGGACTCGCTGATCAAGAAGGACAACGGGTTCGTCGACGTGCGCGACAACCTCTGTGTCGGCTGTCAGTACTGCCTGTCCGCGTGTCCGTTCGGCGCGCCGCAGTTCCCCGGCTCCGACGAGGGCGCCGCGCGGCTGTTCGGCAACGGCGGCACGATGGACAAGTGTACGATGTGCGAGGAGCGCCAGGACGTCGGCAAGGGGCCCGCCTGCGCCGAGGAGTGCGCGACGGACGCGCTGCTGGTCGGCGACGCCTCCGAGATCTCCGCGGAACTGGAGAAGCGCGGCTCCGACTCGTTCTTCAACGACGTCGCGATGAACATCATCTTCGGCGAGGACGCCGAGGAGTTCGAGGGGAGTAACGCATGAGCTACCGCGACCACCTGCCGGAGACGGAGGGCTACCCGCGAACGTGGATCGCGGTCAACGCCGTGATCGCCGTCGCGGTGACGGCGCTGATCCTGTGGTGGGCTGCGGACTTCGCGGTCTTCTACGAGGAGCTGTTCAGGATCCAGCCCGTCGCCGAGGGCGCCAACGCCGGCGTCGGCTCCGACTGGACGTCGGGCAACCAGATCGCCTGGCTCGACTTCCTCATCGCGGTCACGCACGCGGCCGACGTGATCATGGGCGTGTTCATCCTGTTCATGGTGTTCCTCCACTGGGGGGCGTTCCGCCGGCTCGCCGGCCGGATGCGCCAGCCCGGCGAGTCCGGATCGAGCACGGTCGCCGCCGACGGCGGCCGCGTGAGCGGGGCGGGGGACGCGCCCGACGACGACGCCGCGACCGACGGGGGTGAGAACGCGTGACGCAGCTCGATCACGGGAAGTTCAGCAGGATGACGACCACGTTCCACACGCTGCTGGCGCTGGACGTGTTCGTGCTGTTCTTCTCGGGCTACAGCCTCATGTTCAACGACGAGCTGTGGTGGATGGTGAGCCTCATGGGCGGCGCCCAGGGCGTCTCGGCCGTCCACCGCATCGCGGGCGCCGGGCTGCTCGCGCTCATCGTCTTCTGGATGCTGATGATGGTGACGACCGACACCGGCCGCGGGAACTTCCGGGAGATCCTCCCGTCGAAGGACGACTTCGACGCGTTCGTCCAGGACGTGAAGTTCCTGCTCGGGAGCGCCGAGGAGCGCCACCCGAACGCCCGCCAGTTCGCCGGCGGCACGGCCGACGAGATCCCGCTGCTCACCTACATCGGGAAGGGCGTCGTGTTCATCTTCGCCGCCGAGCTGACGCTGCTGTCGATCTCGGGGGTCCTCATCTGGTCGAAGACCGGCGTGATGGAGCTGTTCGCGACGAAGACCGCGGCCGCGGCGTTCGTCACGTTCCACGGCCTGCTGGGCGTCATCATGCTGATGGGGGTCATGTTCCACATCTTCGAGCACGGCTTCCACCCGGCGCTGTACCCGGTGGAGGTGAAGGCGTTCATTCCGCGCTCGATGATCCCCGAGCAGCACGACGACGACACGGAGGGGACGGGCATCGAGCGGCTCGACCTCTCCCCGTCCTGGAACATGGCGTCGACGGTCGTCGGCGCGATGACGGTGATCGGCATCGTGTCGGTCCTGCTCGGCAGCCTGTTCGACGAGGGTTACCCCGTCCCGCGCGAGCTCGCGATCGGCGGGGGCCCGACGGACGTCCTGCTGACCGTCGGCATCAACATGGGCGTGTTCGTGCTGCTGCTCGGGCTCGTCCTGCAGATGTACGGGAACCTCCTGCGCGTCCGCTGGCAGAAGCAGCTGGAGCAGGAGGAGTCGGAGCCGACGGCCGCCGCCGACGGCGGGCACGTCGAGTCCGACGACTGAGGCGAGGAACGCGAGGTCGACCGCGGGGAGACCTCGGGTTCGAGTGACGGCGGCGGACTCCTCGGGGTCCGCCGCCCGTTCTTTTCACGAGACGCGAGCGACGCGAGCGTCTCGGAGTAACGGCGGCGCGCTTGCGGGCGCGCCGCCCACGAACATAGCGAGCCGACGCGGTCGGATCGGCCTGACGGCGGGGCGGTCTTGTGCCGTGCCGCCCGCTCTTCTCGCGAGACGCGGGCACGCGAGCGTTCCGGACCGATGGCGTTCACAAATCGCTGCGCGATCTGTGCGCTCACGGGACCGCAGGTCTCGTGAACGGCGCGCTCGCGGGCGCGACACCGGCGTTAGAGATCGCGAGCGACCCGGAGCGTCGGCGGCGGCGACACAGTCCGGGCCCCGCGGTTCGGGAGGTCCGGTCCGCGAACGCCCGCGCTCAGGCGCCGACGCCGAGGTTCAGGCTCTCCTCGCTGAGGTCGACGGTCACGTCGTTGTTCGTGTGGGTGTTGATCTGCTCGACGTTGCGCGTGAGCACCTCGAGGATGTCCTTCGGCTCGGGGTACACGAGCATGTTGCCGTCGTCGTCCTCCATCACGAGCTGGGTGTCCGACAGCTGGATCTGGTTGTTGTCGATCGTGGCGACGACCGCCGGCAGCGCCTGGGCGGCGCCGCTGTCGCCCTCCGTCACCTTCGTGATGTAGATGGCGTCGAGGCCGATGAGGTCCTTGTACTCCCGGACGGTCTCGGCGCACTCGACCATGTCCTTCGACACCTCCGTCTTCGAGGGGTTGCCGTGCTCGCCCGCGAGACAGTGCTTGCAGACGCGGAGCTCCATTCGCATACCCCGCCGTCGGCGGCCCGGTCGGATATATATTCCTTCCGCGGCACCCCGACTCGGCACCGAGGTTTAATAGGCGTCGGAGTCACCGAGGGGACATGGCTTCGACGCTCCTGAACACGGTGTACAGCGTCGTGGTGCTGATCGTCGCGCTCGGCGGCCTGGCGATCGTTCTCAGGGCCAGCGGGGCGGGTCCGGAGGACACCACGCGAATGGAGTTGACGGTGGTCGCGGTGGCGTTGTTCGTCATCGGACTCGTCGCCAGCGTGTTGGGGTACCTCTGATCCCGTCGGCGGCGGCGACGCGACCGGGGGGATAGCGGTGCTCAGGAACCCGCACGACTGCGACCGTTGCGGGGCGACGATCCGCCCGGGCGACGAGTACGCCGCCCTCGACGGCATCACCCCCGACGGCGACCTCCGCACGCTGCTGTGTGCGTCGTGTTCGCGAGCGCTGTCGCGGTTCCTCGACGGCGAGTGACCGTCGACGGTCACGGCGGCGTTCCCGCCGGGCGTCGGCCGCTACGTCGTCGTCCGGGCCGGCGGGTGGCCCGACGGAAGCCTTTACTCGCGCCCGCCGAACCCGGAGGCATGGACGTGGATCTGGACCTCGGTATCCCGCGCGGCGTGCTCGAATCGCTCCCGGACGACGACGGCAACGCCGAACAGGACCTCCGCCGCGCCGTCGCCGGCTACCGGCAGGCGCTGGAGGACGGCTTCGCGGACGCCGACGACGAGGCGGAGGCCGCCGCCGTCGCCGTCGACTTCCTGGAGTACGCCGAGGGCCGCGTCGAGACGTACGACGAGTTCGTCCCGGAGCTACGCGCGTGGGGACAGTCGCCCATCTACGCCATCGCGTGGCGCAACCTCTACGCGGAGCTGGCGGCCCAGATCTACGAGGTCGACTGGCTGGCCGAACGCATCGACCGCGAGCGCAACTACCGGCTCGTGGACGACGGGATCCGGTTCGGGAAGGACTAGCGGCTGGGTTCGGTGTCGTCGTTCGTTCGAGTTCCTCCGTCGCGACAGCGACGGTGACTGCCACCGCGACAGCGACGGCCGCGACGACCGCGAAAGCCCCCGCGTTCCTCGGCTCCCGCGACCCGCGCTGCGCGCGCTCCGTCGCTCACTCCGTTCGCTCCCTCGCGTGCTTGCGGGGCCGGGGTTCGCCGAGGAACGCGGCCCCTTTCAGTCCCACCCGTGGCCAGGACGGGCGTTCGTCACGAACGGACTGACCCGTGGGCGACTCACGGCTCACTGCGTTCGCCGTCCGTATCGAGGCCTCGGTACGCTCGGCCTCGCGCGCCGCGGTCAGTCGGGAAACGCACGCCGGGTCAATCGTCAGCCATCGCCGCGTCGCCCTCCCGTTCCGCACGCTCGCGCTCGCTCAGGAGCGGCGTCCCGTCGGCCTTCGGGCCGAGCGTCGGGCCGAACGGCGGGCCGTCGTCGGGGTCGATCCGCCGGCGCTCGCGGTAGTCGGTCGAGCGTTCGACGGGGACTCGACCGACCGACGCGATCAGGTCGACGTAGTCGTCGAAGCTGCGGAACTCGCCGAACGAGCCCCCGGCGCGCTTGGTGATCTCCTCGGAGAGGATGGTGCCCATGAAGTCGTTGGCACCGCACGAGAGCGTCTTCAGCGCCTTCGCGTCGCCGTACTTCACCCACGAGGTCTGAACGTTCTCGACGTTGTCGAGGAAGAGCCGGGAGACGGCGATCATGAGCTCGTCCTCGGCGTCGCTGGCGCCGCCGGAGACGACGCCGTGCTCGTACAGCGGCGTGCGCTCGTGGACGAACGAGAGGGGGACGAACTCCGTGATCCCGCCGGTGCGGTCCTGGAGGTCGCGCACCCGCTTCAGGTGCAGCGCGCGGTGCATCTCGTTTTCCACGTGGCCGTACATGATCGTCGCCGTGGCGTCGAGGCCGGCGGCCATCGCCCCCTCCATCGCCTCGATCCAGCCGTCGGTGTCGATCTTCCCGGGGCAGATCACGTCCCTGACCTCGTCGACGAGGATCTCCGCGGCGGTTCCGGGCGCCGAGTCGAGGCCGGCGTCGGCGAGTTCGCGGTACACCTCCTCGTAGCTCCAGTCGGTGCCCCGGCGCGCGTGGTACGCCTCCTCGGGCGTCATCGAGTGGAGGTGGACGCCGTCGACGCTCATCGCCCGCAGCTGCTCGACGTAGGTGCCCGGATCGGTCGCGTACCGCTCGGGCGGCTTGTAGTTCACCTCGCTGCCGGGGCTGTCGTACCCCCGGAGGACCTCGTGGTGCTCCTCGTTCAGCGCGAACGCCGGGTGCAGGCCCGACACCGAGCAGACCTCGTAGACCCCGCGCTCGACGGCCGCGCGGACCGTCTCCCGCGACTCCGCGGGCATCTTCGTGAAGCCGCCGTGGTCGCCGTCGTGGCCCGCCTCGAACCGGTGGGCGGCGTCCTTGAAGTTGCAGAACAGACAGCCCGTGTTGCAGGCGGTCGTGACGTTGTTGTTGAGGTTGGCGACGAACGTCACCTCGTCGCCGACGACCTCGGCGCGCCGGCGGTCGGCCGCCTCCAGCACCCGCTCCTTGCGCTCGCGGTCGATGCCGGGGGTGTCGCTGCCGGTCGTCAGCAGCTCGACCGCGTCGTCGACCGTCAGTCGCGTTCCGTCGCGCGCCTTCGCCAGCGCGTTCTCGAACGACTGGTCGGTCTCGGGGGCGTGCTCGAACCCCAGGTCGTCGGGGTCGAGGTCGGCCGCGGCCGGTCGCGTCATCGTCGTACCGGTGGCGACACGGGGTGAAAAACGGGGCGGTCGCGGCCACCACGGGACGCCGACGTCGGGGGTCGACGGCCGCCGGTCGGTCCCGACTCCGCCCCGATCCGCCGTCGACGCCTCGCCCCCGCCCTCGCCGCTTCGCCGTCGGCGCCCCGCCCTCGTCGCCGCTCCCGCCGGCATATCCCCCGCCGACCGGTGCGTTGATTGTGGATCCGCCGACACTGTATGTCAATGACAACCACGGAAGACGCGACCGCGGGGGCGTCCCGCCACGACGTGGGCTTCCTGGCGGACCTCGCGCTCGACGGCGAGGTGAGCCTCGGCACGTCCGACCGCGCGGAGCACGCGACCGACTACACCACCGACGAGGCCGACGGCGTCGCCCCGGACGCGGTCGTGTACCCGGAGTCGACCGCGGACGTGTCGGCCGTCGTCGGCGCCGCCGACGAGCGCGGCGTCCCGGTCACGGCCTACGCCGCCGGCACCGGACTGGAGGACGGCGCGGTTCCGGTGGACGGGGGGATCAGCATGGACATGACCCGGATGGACGCGATCCACGAGATCCGGCCGGACGACCTCCAGGTCGACGTGGGTCCGGGCGCCATCGGCGCCGACGTGGACGAGGCGGTCGCGAAGCACGGCCTGTTCTTCCCGCCGCTGCCCTCCTCGGGCGACATCTCCACGATCGGCGGGATGATCGCCACCGACGCCTCCGGGATGAAGACGGTCAAGTACGGCGAGGTGGCCGACTGGGTGCTCGAACTGGAGGTCGTCCTCGCGGACGGGTCCGTGACGACCGTCGGGTCGAAGGCGGCCAAGACCTCCAGCGGCTACAACCTCAAGGAGCTGATCGTCGGCAGCGAGGGGACCCTCGGGATCGTCACGCGCGCCACCCTCGAACTCGCGGGCCGGCCCCAGCAGATCCGGGGCGGCCGGGCCACCTTCCCGACGCTGGACGACGCCACCGCCGCCATCTCCGATGCCGTCACCTCCGGCGTCGACGTGGCGAAGATCGAGCTGTTCGACGCGGAGACGGCGATGCTCGCGAACGACTACAGCGACGCCGACCTCCCCGAGCGCCCGATGGTGTTCGTGGAGTTCCACGCCGACCACGGGATCGACGAGGAGATCGACTTCTGCCGGGCGGTGTTCGAGGCCCACGACGTCGAGCAGTTCGAGATGGCGGGCGGCGAGCGGATGGAGGAGCTGTGGCGCGCCCGCAAGGACATCACCTACGCGGCCGAGTCGTACGACCCCGACCGCGAGATGGGCCAGCCGGGCGACGTGACCGTCCCCATCGGCTCGTACCCGGAGATGATCGCGGCGGTGAAAGAGGTCGCCGACGAGTACGACCTGTTCGTCCCGTGCTTCGGCCACGCCGGAGACGGCAACCTCCACTACTTCGTCCTGCAGAACCCCGACGATCCGGACGAGGTCGAGCGCGCGGAGGCGGCCTACGGCGAACTCGTCGAGCGCGCGCTCGACCTGGGCGGCACCGCCACCGGCGAGCACGGCATCGGCGCGGGCAAGCGGACGTACCTCGAACGGGAGCACGGCGCCGCCGCGGTGGGGGCGATGCGGGCGATCAAGGAGGCGCTCGACCCGAACGGAACCCTGAACCCGGGGAAGGTCGTCCCGGACGCCGGGGAGACCCCGGAATAGCACGCGGGGGCGCCCGGAGCGGCCTTTTTGCTCCCCCGCGTCCTACCCGGGGTATGGAACTCGCCACGACGCCGGAATCGCTGTCCTGCTCGGAGTGCGGCGACGGGATCGCGGACACGGGCTACCTGCCGGCGGCCGCCGGCGACGGCGGGTACGAGCCGTTCGTCGACGGGGCGATCTGCGACGCGTGCGGGTACAACGCCGTCGGCATGGCCGGCTGCGCGCCCGAGCTCGACGAGGTGACGGACCCCGGCCCGGCCGACGTCCTGCTGTTCGTTCGCCGGACGGACGACGGGTTCGACGTCGTCCACGCGAAGGAGTAGCGCCGCCGTGGGGAACGGCCGGCGCGCGGGACCCGCGCCGGCCGCCCCGCCGCGGTGTGTCACCCCTCGTGCGGCCGGTCTCGGTCGCGCGGTGCGGGGTCCCGTCGTCCGGCCCGCCTCAGTCGTGGACCGGCACGTCCAGCACGTCCGGCCCGTCCCGGTCCATCGCTTCCCGGACGGCCTCCTCGATCCCGCTCTCGACGAGTTCCCCCCGCGCCCCGTGGCTCTCCGCGTTCGCGGGGATGTCGACCGGCGGCTCGAAGTCCATGCCGACGAACTCGTAGTCGTCCTCGTCGCCGCCGAACAGCCCCAGCATGTTGTCCTTGAGGATGCGGTAGTTCCGGTTGTCCGGGACGACGACGGTCAGGTCGACGCCGTAGCGCGCGGCGGTGTACAGCGTCTGCGGGTAGTAGAGGTACGAGCCGTCGCCGACGAACCCCAGCACGTCGCGGCCGCCGTCGGCGCCGTCGGTCTCGCGCTCCCGCTCGGCCTCCGCCATCGCGGCGCCGACGGCCGCCGGCAGGCCGTAGCCGAGCCCGCCGCCCTTGTTGGAGACGAACCCCTCGGGCTCCAGCGGCCAGCGGGTCAGGAGCTCGTACTTCGCGGTGACGCTCTCGTCGACGACGAGCGCGTCGGAGGCCGCCCGCGCCATCGCCTCGATCAGGTCGCCCTTCGAGGGTCGGGGGTCCCCGGGGTCGCCCCCGTCGCGCCCCCCGAAGCGCTCGCGGACCCGCTCCCTCGTCGCCGCGACCCGCTCCAGTCGCCGCTCGCGCTCCGCGTCGTCGACGCGGTCCCCCACGAGCGTCGCGAGTTCAGCGAGGAGGGCGCCCGGGTCGCCGACGACGGCGGCGTCCGCGGGCGTGTTCTTCCCGAGTTCCCGCGCGTCGGCCCCGAGGTGGACGAGCGAGGCGTCCTCCGGGACCAGGTCCCGCCCCTCCTCGCGTCGGGTCAGCGTCGTGTGGGTCGAGCAGCCGACGAACGCGAGCGCGTCGACGGCCTGGAGCGCGGCGGCGGCGTCCGGGTCCGTCGGGACGAACGACACCCACTGGTCGTGGTCGACGGGGAAGTTCGTCTCGCAGGCGAGGATCTCCCCGTGGACGCGGGCGCCGGCCGCCTCCGCGAGGTCGACGGCGGCGTCGACTGCGTCCCGCCCCGAGCGCGCGACGCCGTCGCCGACGACCAGCACCGGCTCCTCGGCCGCCGCGAGGAGGTCGGCGGCCCGCTCCAGGGCGGCGGGGTCGCCCCGGCCCGCCGTCGGGATCGGCCCGAGCCGTTCGGCCCCGGCGTCGGCGGGGTCGGTCATCACGTCCAGCGGGAGCGCGAGGAAGACGGGACCGGTCGGCGGCGTCAGCGCCGTGCGGACGGCCCGCCGCACCAGCGTCGGGACCGCCGAGGCGTCGAGCGCCTCGCCGGACCACTTGCAGTACTGGTCGACCATCGCCGCCAGGTCGCCCGAGAGGATGGGCTCCTCGTGGCGGAAGTCGGTGGAGTGGTTGCCGGCGGTGACGAGGAGCGGGGCGCCGGTGACGCTCGCGTCGTAGAGGTTGCCGAGCCCGTGGGCCACCCCCGGCGCGACGTGGAGGTTCACGACGCCGAGCGGCAGCACCGAGGGGTCGCGGTGCGCGTGGTACCGGCGCGTCTGCGCGTAGCCCGCCGCGGCCCCGACCGCGACGTCCTCGTGGAGCCCCAGCACGTACTCCAGATCCGAGTCCCCGAGCGCGCGCATCACCGGGAGCTCGGTCGTCCCGGGGTTGCCGAACACCCGGGTCACCCCGTACTCGGCGAGTGCGTCGACGAAGCGGTCCGCGGCCGTCCGTTCCATGTCGGACGCGCGGCGCGAACCCCCTTAGTTCCGTGCCACGCGGTGACACGGACGGCGGTCGCCGCGAACCGGTCGGTCCGTCCCCGGCGGCGGCCCGTCGACGGCGGACGCGCCGCCGATCGGTACCCACGGACGTGCATCATCGTCCCGATCCGTCCGGCCGGTGTGGGCACGGGAGTGGAAGGATTCTTGCCCCCCGCGCTCCCTCTCCCGGCCATGACGAGCGTGAAGGAGTTCGTCGTCGAGCGCGAGCCGACCGCCGACGGCCTCGGGGCCGGCCGGTTCGCCTTCACCGACGACTACTCCGTCTTCGACTGGGGGAAGATGCCCGACCCGATCCCCGGGAAGGGGGCGTCCCTGTGCACGATGGGCGCGTTCAACTTCGAGCTGCTGGAGGACGCCGGCGTCCCGACCCACTACCGCGGGGTCGGGCCCGACGCCGAGCGGCTGTCGGCCGTCTCGGAGCCCCCGCGCGAGCTCGCGATCGACCTCGCGACGGTGCCGGACCTCCCGTTCGCCGACGGCGAGTACGACTACGACGCCTTCCACGCCGAGGCGGCCGAGGCGGCGGGCTACGTCGTCCCCCTGGAGATCGTCTTCCGCAACACCGTCCCGGTCGGCTCCAGCCTCCGCTCGCGCGCGGACCCGCACGACGTGGGGCTCGACCGCGACGGGTGGCCCGCCGAGCCCGTGGAGCTCCCGGAGCCGGTCGTCGAGTTCTCCACGAAGTACGAGGAGCAGGACCGCTACCTCGACGACGACGAGGCCGACCGGATCGCCGGCGCGGCGCCGCTGTCGGAGCTGGAGTCGGTCGCCCGCGAGGTGAACGAGCTGATCACCGAGCGCGCCGGCGAGGCGGGCTTCGTCCACGAGGACGGCAAGATCGAGTGCGTGTACGCCGACGGCGAGGTGCGCGTCGCCGACGTGGTGGGCACGTTCGACGAGAACCGCTTCGCCTACGACGGCCAGGAGGTGTCGAAGGAAGTCGTCCGACAGCACTACAAGCGGGTCGCCCCCGAGTGGGTCGAGGCCGTGAGCGAGGCGAAGGCGCGCGCCGACGAGGAGGGCGTCGCCGACTGGCGGCCCCTCTGTGCGGTCGAGCCGCCCGCGCTGGACCCCGACGTGGTGGAGCGCGTCGCCGACCTGTACGCGGCGGGCGCGAACGCCTACACCGGCGACGAGTGGTTCGACGCCCCGCCGGTCGCCGACGCCGTCGACGCCGTCCGCGACCTGTAGCCGCCGGGCTACTCCGGCGCCGGGGCGACGCCGCCCAGGTCGTAGGCGTCGGGGTCGACGCCCTCGCGGAAGTGGGTCCGGCCCCGGCGGACGACGATGGCGTCGTCGAGGTGCGCCCGCAGGCCGGCGACCAGCGCCTCCGCCTCCAGCGGCCGCCCGCGTTCCTTCAGGTCCTCGGGGTCGTCGTCGGGGTCGACCCGGAACGCCCGCTGGGCGATGATCGGCCCCTGGTCGAGGTCGGTCGTCACGTAGTGGGCGGTTGCGCCGTGGACGCGCGCGCCGCCCTCGACGGCCTGCCGGTACGCCTCCGCGCCGGGGTACGCCGGCAGCAGCGACGGGTGGACGTTGATGATCCGCCCCTCGTAGCGGAAGACGACCTCCGGGGAGAGGATGCGCATGAACCGCGCGAGCACGAGGCAGTCCACGTCGTACTCGTCGAGCACGCGCAGGAGCTCGCGCTCGTCGTGCGACCCGGAGGCGTCGCCGACGTCGACGAACGGCACCTCGTACTCCTCGGCCAGCGACGCGAGCGTGGAGTGGTTGCCGATCATCACCGGCACGGTCGCGTCGAGCGTGCCGTCCTCGCAGGCCTCCAGCACGGCGCGGGGGGCGTGCTCCTCCTTCGTCACGAGCAGCGCCGCCTTCCGGGCCGCACCGTCGTCGGCGCGCCGGACGCGGATGTCGACGCCGAGGTCGTCGCCGAGGTCCGAGAGGTCCTCCTCCAGCGTGGCCGGCTTGCACACCATCCCGTCGGTGTCGGCGTGCAGGCGCATCCGGAAGACGCCGTCGCGCACGTCCTGGTCGAGGTCCTCGATGTTGCAGCCCCGCTCGAACAGCAGGGAGGTGACGCGGGCGACCAGTCCGGTGGCGTCGTCCCCGACGACGACGATCTCGGTGTCCCAGCGCCTCGGTGTCGGACGGTCGGCCGCTTGCATACCCGCGTTTCCTCGCCGGCGAGTAAACACGTGTCGCTCCGCGCGACGACTGCCGTACACGAACGTGGATATCGACCGCGTCCCGAAACCGATTTTGCGCACGACCGCGCACGGTCGAACGATGACCGGCTACACCGCCACGGTGACCGTGCGGCTGAAGCGGGGGGTGCTCGACCCGGAGGCCGAGACGACACAGCGCGCCCTGGAGCGGCTCGGGTTCGACCTGGAGGACCTGCGTTCGGCCGACCGCTTCGAGATCGACCTGGACGCGGCCGACGCCGACGCCGCCCGCGAGCGCGCCGGCGAGATGGCCGACCGCCTGCTCGCGAACCCGACCATCCACGACTACGACGTGGCGGTCGAGGCGCGCGAATGACGGTTTCAGTGATCCAGTTCGGCGGTTCCAACTGCGACCGCGACGCCGTCCGCGCGCTCTCGCACCTCGGCGTGGACGCCGAGCGCGTCTGGCACGAGGACGGCCTCCCCGCGGACACGGACGGGATCGTCGTCCCCGGCGGCTTCAGCTACGGCGACTACCTCCGCGCCGGCGCGATGGCCGCCCGCCAGCCGATCACGGCCGAGGTGCGCGAGGCCGCCGAGGAGGGCGTCCCCGTGCTCGGCGTGTGCAACGGCGCCCAGATCGGCTGCGAGGCCGGCCTCACCGAGGGCGCGTTCACGACGAACCGCTCGGCGCGCTTCCAGTGCGAGCACGTCCACCTCCGGGTCGAGCGCGCGGACACGCCGTGGACCGCCGCCTACGACGAGGGCGACGTGATCGAGGTCCCCATCGCCCACGGCGAGGGGCGCTTCGAGATCCGCGCGGACCGCCTGGAGGCGCTGGAGGCGGAGGACCGCGTGCTGTTCCGCTACTGCGACGCCGACGGCGAGGTCACCGAGGGGGCGAACCCCAACGGGTCGACGGCGAACGTCGCGGGCGTCCTGGGGGCGCGCGAGACGGTCGCCGTGATGATGCCCCACCCCGAGCGGGCGACGCTGCCCGACGTCGGCGGCACCGACGGGCAGGGCGTGCTCCGGGCGTTCGCGGAGTAGCGTCGGGGCCGGCCCCGACGCCGGCGTCGCCGCCGCGGAACGATCGGTGTCGCCGCCGTCCCCTCACTCCTCGCGGGGCGTCGCGATCTCGACGAGGTTGCCGTCGGGGTCGCGGACGTACACCGAGGTGATCGGCCCGGTCGTTCCGGTACGTGCTATCGGTCCCAGTATGACATCGACGCCGCGTTCTCCGAGGGCGCGCTCGATCGCCTCGATCGGCTCGTCGGCGAGCACGCAGAAGTCGCCGCTCCCGGGCGTCGGCGCCGAGGCGACCGGCTCGACGTCCGGGTCGGGCGGGTGGAGGTTGATCTTCTGGTCGCCGAAGCGGACGGCCCGGCGCCCGTCGCCGAACGTCACGGTCTCGGCGCCGATCGACTCGTAGAACGCGACGCTCTCCTCGACGTCCCCGACGCGGAGGACGAAGTGGTCGATCCCGGCGAGGTTCACGATATCCTCCGCGTGTGTGGTCGGTGTGTCACGCCCTCACGGTCGCGCCGGACCCGGATAAAGTCAGTCGCCTCCCGTTCGCTCGCCGTCCGAAGCGCCGCACGAACCGCCGCCTACCTCGCCAGCGGCTGGTTGAACGCCGTCTCCTCCTCCAGTACCAGTTCCCACGTCCGCTCGCACTCGCAGGACACCTGCTCGAACACCGCGGGGTCCTGCCGGAGGTCGAAGTCCTTGATCGCCGTCTGGACGCGGTCGTCGCACTCGCCGCAGTTGTGCGGGCCGCGGTCGCTGCCGTGGCCGACCGGGTCCGAGACGACGATGGCGTCGGCGTCGGCGGTGCGCTCCAGCACGGCCGCGACCGTCCACAGCCACGGTGGGCGGTAGCCCCCGCGGAAGTGGAGCTCGTCGACCATCGTGTACCGCTGGACGTTGCAAGGGTTCATCGAGACGGTGTGGCAGTTGTCGACCCCGGCGCACCGCTCGACCGAGGAGACCATGTCCTCCAGGGCCTCCGACTCCGAGAGGAACGGCGGCTTCATGAGGAGGTACGCCTTCACGCCCGCGCCGGCCTCGCCGGCCTCGGCGCAGGCGTCCTCGAAGTCCGAGAAGGCGAAGTACTTGTTCACGCAGTCGTGGCGGACGCGGTCGGTCGCGGTCTCCAGACCGACGGCCACGTCGGTTTCGAGCCCCTGCTCGGTGAACGCCGAGAGCTTTCCCTCGGAGACGAAGTCCGGGAGCGACTCGACGACGATGCGCTCGCGGTCGCCGAACGTCTCCGCGATGGCTCGGCGAGTCTCGGCGGCCACCTCGCGCTCGTCGAGGAAGGAGCCGGAGGTGTAGATCTTGATCAGCTCCGCGGGCTCGTCGGCCTCGTCGGCCTCGTGTTCCAGGCAGACGTCGATCTGGTCCATGAGCGCCCCGTGGGGGACGCTGCCGCCCTCGACGGACTCGGCGACGTAGCCGCACATCGTGCACCCGCCGGCGCGGGCCCAGCGACACCCGCCGGTGTTGAGGATGATCGTGAGGCTGGTCTTGACGCCGTCGGGCGTGTTGTCCTCGTCGAGCCACACGCGGGTGGGCTCGTGCGGGTCGTACGTCTCGTCGCGCTCCGAGCGGATGTCGCGCATCACCGCGTTGTGGGCGTCCATCCCCCGGTCGCGCTCGTAGACCTCGGGGCTCGGCTGGCTCATGTCGGCTCTGGGCGAGGCCCGCGGAAAACCGCTTCGCTCGCTCTCCCCCTCACTCGGTCGCTCGCTCCCCGCCGCGACGGCGCCACCACGCCGCGCCGACGGCGGCGCCGACGGCGTTCGCCGCGCCGTCGAGGACGGACGGCTCCCGGCCGGGGACGGGCCCCTGCGCGAGTTCGACCCCGGCGCCCAGCGCCGTCGCGACGAGGACGACCCCGGCGAGGCCCGCGACCGGAGCGGCGCCGGGGTGGCCGCCCCCGTCGTCGCCGTCGACGCCGCCGTCCGACCGCCCTCCGAAGGCGGCGCCGGCGAGGGTGTACGCCACCGCGGCGTAGCCGACGACGTGCAGGAGGAGGTCCGTCCCCGGCGGCGCGACGTCCGGCCGGGGCTCGCCGTCGGCCGCGACGGGCGCCGGCACCAGCGACGACGCAACGACTACCGTCGTGACCGCGGCAAATATCGCTAGCCGTCGGGGATCGGCGGTCATCGGATCGATCACCGGACCGCGTCAGGATAACGGCGGCGGCGCGCCGCGGCGCGTCCCGGAAACGCGAAACCGATATCGGTTACGACATCGAGGTAACGGCTAACACGCTACAGTCCCTCATAACTAGTGTAGATTAACCATGACAGACCTCGGCGGATTCAGGGACCACGTGGCGCACGTGGACCTCTCGGAGGAGGACGTATCGTACGCCGGCATCGACGACGAGGACGCGAAGAAGTACATCGGGGCGCGCGGCCTCGGCGTGAAGTACGTGTTCGAGGCGGGCCCGGACGTGGACCCGATGGGACCGGACAACCGGCTGTGCTTCATGAACGGTCCGCTGACGGGCACGCAGACCGTCATGAGCGGCCGGATCGCGGTGACGACGAAGTCCCCGCTCACGGGGACCGTCACGGACAGCCACCACGGCGGCTGGTCCGGCGCCCGGCTCAAGTGGGCCGGGTTCGACGGCCTCGTCTTCGACGGCGCCGCCGACCACCCGGTGTACGCCGTCGTCGAGGACGGCGAGGTGGAGCTGCGTGACGCCTCCCACGTGTCCGGCGAGGGCGTCCACGACACCATCGAGACGCTCGGCGAGGAGGTCGACGGCAGCGTCGGCAAGAACGTCTCGGTGATGGCGATCGGGCCCGCCGGCGAGAACGGCGTCCGGTACGCCTGCATCGTCAACGAGGACGACCGCGCGTCCGGCCGCGGCGGCACGGGCGCGGTGATGGGCTCGAAGAACCTCAAGGCGGTCGTCGTGAAGTCGGGCACGAGGATGCCCAAGCCCGCCGAGCCCGAGACGTTCCAGGAGGGGTACCAGCAGGCGATGCAGGTCATCCAGGAGTCCGACGTGACCGCGCCCAACGAGGGCGGCCTCTCGATGTACGGGACGAACGTCCTGATGAACGCCACCGAGGAGATGGACGGGCTCCCGACGAAGAACGCGAAGTACACCTCCACGAACGCGTTCTCCGAGTCCGAGGGCGTCGACGTCGACGCCGAGCGCGTCTCCGGCGAGAACGTCCGCGAGAACATCCTCGTCGACGAGCCGACGTGTCACTCCTGCCCGGTCGCCTGCAAGAAGGAGGTCGAGGTCGACGTGCTCCACAAGGGCGAGGAGATGAACGTGCGCACGGAGTCGTACGAGTACGAGTCGGCGTTCGCGCTGGGCCCGAACTCCGGGCACACCGAGCGCGACGAGATCGCCGTCATGATCCAGCGGTGCAACGACATGGGCGTCGACACCATCGAGATGGGGAACATGATGGCGATGGCGATGGAGATGTCCGAGGAGGGCAAGCTCGACGGCCTCGCCGAGCAGCTCGACTGGGGCGACACCGAGCGCATGATCGACCTCATCGAGGACGTCGCCCACCGCGACGGCGAGCTGGCCGACGCGCTCGCGGAGGGCGCCGACCGCGTGGCCGAGCGCTTCGACGCCCACGACAACTCCCTGGCGGTCAAGGGCCAGACGATCCCGGCGTACGACCCGCGCTGCATGAAGGGCATGGGCATCGCGTACGCGACCTCCAACCGCGGCGCGTGCCACCTGCGGGCGTACACGCCGTCGGCGGAGATCCTCGGCCTCCCGCAGAAGGTCGACCCCTACGAGTACGAGGGCAAGGGCGAGCTGACCGCGACGTTCCAGGACATGCACGCCATCTCGGACTCGTTCGACATCTGCAAGTTCAACGCGTTCGCGGAGGGCATCGAGGAGTACGTCATGCAGTACAACGGCATGACGGGCCGCGACGTCTCCGAGGACGAGCTGCTGGAGGCGGGCGAGCGCATCTACACGCTGGAGCGCTACTACAACAACCTCGCCGGCTTCGACGGGAGCGACGACTCGCTGCCGGACCGCTTCCTCGCGGACGGCATCCCCGGCCAGGGCGCCTCCGAGGGCGAGTACTGCGAGCTCCCCGAGATGAAGGAGGAGTACTACGAGGTCCGCGGCTGGGTCGACGGCGTCGTCCCCGACGAGAAGCTCGACGAGCTCGAGATCGACATCGGGCCCGGCACCGGCGTCTCCTCGGGCGACTCCGGCGTCGCGCCCGCTGACGACTAGGAACCGGAACCTCTTTTCCCCTCGGGTTTCCTCGCTCGCTCACTTCGTTCGCTCACTGCGGGAACCGCTCGGCGAAAACCCGTTCATGCCAAAGGGCCGCTCGCTCGCCAGCCTCGCGGCTGGCTCGCTCGCGGTACATTTGCTGGTGCTCAGTGGATTCTCGGGGCCATCGTCCCTTTGTTTGCCTTCCGTTCGCACCTACCGCCCCGATTTATCATCCCTCCGGGAGGATCGCGGTCCGTGTCCAGCGAGTCCCCGCCAACCCTCCGAGAATCGCTCAGTTCTCGAACCGGCATCGCGGTCGTCGTCCTGTTCGTCCTGTTCGGCCTCTACGCCGTCCTGATACGGGCGCAGATCCTCGCGATCGTCTACCTCGCGTCGGTCGCGCTCCTCCTGTGGCTGCTCTACCGGTTCGTGCGCGCACACGAGCGTATCGCGGTCGCCCAGGAGCGGCGCGCCGCGGTCGTCGCCGGCGACGGGGCCGAGGGGCGACCGAGTCGAACCGGCGTCGACCGCCCCGCCTCAGGCGTCCCCGAAGCGAGCGATCAGCCAGACCGTGAGGACGACCGCGAGTAGGGAGACGCCGGCGACGCCGAGGAACGCCGCCCGCCGCCCCGCCGCCTCGATGAGGTAGCCGAACACCGGCGGCGCGACGGCGTTGCCGAGCATCACCCCGACGGTGGTGACCGCGAAGCTCGTGCCCGTCGACCCCGACGGCGCGAACGCGTCGGTGAGCTTCGAGCGCGCCGGCCCGGCGACCGAGCGCGCGCCGCCCACGAGGAGCACGAGCCCGACGGCCGCCAGCGGGCCGACCGTCCCGAGCGCGAACACGCCCACGAGGACGGTCACGGCCGCGAAGCTGGCGACCATCACCGGCCCGGCGCTGACCCGGTCGGAGAGGTCGCCGCCGACGAAGACGGCGACGGCGCCGACGAGGTACGAGCCCGTCAGCGCGAGGTTCGCCCGCGACAGCGACAGCCCGTAGCCGTCCTGCAGGAACACGACGACGTAGCTGGTGAACCCCCACCCCGCCGTCGAGGTGACCAGCGCCAGCAGCGCCAGCGCGAGCACGCCCGGCGCGGCCGCCAGCCCCCGGAGATACGCCCGGGCCCGCGCGAGCCACGACCCCGGGGCGCCGCCGTCGCCGCGGGGGTCGGCGGTCGCGCCGTCGTCCGCGCCGTCGGTCCCGTCGCCCGCCCCGCGGTTCGGCGCGGTGACGGTCTCGTCGACGCGGGCGGCGAACAGCCACGTGACCGCGACGGCGAACAGGAGGCCGACGGCGCCGATGAGGCCGACGCCGAGCCGCCAGGAGTAGCCCGCCGAGACGACCCACGCGAGCAGCACCGGCGGGGTGGCGAAGCCGAGCGAGCCGCCGAAGCCGTAGAGGCTGTACGCCCGCCCCATCAGGTCCTCCGGCGTCGCGTCGGAGATGAGCGGGTAGTGGGCCGGGTGGTGGCCGGCGACGCCGACGCCGATGACCGCCTGCGCGACGAGCAGCCACTCGTAGGTGGGCGCGGCGGCGGCCGCGAGCACCCCCACGGCGCCCAGCACCGACGAGAGCCCGAGCGCGAGCGTCCGGTCGTAGCGGTCCGCGAGACGCCCGAACGGGAGCTGGAACGCCGTGTTCGTCGCGCCCTGCACGCCGAGGGCGACGCCAAGCGCCGCCAGCCCGACCGCGAACTCGCCGGAGAGCACCGCCAGGATCGGCGGGAACAGCACGAGGTACGCGTGGTTGAGGTACTGCGAGGCGGCGACGGCGCCGACGACCACCCACGTCTCGCGGGGCGCCCGGCGCGCGGCCGCCAGCGGCGACTCCGTCATCGGCGGGCGTTCCGCGCGCCGACGGGTGTACGCGCGCACTCCGGCAATCGCCGCCGTCTCCGCGGGACGGCGGCGGGACTCCCCGCGGGCCGACCGGGCGGTCGCCCCGGCCCGCACGCGCTCACAGCAGGAAGCGCGCGAGGTGGAGCCCCGCCATCCCCGCCGCGACCGTCCACAGCACGTCCCGGGTCCGCCAGGCGGCAAGCACCGCGGCGGCGCCGCCGAGGATCTCGGGCGTGAGCACGGCCGCGGGGGTCGGCGCGGCGGGGGCGAAGTCGGGGGCGACGAGCGCCGCCAGCACCGCCGGCGGGACGTACGTCAGCGCCCGCTTCAGCCACGGCGGCACCTCGTCGACCCGGCCGAACAGGTGGATGAACGACAGCCGGATGGCGAAGGTGGCGAGCCCGCCGGCGACGACGACCGCCCACACCGACAGCGGGCCGTAGCTCGTCGTCACCGGTGGCCCTCCGTGGGGTCCGCGTCGTCCGGGTCGCCGAGGCCGACCTCCTCGGCGGCGATGCCGACGAGCACGCCGACGACGGCGCCGACGACCAGCCCGGCGTTGAAGGGGAGCCCCGCGCCGGCGACCGCGACCGCGGCGGCGACGACGGCCGCCGCGAGGCTCGGCGCGTCCGAGACGGCCGGCACGAGCAGCGCCAGGAACACCAGCGGCACGGCGAAGCCGAGCCGCCACCCGTCGGGGACGGCGGCGCCGAAGACGACGCCGGCGACGGTGCCCGCCTGCCAGACGACCCAGAGGGTGACCGCGACGCCGAGGTAGTAGTACGGGCGGCGGGTGTCCGCGCCGCGGTCGCGGTCGCTCGTGTACCGCGCCAGCGCCAGCGCGTACGCCTGGTCCGTGAGCAGGTACGCGCAGCCGGCGCGGACGCGCGCCGGGAGGACGCGGAAGTACGGCGCGATCGACGCCGAGTACATGAGCATCCGGAGGTTGATCACGACGACCGTGAGCACGACGACGCCCAGCGCGGCGTCGGCTCCGAGCAGCTCGATGGCGGCCAGCTGGGAGGCGCCGGCGAAGACCACGACCGACAGCCCGACCGTCTGCAGCGGCGTGAGCCCTGCCTCGACGCCGGCGACGCCGGCGACGAGCGCGAACGGGACCACCCCGAGCAACAGCGGGAGGGTGTCGCGGACGCCGTCGCGGAGGTCGGGCGGGATGCGACTGTCCATGCCGGAGGGGCGGCGCGCGTCCTCAAGGGGTCGTCGGTCCCGGTACCCGACGACCGCTCACTCGGCCGGCGGGTCGCCCGTCTGGTCGGCCTCCTCGGCCAGCGCCGACCGCAGCGCCGCGGCGAGTTCGCCCTCCTCCAGCGGCTTGTGAACGTAGCCGTCGGCGCCCGCCCGGACCGCCCGCTTGAGCTGTTCCTGCTGGTCGACGCAGGAACAGAACACCACGACAGCCTCGGGATCGCCTTCCTTGATCGCCGCCGTCGCCGTCGGCCCGTCGAGCGCGGGGAGCGCGAAGTCCATCGTCACCGCGTCCGGGTCGACCTCGCGGTACGTCGCGACCGCCTCCTCGCCGTCCGCCGCCTCCGCCACCACGTCGAACGTCGGCTCCAGTCGCTCGCGGATCCGCGACCGCTGGAACGCGGAGTCGTCGACGACGAGCACGCGTTCGTTCACGTTCGCAAACACGTACGACAGCTAATAATTCTTCCCGGTTTCGTTCGACGGACACGGGGAGAACCGAACCGGGTCACCGCGTGACGACGGCCGCCTCGCGGAGGTCGAGCGCGGACTCGAACTCCCGCCTGCGTCGCCGTCGCGATCCGACGCGGAGGAGGTGCTGCTCGTGGGCGCGCCGCAGCGCGTCGGCCTCGCGGTCGGCGAGGCCCAGCGCCTCGCCGACCTCGGCCCAGTGGCCCTCCGGCACGAGGTACGTCGCGACCCCGTCGGCCTCGTCGACGCGCTCGTAGGAGCGTTCGTACTCGTCGACCCGTTCGCGGAGGTAGTCGTCGGCGGCGCGCAGCAGGGTCGGGAGCCGGCCGGCGCGGACGCTCGCCTTCGCCGCCGCGATCATGAGCGCGTTGCCGTCGATGGGGTGGCCGGTCTCGCGCGCCTCCGGGTCGTAGTTCGGGTCCGGGCCGGGGCGGTCCGGCGCCGGGTCGCCGTCCGCGGCGTCCTCGCCGCCCGGGCCGTCCCCGTCGTTCCGTGGGTTCTCGCCGTCGCCGTCGGCGGCGATCCGGCCTTCCGGGGTGCCCTCGTCGGCGGGGTCCTCCGGTCCGGTCATCAGCCGCCCGCGCGCATCGCCTTCTGGCCGAACCGTTCCAGCAGGTCGTCGACCGTCGCCTCGTCGCCCTCGACGGTGACGGTCACCTCGGTGAGGCTGATGGCGCCGGCGGCGGTGACGGGCTCGGCGGACACCTCCGCGCGCCAGCCGTCGGCGACCACCTCGGTCGCCTCCTCGTCGGGGGCGTCCGTCTCCCCGCCGAGGCCCCGGAGGTAGTGGACCGCCAGCCGGCGGGAGATGCCCCGGTAGGACTCGGTCCGGGTGACCGTCCCCGCGCCCGCGCTCGAACCCGCGTCCGCGTCCGCGTCGGGGTCGGGATCCGGGTCGGCGGCGCTGTCGGCGCCGCCGGCGACGGGCGGGAACACCGCGAGGGTGTCGCCGTCGGAGACGGCCGTGTCGATGCCGTCCATGTGCAGCACCTCCCGGCCGTTGAGCAGGACGTTGATCTGCGGCTTGAGGTCGCCGTCCTCCAGCAGGCCGCCGTCGAGGCCGTCGTACTCCTCCTCTAAGGCCGCGAGCACCTCGCCGACGGTCGAGGCGTTCGGGAACTCCCGTTCGACGGTCTTCGAGCCGACCGCCTCCCGGAAGGTGGCGAAGAACTTCAGGGTGAGTTCCATCGTCCCAACGTGGGGGAGGACGCGTAAAAAGATGCGCGGGGAGTGCGAGGCGCGAGCAACGCGGGGCCGACCGAAGGGAGGCCTCGGAAGACCGGCGTTCACAAACCGCTGCGCGATCTGTGAGCTCACGAGACCGCAGGTCTCGTGACCGGCGATGTCCCCGTGCCGAGCCGCCCATCGAGGGGGGTCGTGAGCACCGCGGGCCCGCCGAACCGGAAACCGCCACCCGTATAGCCCCCACGCACGGAGCGGGACGCATGAGCGACACCCTCGACCGCGACCTCTACGAGCGGACCAAGGCGCTGCTGGAGCCCGGCGACATCGACCTGCTCGGGATGGTCGTCCACACCGCGCTGGACGGCCAGCAGGACCTCGAGATGCACGAGCTCACCGTCGACCTCAACGAGGTGATCGCCGACCACGCCGGCGCGGGCGAGACGTTCATCTACGCCGGCAACGACGACCCCGACTTCTCCTCGAACCAGTTCCAGGGGCTGACCCTCGACGGGGAGGAGTTCGTCTGGGAGTGCCAGCAGCTGCTGCGCGAGGGGAGCTTCGACCTCGTGTTCTACTACGAGGCGGGCGTCGACCAGGAGGCGCTGGCGGCGGACGTGACCGCGCTCGACAACGTCGACGACGTGACGGTCGTTCCCTGACTCCGGGCCGGACCGGACCGGATCGGTCGGGTCGGGCCGAGGCGGGGCACGCCGGTCCGGGACGCCGCCCCGGCGACGACGGCGACGTCGACGCGACCGGCGGGACGGGTACCACGAACGCGACGCTTATCCTCGCGGCGTCCCGAGCGCGACCATGGACACAGTCGGGACGGACGCCGACCTCTCGACGCTCGAACGCGCCGTCGTCAACGCCTTCCAGGGCGGCTTCCCGGTCGTGGAGCGCCCGTGGGAGCCGGCCGCGGCGGCGCTGTCCGAGCGCGGCGTCGACGTCGACGCCGACGGACTGCTCGCGACCGTCCGCGACCTCGACGAGCGCGGCGTGCTCTCGCGGTTCGGCGCGCTCGTGAACGCCGAGGAGATCGGCGGCACCGCGACGCTCGTGGCGATGCACGCCCCCGAGGAGGAGTTCGAGGAGATCGCGGAGACGGTCAACGGCTTCCGGGAGGTCGCGCACAACTACGAGCGCGAGCACCCGCACCTGAACATGTGGTTCGTCGTGAGCGTGGCCGACGAGGCGGAGGTGGAACGCGTCCTCGCGGACATCGAGGACGCGACGGGACAGGAGACGTACAACCTCCCGAAGCGGGAGGAGTTCCACGTCGGCGCGAAGTTCCTGCTCGAGGGTCCCGTCGCCGACGGCGACCTGGACCTGTCGCACCTCGGCCCCGACGTGACGCCGACCGACGAGCGCGGCATCACCGCCCGCGAGCGCGACCTCGTCGTCGAGATCCAGGGCGGCCTGCCGGTCACCGAGACGCCGTACGCCGACGTGGCCGAGGCGGTCGGCCAGCCCGTCGAGTGGGTCGTCGGGACGATCAAGCGCTTCGAGGCGGAGGGGAAGGTCCGCCGCGTGGGCGTCATCCCGAACCACTACGCGCTGGGGTACACCGAGAACGGGATGACCGTCTGGGACGTGCCCGACGACCTGCTCGGCGAGGTCGGGCCCGCGGTCGCCTCGCTCGGGTTCGTCACCCACTGCTACCACCGGCCGCGTCACGAGGGCGTGTGGCCGTACAACTTCTTCGCGATGACCCACGGCCGCGACGAGGCGGAGTCGGCCGAGCGGATCGCGCAGGTGCGCGGGGTGATGGCGGAGTACTGGGACGTCGGCGACGACGACTGGGACACGCTGTTCTCCTCGCGCATCCTGAAGAAGACGGGCATCCGGCTGGACGAGCGCGCCGACGCGCAGGTGCGCGAGGACGGCGCGGAGTCAGGCCCCGCCGACGCGTGACCCGCGTCCGACGCGCGCGCCCGACGGCGCGCCCCGAACCCGTTCGCCCGCGTTCCGTGGCCCGCGATCCCGGGGAGGGGGTTTATGTATCGCGGGCGGGAGCACCGCACGATGGCGAGGGCGAGCCGTGATCCCGCTGCTGCACGACTTCGAGGGCGAGACCGTCCTCGTGGTCGGGGGCGGCCCGGTCGGCGCGCGCAAGGCGCGGACGTTCGCCCGGGAGGCCCGGACGGTCGTCGTGAGCCCGGCGTTCGCCGACCGCGACTTCGGCGACGCGGCGCTGGTGCGCGCGGCGCCGGCCCCCGAGGACCTGTCCGACTGGGTGGCGCGGCTCGACCCCGCGCTCGTGGTCGCCGCGACCGACGACGAGGCGGTCAACGGGGCCGCCGAGCGGGCGGCCCGGGAGGCCGGCGCGCTGGTCAACCGCGCGGACCGCTCCGGCGGGCGCGACGCCGGCAGCGTCGTCGTCCCGGCGACGGTCCGCGACGACCCCGTCGTCGCGGCGGTGGCGACCGGCGGGGCGGCGCCGGCGCTGTCGAAGGAGCTGCGCCGGCGGATCGAGTCGGAGATCGAGGGCGCCGGCGCGATGGCCGAGCTGGTCGCCGAGATCCGGGCCGACCTGCGGGCGTCGGACGCGTCGCCGACCGACCGACGGGAGGCGGTTCGGGCGGTCGTGGAGGCGTCGTCGGTTTGGAAGGCTTTACAAGAGGGAGTCTCCAATGCCCGCCAAGAAGCCGAGCGAGTCATGGAGGAGATCGATGATTGACACCGGCGTCGTCGCGGGCGTGAGCGTGAGCCACGCGCTCGCGTCGGTCGACGAGATCGAGTCCGCGCAGGGCGCGGACGAGGCGACGCTCGTGTCGGAGCTGCTCGGGCGCGAGGGCGTCGAGGAGGCGTTCGCGATCGGGACGTGCAACCGCGCGGAGGCGTACGTCGCCGCCGGCGACGCCGCCGAGGCGCGCGCGGCCCTGGAGCCGTTCGCCCCGGAGGTGCGCGAGGGGGCGGTCGTGCACCTCGACCACGAGGGGAGCCTGCGACACCTCATGCGGGTGGCGGCCGGCCTGGAGTCGCTCGTGCTCGGGGAGGACCAGATCCTCGGGCAGCTGGGCGACGCCGCCGAGCGCGCCCGCGAGGTCGGCGGACTCCGCGGCGGCGTGCTCGACGACGCGCTCTCGAAGGCGCTGCAGGTGGGCAAGCGCGCCCGCGCCGAGACGGCGATCAACGAGGGCTCCGTCTCGCTGGGGTCGGCGGCGGTCGAGCTCGCCGCCCGCGAGACGACGCTCTCGGGCGCGACCGCGCTGGTCGTCGGCGCCGGCGAGATGGGGACGCTCGCGGCCCGGGCGCTCGACGACTCCCCGGTCTCGCGCGTCGTCGTCGCGAACCGCTCGCTCCCGACGGCCGAACACGTCGCCGCCGAACTCGACACGGCGTCGACGGCGCTCCCGCTTTCGGCGGTCCCGCGGGCGGCCGCCGAGGCGGACGTGGTCATCACCGCGACCGGCGCGAACGAGCCGCTGTTCGACGGGGAGACGTTCGTGGACGCCGGCGAGACGCTGTGTATCGACCTCGGCCAGCCCCGCGACGTCGTCCCCGGCGCCGGCGACGAGACCGTCGCGGTCCGCGACATCGACGACCTCGAGGCGGTCACCGGCGAGACGCGCGAGCGGCGCGAGGAGGCCGCCGCGGCCGTCGAGGAGATGATCGACGCCGAGTTCGACCGCCTCCTCGATGAGTTCAAGCGCAAGCGCGCCGACGACGCCGTCTCGGCGATGTACGAGTCGGCCGAGCGCACGAAACGGCGCGAGCTCCGGGAGGCGATGGCGAAGCTCGAATCCCAGGGGGACCTCACCGACGAGCAGCGCGAGACGGTCGCGGCCCTCGCGGACGCGCTCGTCGGGCAACTGCTCGCGGCGCCGACGAAGAGCCTGCGCGAGGCGGCTGTCGAGGACGACTGGGAGACCATCCACACGGCGATGCAGCTGTTCGATCCCGAGTTCGACGGCGCGCCCCCCGTGCCGGACGCGGCGGACGCGCCAGACGGCGACGCCGAGGTGCCGGCGCACGTGCTCGAACGGATGACGGACGACTGATCCCCGGCCGTAGTTTTCTCGCCGATCCGGTCGAAGATATCGGCGACTGTCCCCGCGGGGGAAAGGGTGATGTGTGATGCTCTCGCACAGTGACGCATGGGAGGCACGAGTCACGGCGTCGGTCGGCTCTCGACCGAGCCGGTCGAACAGGGGGTGGAGGCGATGTGCCGGTCGGCGGCCTGCGATCACCCGGACATCGCCGTCGGGCTCGCCGTTCTGGGGCTGACTGCGGCGTTCCTGCTGGCGGTCGGCGCGGTGCTGTCGCGGCTCGACGGCGCGCGCGAGGCGCTGGCTCGCGAGCGGACGCGCACCCGCGCCGAGCGGGACGCCTTCGAGCGCTTCCGTCGCCGCGTCGTCAAACTGGAGCCGCGCGAGGTGACGCGACCGACGCCGACGGGCGGCGGGACGAACGTGCTCGCGACGGCGGCGGGGCGCCCCGACCCCGACGGCGGGGGGGTGGCCGCGGCGCGCAGGGCGTACAGGGAGACGGTGATGGCGACCCCCCACTACGAGGAGGAGTACGACGAGACGCTCGCGGAGAACGTCGCCGAGGAGTTCTCCGGCGCGGTCGCGAGGGCGCTCGTGGACGACGACGGGACCCTGACGCCGGCGCTGCGGGCGACGCTCGCGAGCGGCGCCGAGCGCGCGCGCGACGAGCGCGCGGAGCTGTTGTCGAGGCTCGAGACGGAGGAGTCCGCCGTGTCGGAGGCCGCCTCGACGCTCGAACCGGCCGTCGAGGCCGCCGAGCGGACGGTCGAGCGCGACCTCGCGTACGACGGCTACCCGGACATCGTCGGCGAGTACGAGCGCCTGGAGTGGCACGAGGACCGCGTCGAGGCGCTGCTGTCCGACCGGCAGGGCCGCATCCACGACGAGGAGGGACGGCGGCAGCACTGGTTCGATTACCTCTACCGGTCGCTCGACAGTCCCTACCCCGTGTTGTCGGCGGGGACGCGGACGCTCTCGCTGATCGACGAAGCGAAGGCCGCGCTCGCGTCCGCCGCGAGCGAGCGGTGAGCGTCGGCCCGCCGGGGTACGCTTTTGCCGACGGCGGCCGACCGGGTACCCATGGCAGACGTACTCGACGCCGAGGAGATCGCGGCGGAGCTCCCCGACGGCTGGCACCACGACGACGCGGCCGACGAGATCGTCCGGACGTTCGAGTTCGACTCCTACCTCGAGGGGGTCGGCTTCGCGGCCGGCGCGGGGGGGCTCGCCGAGGAGGCGTTCCACCACCCGACGATGACCGTCGAGTGGCGCGAGGTGGAGGTCCGGCTCACCACCCACGACGCCGGGGGCGTCACCGCGAAGGACATCGACCTCGCGGGGCGCCTGAACGAGCTCGCGGACTGAGCCGATGGAGGCGGCGTACGTCTTCCGGGTCCGGTTCACCCTCTCCCCGCGGCGCGCGCGGATCGACCCGGAGACGTTCGAGACGGTGCTGCGGGTCCCGGCGCCGACGCCCGGCGAGGAGGGGTGGCTGCTGTTCCGCGACGCGCTGTGGCGCGGGGAGGCCAACGACGACGAGCACGCCCGCCGCCTCTGTGCCGACCGCCTCCCGGTCGGCGTCGAGGTGCTGTCGGCGGAGTTCCGGGAGTTCGAGACCGACGAGGCGTACCTCGCCGCGCTCCGTGACGCCGTGGGCGACGATCTCGCGACGTTCCGCGCGGACTCGGTCCGCGAGGCGCTGCACAAGTACTTCGGCTCGTCGATCAGGGTGGACGGCGAGGCCGAGTGAGCGGTGCGAGGTCGAGCGGAGTCGTTCGAAAGACGGCGGAGCCGTCTTTCGTGATGACGGGAGAGCTCCGCTCTCCCGAACCACGAGACCTCGAAGCGAACGGGGAGCGAAGCGACCCGTGAGCGCGAAGCGCGACCGAGGCCTCGGAGTCCGGCGGCGAGGTCCGTAGGACTCCTCCGCCGACGAGCACGGCGAATCGAGTGAGCCAGCGCGGCCGGGGCGAGGTGGTCCCGGAATCCCGTCGGCGGCGCGTTAGTCACCCTCCTAACGGCCGGTAGGGGCCGAACATATATGCCGGGGAACGGCCTACTGGTGACTCCGCGCATGGTCCCCGACGCCTACGACTTCTGGCTGTTCGACCTCGACGGCACGCTCGTTGACGCCGAGTGGTCGTACACCAGGGAGGTGTTCGACCGCGTCGGCGCCCGGATCGGCTACGAGTTCACCGACCGGCAGGCGGAGCTACTGTGGCACGGGCTCGCCGGCGCCCGTGACCCGCTCCTGCGGGAGTGGGGGCTCGACCCGGCCGAGTTCTGGCCGGCGTTCCACGCCGTCGAGGACCCCGAGTCGCGCGCGGCGGCGACGTACCTCCACGACGACGCCGAGCGCCTGCTGGCCGACCTCGCGCGCCTCGACGTCCCGGTCGGGGTCGTGACGCACTGTGCCGAGTTCCTCGCCCGCCCGGTCGTGGACCGGCTCGACCTGGGCGCGCACTTCGACACGTTCCTCTCGTGCTCCGACGAAACCGGGTGGAAGCCCGACCCCGGCCCGCTGGAGCTGGCGATGGCCGACCTCGGGGTGGACCCGACGCGCGGCCGCGGCGTCTACCTCGGCGACGGCGACAGCGACGTGGGCGCGGCGTGGAACGCGGGGCTGGACGCCGTCCACGTCGAGCGCCACGGCCACGAGGAGCGGGGCCGGTGCGTCCGCGCCGACCACCGGGTGTGGAGCTTCGACGAGCTCCCGCGCGCCAACGACCTGGCGTGGGCCGTCGGCGCCGCCCGCGCCGACGGGTGGGGCGACGGGCGCTCGCTCACCGACTGAGCCGCGTCAGCCGTCGGCGGGCACCTCGCTCCTTTCAGCGTTGCCGTCCCTCCGAGGTCTCGGTCGCTCGCTCCGCTCGCTCACTCGACCTCGCCCGCCCCGTCGACGCGCTCTCCCCGCATCAGCCGCGCCGCGATGGAGAACGTCTGCTCGCGCGAGCGACGCGTCGGGTAGTGGGCGGCCATGTAGCGGCCGGCGGCGACGAGGCAGTCGCGCTGCTCGTCGGTGACGCCGTCGACGTCACCGGCGCCGTCGGCGCGCAGGTCGAACTGCCGACACGCCGCCTCGTACGCCTGGAACGTGTGGAAGCCCGTGTCCTCGACCAGCAGCGCGTTCCCGAGTTCGGCCTTCAGCCGCCCGGGGTCGCCGCCGCCGGCGAGGAAGTCGGCGACGGCGTCGCCGGCCTGCTGGACCCGCCCCTGCTGCTCGAACGCCATGCGGAGGTCTTCCAGCGCCGCCTCGGGGTCGGCGTCGGAGTCGCCCGTCGCCTCGGGCGCGGGCGGGGTGTTGAGGAAGCGGTCGAGGTAGACGTTCACGGCGGCGTCGAACACGCCGCGGTACAGCGCCGTCGTCTCGGTCCGCTCGGCGGCCCGGTGGACCGCGTTCGCGAACGTGAACGTGTGGTGGACCGTGTTCCAGTCGTTGAACTCGTTGCTCGTGGCGAACAGCGCCACCCGCTTGGCCGCCGCGAACGACACCGCGCTCGCGAGTTCTTCGACTGTCGCGCCCGCACGGATGGCCCCCTCCAGGGCGTCGAACACCTCCTCGGGGTCCGCCGAGTGGAGGCGGTCGGTGAAGTCGTCGGGCTCGGTCCACGTCTCCCCCTCGCCCGCGGCGACCATCCCGTCGAGCCGGTCGAAGTGGTCGGCGCACATCGACGCCAGGTCGACCGGCTGGCGCCACGAGGAGGTCTCCTCGGCCCGCTGTGCGGTGGCGAGCCCGCGCACGAGCGAGGCGAGCACGTCGGCCGTCCGCTCCTCGTCGTCCCAGCCGACCAGGTCGAGCGCCTCCGTCGCCTTGTTCACGTAGTCGAAGGTGTGGCCCGTGTCGAGGTAGCGGTGGTCCGTCGCCGCCGTCACGAGCAGTTCGGTCAGCCGCTCGGGGCCGTACCCGGAGGCGACGGCGGTGCGGAGCACGCGCTCGGCGCCGTCGGCGTCGCGCACCTCGACGTTCTCGCGGAACCAGGACCGGAGGCGCTCGAACGGCACGTCCGTCGCCGAGAACGACTCCTGGTCGAACTTCGGCGGCTCGCCGTCGCAGTCGCCGGCGACCTCCGTGAGCCCCTGGTACAGCGCGCGCTTGCGGTCCTGCTCGTCCAGGTCCGGCAGGCGGTTCGCCAGCGCCGTGAGGATGGTGAGCCCGGAGGCCCACCCGTCGGCGCGGTTGCGCACGCCGAACCGGACGCCGCGCTCGACCACCTCCTCGGGGTCGACGCCGGCGTCCAGCAGCGCGACCGCGGACTTCGCCAGCACGAGCCGGATGTTCTGCTCCAGGCCGTCCTCCAGCCGGTCGCGCCAGTGGACCTCGGGCGGTTCCGCGCGTCGGGGCTCGGGGGAGACGTAGACGGTTCCCTCCCGTACCTCGGTCGGGTAGGTGTCCACGTCGTCGGCCCAGGGGTCGAACGTGTCGCCGCAGGAGAGCTCGAACCGGGCGTGGTGCCAGTGGCAGGTGAGCACGCCCTCCTCGACGCTCCCCTCCGTCAGCGGGAACCCCATGTGGGGACAGCGGTTGTTCACCGCCCGGACCTCGCCCTCGTGGTAGAACAGCGCGATCGGGGTCCCGTCGACGGCCGTCAGCGCGCGCCCCTCCTCGCGAAGCTCATCCAGGCCGACAGCCTCGCTGTACTCGTCGCGTCCCGTGTCATCGACTGCCATGTGCGAGGAGACGACACGGAGGGGAAAGAGCGTTCCCGGAACGGCGTTTTTGTAATTCCTCCGAGATGTCCGCGGGAGCCACCCGCGGGGGCGGTTCCCGTCAGGTCACGCCGCCCCCGCGTGTTCGCTCGCGCTCCCCTCAGTCGGCCTTCACGGTCGTCCGCGTCCCGTTCTCAGCCATCGCGAGCACGTCGTCGAAGAAGCCCAGCGAGTCGTGCGGCCCGGGGTTCGCCTCGGGGTGGTACTGCCGGGTGACGACGTCGTACTCCTCGCTCTCGAGCCCCTCCGCGGTGTCGTCGTTGACGTTCACCTGCGTCACCGTCAGGTCGCCGGGGTCGGCGACCGAGTAGCCGTGGTTCTGGGTCGTCATGACGACCTGTCCGGTCCGGAGGTCGCGCACGGGCTGGTTGACGCCGCGGTGGCCGAACGCCATCTTCTCGGTGTCGCCGTCGAACGCGCGGGCGACGATCTGCTGGCCGAGGCAGATCCCCGCCAGCGGGAGGTCGCCGGCGAACTCCTCGACCAGCGCCTGCGTCGACTCGAAGTTCGCGGGGTCGCCGGGGCCGTTCGAGACGAACAGGACGTCCGGGTCCAGTTCGGCGACCGTCTCGGCGTCCACGTCGTACGGGAGCACGTGCACGTCGGCGCCGCGCTCGGTCAGCGAGGAGACGATGGAGCCCTTCATCCCGCAGTCGACGAGCGCCACGTCGTGTTCGCCGTCGCCCTCGACGGTGTAAGGATCGTCCGTCGACACCTGCTTGCCGATGTCGAGGTGCTCTGACATCCCCTTGCACTCGGCGAGTTCCTCCTTCGCGACCTCGGGGGTCGCCTCCGGCCCGGCCGCGATGCCGCAGTTCATCGCCCCCTCCTCGCGCACGGTCGTCACGAGCTCGCGCGTGTCGAGGTGGTCGACCGCGGGCACGCCCTCCCCGGCGAGCCACTCGGCCACGTCGTCGGTCATCTCGCGGGCGATCGCGGCGTTGGGGTGGACGCGATCCGACTCGAACCGCTCGTCTCGGACGCCGTAGTTGCCGATCAACGGGTAGGAGAAGGTGAGGACCTGCTCCTCGTAGGAGGGGTCCGTCAGCGACTCCTCGTACCCGGTGTACGCGGTCGTAAAGACCAGTTCACCACGTGTCCGGCCCGGCGCGCGGGCGCGTGCCTCGAAGACACGGCCGTCGGCCAGGGCGACGTAGGCGTCCGCCATTACGAGATGCACAGGACTGGGCGGCACATAAGTGCGTCGTTCGAAGCCACGTTACGAAATTCGTAATCTCTTTGCCGGCGCTCCGGCAAGGGCGTACATGGACGACCTCGACCGCCGCATCCTGAACCTCCTGCGACGGGACGCGCGGACGCCGTACACGGAGATCGCCGAGGAGGTGGGCACCAGCGAGGGGACCGTTCGGAACCGGGTGGACCGGATGACCAGCGAGGGCGTGATCGAGCGGTTCACCGTCACCACGCGCACGGGCAACGTGAAGGCGATGGTCGAGATCTCCGTCGACATGAACGTCAACACCAGCGCCGTCTCCGAGCGCCTGGCCGACTGGGAGGAGGTCGACTTCGTCTGGCAGGTGTCCGGGCAGGAGGACATCGTGCTCATCGTGGACTGCGTCGACACGCGCGCGGTGAACGAGCTCATCACCCGCGCCCGCGAGCTCGACGAGATCGAGGGCACGAAGACGCGGCTCATCCTCGACGAGCGCCTCGGCTGACGAGCGTCCCGTCGACGCGCCGCTCGCGGTCGACCGAAGCCGTCATGGTCCGCCCTCACGCACGACGGCGTATGAGCACGCAGGACGCCGACGCGAGCGGCGCGGACGCGGTCGGCGAACCGGAACACGAGAACGCGATGCAGGACGTGATCGCCGTCGACGCCGACGACAACCCGCAGGGGACGGTGAACCGCCTGGAGGCCCACACCGGCGACGGCATCCGCCACCGGGCGTTCACCTGCCTGGTCTTCGACTCGAACGGCCGGCTCCTGCTCGGCCAGCGTGCGCCCGGCAAGCGCCTGTGGGGCACCTTCTGGGACGGCACGGTCGCCTCCCACCCGGTCGAGGGCCAGACGCAGGAGGAGGCGACCCGCCAGCGTCTGGAGGAGGAACTGGGCGTCACCCCGGACCAGTACGGCGACCTGCGCGTCACCGACCGCTTCGAGTACAAGCGCTACTTCGAGAACGCCGGCCTGGAGTGGGAGGTGTGTGCCGTCCTGAAGGTCACCCTCGACGACGACGCGATCGACCCCGACGAGGAGGAGATCGCCGGCCTCCTGTGGGTCGACTACGAGCACCTCCACGACCACCCCGAGTGGTACCGCCAACTGCGGCTGTGCCCGTGGTTCGAGATCGCGATGCGCCGCGACTTCGAGTAGGCCACGTCGCCGCCGGCCACGGGTCGAAACGCCGTAATGTCCCGGCCGCCAACGACGGGTATGACCGACAGCGACGCCGACCTCCCCGCCGAGCCGGACCTGTACGACGACCTGACCGGTCAGGCCGCGCTCGTGACGGGCGCGAACCGCGGGATCGGCAAGGAGATCGCGGCCAACCTCGCGGACCTGGGCGCCACCGTCTACGCCGGGGTCCGCAGCGTCACCTACGACCTCCCCGACGAGTTCGAGCGGGTCGTCCTCGACGTGAGCCAGGAGGGCGACATCCAGGACGCGCTCAACCGGATCGGCGAGCGCGAGGACGGCCTCGATATCCTCGTCAACAACGCGGGGGTCGGCCACTTCGGCGCGCCGCTGCACGAGGAGCGGACGCACCACATCGACCACGCCATCTCGGTGAACCTCCGCGGGCCGATGCTGCTGTGCAAGTACGCGATCCCCCCGCTGCTCAACACGGAGACGCCCCGGATCGTCAACCTCTCGTCGGGCATGGGCGCGCTCGGGGAGGAGCAGTCGGGCGGGTCGCCGGCGTACCGCGTGAGCAAGACCGGTATCAACGGCCTCACGAAGTACCTCCACGGCGAGTACGCGGAGGAGGGGCTGATCGCCAACGCGGTCTGTCCGGGGTGGGTCCACACCGAGATGGGCGGCGAGGAGGCGCCGCGCACCCCCGCCGAGGGCGCCGAGACCCCGACGTGGCTCGCGCGCTTCCGCGACGGGCCCGGCGGGCGGTTCTGGCGCGACCGGGCGGTCATCGACTGGTGAGGCGGGGGCGACGGGTCCCCGCGCGACCTATCGACGGTCCGATGGGATGTTAGCTTGAAGTAACAAGGCGAAATTACTGGTCGTGTGAGCGACACGTGTGAGATATGCGACCCGACACCGACCCCGACTGGTCGGCGGTGTTCGACGCGCTCGCGGACGGGGAACGTCGTGCGGTTCTCCGGCGGCTCCGTCGTGCCGCGGGGGACCCGATCCCGATGGAGGAGGTCGAGGCGGCGCTCGCTGCCGCCGGCCCGCCCGACTACGGCGGGCTCACCCTCCATCACGCCCACCTCCCGAAGCTGGCGGACGCCGGGCTCGTCGCGGTCGAGGGGGACCGCTCGGCGGCCTCGGCGACCCCCCTCGCGCTCGCGCTCCCGGGGTGGGTGTGCGACCCCGAGCGCCGGTGGGAGCCGGACCGCCTCCCGACCGCCACACCCGAGCCGACGGCCGACGCCCCCGGCGACGCGTCGACCGACCCGTCCGTCGGCGCCGCCGAGGAGTCCGGCCTCGACGGCGGAGAGTAGCCCCGCGCGCGGACCCGTCGCGGCCGGCCCGCCGGTCCCCGACGCGCGACCGATCGAGCCATGACGGTGATCGCGGAGTTCTCCGTCGGGTCCGACCAGTTCCCGTTGGGACGGGTGCTCGCCGGCGCCTCCGACGTGCGCGTCGAGGTGGAACGGGTGGTCCCCAGTTCCGGGCAGGTGATGCCGTACCTGTGGGTTCGCGGCGGCGACCTCGACGCGTTCGAGCGCGCGGTCCGGGCCGACGACCGCGTCGAGCGCCTGGTCCGCCTCGACGACGTCGACGGTCGGCGGCTCTACCGCGTCGAGTGGGGCGAGGAGGTGCGGGGGCTGGCGTACGCGCTCGCCGAGTTCGACGCCACGGTCCTGGAGGCGACCGGGAACGGCGGGTGGTTCTTCCGCGTCCGGTTCGACGACCGCGCGCGCGTCGCCGAGGTCACCGAGTTCCTCCGGGACCGCGGGATCGAGGTCGTCACGACGCGACTGTACGCGCTGGCGGACGCCGACGAGGTCGACGGCGACGGCGCGTCCTTCGGACTCACCGACACGCAGCGCCGCGTCGTCACCCTCGCCGTCGAGGAGGGGTACTTCGAGGTGCCGCGCCGAACCACCCTCGGCGACGTCGCGGGGACGCTCGGCGTCACCGAGCAGGCGGTCTCGGAGACGCTCCGCCGGGGCGTGGACGCGGTGCTGCGGCGGACGCTGGCGCAGCTTGAGTCCGCCGCGGGCGACGACGAGGCCGCCGACGGCGACGACGACGGCGGGTAGCTCGGACCCGGCCCCCGCCTACAGCGGGAGCAGGTCGCGGAACTCGCGGACCTCCTCGTCCATGACGCCGTAGGCGGTCACCCGCCGGCCGTTGTGCGAGAAGGAGGTGTATCGCGGGCTCATCACGCCGACGACCCGCTCGGCCGGGATCGAGACGTAGTCGTAGCCGTCGGTGCCGACCTGGTCGAAGCCGACGACCCACGGCCAGTCCTCGATGACGAACGCCGCCGCGAGCACGACCGGGTCGCCCTCCTCGTAGTACACCTTCGCGACCGGTCCCTCGCCGTCCGTGTCGCCGACGGTGCCCGGGTCGTCCGTCCCGGCGGACCCCTCGGAGGCCGGGTCCGTCGGTCGGTCCGTCGCGTCGGCGGCGGCCGTGTTCGTCGCGTCGTCGTCGCCGTCCGGGTCCGTACTCGCGTCCGTGTTCGTCGGGTCGTCCATACCGGCCGTTCGCGCCGACGGGAAATAACAGGGTAGTGAGACGTGCTCGCTCGACGCACCGACACGGCCGGCCGGGGGTCGCGGCCCGGACCGCCGTCGGTCGGCCCCGATCTCGACCCCGGGCCCGCGCTCGGGCGCCGCCGACGCGACGGCCGCCTCCGGCGCTATCAAACCGTTTATACCGCGGCGACGGGAATCCCGACGTATGCCGAGAGAGCAGAAGCAGGTCCGCGAACTGCAAGAGGGGAGCTACGTGATGATGGAGGACTCCCCCTGCAAGATCAACGCCTACAGCACCGCCAAGCCCGGCAAGCACGGGAGCGCGAAGGCCCGCATCGAGGGCAAGGGCGTCTTCGACGAGAAGAAGCGGTCGCTCTCGCAGCCGGTCGACGCGAAGGTCTGGGTCCCGATCATCCAGCGCAAGCAGGGCCAGGTCGTCTCCGTCTCCGGCGAGGACGCCCAGGTGATGGACCTGGACACCTACGAGACGTTCACGATGCGCGTCCCCGAGGACGAGGACTTCCAGCCCGACCAGAACATCGAGTACCTCGAGTACGAGGGCCAGCGGAAGGTCGTCGGGTAGTTCCATGCCGTTCCCCGGCGCGGCCGCCCCGCGCGAGGCGGCCGCCTACGTCGTCGTCGGCGCGCCGCTGGACGCGACGACGACGTTCCTGCCGGGGGCCCGGTTCGGCCCCGAACGCGTCCGCAAGTTCGCGGCCACCTACGACGACTACGACCGACACACCGACCAGTTCTTCTCCGATCTGGGCGTCCACGACGCGGGCGACGTGCCCGCGTGGGACGCCGTCGACGACTACCTCGACCACCTGACCGCCGAGCTACGCGCGGCGGTCATCGACGACGCCGTCCCCCTCCTGGTGGGGGGCGAACACACCGTCACCTGGGCCGGGGTGCGCGCCACCGACCCCGACGTGCTCGTCACGCTCGACGCCCACCTCGACCTGCGCGACGCCTACGACGGCAACCCGCTGAACCACGCCTGCGTGGTCCGACGGTGTCTCGACGGGTACGACCGGGACCCGGACGGCGACGCGGACGGCGACGACGACGCCGACCGGGACGGCGACGCGAGCGACGACTTCCCCACCGTCGACGAGGTCGTGGTCCTCGGCGCGCGCACCGGCTCCCCGGAGGAGTGGGAGCGCGCGGACGCCCCCGACGTGACCGTCGTTGCGCCCGAGGACGTGGCCAACTGGACCCCGGACTTCGGCGACCGCGACGTCTACCTCTCGGTCGACGTCGACGGCGCCGACCCCGGCTACGCGCCCGGGACCGGGACGATGGAGCCGTTCGGCCTGTCGCCGCGGGAGATGCGCGACGCCGTCCGCGCCGTCGCCCCCCGTTGCGTCGGGGTCGACGCGGTGGAGGTGAACGACCGCGACGACGGGCAGGCGGCCGCGCTGGCGGGCAAACTGCTGCGCGAGGCGGTGTACGCCCACGCCGACGCGAACTGAACTCGTTCCCCCGTTCGGGACCGACCAACGCCCGGGCAGCGCCGGCGACGCGGTGGCTACAAGCGGCCCCCGCCCGTCCCCCCGCGCATGCAGCGATCGGAGTTCGTCGACCGACTCGACGAGGAACTGGACACCGGCGCGTACGCCGACATCGACGCCTCCGCGAACGGCCTGCAGGTGGGATCGCGCGAGGGCGAGGTGGAGACCGTCGCGTTCGCCGTTGACGCCGTCGAGGCGACCGCCGAGGCCGCCGTCGACATGGGCGCCGACGCGCTCGTGACCCACCACGGGGTGATCTGGGGCGGCCTCGACCGCGTGACCGGCCGCGAGTACGACCGCATCGCGCCGCTCGTCGCCGACGACGTGGCCCTGTACGTCTCGCACCTCCCGCTGGACGGCCACCCGGAACTGGGCAACGCCGCCGGCGTCGCGGACGTGCTCGGCCTCGTCGACCGCGAGCCCTTCGGCGAGATGGGGCCGGAGTACGTCGGACAGGCCGGCGTCGCCCCCGACGGCTACACGGCCGACGACCTCGCGGCCGCGCTGGAGGCGGACCTCGACCACGGCGGCGAGGGGGTCCGGGTACTGGACTTCGGACCCGACGTGATCGAGGAGGTCGCCGTCGTCACCGGCAGCGGGAGCGACTGGCTCCGCGAGGCCGAGGCGGAGGGGTACGACGCGCTGGTGACGGGCGAGGGCAAGGGGAAGGCGTACCACGAGGCCCGCGAGGCCGGCCTCTCGGTGTTCCTGGCGGGCCACTACGCGACGGAGACGTTCGGCGTTCGTTCGCTGCAGTCGCTCGCGGACGAGTGGGGGCTGGAGACGCGCTACATCGACCACCCGACGGGGCTGTAGCACCCGGCGCTCCCGCCAGCCCTCCCGCCGGCGTCCGCCGCGAACCACGCGGTTCAAGCGTCCCGCGGCCGCACGGCCGACAATGAGCGACGACGGCCAGGGCGGTCACGACGGCCACGGCGCACCCGGCGACGACCGCGGGAGCGACGGGACGGGGGAACGCGACGCAGACGACCACGACGCCGACGACGGCGGCTACGAGTCCCCGCACCGCGAGGCGTTCGACCACGACCCGCTCGGGCACGCGCGCGTCCGGGGCGGCATGACCGTCGGCGAGCTGGTGGAGCAGTACGGCCACGCGGGCATCGGCGCGGAGTCGGTCCGCGGGGCCGCGGACGTGCTCTCGGCGATGTGGGCCGACGACGACTGCACGGTGTTCCTCTCGCTGGCGGGCGCGATGGTGCCCACGGGGATGCGCCGGGTCGTCGCCGACCTGATCCGCGACGGCTACGTGGACGCGCTCGTGACGACGGGCGCGAACCTCACCCACGACGCCATCGAGGCCATCGGCGGCAAGCACCACCACGGGGAGGAGCGCCAGGAGGGGAAGACCCTCCGCGAGCACGACGAACAGCTCAGGGACGAGGAGGTCGACCGCATCTACAACGTCTACCTCCCGCAGGAGCACTTCGCCGAGTTCGAGGCGCACCTCCGCGAGGAGGTGTTCCCGCCGCTGGCGGAGCGCGACGGGGCGGTCTCCATCGCCGAACTGTGCGCGGAACTGGGCCGGGCGAACGCCGAGGTGAACGAGCGCGAGGGGATCGCCGAGGGGCCGGGCGTCGCCGCCGCGGCCTACGAGCACGACGTGCCGGTGTACTGCCCCGCGGTGCAGGACTCCGTGCTCGGCCTGCAGGCGTGGATGTACGGCCAGACCTCCGACCTGACCCTCGACGCGCTGGCGGACATGACGCCGCTGACGGACCAGGCGTTCGAGGCCGACACGGCGGGCTGTCTGCTGATCGGCGGCGGCGTCCCGAAGAACTTCACCCTCCAGACGATGCTCGTGACGCCGCGGGCGTACGACTACGCGGTGCAGGTGACGATGGACCCCGAGGCGACCGGCGGGCTCTCGGGGGCGACGCTGGAGGAGGCGCGTTCGTGGGGAAAACTCGAGAAGGACGCCGAGAACGCGTCCGTCTACGGCGACGCGACGGTGTTCCTGCCGCTGCTCGTGGCGGCAGCGCGCGAACGGGTCGAGGCCGAGTAGGCGACTGGTAGCCGCCTACTCGACGGGACGCTCGTCCCGTACGTGCCGTCGAAGCTCTTCCTCGGAGTCGAATCCCCTGCCACAGTCGTGGCAGAAGACGCGGCCGGAACCGGTGAGGCTCATGGGTAGCGATACCATAGGTCAGGACGTCCCTTTAATCCGGTGGCTCGCGCCAACGTTTACCGAGTCGCGAGTAACGACTCGACCGACGGGCCTCGCGCGAGGACCGACGCGCCTCACGTCGCCCGACCCGGCCGCGCGGGAGGAGAAACGCACTTGCGTCGCCGCGGGGTAGGTGACGACGGCCGATGACGAGGCGACCGCTCCGAGCCGGGGTGGCACCCGCGCGATGCGGAGCCCTATGAGTGCCGAGGCCGCCGAGCTCCGTTCCGCCGGAGCTCTCGGAACACGACTATCGTCGAAGTAGCGTACGTCGAACGCACGATCCCGCGCCGAGAACTCACGACTTAAATCGCTGGACCGCTCCCTCGGAGACGAACCCGAATCTCACATGTCCGGAACGTACGACCTCGTCATCGTCGGCGGCGGCATCAGCGGCGCCTCGTTGCTGTACACGACCGCGAAGTTCACCGACATCGAGTCGATCGCGCTCGTCGAGAAGGAGCCGGAGATCGCGGCGATCAACACCCACCACACGAACAACTCCCAGACGCTCCACTTCGGCGACATCGAGACGAACTACACCCTCGAGAAGGCCGAGGACGTCAAGACCGGGGCGGAGCTGCTCGCGGGCTACCTGGAGGCGCACGACCCCGACCGCGAGATGCACGCCAGGCGCAGCAAGATGGTGCTGGGCGTCGGCGACGAGGAGGTGGCGACGCTGGAGGAGCGCTATCACGAGAACGGCTTCGGCGACCTCTTCCCGAAGCTCCGGCCGATCGGACGCGAGGAGATCGCCGAGATCGAGCCGAAGGTCGTGGAGGGACGCGACCCCGACACTGACCTGCTCGCGCTGCAGACCCCGGACGGCTACGTCGTCGACTACGGCGCCGTCGCGGAGTCGTTCGTCGAGGACGCGCGCGAGGAGGCGACCGTCGACGTGTACACGGGGACGGAGGTCGAGGACGTCACCGAGACGACCCGGGGGTACACCCTCACCACCGACGAGGGCCCGTTCGACTGCTCGGTCGCCGTCGTCGCCGCGGGGTCACACAGCCTCCAGATCGCTCAGGACCTCGGGTACGGCGAGGACCTGGCGCTGTTGCCCGTCGCCGGGAGCTTCTTCCTCGCGGACGACCTGCTGAACGGGAAGGTGTACACCCTGCAGATGAAGAAGCTCCCGTTCGCCGCGGTCCACGGCGACGCCGACGTCCACGACGGGAGCGTCACGCGGTTCGGTCCGACCGCGAAGGTCGTCCCGACGCTGGAGCGCGGCCGGGTCTCGACCGTCGGCGACTTCCTCGACGTGTTCGGGCTGGACCCCGCGTCGTTCCTGAGCTACGGCAACATCCTCGCCGACCGGGTCCTCCTCCCGTACGTCGTCGAGAACCTCGTGTACGACGTGCCGTCCGTCGGCGCGCGGGCGTTCCTCCCGGACGTCCGGAAGGTCGTCCCGAGCGTCGAGGTCGACGACATCGAGCGCGCGGAGGGGTACGGCGGCGTCCGCCCTCAGATCGTCGACACGAGCGAGAAGTCCCTCGACATGGGCGAGGCGAAGATCGTCGGCGACGACGTGATCTTCAACATCACGCCCTCGCCGGGCGCCTCGACGAGCCTCAAGAACGCGATGCGCGACACCCGGACGCTGATGGACTTCTTCGACGGCGAGTACGAGTTCGACGAGGAGGCGTTCCGCGCCGACACGATCGACAACTTCCCCCGCCCGGAAGCGTAGGCGTCCCGCCCCGAGCCGGGCGTCCGACCGGAGCGGACCGAACCCCCGCCGGTACGCTTCCCGCTCCGATCTGTGGATACCGGCACTTCGACGCGTATCCGACCCGGATCCGGAACCGAACCGCCACCGGAACCGACTGTCCGTGGTCGCTCGACCACTACGGAAGGTGTTCTCAGGATATTCGTTCGGAAATAATTCGGATCCCGGAACGAATACGGAACCCTTATCCGGGCGACCGGCCTTCGTTGAATCGCAATGGCAAACGGTACGGTCGACTTCTTCAACGACACTGGCGGCTACGGTTTCATTACGACTGAGGACTCCGACGACGACGTGTTCTTCCACATGGAGGATGTCGGCGGCGAGGACCTGACCGAGGGAACCGAGATCGAATTCGACATCGAACAGGCCCCCAAGGGCCCGCGCGCGACGAACGTCGTCCGCGCGTAACTCCGGTTCACACCGTCGCCTGACGGCGACACGATGTGACACCGTTTTCTTCCGACGCGCTCACGCCCGCGAGCGACGGCGTCGCCCGGGACGGAATCCGAGCCCGTGCCGACCGACGGGACCGGACGGACCGGCCGCGGGCTCGCTCTCGTGCGCGCTCTGCACCGAACCGCGGGACGCTGATTGCCCGACTTCGAGTACAGATCACACATGGCACACGCGTCCGCCGGCGACGACGGGCCGCTGACGCCCGAGGAGCGCGCGCACCTCTCGGCGCTCCGGTCGGCGACGTCGCTCGCGGATCTGGTCGACGCGACCGGGCTCGACGACCCACACGAGGCGTACTTCGCGGCCAAGCGACGCCACCGCGATCTCCGGGGCCGCCGGCTCGCCGCCGACCCGCCGCCGTCGGACGCGCCGGGCGCCCCGACGACCGTCGACGGCGTCGCCTACCGCGTCCACGGCGTCACGCACGCCGATACCGACGCCGAGCGGGCCCACGTCCGCGGGATCGCGTCGACGGCCGCCGACGAGGGGGCGGCCGTCTACTGCGAGCAGGGGATCCGCTCGCTGTACCTCGGCGACGTCCCGGTCGCGTGCGCGATGGACGACTACCGCCGGGCGCTCCGGGAGTGCGCCCGTCTCGACGCCGAGTCGCACCTCTCGGCGCTGGAGCACGACGGAGTCGACGGCCTGGTCGCCGACCTGACCCGGGTGAGCGACCGCTTTCGCGAGGCGACGTTCGCGCTCGTCGAGGCCGGCGGCGAGGTGTACGGCGACCGCTTCCGGCGCGCGCTCGGCGACCTCGCGACCGCGTTCACCCGCGGCCACGAGGGCGCGGCGCTCGCGGACGACTACGAGTCGTTCCGGCTCACGCGGGCCGCGGCCGAGGACCCCGACCGCCTCCCGGCGCTCGTGGCGTACTACGACCGGGCGTTCCTGCCGCAGCCGGTCGAACGCGAGTGGCTCCGCGCGCACGACCCCGAGCTGGAGCTGGTGACGCACGCCCGCAACGAGCGGATGGCCGACTACGCCGTCTTCCACGCCGACGCCGACGTCGACGCCGTCCACCTCGTCGTCGGCGCCGCGCACGTGCCGGGCGTCGAGTACTACCTCCGCCGCCACCGCGACGGCGACCGCCCGCTCGACGGGTTCGCGCCGCTGTGATCCCCATCCTCAGCCGGTCGTGACGACCTCGACCACGTCGCGGTGATCCAGCACCGCGTCGGCGCCGACCTGTCTGCCGCTCCGGCAGTCGATCCCGTGGAGGAAGCCGTCGCCGATGTCCGAGTGGAGCGTGTACGCGAAGTCCTCGGCGGTCGCGCGGTCCGGGAGGACGAAGCAGTCACGGAACGGGCCCTCGCTCCAGGAGCCGCTCGCGCTGCCGGGGAACACCGCCTTCGCGTCGAGTTCGCCGAACAGCGCCGCCTCGATCGTCGCTTGGACGCCGGTGCCGCCGTACTCGGCCACGAACTCGCGGATCGCCTCCAGCCCCCGCGCCTGCTCGTCGCTCACGTCGCCGACGATCTCGAAACCGTCGTCGCCGGGGACGTAGTCGACGACGCCGGCCTCGTCGGCCTTCTTCAGCGATCCCTCGGCGTGGGCGCTCGCGGGGATCACCGTGAGGTGCTCGTACTCGGGGTCGCCCGTGATCTCCTCGTAGTTCTCGCGGGCTGCCGGCGTGTCCATCTTGTTCGCCGCGATCACCATCGGCTTCGTGCGTTTGCGGACCTCGCGGGCCAGCGCGAAGCGGTCGTCGCCGTCCCACGTCTCGGGATCCAGCTCCAGGTCCAGCGACAGGACGACCTGCTTGATCTCGTCCTTGTTCGTCCGGAACGCGCTCATCTGTTCGGCGAGTACCTCCTCGATCCCGACCTCGTCGCCGGGGTTCGGCCCCCGATACATCGACTCGAACTTCTCGATCCCCTTCTCGAGGATGTCGAGGTACCACTGGTCGAGTTCGTTCTCCAGGAAGTCGATGTCCTCGCGCGGGTCGTGGCCCTCGGTCGGCTCGCCCTCGATGTCCGTCTCCCCGGAGAAGTCGACGACGTGGACGAGCACGTCCGCCTCGTTGAGGTCCGAGAGGAACTGGTTGCCCAGCCCCTTCCCCTCGTGGGCGCCGGGGATGAGGCCGGCCACGTCGACGAGTTTCACCGGGACGAACCGGGTGCCCTCGCGGCAGAAGCCGTGGTTGGGCTCGCACGTCTCCTCGAACTCCGGGGCGGGGCAGTCGACGCCGACGTACGCCTCGCCGACGCTCGGGTCGATGGTCGTGAACGGGTACGCCCCCTCGGGCACGTCGTTCATCGTCGCCGCGTTGAAGAGGCTCGACTTCCCGACGGAGGGCTTCCCGACGAGCCCGATCGTGTAGCTCATTGGGAGCGCTCGGCCGCGCCGACTGAAACGGCTTTCTACTGCTCGGCTCCCCTGTCGTCCGTTCACACGGGATCCGGACGGGATCGCTTCGGGTGGAACGCGGTCGCGGGCGCCGTCGCCGGCGGGTCGACTCCGGCGTCGAGACGTCGGCGTCCGGCTATCGGTCCCCGTTCCTCGTGACGACGACGCGCCCCGGGCCCCGGACGGTCACGGTACAGCCGGCCCAGGAGAACTCCAGGCTGGTGTCGGCGGCGGACGACCGGCCGTCGCACGGGAAGATCCGCTGGAGCGCCTCGGGGTCGATGGCCTCGAACAGCGGCGTGTCGAGCTCCATCGGGCGCACGTCCCAGGCGTCCGCCACGGCGGCGATGACGGCCTGACAGATGTCGTCGTCGGCGGTTCGAACTACGGTGGTGCGTTCGCGCACTTGCTTCGCAGGCATGGATCTCCGTACCGGGGCCACCACAAAAGAGCGACTAGCTACGCGTATACCGTTCCCCTGGAGCGGGGGCTATGTGTATAGCCCGTCGGGTCGGTCCCCGTCGAGAACCATGTCGAGCAGCTTCCGCTCGCACGCGCGCAGGTGGCGGTTGACGGTCGGCTGGGAGACGTCGAGGGCGTCGGCGACCTCCTGGCCGGTGCTCTCGCGGGGCCACTCGTAGAACCCCCGCAGGTACGCGACCCGCAACACCTCCAGTTGGCGCTCGGTCAGGCGCTCCTCGAACTCGTTGCGGAACTCGGCGGGCGTCCGCGAGGGCCGCTCGCGGGTGGTCTTCGAGACGAGTTCGGCGTCGGGGTACCGCGACCGGACCGCCGACGCGAACCGGCGGACGTCCGCCCCGTCGGGGACCGCCACGTCGAACCGGATCTCCTCGGCGGTCGCCGTGACCGACCGGACCGCGGCGCCGCGGTCGACGACCGCCGTCAGGACCGTCGACCCGGCGACGACCGCCTCGAACAGACAGCTGTCGTCGCGTTCGGCGACGACGTCCAGCGACTCGACGACGACCGACTCCGCCGCGACGGCGCGGACGTCCTCCGGGGCGGCGTCGCCCCCGTCGAAGAACACCCGGACGGCGTCGTCCGTCTGCGGGACGACGCCCTCGACCTCGACGGGACCGTCGGTCGCCCGTGCGAACCGACCGAGGACGTCGTCGCCGGCCGCGACTCGGAAGCCAAGCTCCGTGCGGCTGTCGGTCAGCAGGGCGCGTCTGGTCTCGGCCGCGTTCATCGCGTTGGCGATGGTCTCGCCCAGCTCCGAGAACACCGCCTCCATCTCCCCGAACGCCTCGGGGCCGGTCGCGTACACCGCGAGCACGCCGTGTGCCACGTCGTCGTGTGCGATCGGGACGGCGATCGCCGACCGGAACCCCCGTGCGAGCGCCGCCTTCCGCCACCGCTCGCCCCCGAGGTCCGCCCCGACGTCCGCGACGACCGCCGGCTCCCCCGTCGCCGCCGCGGCCGCCGCGGGCTCGCGCGGATCCGCCAGCGAGGGGTCGACGTCGTCGAGGTATCCGGGGTCGTCGCCCGACCACGAGCGCGGCTCGACCGTCCCGTCGGCGGGGTTCGCCTCGCCGAACCAGGCGAACGCGAACCGGTCGGAGGCGACGATCCGGTCGCAGACGGCCTCGCCGATCTCGTCGATCGACCGCGCCTCGACGAGCGTCCCGTCGATCTGCCTGATCATCGTGTTGACCTCGTCGAGCCGACGCAGCCGCCGGTTCTGCCGTTCGAGCCGCTCGTCGCGTCTGCGGACCTCGCGCTCGCGGTCGAGCCGCGAGAGCGCCTCCTCCGCGCTCGCGGCCAGGAGCCCGACGAGCGTCTCGGTGTCGTCGTCGATCGCGTCCGGGTCGTCGACGGCCGCGACGAACACGCCGTGGTCGCCGAGCGGGACGCACAGCCCGCCGTCGATCGGGAGCCCGGTGTCCCGGTCGCCCGGGTCGGCGTCGTCGCCGTCGTCGCCGACGGTCGCGCGCTCGCCCTCGACGAACACGCGCCACGGGAGGTTCCCGTCGGGCGAAAGCGGGGGAAGGGGATCGGAGAGCCCGCCGCGCTCGTTGGCGGCGGCGGTCGGCCGCAGGACGTTCTCCTCGGGGTCGACGAGGTAGATGGCGGCCCCGGCCAGGTCGAGGACGTCGATCGCGGTGTCGACGATGAGCCCCGTCACGTCCGACCGGGACTCGGCCGCCAGGAGGTCCCTGGTGGAGTCGTGGAGCGACCTGAGCGTCTGCTCGAACTGTTTGCGGTCGGAGATGTCGCGCACCACGCCGAGCTGGCCGTAGCTGTCGTCCGCGAACGGGTACAGCGAGAACCGCGTCTCGATCGGGACGTGATCGCCGTCCTTCCCGACGATCTCGGAGACGATCGTCGCCGTCTCGCGGTCGCTGTGGAGCATCTCGATGCTCGCGGCCGCCGCCTGCGAGAGGAGGTCATCGCCCGCCAGCAGCGACGCGTGCGACCCGACCAGTTCCTCGCGGCTGTAGCCGGTCATCGAGACGACCGCCTCGTTGACGTCCGTGATCGTGAAGTTCTCGTCGAGGACGTAGATCCCGTCGTCGATCGTCTCGATGATGCGCTCGTAGTGCGCCGGTTCCCCCCGCCGGTCGGCGGCCCCGCTGACGGGTTCGGGGTCCGCTGTCTCGCCGGCGGGCTCGGGATCTGTGGCCTCGCGGACGGTCCCGACGGCCAGTTCGCTCCCGGCGTGCTCGACCGCCGAGAACGACACCGACAGCCACCGGCGGCCGTCGCCGTCCCGGACCGCGGGGACGTCGAACGTGGCGCCGTCGAGTGCGGCCGGCCCGCCCTCGGCGAGCCGTTCCGCGGGGCCGCCGTCGGCGACCACCCCCTCGGGGACGACCGTCGACAGCCCGCTCCCGACGATCGCCTCGACCGGCCGGTCGAGCACGTCCGCGAGCGCCGGGTTCGCGAACACGACCGTCCCCGAGGCGTCGACCGCGAGGACTCCCTCCGGGATCGAGCCGATCGCCGTCCGGAGGAACTCTCCGTCCAGCTCCGCGCCCGTGCAGTCCGCGTCGACCGCCCGGCAGGTAGCCGGGTCGTTCCCTGACATCGACGGTCCTACTTCCAGCGGCCGGAAAAGGCTACGTTCGGGTTTGTTTCCGGGTACGTTCCGGCTACCCCCGTCGCGTCGCGGTCACGCCTCCACGGCGGCCGGACTCGCCCGCCCCGGCCGGTCCGCGTAACACGATCCGTACCGGTCGATCCGCCGGATCAGCGGAATCGAAAACACCGTCCTACTGCGGTCAGGATACCCCTACCGCGCGTCGTCGGCCGCCAGGCCGCCCCGCCTCACTTGTACCCCTCGCTCGCCAGGTGGTGGTCCATGACGGTCTCCATCCCGTCGACGAAGGCGTCGAGGTCGACGCTGTCGGCCTCCAGCCCGCGGTCGTCGACCTTCCGGCGGAGGTGGTTCCACTCGGCGAGGAACACGTCCTCAACCTTGCTGGCCTTGATCCGGTCGATCGCGGTCGTCTCGCCGTCGGTCCCCGCCGCCTCCAGCTCCTCGCGCGTGACGATGCCGTTCCGGAGGGCGTACACGACGATCCCGGCGGTGTAGTCCCCCTCGTCGACCTCGCGCTCCCACGTCGTGAGCCAGTTCCCGATGCGCGCCATCTGCTGGAGGTCCCAGACGAGCTCCCGGACGACGCCGAGCTCCCCCGCGTCGAACCCCGGCGAGTACATCACGTCGACGTCCGCGTACGGGAACATCACCATGTTGTGGGAGTCGTAGTGGGTCGCGCCGGCGAGGTTCGCCATCGCCAGGTGGTCGTTGAGCACCCGGGAGTACTCCATCGCGTTGAGCGCCTGTCGGAGGTCGTACCGGAACACGTCCCGGAACTCGTCGTGCCGCGGCGCCGCCGCGAGCCGCTCCTCGACGTCCGCCCACAGGCGGGTGGCGAACCGGACGACCTCGCGGTCCGCGCCCGCGTCGCCGTCGACGTCGCCTCCTTCGGCGGCACCCGCGCCGTCGCCGGTGTCGGACCGACGCACGGCCCGGCGGATCCGCTCGAACGTCCGGGCGTCGCCGTCCCGTTCGGCGACGTCGTCGAGCAGCGTGATGAACACCGTGAACAGGGTCTTGGTCGTCCGGGCCGCCTCCATGCGGCGCTCGGGAACCGACGACAGGGTGAACTCGGGCAACAGGCCGTGAATCCACTTCCAGACGAAGCGGTCGCGCTGGCCCCCGACCGCCTCGTATCTCTCGACCGCGTCGAGCACGGGATCCGGCAGGGCGACCCCGTCGACCGTCTCGGCGTAGGACGGCTCCTCGGTTCGCGCGACGGGTTTCGTCTCGGTCGACATCAGCGCACACCCCCCGGTCGGTCCCCGCCGACCGCCGCGCCCCCCGGACGCGCCGGCGGAGCCGGTCCCCCGAGCTCCCCGGACGGTTCGGTCGTGCCGTCTCCCCCGTTCCCTGGCGCCCTCGAACGCGGTCCGCGGACTGTCGCCGGCTCGGCCCGCTCGGGCCCCCGCGGTAGTTCGGACATACCACGCGAAACCGGTTCGTACCTCAAGAGCCTTCTTTCGATCTCGGTTCAGCGTGGCGTCCGACAGCGGACGGTTGGACACCCGTTACTTGCACGTCGGCTCGCGCCGTCCGGACGGTGAACACTCCCTACCACACGTCAACAGGTTGGTATATGCCCCCTACCGGAACGGTATCGGAGCGTTACCAGCGGGTCGCGGCCCGGACGAGTCCGCCGGCGACGGCGTCCGCGTCGGTCGATCCCGGCCGGATCACGGCACGGACTCTCTCGGAAGCCCTATACGTCGAAGCGCCCTCCAACGCCCATGAACTACGCAGACGCGCTCGACAGAGCCTACGACGAGCTGCCCGAGACGCCCGCCGACGCCGGCGACCGACTGCAGGTCCCCGACCCCGAGGGGCAGACCGACGGGGCGTTCACCCGGCTGACGAACCTCGCGGCCATCGCCGACGCGCTCTCGCGGGACGCGGAGCACCTCCACAGCGTCATCCAGCGCCAGCTCGGGACGAACGGCCAGTTCGAGAACGGCGTCGCCCGCTACAACGGCTCCTTCTCCATCGCCGACTTCGAGGGCGCCATCGACGAGTACGTCGCCGAGTTCGTCACCTGCTCGGAGTGCGGCCTCCCAGACACCGTCCTCAAGACCGAGGACGGGGTCCGGATGCTCCGCTGTCAGGCCTGCGGGGCGTTCCGCCCGGTCCAGAAGAAGTCCTCGGCGGCCAGCCAGCACTCGCAGGGTCCCGAGATCGAGGAGGGCAAGACGTACGAGCTGGAGATCACCGGTACCGGCCGCAAGGGCGACGGCGTCGCCGAGAAGGGCAAGTTCACCGTGTTCGTCTCCGGCGCCCAGGAGGGTCAGACCGTCCGGGCGTACGTCCACAACGTCTCGGGCAACCTCGCGTTCGCCCGCCTGACCTAACCCGGCTCGCGCGCGTCCCGCGTCGTCGCCGCCGCGGCTCGCGGTCCCGATCCGCGCCGCGGCCCGTGGTTCTCGATCCCCGCCGCGGGTCCCGGTCCCGTCCGCCGCTCCGACTTTCATCCCTGACAGCCGGGGCCGAACCTACTTCAGGGAGAGCCGCCGCCACCCGACATGGCGCGGCTCGATCTCTCGGACGGCTTCGACGTGCACGACTACCGGAGCAAGCTCAAGCTCCAGCGACAGGACGCGGGGTCGATGACGCTCGCGAACCGCGAGGGGCTGGGCTGTCCCGCCTGCGGCGACCCCTTCGAGCGCCTGTTCGTCAGCGACGACGAGACGGTGACGTTCGGGGCCGCCCCGAGCGGGCCGATCTGTCTCGCGCGGACCGACGAGCGCCTGCTCGTGTTGACCCACTGAGCGCGGGCCGTCCCGCCCGAAGGCGGGATCCCGGCCCTCGGCGTACCGCTCAGCGGACGCGGTTGCGCAGGTCCGCGGCGTCGCCGTCGGCGAACCGGCGATAGTTCTCCGCGATCAGGTCCGTCCACCGGTCGAGCTTGTGCGGCGTGCTCCCGGCCATGTGGGGCGTGACGATCACGTTCGAGAGGTCCCACAGCCGCGAGTCCGCCGGGAGCGGCTCCTCCTCGAACACGTCGAGGGCGGCGCCGGCGATCAGGTGCGAGCGGAGCGCGCCCGTCAGCGCCTCCCGGTCGCACACCTCGCCGCGGGCGACGTTGACGAGGACGCCGTCGCCCCCGAGCAGGCGGAGTTCCTCGCCGCCGATCAGCCCCTCGGTCTCGTCGGTGAGCGGGCACGCGAGCACGAGGTAGTCCGCGGCCAGACACACCTCGTGGAGGTCCTCGGGCGACCGCGCCTCGTCGACGGCCGACGGCATCGAACCGAGGTCGCGCCGGATCCCCCACACCTCCATCCCGAACGCGCTCGCCAGCTCGGCGACGCGGGTGCCGATGGCGCCGACGCCGACGATCCCCACGGTCTTCCCGCGGAGTTCGCCGCCCTCGCGGCGCTCCCACCGGGACTCGGCCTGCTGGCGCGCGAGCGCGTGCAGGTCGCGCTCGAAGGTCAGCATGTACGCGAGCACCTGCTCGCCGATCGGCTCGGCGTGGACGCCCGCCGAGTTCGTGAGCGCGACCCCCGCGTCCGCGATGGCCTCGCGCGGGAGGTAGTCGGTGCCGGAGGAGAGCGTCTGGATCCAGCGCAGGGAGTCGGCTCGGTCGAGCAGGTCCTCGGGAAGCCGTCCGACGACGATGCCGTCGGCGGCGGCGAGGTGCTCGTCGGTCTCGGCGGGCGTCGCGGCGGCGACCGCCGCGTCGGCGGGGACGCCGGCGTCGACGAGACCGCGGCGGAGGTCCCCGCCGCGGTCGGGCCCGACGGTGTGTGCGATCAGGAGGGTCGGTCGCGCGGACATACGGCCCGCGTCGGCCGGTCCGGGGAAAAGGCCGCCGGTGAGGGGGTCACCGGACGGGTCCCGGCGGCCGTCCCGACTGTCGACGGTGGGGAGCACGGGCCACGCTCGTATCAGGGGACATCCCCGGGGGGTCCTGGTGAGCGGAGTGACGGATCGAGTCACCTCGAGGCCCGCTGTCCCCGACGATATTCGGATCTCCCTGTGACTCCGGCGAGCGCGACTACGCCGACCCAGAGTAGGATATACAGGGCGAACGGTGTCGGACCGGCGGACGGCGCACGAACGGGGCCCGCCTGCCACGAGCCGAGCGCCGAGAGGAGCAGGGGGACGCCGACGACGACGGCGGGCGAGACGACCCGCTCGCTCACGTAGAACACGGCCGGAACGAACCCGAGGAGGAACATCCCGAGGACGATGTACGCCCCGCTGAGCGGTTTGATCGCGAGCAGTTCCCCCAGATCGTCGAACCACCGGTTCCAGAGAGGGACCGCCACGCCAGCGTGCACGAGTCCGCCGACCACTCCGCCGACGAGCGACGTCCTCGTTACGAGCGGTCGCGTCGAACCCATAGATCCGTCTGGTGCTCTATTTTTACCGGTGCTCTCTCGCCCTACTCCGCGGGTTCGAAGTCGAGCGCGACCGAGTTGATGCAGAAGCGCTCGCCGGTCGGCTCGGGGCCGTCCTGGAACACGTGCCCGAGGTGGCCGTCACAGGTGGCGCACTTCACCTCGACGCGGGTCATCCCGTGGCGGTCGTCGTCCTCCAGCGTCACCTTCGACTCGTCGGCGGCGTAGAAACTGGGCCAGCCACACCCGGAGTCGTACTTCGTCTCGGAGTCGAAGATCACGGTCCCGCAGCCGGCGCACGTGTAGACGCCGTCGTCGTCGCGGTCGACGTGCTCGCCGGTGAAGCGCGCCTCCGTGCCGCGCTCGCGGAGGATCCGGTACTCCTCCTCGGTGAGGCGCTCGCGCCACTCCTCGTCGCTGTCGGGGAGCTCCTCGGGGTCGGGGGTCGCGTCCGCGGGTTCGCTCATACCGGAGGGAGGGCGTCGAGCGGCATGAACCCACGGTCGCCGGCGGCGCCGCACGGCCGCGGCGGCGGCCGCCCGGCCGGCGGCGACTACTCCGGGAACAGTTCCTCCTCGCGTTCGACGGCGTCGATCCGGGCCTCGTCCTCGGGGTCGAGCTCCAGGTCGGCGGCCGCGAGGTTCGCGCGCAGGTGGGCCTCGCTCGACGCCTTCGGGATCGTGACGACGCCCTCCTTCCCGACGAGCCACGCGACGGCGACCGCCTCGGGCGTGGCGTCGTGTCTCTCGGCGACCGCACGGACCGCCTCGACCTCCCGCACACGGCCGCCCGCGAGCGGCGAGTACGCCACGAGCGCGTAGCCGTGCTCGACGGCGTGCTCGCGGAGGGCGGGCCGCCGGAACAGCGGGTGGTACTCGGTCTGGTGGGCCGCGAGCGGGGCGTCGAGGCGGTCCATCGCCTCGTCGAGTTCCGGCGGCGCGAAGTTCGAGACGCCCACGTGCCGGACGAGGCCGTCGTCGACGAGGCGGTCGTAGGCGGCGAGGGTCCCCTCGGGGTCGTAGCGCCCCTTCGGCCGGTGGACGTACAGCAGGTCGACGGCGTCGAGGCCGAGGCGGTCGAGGCTCGCCTCGGTCGACGGACGCACGTCCTCGGGCGCGAGGCGGTCGATCCACGTCTTCGTCGCCACGGTCACGTCGCCGCGGGCGACGGTGCCGTCGTAGAGGGCGGCGGCGAGGCCGGCGCCGACGGACGCCTCGTTCCCGTACACCTGCGCGGTGTCGAGGTGGCGGTAGCCCAGGTCGAGCGCGGTCCCGACCGCGCGGGCGCCGTCGTCGCCGTCGAGGCCCATCGTGCCGAGGCCGACCGGCGGGAGGTCGAGGGTCGTCTCGGGCGGGTCCGTCGCGCCGGCCATCAGTGACAGATCGCCCGGAGGTCCGCCAGGCCGTCGATGTCGTAGGTGGGCGTGACCGACAGGTCCCAGTCCTCGCGGTGCGGGCGGCGGATGAACGCCGAGTCGATGCCGGCGTTGTCGGCGGCCTCGATGTCGGACTCGTTGTCGCCGACGAACAGCGCCGTCTCGGCGTCGAGGTCCGCGAGCGCGCGGTCGAGGTAGTGGCTGTTGGGCTTCTTCAGCCGGAGGCTCTCGACGGTCGGCTCGCGGCCGTACGCGGTGTCGAAGAGGTCCGCGACGCCGAAGTGGTCGAGCAGGAACTCCACGGTCTCGTGCTGGTTCGAGGAGACGATGCCGAGCGGCGCCGAGAGGTCGCGGAGCACGTCGATGTCGTCGTACAGGCGCTTGTTGCCCGCGCGGACCTCCCGTCGCTGCGCCTCGAAGGCCGTCCGGTCGCGCATCGCCCAGAACTCGCGCGGCGTGAGGTCGTACGTCGAGCACACCTCCTCCACCTGGTGCGGGGAGACGCCGACGACCATCGACTCGACGTGTTCGGGGTCGGGGTCGGTCACGGAGAGCGCCTCGAAGGCGTCCCACGCGGCCTCGTGGAGCACCTCGTAGTGGGTCCGCCCCACGAGGACCCCGTCGTTGTCGAACACGATCGCGTCGTACATAGCCCGTACTGGCGCGCCATCCGGGATAAGGCTTTCACACCCGGTCCCGCGGGTGAGGGCCGCCGGCGACGCGGCGGTTCGGAACGCGGGCCGCTCCCCGCCCGCAAGCGATACCCCGGTGGATCCCCTGAAGCGATCGATGGCACACATCGGCATCGTCGGCGCCGGGGTCGCGGGCGCCGGCGCGGCGTACGCGTTGCGCGAGACGGACCACGACGTGACGTTGCTGGAGAAGTCCCGCGGCGTCGGCGGCCGGGCGGCGACCCGTCGCCGGGACGGCTGCCGGTACGACCACGGCGCCAACTACGTGAAGACGCCCGACGACCGCACCGCGGACCTGCTCTACGACCTCGGCGAGGGGGGACTCGTCGACGTCGCGGAGCCGGTGTGGACGTTCGACCGGAACGGGGATATCGAGGCGAGCGACCGGCAGGAGGAGCACAAGTACACCTGGGAGGCGGGCATCACCCAACTCGCGAAGCGCCTGCTCGCGGAGACGGACGCGGCGGTGCGAAAGACCACCCGCGTCGAGTCGCTCGCGCGCGACCCCGACGCGGACACGTGGACCGCGACCGACACCGACGGCGACGAGCACGGCCCGTTCGATGCCCTCCTGCTCACGCCGCCGGCGCCCCAGACCGCCGATCTGCTGGCGGCGACCGACTGGCCCGGCGCCGACGGAACGCTCGCCGCCCTCCGAGACGCCGTCGACGCCGCCGAGTTCCGGACGATCCGGACGTTCGTGTTGCGGTACGACTTCGACCTCGACGTGCCGTGGTACGGCCTCGTCAACGTCGACAAGGAGCACGAGGTCGGCTGGCTCTCGCGCGAGGAGTGCAAGCGCGGGCACGTCCCCGACGGGGGGAGCCTGCTGATCGTGCAGATGAGCCCGGAGTGGTCGAGCGCCCGCTACGACGACCCGCTGTCCGAGGCGGCCGACGCCGCGGCGTCGTACGCGGCCGACCTCGTCGGCGACGAGCGCCTGACCGACCCCGAGTGGATCGACGACCAGGGGTGGCGGTACGCCCTCCCGGACGCGGGGCTCGACTCCGGTTCGGAGGCGGTCGAGGCCGCCCGCGAGGCGGGGCTGTTCGTCGCCGGCGACTGGGCGGCCGGCGAGGGCCGCGTCCACGAGGCCGTGTGGGACGGCGTGGCCGTCGGCGAGGCGATCGACGCGTCGCTGTAGGCCGGGCGCGGCCGGCGAGGGTCCGCGCCCGGCCGCCGGACCCGTCGCCGCCTCCGCCGCCGCGCCCGCAACCGCCGTCAGTATCGTCCGCTGTCGAAACCCACACCCCGCGGTCGCCCCTCCCCCGATCCGAGACACGATGTCGGCCGACGCCGACCCCCGCGACCGCCCGCCCCGCCCGGTCACGGTCGAGTCCGGCGCGCGGCTCCACTTCGGCTTCGGCAACCTCTCGCTGGCCCACGAGCGCCTCTACGGCGCCGTCGGCGCCGCCGTCGACGAGCCGCGCGTCCGCCTGACGGTCGCCCCGGCCGAGGGCGTCGAGAGCGCCCACGACGCCGTCCGCGGCTACGCCGAGCGCGCGTGCGACCTGCTCGGCGTCGACGGCGCGCGCGTCACGGTCCACGAGGAACTCCCCAGACACATGGGGCTCGGGAGCGGGACGCAACTCGCGCTTTCGACGCTCGCGGGCGTCGCCCGGGCCCACGGGCTCGACCCCGCGGTTCGCGAGCGCGCGCCGGCGCTCGGGCGCGGCGGCCGCTCGGGCGTCGGCGTCGCCGCCTTCGAGCGCGGGGGGTTCGTCCTCGACGCGGGCCACCCCACCGGCCGGTTCACGACGGACCGCCCCGCCGACGGCGACTGGCGCGTCCCGGCGGTCGCGGCGCGCCACCGGGTCCCCGACGGCTGGCGGTTCCTGCTCGTGGTGCCCGAGGCTGACCCCGGTCGCTCCGGCGACGACGAGGACGCCTCCATCCGGAGCGCCGTCGAGGACGCCGACCCCGCGGTCGCCGACCGGGTCGCCGGGGTGATCCAGCGGCGCCTGCTCCCCGCGGTCGCCGAGGGCTCGGCCGAGCGGTTCGGCGAGGCGGCCGCGGAGGTCGGCCGGCTCAACGGCGCGTGGTTCGCCGACGAGCAGGGCGGCGTGTACCGCCCGCCCGTGGGGGACGTCGTCGCGGAGCTCTCGGAGTCGCCGGCGGTGTTCGGCGCCGGGCAGTCGTCGTGGGGGCCGACCGTCTACGGCGTCACCGACGCCGACCGGGCCGGGGCGGCCCGCGAGGCCGGCCAGCGCGCCCTCGACGCCGCGGGCGTCGACGGCGACGTGCGGGTCGTCGGGCCCCGGAACCGCGGCGCCGAGGTCCGAACGGGCGAGGAGTGATCGTCGTCCGCGTGACGGGGACGGCCGCCCGACCCACACGACGACCCCCGTCCGGTCCCTCCGCGGTGGCGCGTGCCGGCGGGCCTCCGTGCCCGCCGGACGCGCGCGAGGGATGAGCGAGCCGGGCGCGGCGACGCCGCGCCCGAGTGAGCGAATCGGCTGGGGAGGGAGTGGCTGTCAGGTGACGGAGCCCGTGCCCGATCGGCCGGTTCGACCTGTTCTCGGCGGCTAGTCCGTTCAGTGAGATCCGAAACTCGATCGCGACAAATCCGACCCGACCCGAATCGGCACAACGACTAAGCACGCGCCCGGACCAACTCGCCCCATGGACCGGATCCCGTTCGGCGTCGGCCAGCTCGACACGGTGCTCGGGGGCGGCGCGCCCGCGGGGAGCGTGGTGCTCGTCGCCGGCGAGTCCGGCGCGGGCGCCCGCGAGTTCGTCTACACGAGCGCCGCGATGAACGCCCTCGCGCGCGAGGACGGCGAGACCTTCGACCTCTACTACGGCGACGTGGCCGACGACGCCGAGATCCCGCCGGAGGTCCACTACCTCTCGTTCACCGCCGACGAGGAGTACGTCGAGCGGGAGCTTCGATACACGATGGCCGACGAGGTCGTCGACGCCGCAGTCGAGGGGATCGAGTTCGTCGACCTCTCGCCGGAGTACTTCCAGCTCTCGTCGATCCCCCGCGACTGGTACATGGGGACGACAAGCTCCATCCACGACCTGGGCACCGCGGGCAACCGCGACGGGGTCCTCTCGGCGCTGGGGGAGTACCTCACCGCGCACGCGACGGACAACCTCGTCGTGATCGACTCGGTCACCGACCTCGTCGGCGCCGCCGGCGGCGAGATCGAGTGGGAGGACGTCGCCATGCTCGTGCGCGGGCTCGGGAAGGCCGTCCACTCGTGGGGCGGGCTGCTCCTCGCGCTCGTCAACACGGACACGCTCACCGACCGACAGCTCGGCCAGCTCGTCGACGGCAGCGGCGGCACGCTCCAGTTCTCCTGGGAGTCCGGGGGCTCCAAGCGCGCCCGGACGATGGTCGTCCGGGAGTTCCGGGGCGTGCTCTCGCAGCTGGAATCGGAGAACATCGTCCGCTTCGAGACGGAGATCCACGACGGCGGCCTCGACATCAGCGACGTGCGCAAGATCCGGTAGTAACCTCCCCGTATTCCGACGGACAGTTCCCCCTACCCGCGGGATAGGAACCGGCTACTCCGCCCGATAACCGGGGCGGTAGTATTTACACGTGGGGGAGCTACGTCCGCGTGAATGGCTGGTGAGCAGGTCGAGGGGCTGCCGGAGGTCCTCCGCGAGTGGGTGTTCGCCAGGGCCGAGGAGACCGGTCGATCGCCCGACGAGGTGATCGCCCGGGCGGTCACGCTGTGGCGCCTCCTCGACGAACACGAGGGCGCGCTCCCCGACCCCGAGTCGCTCGCCGACGGCGCGGCCGACGCGGGACCCGGCGGGGACGCACCCGCCGGGAGCGCTTCCGCCGGGAACGCCCCCGACGCCGCCGCCCGGCTGGACTTCCTCGAGGACCGCGTCGACGAGCTGGACGCCGAACTCGACGAGAAGATCGACGACGTGCGCTCGCGGGTGATCCAGGTCAAGCGCGAGGCCGACGCGAAGGCCGACGCCGACCTCGCCGACGAGGTGGCGGGACTGCGCGACGACCTCGACGACCTGGAGGGGACGGTCGAGGGCGGCTTCGACAACTACGAGGACGTGCTGGAGTACCTCACCGACGCCGCCGACGAGCACGACGCGAAGCTCTCGGCGCTGGCGCGGGCGGTCGCCGACCTGCGGACGCGGGTCTCCGCGATGGAGGCGGAGTCGGCGGCCCGCCGGGCCGCGGCGGAGCTCAAGGCGGAGGCGAACCGCCGCGGCGTCTCGACGGCCGCCTGCGACTCCTGCGGGTCGACGGTGCGGATCGGGCTGCTGTCGGCGCCGGAGTGTCCCCACTGCGCGGCGACCTTCCGGTCCGTCGAGCCCGCCTCCGGCTTCTTCGGGTCGGCGTCGCTCGCGGTCGGCGACCGCCCGGCCCTCGACGGCGAGACGGTCGAGGAAGCGGCGCCGGAGGACGTCTTCGAGGAGGGGGCGGATGGCTGAGGGGCCCCCCGACGACCGCGAGGGCGGGGACGACGCCGACGGCGACGCCCTCGACCCGTTCGGCGGCGACGCGGCCGAGCGCGACCCGGAGGCCGACCCCGCCGCCGCCGACCCGACGGGGGAGCAACCCGACGGCGACCTCGCGGCGGGAGGCGACGAGGGCGACGCGCCGCTCGGCGACCTCGCCCGGGAGGTGGCCCGGCGGCGACGGCGCGCGGACGACGAGCCCGACCCGGACGCGGACCTGTTCGAGGAGGTCGACGTGGGCGACCTCGACGAGGACGAACTCTGGGCGTCGCTCTCGGGCGAGGGGTCCGAGGCGGGCGCGGTCGCCGCCGGGGTCGCGGGGGCGGACGCGGCGACGGCGGCGGCCTCGACGGCCGCGGACGCCGTCGACGACGACGTCGGCGACACCCGGCCCGAGCACGTCCTCGACAAGCGCGAGTACTGCCAGCGGTGTCCGTACCTCTCGGCGCCCCCCGCCGTCGAGTGCGGCCACGAGGGCACCGACATCGTGGAGCTGGTCGACGCCGGCCACTTCCGGGTGCGCGGGTGCCCGATGGTGACCGGCGAGGGCCGGCCGGGGTTCGCCACCGGCGGCGACGTGACCGACGACGCCGACGCGGACCTCGGGGACGGCGCGGGCGACGCCGACGCGGACCTCGGGGACGACCCGGACGCGTAACGCATACCGGGTCGCGGACGCTACCCCCGAGCAATGCAGTTCTGTGACGAGTGCGGCTCGATGATGCGCACCGAGGACGGCGTGATGGTGTGCGCCTCCTGCGGCGCCACCGCCGAGCGCGACGAGGAGCGCGCCGCCGAGTTCGTCTCCACCGAGGCCCAGACCGACGACGACGTGATCGAGACGGAGGAGGGCGCGAACTTCGAGGGGAAGCCCACCTCCGAGGACGTGGTCTGCGACGAGTGCGGCCACGGCGTCGCGTGGTACACGATCAAACAGACCGGCGCCGCCGACGAGCCGCCGACGCGCTTCTTCAAGTGCAAGGAGTGCGGGTACCGCTGGCGGGAGTACAACTGAACGCCGCCGTCCCCGACGCCCGGCGGGAGTCCCTTCCGCCGAGCCGCCGGCCACTGCTGCGCGCACTCCCTCCGATTCTAGAGAGAATCCGGACTGTGGGAACCTAACTGACAGTCAACACTTTCCCCGTTCGGTCCGCAGTACGTTCCGCCGGGAGACCGGCTGACGCGACCATGACCGACGGATTCGACTTCGACATCGACGAGCCGACGGTATCGCGATCCGGACCACGGGCGACCGACGACGGCGGCGGGCCCACCCGGCGCTCGTTCCTCGGCGCCGCCGCCGCGACCGGCGGGGCGGTGACGCTCCCGCTCTCGCAACTGGGCATCGACCCCGCCGCCGCGAGCGTCACGCAGGCCGGGTCCGCGGAGGTGACGTTCACGAACCAGCCGACCGACGGCGACGACGTCGTCGTCGACGAGGTGTCGCTCTCGCACGACGGCTTCGTCGCCATCCACGACGCGCGGCTGTTCGAGGGGAAGGTGATCGAGAGCGTCATCGGCGTCACCGACTCCCTCGGGGCCGGCAGCTACGAGGACGTCCGCGCCCGGCTGTTCCACGTGAAGGGCGGGGACTTCGACCGGGAGGAACTGGAGCGGACCCAGCCGCTGGTGGCGATGCCGCACCGCGACACGAACGGCAACGAGGAGTACGACTTCGTCGCCACCGGGGGCGACCACGACGGCCCGTTCGTCCGCGCGGGCGGCGCGGTCGTCGACCTCGCGTTCGCGCGCGTGACGCCCGGCGTCGAGTTCCGCAACCAGGAGACCGACGGGACCGGCGTCCGCGTCGCCGCCGCGACGCTCCCGGAGGGCGGGTTCGTGGCCATCCACGACGCGAGCCTGTTCCAGGGGGAGGTGCTCGACAGCGTCATCGGCGTCTCCGACGCGCTGGACCCCGGACGCCACCACGACATCCACGTCGACCTCTTCGAGGGCGTGCCCGGCGGCGACTTCGACCGGGACGAACTGGAGGACGGCGAGCCGCTGGTGGCGATGCCCCACCTCGACACGAACGACAACGGCCACTACGACTTCGTCAGGAGCCAGGGGAACCAGGACGGCCCGTACACGACCGACGGGAGCGCGGTCGTCGACCTCGGCTTCGTCGCCGTGGAGGACTGACGGGAGCGACGCCTACAGCGTCCCGAGCAGCCACTCCCCGACCGCCTCGCCCACCTTCCCGGCCTGCCCGACGAAGAAGTGGTCGGCGGGGAACTCCCGGAGGGCGAACCCCAGTTCGCGCGCCCGCTCGACCACCGGCTCCCAGTCGGCCGTGTCGTCGCGGGTCGCGTACACCACCTGCGCCGGGCAGTCGACGTCCCCCATCGCCGCTACGGCGTCCAGATCCGGCGCGAGGCGGGCCGTCGGCGCGAGCGCGCTGACGGCGTCCGCCTCCCCCTCCGATCCCACCAGCAGCGCCAGACACCCGCCGAAGCTGAACCCGAACAGCCCCACGCGGCCGTAGCGCTCGCGCGCCCACGCGACGGCGTTGCGGGCGTCGGCGCGCTCGCCGTAGCCCCCGTCCCAGTCGCCGTAGTCGAAGCGCAGGCAGTCGACGCCGCCGGCGGTCAGCACGTCCGAGACCGCCCGGAGGCGCTCGTCGCCGCGGTGCCCCCGGTGTTGCGGGTGCGGGGGGCACGCGACCACGCAGGCGTCCGCGTCGCCGGCGGCGTCGCCCGCGTCGTCGCTCGCCGTAGAGGCCTCGCCCGCGCGGTCCAGCGTCGCCCGCACGTCCCGGCCGCCGGGCACGAGTACGTCGGTCACGTCGGCGTCTGCGGCCGCCGCGGACAAAACGGCGTCGGGGACACCTCTCGGCCGGGTGAGATTTATACGGCCGGTTATCCTAGCCCGGCCCATGGGAATCCTCTCGCGCGCCTCCTACGTCATCCGCTCCAAGCTCAACGCGATCCTCAACCGGGCGGAGGACCCGACCGAGTCGCTCGACTACAGCTACGAACAGATGCGCGACGAGCTCCAGCAGGTGAAACAGGGCATCGCGGACCTCACCACACAGAAGAAGCGCCTGGAGATCCAGAAGCGCCGGCTGGAGGAGAACGTCGAGAAGCACAACGAGCAGGCCCGCGAGGCCGTCCAGCAGGACCGCGACGACCTCGCGCGCAGGGCGCTGGAGAAGAAGAAGTCGAAGATGAACCAGATCGAGGACCTGGAGACGCAGATCGCCGAACTCCAGGAGACCCAGGACCGGCTGGTCGACAAGAAGGACGAGCTCCAGGGCCGCATCGAGGAGTTCAAGACGAAGAAGGAGACGATGAAGGCGCGCTACGAGGCCGCCGAGGCGTCGACCCGGGTGTCGGAGGCGATGTCCGGGGTCGGCGACGAGATGGCCGACGTGACCCGGTCGATCGAGCGCGCCGAGGAGCGCACCGAGGAGATGGAGGCGCGCTCGCAGGCGATGGACGAGTTGCAGGACACCGGCGCCTTCGACGACGCCCTCTCGGACGAGGACGAGATCGACCGGGAGCTGCAGTCCGGGCGCACCGACCGCGAGGTCGACGCGGAACTGGAGACGCTGCGGGCGGAGATGGGGAAGGCGCCGGCCGAGGACGACGGCGAGGCGGACGGCGACGCCGAGGTCGACGTCGAGGACGTGCCCGACGAGGAGGTCGAGGCGGAACTGGAGGAACTCCGAGAGGAGGAGGACGCCGACGCCTCGAACTAAACTAGCGCCGGGTCCCCGGTTCCCTGTCGCCGACCTCCGGCCCCGGTACCACGTCGACGCCGCTCTCCCTGTCCCCGTCCCCGTCCCCGCTTTCCCCCTCGTTCTCGCCGACCCCGCACCGCCGCCGCCGTCCCATCGGCCGTCCCGTTTTTCACCGACCGCGTCGACCGTCGGGCCATGACCGACGACTCCGACCAGCCGAGCGATCGGCTGCGCGAGCGGGCCGCCGAGAGCCGCTGGAAGCTGTGGCTCCTCCTGGAGGCGGACCGGCGGCTCGTCGTCGCCGGGTTCGTGGCCGCGGTGTTCGCCGTGCTGCTCGTCTCGGGGCTGCTGTACCCGACGGCCGAGGGCTCGATCCGTACGAGCGACTCCGTCGACACGGTGTTTCAGGGGTTCCTCACGGCGACGATCACCGGCGTCACGCTCGTGCTCACGCTGAACCAGCTCGTGCTCTCCCAGGAGCTGGGGGCCGTCGGCGACCAGCGCGAGCGGATGCGCGGGGCCATGGAGTTCCGGTCCGACGCCGCCGACCTGATCGACGCGTCGGTCAGCCCCGCGCGGCCCGCGCAGTTCCTCCGGGCGCTCGTGCAGGTGTCGGCCGACCGCGCCCGCGACGTGCGCGAGGCGGCCGACCGCGCCGGGGACGACGAGGCGGTCGAGGCGGTCGACGACCTCGTGTCGAGCCTCACGGGCAACGCCGAGGAGGTGTCGGCGGGGCTCGACGACGCGCGCTTCGGCGAGTTCGACGTGATCTCCTCGGCGCTGAACTTCAACTACTCCTGGAAGGTGTACGCGGCGAACCGGATCCGGGCCGAACACGGCGACGCGCTCGACGACGAGGGGCTGGAGGCGCTCGAACGGCTCACGGAGGTGCTGGAGCTGTTCGGGCCCGCGCGCGAGCACTTCAAGACGCTGTACTTCCAGTGGGAGCTGATCAACCTCTCGCGGACCATTCTCGCCTCGGCGCTCCCCGCGCTGCTGGTGTCGGTGTTCATGGTCGCGTTCTTCAACGACGCCACCTACTCGTACACGCTCTTCGGGGTGGAGACGCTCGTTCCCGCCTTCGCCGCCGCCGCGACCGTCGCGACGGTCCCGTTCCTCGTGCTGCTCGCGTACGTCCTCCGGATCGCGACCGTCACGAAGCACACGCTGTCGATCGGCCCGTTCATCCTCCGGGAGACGGACGAGGTGTCGGAGGTCGAGTGGAGCGACTCAGGTACCCACGACTGACGTCGTGGGCTTGCTCCGCCGGCGGGTGAGCTGCGACGGCCGTCCGCCCCGGAACCGCGCCCGCGCCGTGTGACATATGTGACCTCGCGACGAACGGCGCGCATGGACGACCTCGTCGCGGCGGCGCGCGAGTCGCTCTCGGCGGAAACGCGGGCGGCGTTCGTCCGCCGGGTCGAGCGACAGGCGGCGGCGCTCGCGGCCGATATCGAGGCCGGACGCCTCGACAACGCGGACTTCGCCCTGGGCATCGAGCTGGAGGCGTACGTCGTCGACCCCGAGGGGCGGCTCGCGCGGGTGCCGGAGGCGGTCTTCGAGCGGACCGACGCCGGGCGGGAGCTGGGCGTACACAACCTCGAACTCCACACCGAGCCGGACACGTTCGACCCGGCCGGGCTCGCCCGGCAGGCCGAGCGGCTGCGGGAGGCGGTCGCGGCCGTCCGGGCAGCGCTCCCGGAGGACCGACGGCTCGCGCTCGATGCGACCTGGACGGTCCCGCCGCCGGAGGGGAGCGCGGCGTACCTGTCCGCTCACGACGAGCGCGAGGGCGTCACCGTCGCGCGCAACATGACCGACGCCGCGCGCTACGTCGCGCTCGACAACGAGACGCTCCGCCGGGCTGACGGACGGGTCCCGCTGTCGGCGCCGGGCGTCGACCGCACGTTCCCGACGATCCTCCCCGAGTCGCTGACGGCGTCGCTGCAGCCGCACCTCCAGCTTCCCGAGGCGAGTTCGCTCCCGCGGTATCACGCGTACGCGCTCCGCACGACCGGGCCGGTGCTCGCGCTCGCGACCAACTCCCCGTTCCTCCCGGCGGACCTCTACGACGACGACGCAGACCCCGAGGCGGTGCTCTCGGGGCCGCACGAACACCGGATCCGCGTGTTCGAGGAAACGATCAACGCCGGCCTCCCGCCGGACCGGAGCAAGGTCCGGTTCCCGCGCGACCTGGACTCGGCGGCGGAGGCGCTCGACTGCGTCGCGGCCGACGAGCCGTACGCGCCCGTGCTGGAGGACGGCGGGACGGACACGCCGGAGGGTGGAGACGCGGCCGGCGGCGAGCGCGCGAACGCGGGCGACGACGACACGGAGTTCCTCGACGCGTACCCGGAGTTCGACCACGCGCGGGGGACCTACTGGCGGTGGGTGCGGCCGGTGTTCGGGGGCGCCGTCCCGACGGGGCCGAGGGGCGAGCGGACGGCCGCGAACGACGACGCGTCCGTCCGCCTGGAGTACCGGCCCCTCCCGACGCAGCCGTCCGTCGCGGACGCGGTCGCGTTCCAGGCGCTCGTCGCCGGCCTGCTCCGCGAACTGGTCGCGACGGACCACCCGCTCGCCGACCTCCCGTGGGAGGCGGCCCGAGACTCCTTCTACGCGGCGGCGGCTGACGGCCCGAACGCCGACCTCGCGTGGGTCACCCGCGAGGGCGAGCGGACGGCCGACCCGTCGGTCGTCGTGGAGGAGGTGCTCGACCTCGCAGGTTCCGGGCTCCGCCGGGCGGGCTGTTCGCGCGCGACGGCGACCGATCTGCTCGCCCCGGTCGCCGACCGCGTCGCCGAGGCGGGGGACTCGCCCCCGTGGCGGGCGCCCAGCGCGTGGAAGCGCGAGCGCGCCCGGGAGCTGCTCGCGGACGGCGCGACGCTTTCGGAGGCCGTCGTCGGCGCCCAGCGGGCGTATCTCGAACGCGCGGAGGGGGACGAACCGTTCGCGGCGTGGGCGTAGCCGGCGGCGACGCGACCGGGGGCGCGACGGGGCGGCGCCGGTCCGGCGCGCCCCGGGTCGGTCCGGGCGTCGGCCCGGCCGGCCACCGACAGACGAAAGGCCGCAGCCGCGTAGGTGGGGGTATGAGCGACCTCGACGCGGAGGTACAGACCGCGAGCGACTACGGGGGGGACGGGCCGCCCGTGGAGGAGAAGCCCTACAAGATCATCTTCGAGGCGAACGCCTGCTTCGGCGCGGGCAAGTGCGCGGAGGTGGCGGACAACTGGGAGATGGACATCGCGAGCGGGATGGCGAAGCCGAAGTCGTACTACATCGACGAGGACGAACTCGCGGAGAACGTCCGCGCGGCGGAGGTGTGTCCCGCCAAGAAGGACGAGGGCTGTATCCACGTCGTCGACCGCCGCACCGACGAGGAACTGGCGCCGGACCCCCACGGCGACGGGACGCTGAGCGTCGACTGGTAAACCGAAAGCGACAACCGGCCCTCCGGGGTAGGTGGTGACGCGCGAGGGTGGCCGAGCCTGGCCAAAGGCGGCGGACTTAAGATCCGCTCCCTCAGGGGTTCGAGGGTTCAAATCCCTTCCCTCGCAGTCCGGCTCGAACGAGCCCGAGCATCGCGTGCGGCGTTCCGAAGGCGCTCGAACCCGTTCTCACGCGGGAGTCGCGTCGACTTGCTCCCGCAGCACCGTCGCCGCTCGACCGAGGAGCGCGAGCGCGGCCACGGCGACGACGGCGTAGTGGACCCGGAAGGCGTGCTCCAGCGTCGCCTGCGAGAGCGTGAACCCGCCGAACAGCGCCCTCGCCAGCGATCCGCCGACGAGGGGGACCGACAGCGCCAGTTCGACGCCGGCCCGTCCGAGGGCGAACGAGAACTGCGTCCACGGGAGCAACAGCACGGTGTACGCGTACAGCGCGGCGAGCGGGACGGCGGCCGCGGCGGCGACGCCCGCGGCGGGGCCGCCGGACGCGACGGCACGCGCGAGGACGAACAGCGCGGCCAGGGCCGCGGCGAGCGCCAGCGCGGCCCGGGTCGCCCCGCCGAGCGCGGGCGGGATCAGGCGGGCGAGCGACGCGAGGTCGACGACGACGGCGACGGCGACGACGGCGAGGAGCGCCGGTTCGAGGTCCGCGACGGCGCCGTCGGAGGGCATCGCCGCCGGGTTCGGTCCCGTCCGAGGAAGCAATTTCGGTGAGCGGGGCGGCCGACGGGGCGGGGTCGACGGTCGACGCACGCGCTCCGATCGGGGGCGCTGGCGGGCGGTCATACGACGACGCTTCCCCCTCCCGGTCGCCGCCTCCGTCGTAGCCGTTCCGGCGGCGGGGCAACGTCCGGAACGCCTTTCCGTCTCTAATGAGATGTAATTACCGTGTTCCCGACCGATGCCCCGTCCCGGCCCGACGCGCTGCTCGCGCTCGTGGGGACGGCGCTGTTGACTGCCGTGGTCGCGACGGCGGCGTTCGGCCTCCCGTTCCGCGTGACGGGCGCCGCCGGGTCGCTCGTCGGCGCGGTCGCCATCGCCGACGGCGTGTTCCGCAACCCGCCCACGGACGGGTAACCGCTCGGGGTTCTCGCGGACCCGTCGGTCCCGGGGAGTTCTCTGGTCCGTCGGCGCTCGGGGTACGTTCGACCGAGAACGAGCAGCAGCTCACGAGTGTGAAACGTGGGAGGAACGCGCGCCGGTGAAAAGAGCGGCGCGCGTTCCGCCCTGAATTGGTCCCCGCTGACGCTTCGGCCCTCCAGACGAAGCGTCACCTGTCACAAACGGGTGCGACTACTTAACGATGTTGGCGGCGGCCGTACCGACCCCGACCGAAACCGGCGGTCGTGCGCCGCAGTCGTCCGAACGCGCCCGATCCTGATTCCGTGCGAACACGACCGGGGCGGATCGGGTCACTGTCGCGCCGGATGCGACGCGGACAGGCGGGGGCCGTCACCGAGCAGGCGCTCGCGGAGCGTCTCGCCCGGCGTCGGCTCGGCGAGCAGGTCGCGCGCGCGCAGTTCGGGCACAACGAGGTCGACGAAGTCGTCGAGGCTCCCCGTCCGCAGCACCTCCTTCACGTTGAAGCCGTCGACGCCGACCTCCTCGTGCCAGTACTGGAGCTCGTCGACGACCTGCTCGGGCGTGCCGACGACCACGGGCGAGGTGGTGCCGAGCCCGGAGAACTGCGCGACCTCGCGGACGGTCCACTCGCGGTCGGGGTCGGACTTCGTGAACGCGTTCATCGTCCCCTGGATCGCGTCGGTCTCGATGTGCTCGATCCGCTGATCGGGATCGAGCTCGGAGAGGTCCATGTCGAGGAACCCGGACAGCAGGGCGAGCGTCGCCTCCACGTCGACCGTCTCCAGCAGGCGCTCGTGTTTCGCCTCCGCGGCCGCCTCCGTCTCGGCGACGACGGGGACGACGCCGGGGAAGAACGCGAGGTCGTCGGGGTCCCTGCCGAGGTCGGCGGTCCGGTCGCGCAGGTCGTCCATGTACTCGCGGACGCCGTGTTCGGTGGGCTGCGAGCAGAACACCGCCTCGGCGTTGGCGGCGGCGAAGTCGCGCCCGCGGTCGGAGGAGCCCGCCTGGAAGATCACGGGACTGCGCTGGGGCGACGGCTCGCACCCGTGCGGCCCCGGCACGTCGAAGAACTCGCCCTCGTGGCCGATCTCGTGGACCTTCGCGGGGTCGGTGAACGTGCCCGACTCGCGGTCGCGGACGACGGCGCCCTCCTCCCAGGAGTCCTCCCACAGCGCGTAGCAGACGTCCATGAACTCGTCGGCGCGGTCGTACCTGGTCTCCTTGTCCATCCGCTCGTCGAGGCCGAGGTTCGCCGCCGCCGACTCCAGGTAGGAGGTGACGACGTTGAACGCGACGCGGCCGTCGGTGAGGTGATCGAGCGTGGAGAACTCGCGCGCGAGCTGGTACGGGTGCGTGTAGGTGGTCGACTTCGTGACCGCGAACCCGAGCGAGTCGGTCACCTCGGCCATCGCGGGCACGAGGTAGCCGGGGTCGTTCGAGGGGGTCTGCACCGCCCGCTCGATGGCGGCCTCGCGGTCGCCGCCGTACACGTCGTAGACGCCGCGCACGTCCGCGAAGAACACGGCCGCGAAGCCGCCGCGCTCGGCGGTCCGGGCCACGTCGGTCCAGTACTCCCTGTCGGTGTACTCGGCGGAGCGGTCCGCCGGGTGTCGCCAGGAGCCCGGCGAGACGTGCTCCACGGAGTTCATCGTGAAGAGGTTGAGGTGGATCCCGTCGCTCATTGATCTGCGTGTGTGTGTCGCGGGGCCGTAAACGGGGTGGAGTCGGCCGGGCGTGCCGGCTATCCAGACTAATTCTCATGAATATCGGATAAAACAGATCCAGCCAATTTATTATTGGACAATCACCGTTTATAATATCAATGTCAAGCGTAGAGGGATTCGCATCGGGGATTCAAGCTGTAGTAGTCCTCCTGATAATGGCATTCTTTTTGAACGAATTCATATCAGCCATGCCTGGAGACCTGTTGAGCGGCCCATTCTCAGACACTCTATTCTTTATCAGCAATCTTCCCTGGATTCTCGTCGTCATGGGTGTTCTCGTTCTACTCACAATGATCGCGGAGGTGGTCGGGGAATGAGCGATATCTCGATAGACTTGAACCGTCTTTTACACAATATCTCGTATCAACTCATCATCTCAGGAATTGGATTCGGTTTGGCTGGTGGTATCCTTCACTTCGAAGCTTCGGCTGTTGCTACTGCCCTTGAGACCACGTCTGGAACTTTCATTGTCCTCTCCGTCCTGTTTTATCGTCTCAGTCAACACGAACAAGACTGATTTGCATCGACGGTAGCTCCGAAAGCCCCCGGACGGCTCGTGGCCTGCGACTCGCTGCGCTCCTCGCTCGCGTCGCTCGCTGTGGTGCTTGCGTCGTCTCGGCTCACGACCCGTCCGGCCCCTTTCAGTCCCACCCGACGGCACCGCAGCCTCGTCCTCCCCAGCCGACTCGTTCGTCGCTTCGCTCCTCTCTCGTCCCTCGCGCGCCCTCGGCCGACACAGAGGTCGGCCGGCGCGCGCCACCGTGGTTCGTGCACACCGTGCGGACGGTCGCGCTGCTCGGTCCGTCCGACCGCCGGGCGGGACTGAAAGGGGCCGCGGCTGTCGGCGAACCCCGACGACGCAAGCACGCGAGCGGAGCGAGCGCGCGCAGCGAGTCGCGGGAGCCGACAGCCGCGGGGGCTTTCGCGGTCGTCGCGGTCGCGGTCGTCCCCATCGAACCGACGGGTCCCCCATCACGCGCGAACCTACCCCCCGAGCATCCGGCCGAACCGACCGCGTGGGTCCGATTTATCACCCGCGGTCGCCCACGACCCACCATGTCCGACCGCGTCGCCGTCCTCGCCCACGGGAAGTTCCCCGACCGCTCGAAGACCGCCAACGGCGTGCTCCGGTACGCCGACTACGAGGTCGCGGCCGTCCTCGACCGCGACCGCCCCGGCGAGCGCGTCGCCGACCACCTCCCGGACGTGCCCGACGCCCCGATCGTCGAGTCGTTCGCGGACGTGCCCGGCGACGTGGACGCGCTGATCGTCGGGATCGCGCCCATCGGCGGCGGCTTCGACGAGTCGTGGCGCCCCGACGTGCGCGCGGCCATCGAGGCCGGCTGCGACGTGATCTCCGGGCTCCACTACTTCCTGAACGACGACGGGGAGTTCGCCGAACTCGCGGCCGAACACGACGTGGAGCTCCGGGACGTGCGCCGGCCCCACGACGACCTCACCGTCGCGCAGGGGCGCTCGGACGAGGTGCGCGCCGACGTGGTCCTGACCGTCGGCACCGACTGCTCGGTCGGGAAGATGACCGCGACGATGGAGCTCGTCGAGGCGGCCCGCGAGGCCGGGATCGACGCGTGCGCGATCCCCACGGGCCAGACCGGGATCATGATCGAGGGGTGGGGCAACCCCGTCGACCGCGTCGTCTCCGACTTCACCGCCGGCGCCGTCGAGGAGATGGTGCTGGAGAAGGGCGACGAGCACGACCTGCTCGTCGTCGAGGGCCAGGGGAGCATCGTCCACCCGGCGTACTCGGCGGTCACCTGCGGCATCCTCCACGGCGCGATGGCCGACCGGCTCGTGCTGTGTCACGCCGCCGGCCGCGAGCGGATCCACGGCTACGAGGACACCGCGCTCCCGCCGATCGAGGAGTACGTCGACCTCTACGAGTCGCTGGCGGCGCCCGTCCACGAGGCCGAGGTCGTCGCCGGCGCGCTCAACACCTCGAACATCGCGGACGACGACGAGGCCCGCGCGGCCGTCGACGAGTTCGCGGACGCGCTCGGCGCGCCCGCGACGGACCTCATCCGCTTCGGCGCCGACGAGGTCGTGGAGGCGATCCGGTGATGTCGTCCGCCTCGCTGTCCACCTCCTTCGAGCGCGTCTCGCTCCCGCTGGAACACGACTTCACCATCTCGCGGGGCACCACCGTCGCCGCCGAGAACGTGATCGTGCGGGTCGAGGACGAGGGCGGCATGACCGGGGTCGGCGCGGCCGCCCCCTCAGCGCACTACGGCGAGACGGCCGACACCGTGGTGGCCGTGCTGCCGGACCTGCTCGCCGAGGTCGAGACCGTCGGCGACCCCCACGCCCTCGCGGCGATCGAGGAGCGGATGGAGGCGGTCGTCGCCGACAACCCCGCCGCGCGCTCCGCGGTGAGCATCGCGCTCCACGACCTCGCCGCCAAGCGCCTGGGCGTCCCGCTGTACCGCCTGTGGGGGCTCGACCCGGCGGACGCGCCGGACACCTCCTACACCATCGGCATCGACGAGACGGACGTGATGCGCGAGAAGACCCGCGAGGCCGTCGAGGCCGGCTACTCGACCCTCAAGCTGAAGCTGGGCACCGACCGCGACCGCGAGGTCGTGGAGGCCGTCCGCGAGGAGGCGCCGGAGGCGACCCTCCGCGTCGACGCCAACGAGGCGTGGACGGCCCGCGAGACCGCCCGCAAGAGCGAGTGGCTCGCGGACCTCGGGGTGGAGTTCATCGAACAGCCGCTCCCCGCGGAGAACCCTGCGGGGCTGAAGGACGCCTACGAACGGTCCGTCCTGCCCATCGCGGCCGACGAGTCGTGCGTCACGCTCGCCGACATCCCGCGGATCGCCGACCGCTGCGACGTCGCGAACCTGAAGCTGATGAAGTGCGGCGGCCTGCTGGAGGCCAAGCGGATGGTCCACGCGGCGCGGGCGCACGGGCTGGAGGTGATGCTCGGCTGTATGGTGGAGTCGAACGCCGCCATCGCCGCCGGCTGTCAGCTCGCCCCCCTGCTCGACTACGCCGACCTCGACGGGAGCCTCCTGCTCGCGGAGGACGCGGACCCGTTCGAGGGGGTACCGATGCCCGGAGGGGAGATCGACCTGGAGGGGATCGACCGGGCGGGGACAGGCGCGGTCGAACGAGCGAGCGAAGCGAGCGAGTGAGACCGCGGATGGCGGCGGTGAGGTCTCCGTGCCGAACCGCCCACGAATGGGCACGGTCGAGCGGGAGCGAGGGCGAGCGATAGCGAGCCCTCGATGCGAACGGCGAAGGGAGTGAGCCGTGAGCGGGGGCGAGGGTGAGCGATAGCGAGCCCTCGATGCGAACGGCGAAGGGAGTGAGCCGTGAGCGGGGGCGAGGGCGAGCGGTACCCGCGCCTACTCCCCGTCCCCGACCAGTTCCTCGTACTGCGCGCCCGTCTGCTTCAGCGTCGCCGTCGAGTACAGCCGCTCGTGGTCGAACGGGAGGTACTCGGCGGCGAGTTCGTCGATCTTGGCGTCGACGGCCTCGGCCTCGCGGCCGTGGACCATCGTGAAGAGGTTGTACGGCCAGTCCTGCTCGGGCCGGCGCGGCCGGTGGTAACACAGCGTGACGTACGGGAGTTCCCCGACGCGCTCGCCGAGTTCGTCCAGGCGGTCGTCGGGCACGTCCCACACGACCATGCAGTTGTTCCGGAAGCCGGTGACGATGTGGTTGACGACGCAGCCGATGCGCTTGATACAGCCGTCGGCGAGCAGGCGCTCGATCGCGGCGAGGACGTCGTCCACGTCGGCGCCGACCGCCGCGGCGACGTCCCGGTACGGGGTGGCCGTGAGCGGGAAGCCGTCCTGGATCTCGACGAGGAGGCGGCGGTCCAGGTCCGAGAGGTCGCCGGCGGCGTCCTCGGAGATGCGGGTCGCCGCGGCGTCGGTCGCGTCGAGCGACTCGCGTGCGAAGGCGTCGTCGTTCCACACCGGGAACTCCAGGTCGATGTAGTAGTCCGTCAGCATCGGGAGGTTCAGCACCGCACAGCCGGTCTCCGCCTCGATGTCCGCGAGGATCCGGTCGCGCGTCTCCCGGGTGGCGGCGGTGACGACGAACCACATGTTCCACTCGTGGTCGCGGCGGTAGTTGTGGTTCACCTGGCGGTGGCCGTTGACCGCCTCGGCGACCTCCTCGAAGCGGTCCTCGGGGGCGCTGACGGCCGCCAGCGTCGACGAGCCGATCACCGGGGGGTTGAGGACCGCGCCGAACCGGCGGAAGACGCCGCGCTCGCGCAGGCGTCGCACCCGGTCGAGCGCCTCCGCCTCGTCGATCCCGAGGTCGGCGGCGACGGCGCGGAACGGCCGCTCGGCGACCGGGAAGCCGCTCTGGTAGTCGTCGATCAGCCGCGCGTCCACGGCGTCGAGCCCGGCACGCCAGTCGTCCGCGCGGTCGCCGCCGTCGACGCCCTCGGCCCCGTCGCGCTCGGCGCTACCCATTGGCGGCCCTAGCGGCCCGGCGTACCTACCGGTTTCGCTCCGTGGCCCCGGGATTTTTGACGGGATGACACGTGGTAACGGTAGACGTGAGTGACTGGATCACACGGATCGCTCGACGGCTCGGTCGGTCGTACGTGGTACTCGTCGCGCTCGGGGTGGTGCTCGGGGCGGCGGCGGCGCCGGTGGCGTACGACGCCGCCACGGCGACCGAGGGCACGGTCGCGGTCGTCCCGCTGGAGGGCACCATCGACGGCGAGTCGGCGGCCGCGGTGTCGGCGATGCTGACGGAGGCGAGACAGGACCCCTCGGTGGACGCGGTCGTCATCGTCGCCAATAGCGGCGGGGGCGGCGCGGCCGCGAGCGAGACGCTGTACTTCCAGACGAAGCGCACGGCCGAACGGAAGCCCGTCGTCGCGAGCGTCGACGCCTCGGCGGCCTCGGGGGCGTACTACACCATCGCGCCCGCGGACGCCATCTACGCGAAGCCCGCGAGCGTCGTCGGCAGCGTGGGGGTGATCGCGACGCTCCCGCAGGACCTCGAGCCGAACGACATCGTCGGGACGACCGGCCCGAACAAGCTCACCGGCGGCGACAGGCGGGAGTTCCTCTACGTGATGGAGTCGCTCCAGCGGGCGTTCGTGAGCGCCGTCACCGAGCAGCGCGGCGAGGCCCTCGAGCTGTCGCGGGCGGAACTGGAGCAGGCCCGCGTCTACTCGGGCGCCCAGGCCGTCGAGGTCGGGCTCGCCGACCGGATCGGCGACCGCGAGGCGGCGATCCGCGAGGCCGCCCGGCGCGCCGGCCTCGACGACTACGAGGTGCGGGTGCTCCGTCCCGACAACGCGAGCGTCCGCTTCCTCTCGCGGTCGAACTACCTCGCCAGCGACGCGCCGAACCGGACCATCGTCTCGGCGGAGTACCTCGTCGGCGACGGGGGCGGCGGCCCGACGTTCCTGATGGTGTCCCCCCTGTACGTGGACGCCGACGAGCTCCGGGCGGTGGAGGCCCGCCGGGTGACCCCGACGAACGCGACGGCCGCGAACGGGACGGAGGTGGGCGATGCGCCCGGGTGAGGACGCCGGCGGGACCGGCGGCGCGCGCGGGCCGGACGGTCGGGACGAACCCGGCGGTCCCGACCCCGACGGCTCCGTCGGCTCCGACGACGCGCTCGGCCGCGAGGCGTGGGCGAAACGCGGGGTCGTCGTCGTCGCGGTCGCGGTCGCGGTGGCGTTCGTCCTCGGGGGCATCCCGGGGCTGATCGCGAGTTCGGGCCCCGAGCCGGCGCAGTTGAACAACAGCGAGTACCCGGTCTCGGAGCTCGGCGTCACACAGATCCCCGCCGAGGGCGACGTCGAGGCCGACGTCTCCGGCTCCGGCACGGTCGTGATCGACCGCTCGCACGCCAACCGGTTCTCCCGGGCGGACATCGAGCCGCTGTACCGGACGCTCACGCGCGCGGGCTACGAGGTCGAGTTCCACGACCGGGGCGCCCTCGGGCCGGCGCTCTCGGACGCCGACGCGTTCGTCGTGATCGACCCCGGCTCGCCGTACGACGAGACCGACGCCGACGCGCTGCGCTCGTTCACGGAGGACGGAGGCCGCCTGCTCGTGCTGGGCGAGCCCAACCGCGTCCGGGTCACCGCCGGGCTCGGCGGCGTCTCGACCACCCAGCAGGTGAGCGAGCTGTCGAACCTCGGCGCGGAGTTCGGGCTGTCGTTCTCGACGGGGTACGTGTACCACCAGTCGGCCAACGACGGCAACTACAAGCGGCCGCTCGCCTCGCCCGTCGGCGACGCCGAGGGCGTCGGCGACGAGGTGGCGCTGTACACCGCGGCGACGGTCCGCCCGCTCGACGACGGCGAGGTCGTCCTCCGGCTCGACCGCGGCGGCCGGCTGTCGAGCCAGGACCGGACGGCCCGGTACCCCGTCGCGGTGCGGACCGAGGGCGTGCTCGCGGTCGGCGACAAGACGTTCCTGCGGGCCGACCGCTACAACGTCGCCGACAACGAGGACTTCGTCGCCTACCTCGTCGAGTTCCTGACCGGCGGCGAGCGCGCCGGCGGCGACATCGACGGCGGAACCGGCGACGGCGGCGGCACCGAGACTGCGACCGCGACGCCGACGGGGACGCCGAACGGGACGGCGACGCCGACCGGGACGCCCGGCGGCGGAAGCGGGTAGCGCTCACGACGGGCCCCGAGGTCGCCGCCGTACTCCCGCGGTCTCGTTCGCACGCTCACTCCGTTCGCTCGCTCGACCGCGCTGTCTTCTATGGGCGGAGCGGCACGGAGACCGCTCCGCCGTGCTCCCGCGGTCTCACTCGCTCGCTCACTCCGTTCGCTCGCTCGCTCGACCGCGCTGTTTTTGCGGCGAGCGTCCGAACCCGATCACATGGCGAAGGCGACCGCGGACGAGACCGAGGAGTTCGGCGAGTGGCCGCTCAAGCGGCTCATGACCGAGGTGTGCGGCTCCGGTCCGAAGTCGGCCGACGACATGACCCGCGCGCAGGCGACGGAGGCGATGCGCCGCATCTTCGCGGGCGAGCCCGACGACACCACCCTCGGCGCCTTCTGGCTGGCGAACCGCTGGAAGCGCAACAACCCCGAGGAGCTGGCGGCGTACGTCGACGAGATGTGCGCCCGCGTCGAGTACGCCGAGCCCGACGCCGACCCCGTCGACTGCGGCGCCAACTACGACGGCAAGGGCGACACCGCGATCCTCGGCGCCGCCGCGGGCATCGTCGCCGCCGGCGCCGGCACGCCGGTGGTCGTCCACTCGGGCGACCGCGTGCCCACCCAGAAGCAGGACGCCTACAAGCACGTCCTCGACGAACTCGGGATCGCGACCGAGTTGACGCCGCGCGACTCCGCCGGGATGGTCGACGAGACCGGCTTCGGCTTCTACTACCAGCCCGCGTTCAACCCCGCCGTCGACGACCTGTTCGAGCGCCGCGACATGATGGGCGTGCGCACGTTCGTGAACACCGTCGAGACGCTCGCGAACCCTGCGGGCGCCTCCACACATCTCGGCTCGTTCTACCACCTCGCGTTCGCGAAGAAGGTGGTCGACACGTTCGTCGAGAGCGAGTTCCACGACCTCGACCGCGTCATCATGTTCCAGGGGATGGAGGGGTACGACGACATCCGTCCCGGGTACACCAAGGTGGCAGAATGGACCGCCGGCGACGGCGGCAGCGAGGGCGACTCCTTCACGGACTACGAGATCGAGACGCCCGAGTACGGCATGGACTTCGAGGAGGCGGACCTCGAGGTGGACGACGTGGCGGCCGACTCCGCCCGCATCACCGAGGAGGTCGTGACGGGCGAGCGCGAGGACCACTGGCGCGACGCGGTCGCGCTGAACGCCGCGTTCCGGATCTACGCCCGAGACGACGCCGACAGCCTCGACGAGGGACTGGAGGCGGCCCGCGCGGCCATCGACGACGGTTCCGCGGCGGCGGTGCTGGAGGACCTCCGCGCGTTCTGAGGAGCGCGGTCGAGTGAGTCCGCGAGCGACGCGAGCGCACGAACGAGACCGCGGAGGACGGCGTTCACGAATCGCTTCGCGATTTGTGAGCTCACGAGACCTCCGGTCTCGTGAACGGCGAGCTTGCGGGCGAGCCGCCCACAGAAAGCGCGGTCGAGCGAGCGAGCGAAGTGAGCGAGCGAGACCGCGACACACGGCGGTGAGGTCCCGGTGCCGAACCGCCCACGAACATCGCGCGGTCGAGCGAGGCGAGGGCGAGCGATAGCGAGCCCTCGATGCGAACGGCGAGCGAAGTGAGCGAGCGAGACCGCGACACACGGCGGAGCGGCACGGAGGCCGCTCCGCCCACAAACATAGCGCGGTCGCGCTCCCTCCCCCGACCTCCGCCGACACCCCCGCGTCCGCGGTTCTCACGCCTGAGACGCGGCGGGTGACGTTTATGCCCGCCGGGTGCGCGTCCCCACGCGTGCCCGTGGGACCGGCGAGCGTGTATCAGCTGTTCTTCCTCGCGGCCAGCGCCGTCGTCGTCCTGCTCGCGCTGTCGACCTACGTCCTCGGGCGGCTGATCGGCCACGAGCGCGCGCTCGGGGCGATGCTCGCGCTCGTCGCCGTCTTCACCGGCGTCGGCGCCGTGTTCGGCCTGCCGGCGGACGCCGCGACGCTCCCGCTGCTGCTCGGGTTCGCGTTCCTGTACGTCCCCGTCGGCGTCGGCGGCCTGCTCGCGAAGGGCGTCTCCGTGGCCCCCTGGCGGGACGTGTGCCGCCTGCTCATCGGCGGGTGGATGGCCGCGCTGGTCGTCGCGCTCGTCACGCAGGCGGCCGGCGCGTCGCTGCCGGCGCTCATCGGCTGGGCGCCCGGCCTGCTCGGCGTCGAGTGGTACCTCGGCTTCCTCGCGTACATGGCGCTGCTGGGCGTCGTCGCCGGCGGCTTCACGCTCGTCCTGATCGCGCGCGACGACGGCGCGGGCGCGCCGGCCGTCGCGGGCGGCTGACCGCCCGGGGCGCCGTCACTCGTCATCCTGCTCCTCCCCGTCCAGCCTGATCGCGACCCCCACGAGCGTCTGGCCCGCCGTCACCGTCGCCTCGCGGGCGACCGAGTAGACGACGCCCGAGCGGTCGGCGGTCGCCTCCTGGAGCACTTCGTAGGTCGTCGGGTCGTACACCTCGCCGACGTACCTCCCCTCGACGACCTCGTCGCCGACGGCGAGGTCGGCGGCGGCGCGGAACAGCCCGGACGCGTCGGCGGTCACCCGGCCGAGGTGGTTGCGCGCGCGGGTACCGCGCCACTCGGGCACGTCGCCGCCTACGCCGGACGAGTCCGACGAGCCTCGGCTCGCTTTGCTCGCCTCAGCGTCCGCCAGGACGCCCGCGTGCCGGAGCGCGCGCTTCGTCCCCGCGACGCCCGTCTCGATGGCGCCGTCGACGAGCTCCTTGTTGTGCGCGAGTTCGGGCGTGATCGAGGGGATCCCCTCCCGGGTGGCGGCGACGCGGAGCTTCCCCCCGAAGTTCCGGTTCTCCCACTCGTCGTCGGCGTCCTCGCCGGCCGACTCCGCGAGCAGGAGGTCCGTGCCGAACGCCTCCGCGAGCGCGCGGCACCCCTCGTCGCCCCGGAGGTACACCGTGTGGGTGAGCATGTCCCGGCTCCCGGTGTGGAGGTCGACGATGTAGTCGGCGTCGCCGGCGTACTCCCACAGCGTCGCCGCCATGCGCTCGTGGAGGCTCCCCTCCGCGTTCCCCGGCCAGCAGCGGTTCATGTTCGGGTTGACGGCGTCGTACGCCTCCGGGGTGGTGTACGACACCGTGTCGAAGGTGAGCGGGTCGGCGACGGGGACGACGTGGACCGTGCCCGCGAGGTCGGCGGCGACCAGGTCGTCGTGGAGCTGTCGACACACCGCCGCGCCGTTGATCTCGCGGCCGTGCTGGGCCGCCTGGACGTAGACTGTCGGCGAGTCGCCGGCTCCGTCCCCGCCCCCGGCCCCGTCCTCGCTCCCCCCGCCCCCGCCGTCCGCGTCGCCGTCGCCGGCGCCGCCGTCGGACGCGGGCGCGTACGTGTGGACCGTCGTCTCGATCGCGACGCCGGAGGGGAGGCGCGCGAGCGTCACGCGCTCGGCTTCGTGGTCGGCCATGGCGACCCTTCCCCCGCCGGCGGCTTGTAGCTGTGGCCCGCCGCGGGACGAGTCGAACGACTTTCCCCCCTGCGCGGACTCGGTGACGGTATGAGCGACGACCTGCCGCACGTCACGCTGCACACGACCCACGGCGACATCGAGATCGAACTGTACGCGGACCGCGCCCCGCGGACGGTCGAGAACTTCCTCAACCTCGCCGAGCACGACCCCGCCGCCGACGCGGAGCCCGCCCCCGACACGACGACGTGGGAGGACCCCGAGACCGGGGAGATCCGGGGCGACTCGCTGTACGAGGGCGTCGTCTTCCACCGGATCATCTCCGACTTCATGATCCAGGGCGGCGACCCCACCGGCACGGGCCGCGGCGGCCCCGGCTACGAGTTCGACGACGAGTTCCACGACGACCTGAACCACGACGACGCGGGGGTCCTCTCGATGGCGAACTCCGGCCCCGACACGAACGGCTCGCAGTTCTTCATCACGCTGGCGCCCCAGCCCCACCTCGACGGCCGCCACGCCGTCTTCGGCGAGGTCGTCGACGGGATGGACGTGGTCGAGGAGATCGGCTCGGTTCCGACCGACCGCAACGACCAGCCCCGCGAGGACGTGAAGATCGAGCGCGTGACGGTCGAACGGTAGAACCGCCTCCGGTCGTCGGTCTGAGTCGCCCTCGCTCACCGGTGGATGCCACCGGTGGTCGGTGGGTTCGGGGAGCCACTTGGAGGCCCGGTCCGTCACGGGGTCCGGGAGGGTGGTCGGGGCGACCGCGCCGACGCCGACGGTCGCGCCCGCGAGGGCGAGGCCGGCCCCGGGCTCAGACGTCCCGCAGGAAGTTCTCGATCACGTCGTGGCCGACCGCGGTGAGCACCGACTCGGGGTGGAACTGCACCGCCTCGATGGGATGGTCGCGATGGCGCACGCCCATCACCAGCTCCTCGCCCTCGTGGTCGGTCGTCGCCGTCACGGCGAAGCAGTCGGGCACCTCGGTCGCGATCAGCGAGTGGTACCGGCCGGCGCGGAAGCCCTGCGGGAGCCCCGCGAACACGCCCTCGCCGTCGTGGTCGACGGGGTACGCCTTGCCGTGGATCGGCTCGGGCGCGTGGCCGACGGACCCGCCGTACTCGTGGACGGCCGCCTCCAGTCCCAGGCAGACGCCGAGGGTCGGGACCTCGGGCGAGAGGTCCCGGAGAACGGGCATCGTCACGCCCACGTCGCGGTCGTTCTTCGGGTGCCCCGGACCGGGCGAGATGAGCAGCGCGTCGGGGTCGGTCCCGCGCACGTCGGCGAGGCTCGCGGCGTTCTTCAGCACCGTGACCTCCGGCGCCTCGCCGTCGATCCGCAGGTCCGAGACGTACTCGACGAGGTTGTACGTGAACGAGTCGTAGTTGTCGACGACCGTGACGTTCACCGCTCCACCTCCGGCGTGTCCGCCGAGGTCTCCGTCGCCCGCTCGCCCTCGTCGGCGTCGCCATCGCCCTCGTCGACCCGGATCCGGTCGACGGCGTCGAGCACGCCGGCCATCTTCTGTTCGGTCTCCTCGTACTCCGCGGCGGGGTCGGAGTCGGCGACGACGCCGGCGCCCGCGCGAACCGTGAGCGAATCCGTGTCGCCGTGCTCGACCGTCGCCGTGCGGATCACGATGGCGAAGTCGGCGTCGCCGGTCCAGGAGTAGTACCCGACGCCGCCGCCGTACACGCCGCGGGGCTCCAGTTCGAGGTCGTCGATCAGCTCCATCGCGCGCACCTTCGGCGCGCCCGTCAGGGTTCCCGCGGGGAACGTCGCCCGCGTCGCGTCGAAGGCGTCGGCGTCGGACGCGAGCGTGCCGGTGACCGTCGACTCGATGTGCTGGACGTGGCTGTACTTCAGGACGTTCATGAACTCCTCGACGCGGACGCTGCCGGCCTCGCTCACCCGCCGCACGTCGTTGCGTGCGAGGTCCACGAGCATCGTGTGCTCGGCGCGCTCCTTCCCGTCCGCGAGGAGTTCGCCCGCCAGCTTGCGGTCCTCGACGGGGGAGGTCCCCCGCCGGATCGTGCCCGCGATGGGGTTGGAGACGACGCGGTCGCCGTCCACCGAGACCAGCGTCTCGGGGGAGGCGCCGATCACCGAGCGGTCGCCGTGGCGCAGCAGGTACATGTACGGCGAGGGGTTCACCTCGCGCAGCGACGCGTACAGCCCGAGGTCGTCGACCGCGCCCGCCAGCGTCCGGGTGCGCGAGATCACGCCCTGGTAGATCTCGCCGTCGAGGACCGCCCGCTTCGTCTCGCGGACGGCCGCCTCGTACTCCTCGCGCGGGCCGGCGGTCTCGCGGTCGACGCGGACGCCCCCCGTCGCCGGCGGGCCGGCCGCCCGGAGGGTCGCCGCGACCTCGTCGGCCTCCGCGGCGAGGTCGTCGTACACCGCGCCGGGGTCGTCGTCCGGGCCGACGACCGGCGTGCACACCAGCGAGACGCTCCCCTCGCGGTCGTCGAACGCGAGCGTCCGCGTCGTCAGGACGAACTCCGCGTCCGGCACCACCGGGTCCGGCCGGTCGACGCCGACCTCCTCCAGCCAGAGGTCGTACACGGCGTCGTAGGCGAGGAAGCCCACGAGGCCGCCGTCGAGCGTCTGGCGGTCGTTGTCGGGGAAGCCGACCCGCTCCACGTCCGGGAGGGCGGCGCGCACGCGGTCGACCGTGTCGCCCGCGTCGGGGCCGCGCACGTCGACGTAGTCGGCGGCGGGTCCGAGGCGCTCCAGGTCGGTGCCGTCGGGGCCGACCGAGACGACCCCCTCGGGGTCGTAGCCGACGAACGAGAAGCGCGCGTGGCGCTCGGCGCTCCCGTCGGCGCCGCCGTCGCTCCGGGCGTCGCCGCCCCGGGCACGGGAACTCGGCGCGAACGCGCCGTCGGGGTCGCTGGAGGCGACCTTCTCGGCGCTCTCCAGCAGGAACGAGTGCTCCGAGCGGTCCGACAGCGCCGCGTACGCCGTCAGCGGCTCCACGTCGACGTCGAGGTCGGCGGTGGCGTGGACGACGCACGGGCCCTCGGCGCCCCCGACCAGGTCGACGAACTCGGCGCGCGAGCGCGCCAGCTCGCTCACTCGTACACCTCCTCGGCCTCGCCGAGCGCCCGGCCGGCGTTGCGGACGAACCGCGAGACTGCGGCGTGGTCCTTCGCGCCGGGGGAGCGCTCGACGCCGCTGGCCACGTCGACTGCGAACGGCTCGACCGCGGCCGCGGCGTCGGAGACGTTCTCGGGGGTGAGCCCGCCCGCGAGGATCACCGGCGAGACGAGGTCGCGGCGGAGCTCCGCAGCGGCCGTCCAGTCGCCGGTCTCGCCGGTGCCGCCGCCGCCGTCCTGGTCGGTGGAGTCGACCAGCAGCGCGTCGGCGGCCTCGTCGAGTTCGCGCGCGCGGTCGGGCTCGTCGTAGTCGACGACCGGAACGACCTTCGTCTCCGTCTCCGCGCGGATGTACCCGATCTCGTCGGGCGAGAACTCGCCGTGGAGTTGGACCACGTCGGGCGTCACCGTGCGCGCCGCGTCGACGGCGTCCTCGGGCGTCTCGGGCATCGTCACGAGCACGGTCGTCAGCAGCGGCGGCGCCGTCGAGGTCAGCTCCGCCGCCTGCGCGAGGTCCACCTCGCGGGGGGTGTCGACGGACACCGCCGAGATGACGCCGACGGCGTCGGCGCCGGCGTCGGCGACCGCCCGGAGGTCGGCGCCGTTGGTCACGCCGCAGATCTTCACGCGGACCATCAGTCCCGCAGCGCCGCGAACGTCTCGGCGGCGTCGCCGTCGTCGATGGCGGCGGCGGCCGCCTCGACGCCCTCTCCGATCGAGTCGGCGAGGCCGGCCACGTACACCGCGGCGCCGGCGTTCGCGAGGATCACGTCGCGCTTGGGGCCGGTCACCTCGCCCTCGACGATCCCGCGGAGGTCCGCCGCGTTCTCCTCGGGGCTGCCGCCGGCGATGGCCTCGACCGGCGCCGCATCCAGCCCCAGGTCGTCGGGGGTGAGGGTGTACTCGCTGACCTCGTCGCCGTCGACCTCGGCGACGGTCGTCGGGCCGTGGAGGGCGATCTCGTCCATGCCGTCGCCGTGGACGACGAGCGCGTGCTCGACGTCCATGTGGGTGAGCGACTCGCCGATGACGGGGACGAGGTCGTCGCTGTAGACGCCCAGCACCTGCGCGTCGGCGCCCGCGGGGTTCGTCAGCGGCCCGAGGACGTTGAAGATCGTCCGCATGCCCAGCTCCTTGCGCGGGCCGATGACGGCCTTCATCGCGGGGTGGAACACCGTCGCGAGCATGAAGCCGATGCCGTCGCGCTCGATCGCCTCCTCGACGGCCGGCGGCTCGGCGTCGACCTCGACGCCCGCGACCTCCAGCACGTCCGCCGACCCCGACGACGAGGAGACGGAGTAGTTGCCGTGTTTCGCGACGGTGACGCCCGCGCCGGCGGCGACGATCGCCGACGTGGTCGAGACGTTGATCGTGTCGTGGTCGTCGCCGCCGGTGCCGCAGGTGTCGACCAGCGGCCCCCGGTCGGGCTCGATCGTCCGGGCGGCCTCGCGCATCCCCTGCGCGAACCCGGCGATCTCGGCCTCGGTCTCCCCCTTCGCGCGCAGCCCCGCCAGCAGCGCGCCGATCTGTGCCTCGGTCGCCCCCTCGAACACGAGCGTCGACGCCTCGCGCGCCTCAGCGACGCTCAGGTCATCCCCCTCGGCGACCCGCTCGATGTAGTCCTGCATACTCATTGTGAAACACCTGTGTCGGTGTTGGTCGTACGATGTACGAATGTGTGCATCGGGATAAGGCTGTCGCGCCCCCGGGGCGTGGTCCCGTCGCGCACGCTCACGCGGCGTCGGATCCGCGGCACGGGGATGGCGTCGGATCCGGGGCTGGAGGGCTCGGACACGCGCCCGGGTGCGCGGGACGGGGGAGGGATCGCTCCCGGCTACTCCCCGGCGGCGTCGTCGTCGGCCCCGACGTCGTCGGGGGCGGTCGGGAGCTCCTCCACCTGCGACGCGAGCCGCGCGGCGTCGGCCGCGACCGTCTCGTAGTCGACGCCGGCCTCGTCCGCGACGGTGCGGAGGTGGGAGGCGAGCAGCGTCAGGGTCTCCAGGCCGGCCTGTTCGCCCTCGCTCCGGCGGGCGGCCGTCGAGTCGACGCGGTCGCCGCGGACCACGCCGACGTGGAGGGCGGTGAGGTCGTCGGCGTCGGCGAGGAGCGCCCGCGCCGCCGCCAGTTCCTCCTCGAAGGCCGGGTCGTCGGCCGCGCCGGAGTCCCCGTCCGTGCCGGACTCGTCGCTCGGGTGGGTGTCGTCGCTCACGGGCGGGACCACGGCGAGGACGTGCAAAAACGGTCGGATGTGGGCGGGCGGGGGTGCCCCGACCCGGGGGAGATCACTCCTCGGGGCGAGGACGGGCGGTGAACAGCGTCGGGACGATGCTGAACGGCTCGTACACCGACTGGTGGCACGGGCAGTACACCTCGTTGGCGGCGTTGAACTTCACGCCGCCCTCGGACTTCCACTTCGGGACGCAACAGAAGTGGGTGCACTTGTTGAGCCACGCGATGAACCCCTGGGCGGTGGACGCCTGTAGCCACGTCTGTACGTTCGAGGGAACCTCGTACGTCTCGCCGTCGGCGCCGCGGGCCTGGCCGTCCTCGGCGAGTTGCTCGATGACCGGCGAGCGGAGGATGGTGACCGGGATCGTGTCCTCGGTGTCCTGCGAGCGCCAGTTTCCGGTCGCCGGCTTGCCCAGCCCCTGGACGCCGACGCCGTTGCCCCAGCTCTCGTAGTCGGAGAACATGTCGACGGTGAAGCGGTCGCCGGCGCTCATCTCCTCGCTTTGCCACTGGTAGGCGGGGCTGGAGCCGACGTGGAAGTAGTTCTGCGACTCGAACGTCGGCTGGATACCCTGGTACGTCTCGACGCCGCAGTACTGGAACCACTCCGAGGAGTAGGTCTGCCCGCCCAGTTCCATCTCGGCGATCTTGACCTGAACCCCGCCCTGGCTCACCGTCTTGACGTCCGGCCAGACGCCCTTGATGTACCCGTCGGAGTCGATCTCGATGGGGATCTGCGGCATCCCCCGCGGCGCCGGGCCGTCGGTGTTCTCGATGGCCATCGCCTGCGTCGCCCCGCCGCCCTTCCCGGGCGAGGTGGTGACGCTGTTGATGGCGGCCGAGCCCGTGGCCCCCACGCCCGCGAGGGCCGCACCGCCAACGACCCCTTTGACGAACCGACGGCGGCCGGATTCGCCGGGGTACTTGTCCTCGTCTGCGCTCATAGCCCACGTTCGGGGGGCGCTACGCAAAAGCCTGACGAAAGGGCGAACCCAGCCGTCTTCCGTCGGTTCTCTCCGGTCCTGGGGCCCCCCGATCCGGGCGGCCCGGAGTTGGCCCCGCGGGCCGGTCGGGAGCCCTCAATAGCCGTACGAACCCGTCATAGCGAGCTACTTGTGGACGGAGGCACGTTCCCACACCGGCGGCCGCGTCCCCGTCGACGCCCGGCTGCCGGTTCCGTGTCCACGTCCCGCGCGGGTTCCAGCCCCCCGCGCGTGGTGCCGCGCGCCGCGCGGCTCACAGCCCCGCGCGGCGCGCTCCGTTCTGATGACCCCGCTGGTCGCCGCCCCGCCGACGCTCCACCCGGCCCCCCGAGAGCCGTCTCCGGGGTCGGTAGTGCCCGATCGATAACTCGGATCCGAAGGAATATCTCGCAAGTATTCCCCCTACCGGGACACATGTTGCCGGGGGACGAGCATGTGGGGTCATGTCATTCGACGCGCGGGACGTCGGTCGCGACGTCCGCGAGCTGGCGACGCTGCTCGGGGAGGTGTTGGAGCGACAGACCTCGACGGACGCCTTCGACGCCGTCGAGGAGGTCCGCCGCGCCTCCATCGACTACCGCCGGGGCGACGCCCCGGACCGGGAGCCGGTCCGGGAGCGCCTCGCCGGGCTGGACCCGGAGACGAAGCGGACGGTCGCGCGGGCGTACGCGGCCTACTTCGAGCTGGTGAACGTCGCCGAGGAGCGCGAGCGGGTCCGCGCGGTCCGGCGCGGCCGCGACGAGGGCGACCTCGGCGACGGCCTCGACCGCACCGCGGAGGCGCTGGCGGACGTGGACGCCGAGACGACCAGGCAGGTGCTCGAGGACGTCCGCGTCGTCCCGACGTTCACCGCGCACCCGACGGAGGCGCGCCGCAAGACGGTGAAGGCGAAGCTCCGCCGGGTCGCGGAGGTGCTGCGCGACCTGGACGAGCGCCGCCTCACCGACGCCGAACTCGACGGCCTGGAGCGCGACCTCGAGTCGGAGGTGGAGACGCTGTGGTCGACACGGCAGGTTCGCCCGCGCCGGCCCACGCCCACCGACGAGGCGCGCGACGTGCGCTGGTACCTGGAGAACACGCTGTTCGACGTGGCCGCCGAGGCGGAGGCCGCCCTCGCCGAGCGCGTCACCGAGGCGCACCCCGAACTCGACGCCGACGACGCGAGCAGCACCCTCGACTTCCGGTCGTGGGCCGGCTCCGACCGCGACGGCAACCCCTTCGTCACGCCCGAGGTGACGACCGAGACGCTCGACGCCCAGCGGGAGGCGGTGCTCGACCGCTACCTGGACGCGCTGGCGGACGTGAACGGCGCGCTCAGCCACGAGGGCGACCGGCTCACCCACACCGCCGCGTTCCGCGAGCGCGTCGCCGCCGACCGCGAGGCGGTCCCGGGCGTCGCCGAGGAGGCCGACGAGCGCTACCCGGCGGAGCCGTACCGCCGCGCAGTCACGGTGATCCGCGCCCGCGTCGAGCGCGTCGACGACCTCCGCCCCGGCGGCTACGACGACCCCGAGGCGCTCGCCGAGTCGCTGCGGGCGCTCGCGGACGACCTCCGGGCGAACGGCCACCACACCACCGCCGAGGAGCGGGTCGACCCGCTGGTGCGCCGGGTGGAGACGTTCGGCTTCTCGCTGGCGGCGCTGGACCTGCGCGACCACCGGGAGAACCACACCGAGACGGTCGGGGACGTGCTCGCCCGCGAGGGGCTCGACTACCGCGACATGGACGAGGCCGAGCGCGTCGAGACGCTCACCGAGTCCGTCGTCGGCGAGTCGGTCGGGAGCCTCGCGACCGACGGCGACGACCTCTCGGAGACGGGCGAGCGCGTCTGCGAGCGCTTCCGGGCGCTGGCGGAGTGGCACCGCGAGTACGGGGAGGAGGCCATCGACGCCTACTGCATCTCGATGACCGAGGAGCCCTCCCACGTGCTGGAGGTGCTGTACCTCGCGGACCTGGCGGGCGTCGTCGACCTGCCCGACCACTGCGGCCTCGACGTGGTGCCGCTTTTGGAGACGGCGTCGGCGCTGGCGAACGCCCGCGACATCCTGGGGACGCTCGTGAACAACGACGCCTACGGCGCGGCGCTGTCGGCGCGCGGCGACGTGCAGGAGGTGATGCTCGGCTACTCCGACTCCAACAAGGAGAACGGCCCGCTGGCGGCCGCGTGGGACCTCCACCGCAACGCCCGGCGGCTCGCGGAGGTCGCCGACGAGCTCGGCGTGGAGCTGCGGCTGTTCCACGGCCGCGGCGGCTCCATCTCCCGCGGCGGCGGCCCGATGAACGAGGCGATGCTGGCGCTGCCGCCGGAGACGGCCACCGGCGAGATCAAGTTCACCGAGCAGGGCGAGGCCATCGCCGAGAAGTTCGCGAACCCCCGCGTCGCCGAGCGCGAGCTCGAACAGATGCTCGACGCGCAGGTGCGCGCCCGCCTCCGGGCGCTCCAGGGCGACGTGCCCGACGTGAAACCCGAGTGGGAGGCCGCGATGGACGCCGCCGGCGAGGGCGCCCGCGCGGCCTATCAGGACCTGCTGGAGACGGAGGGCTTCGTCGAGTTCTTCGAGACGGCGACGCCGATCACCGTCATCGAGGACCTCAACATGGGCTCGCGGCCGGCCTCGCGCTCGGGCGAGCGCACCGTCGAGGACCTCCGCGCCATCCCGTGGGTGTTCTCGTGGACCCAGAGCCGCGCCATCCTCCCCGGCTGGTTCTCCACCGCCTCGGGGATCGACGCCTACCTCGACGACGGCGGCGACCTCGACACGCTCCGGGAGATGTACGACGAGTGGCCGTTCTTCCGGACGACGGTCGACCACGTCGCGCTGTCGCTGGCGCGCACGGAGCTGGAGATCGCCGCCGAGTACGCCGACCTCGCGCCCGACCACCTCCGCGAGGAGTTCTTCCCGCGGATCGAGGCCGAGTACGGGCGCGCGGTCGAGCTGGTCCGGGCGATCACCGGCCGCGAGGAGCTGGTGCGCCGCGAGTGGTTCGGCGAGAGCCTCGAGCGGCGCAACCCCTACGTCGACCCGCTGAACCTCCTGCAGGTGGACCTGCTCTCGCGCACCCACCTCACCGACGCCGAGGAGCGCGCGCTGCGGCTGACGGTGAAGGGCATCGCCGCGGGCATGAAGAACACCGGGTAGCGCTCCCGCCGCGGCCGGACGCGTCGCGGGAGCCGGACCCGGTCGCCGTCACTTCCCCGACCCGCCCAGGGCCGTCCGCACCGCGTCGCCGCCGAACACCACCGCGCCGGCGGCGACCGTCACGACCGCCAGCGCGGCCCACAGCGCCCCCGGGGGCGCCTCGACCGTCGCGACGCGCACGAGCGCGCCGCCCAGCACCGCGAACAGCACCGCGACCGCCAGTACCTGCCGGGGCGGGGCCCCGGCGGGATCGGTTCGTCCGTCGTCGTCGCCGGAGGACCGTGTCATCGTGTCCGGACGGACGGCCCGCGCCCGCTTAACTAACGGCCTTGTCCGCGGTGAAAGTAATACGTGTGAATCCGTCTCAGGCCTCGACCTGGTTCCAGGGCGCCTCCTCGAAGTCGACGATGCGGTGCTCCTCGTCGAGGCCATCGATGGTCGCGACCTCCTCGTCGGTCAGTTCCAGCCCGGTGGCGGCGAGGTTGTCGCGGATGTGCTCCTCGCTCGTCGCCTTCGGGATGGCCGCCAGCTCGTCGTGGGCGAGCAGCCACGCGATCGACACCTGCGCGGGCGTGGCGTCGTGGCGCTCGGCGATCTCGACGATCTCGTCCACGTCGGCGACCTGGTTGCGGGCGATCGGACAGTACGCGACGAGGTGGTGTCCGTCCTCGCGGGCGTACTCGCGCAGCTCGCGCTGCTGGAGCATCGGGTGGCACTCGACCTGGTGAGCGAAGATATCCACGTCGAGGTGCTCGCGCGCCTCGTCGAGCTGGTCGGGCCGGAAGTTCGAGAGGCCGACGCGGTCGACGGTGCCCTCGCTCACGAGGTCGTTCAGCGCGCGGCACGTCTCGGGGGCGTCGTAGCTGTTGATCGGCCAGTGGACGTACAGCAGGTCGATGGAGTCGACCCCGAGGCGGGCCGCGGACTCGTGGGCGGTGTCGTAGGCGTCCTCGTAGCTCAGGTTGTCCGTCTGGAGCTTCGTGGCGACGAACAGGTCCTCGGGGTCGCGGCCGGCGGCCTCGATCCCCTCGCGCACGAGCGCCTCGTTCTGGTAGCCCTGCGCGGTGTCGATGCAGTCGTAGCCGGCCTCGACGGCCGTGGCGACGCTGTCGACGCACTGCGGGCCGGTGAGCTGGTACGTGCCGAGGCCGAACCGCCGGAAGTCGGACATGCGTCGGCGTTCCCCCGGACGGACCCTCAAGCCGTCGGTGTCGGCACGGCGTTCCGGGTCGCGCCGGCGGTCCGGGTCCGCCGCCCGGCGCGCCGACGCCGGCGTGGTTCTCACGCGCCGAGAACCGGCGGCCGTCGAATTGCGGTGCGACATAAGCCTTCCCGGCAAGCCTTATCATGGTAAACCTACTCACACCGAGTGAACAGCATGTTCGAACGCTTCTCAAGCGGGTACTACCTGGGCGAGATGTACGTCCAGCCCAGGTCGGCGGAGGAGGCGGCGATCAAGCGGTCCGACCACGAGCGGGTCAACGAACAGCTCTACGCGGACGAGGAGGGCATCGCCCGGCTCGACAACCCCCTCGTGATGAAGGTCGGGACGCGACACTTCCCCGTGGTCGGTGACGACGACGTTCCCTCCGGGACGCTCACGCTCCCCGAGGAGGCGGTGCCGGAGGACCTCGAGTTCCGCCTCCCCGGACGCAGCGAGGTGTTCCTCGCGAACGCCGAGCGCGCCCGCGACCTGATCCGGTTCACCGGCTGGGAGGGCGACACCGGCGACCCGGCCGAGTACGCCTGACTCCCGTTTCGGGGTGGCCGGCGCCGCCGCCGGACGAACACGGCACCGTTTTAGTCGCCCGGGCTCGCGGCCTCGGGTATGCTCGACCGACTTCTCGGCAGGAAAGGGCTCAAGGAGCGCATCGAGGAGCTGGAGGCGGAGCGCGACGACGCGGTCGCCCGGATGGAGGCCGAGGAGGAGCGCCGCGGCGAGGCGGCCCGGAAGCGCCAGGAGGCGGAGAAGCGCGTCAACGAACTGGAGACGCGGGTCACCGAGCTGGAGGACCGGCTGGCGCGCGCGGAGGAGGCGGGGGAGTCGGCGGTCGAGTTCCGCGGCGTCGAGACGCTCCGGCCCGGCCGGCGCGACGAGGTGCTCGCGCGGCTGGAGAGCGTCGAGACCGCGCCGGAGGGGGCGCTCTCGGCGTTCGTCGCGGACGGCGGCGACGTGCCCGGCCCCGTGCGGGAGGCGCTGGGCGAGCGCGCCCCGCTGGTCCGCCGGGCGGCCCCGACGCTCGTGTACGCCGACGACGCGGGCCTGGTCTCGTGTGCGCTCGCGCCCCCGCTCGACCCCGAGCCGTTCCACGAGTGGGGGACGGGGTTCCGGGTCGAGGCGGGGTGGTTCCGGCCGACGGGCCGGTTCGCGTTCGCGCTCGCGCGCTCGGACACCTTCGCGGTCGGCGTGTACGAGGGCGACGAACGGGTCGACCTGGAGACGGTGCGGACCGACGTGATGGACGAGCACGACAAGGGCGGCTTCTCGCAGGCGCGCTACGAGCGGCTGCGCGAGGAACAGATCGACGAGCACCTGGGGGAGTGCGAGGCGGTGTTGGCTGAGTTGCCCGCGGATCTGGACCGCGTGGTGATCGTCGGCGAGTCGGGGGTCGTGAAGCGGCTGGACGAGTTCGCGGACCACACCGCGGGGAGCGACGCGACGGGGAAGCCGGAGGCGGCACTGGAGGAGGCGTTCGCGGAGTTCTGGACGGCGCGACTTCGGTTGATCTGAGTATACACTCGGATCTATCGGTTCCGCGATCGGTGTCGTCGCGGTGGATGTCGTTGCGGGCTATTTCGAGTCGAGCCCGGTGACGACCGCGGAAGCCCCCGGCGTCCTCGGCGGCTGCGACTCGCTGCGCGCCTCGCTCGTTCGCTCCGCTCACTCGCTCCGGTGCTTGCATCGTCTCGCTCGCCGAGGACGCCGGCCCCTTCCAGTCCCACCCGCCGCAACCGCACCGCAGCCACGCCCTCCCCAGCCGACTCACTCGTCGCTGGCGCTCACGGCTCACTGCGTTCGCCGTTCGCATCGAGACCTCGCTCCGCTCGGTCTCGCACTCCTCGTTCGTCCCTCGCGCGCGTCCGGCGGGCACTACCCGAGACCTTCGGTCTCGTGAGATCACACTCGTTTCACTCGCGTGATCGGAGGCCCGCCGGCGCGCGCCACCGCGGAATTCCCTGTAGTGTCGTCGTTCAGCAGGAACAGTAGTACTCGCGGTCGGTGAACTCCCCCTCCAGGTACTTCACCGCGGGGGCGGGGTCGCTCGGGCGGTACAGCCCGGTCGTCAGGTCGCCCTCGCGCTCGAAGTCGCCGGAGACGAGGCTCGCCCAGTCGTCCGAGGAGAGCACGTCCCAGAAGGCCGCGTCGGTGAGGCAGCGTTCGAGGTAGTCCGGGAGGTACACCCAGCGGGCGTCCCGCGGGCCGTCGGCCGCCGCCGCGGCCTCGTACGCCGCCCCGGGGACGGCGTCGGCGTAGGCGGCCATCGGGAGGTTCGCGCCGGCGGCGACGGGCATCGAGATCCACTTCCAGGGCCGCGTGTTCACGTCGAGCAGGACGTACTCCCCCCGGTCGGCGTCGTACACGAACTCCGCCTCGCTGATTCCGTGGTACCCCGTCGCCTCCAGCACCGCGAGGGCGTGCTCGCGCACCGCCGGCTCCTCGACGCGCTCGACGAGACAGGAAGTGCCGAACTCGGGGTAGCGCACCGCGGCGTTGCCGACGACGGCGAGGGGGTCCCGGTCGGCCGACGCCGGCGGCACGTAGCTCGCGAGCGAGGTGTCCCGGCCGACCTCGACGTTCACCTTCTCCTGGGCGAGCACCGTCGCGCCGTGCTCCTCGGCCTCCGCGACCACGTCCGCGAACTCCGCGCGGTCGGCCACCTCGATCACGTTCGTGCCGAACGCCTCCTCGAACTTCCGCTTGTGCGCGGGCTTGACGACGAACGGGAACGGGAGCGCCTCGCAGACCTCGTCGATCCCGTGCTCGCCCACCTCGTACGTCTCGGGGTACGGGACCCCGAGATCCGCACACAGCGCGTAGAGGTTCGACTTGTCGAGCACGCGCTCGACGCCCGCCAGATCCGAGAACGGGAGGCGGACGCCCGCGGGCTCGGTCTCGGCGAACCCGCGCACCCACTCGTCCATGCAGGCGAACGCGACCGGCTCGTGGTCCAGCGCGTCGGCGATCCGCTCCACGTCCGCGCGGAAACCGTCGGCGTCGTCGAGCGGGTAAGTGACCCGGCCGGCGTAGTCCACGGCCTCGGAGGGCGGGGCGAGGCCGTCGCCGGTGCGGTCGAGCGCGATCACGGGCACGCCGTGCGCCGAGAGCGCGCGGGCGACGCTCACGCCGGTGATGTGGGCGTTGGCGACGAGCGCGGGCGGCCGCTCGAACGTCTCGTCGGCGAGCGCGTCCGCCAGCGCGTCGGCGTCGTGGAAGGTGTCGGCCATGCCGCCGGCTTCGGCCGGGCGGGCTAAAGGCTCCCGTTCGGCGGCGCCGACTGCCGGCGACGGCGACGCGGAGCCGACGGAGCGGACCCTGCGACGACGACATCGCGTGGGTGCGGTCCGCCGGGCCGACGGTCGACGACCGTTCCGGGCGTCGGCCGTGAGCGCGCCGTTTATCCGGGGCGCTGCCCTCCGCACACGTATGAGCGATCCCGACGCGGACGCCGCGGACGCAGCCGGTTCCGCCGACGCCGCCGACGCCTCGGAGCCGGGGGACGCCGCCGACACCGACAACGCCGACGGGTCCGGCCTCCCCGGCCGGGTGCGCCGCGCGGTCGCCGACCACGACGCCGTCGCCGACGAGGGTCCCGAGGGCACGCTCGCGGTCACCTCGACGCCGTTCGACGCCGCCGTCGCCGTCGCGGAGGCCGCGGACGGCCGGATCGAGTTCGACGTGACCGTGACCGTGCCGACGCTGTCGGCGGTGGTCGAGGGCGAGGTGGCCGACGTGGTCGAGGACGGCTGGCTCGACACCTTCGAGCGCCGCATCGACGCCATCGGCGACGTGACCGCCGCCGGCCACGACCTCGCGCCGACCGTCGAGCGCCGCGGCGACGAGGTGACGGTCGCGGAGTCGGTCCGCGACCTGAACGAGCGCCGCGGGCTGAACGACGCCGTCGCGGTCGTCGACTTCGTCGAGGGGACCTACGTGCAGGGGGTCATCCCCGGCTACGAGTACGGCGAGCCGGTGACCGGGCTCGTCAGCCGCGCCCGCGCGACCGGCGGCGACGAGGGGTCGGGCCCGTTCTGAGGGTCACGGCGGGCCCGTAGAGCGGGCACCGGATCGACGGCCGGCGACCGGGAGGGACGGCCGGCTCACACTGTCGGACGTACGCACCTCGAGGACTTCGCCGCTCCGGGGTAGCGAAGATCTTCACGAGGGTACGTCCGACGGTATCAGCTCATCGCGATGTACGTGCGGGTGTCCTCGACGCCGGGGATGTCCTGGATCTCGTCGGCGGCGACGCGCTTGACGTCGCCCGGCTCGGGCACGTCCACCTTCACCACGAAGTCCATGTCGCCGGCGACGATGTGCGCCTCCGTGACGCCGTCGAGGTCGGCGATCGCCTCCCGGATCCGGTCGGCGTCGCCGGAGGCGGCCTTCACCATCACGTAGGCGACGACCATTCAGCGGTCACCCCCGGTCCCCGCGGCCGAGGCGAGCCGTCCGCCGTCCTCGTCGCCGACCAGCAGCTGTCGCACGTCGTCGAGGACCGAGAAGTCCGCGAGCACGGCGACCTTGTCGCCCTCCTCCAGCGAGTCGTCGGGGAACGGGATCCCCATCGGCTCCGACCGCTTGCCGAACGCGAGCAGCCGCGCCTGCGCGGGCAGCTCCACCTCGCTGAGCGTGTAGCCGCGCATCGGCGACCCCTCCGTGATGGTGAACAGCAGCACCTGGAGGTTCTCGGCGATGTCGGCGATCGCGCGGATGTTCCCGCCCAGCAGGGCGTTCTTCGCGCCGATCGCGCCGAGGCGCTCGGGGTAGACGATCTCGTCGACCTCGTCCGCGTACTTCTGGTAGATCTCCTCGCGGTAGTCCTCGTCGATGCGCATCACGGTCCGGCAGCCGTGGTGGTTGGCGATCATGCAGGCCGCGAAGTTCACGTTCAGGTCGCCAGTCAGCGCGCCGACGGCGTCCGCGCGCTCGACGGCCGCCTCCGCCAGCACCTCCTCCCGCGAGCCGTCGCCCTCGACGACGGAGAACCCGTCGTTGCGGGCGCGGGACGCCCGGTCAGGGTCGCGCTCGACCACGGTCACGTCGTGGCCCTCCTCGCGCAGCACCCGCGCGGTGCGGAGGCCGACCCGTCCTGCTCCGATGACGATGAAACGCATATGCTACCACATGCCACGGGGGAACATAACGATACCCCCGAGCCGGAGGAAGGTTTTTGAGTGTGGTATGTGTTGACACACTATGGTTCACGCGTTCGTGATGGTGAAGGTGAGCGGTGACGCGGACACGTCCGGCGTCGCGGACGCGGTCGCCGGCATCGAGGCCGTCCAGGAGGCGCACGTCGTCGCCGGCGACTTCGACGTCGTCGCGGAGGTGGACGCCCCCGACATGTACACCGTGCTCGACACCGTCGCCGACGCGGTCCGCGGCGTCGACGGCGTCGTCGACACCCGGACGTACGTCTCGATGACCGCCTGATCGGCGGCGAGGGCGCGGTTCCCCGACCCGACGCCGGCGCGGCTCGCCGCCTCCGCGTCCCTACCGATCCAGTTCGTACGCCTCCTCGCCGTGCTCGTCGACGAACGCCCGCGCCTCCTCGCGCTGGCGTCGGATCTCGGGCGGGAGCGTCTCGTACACCGGGTCGAACAGCTCCTCGGGCTCGGGTCGTGGCACGGACTCGGCCGTCTCGACGGCCTCGGCCAGTTCCTCGTTCGCCGCCGCCGTCGCCTCCTCGACGAAGTCGCCGTCGACGACGCCCCGCTCCTCGCACCACTCTGCGAAGCGGTCGAGCGGGTCGCGCACGCGGCACGCCGGGAGGTCGGGGTCGTCGTCGCGGTACTGGCTCGGGTCGTCGGCGGTGGTGTGGGCGCCGCGGCGGTAGGTGAGCGCCTCCACGAGCACCGGGTCCCCGTCGCGGGCGCTCGCCAGCGCGTCCTCGACGACCGCGCGGGTCGCCAGCGGGTCGTTCCCGTCGACGCGGACGCCCTCGATGCCGTACGCGTCCGCCTTGATCGCGATGGACTCGCTGGCGGTCTGGCGCTCGCGCGGCAGCGAGATGGCCCACCCGTTGTTCTCACAGAAGAACACGGTCGGCGCGTCGAACACGCCCGCGAAGTTCAGCCCCTCGTGGAAGTCGCCCTCGCTGGTGGCGCCGTCGCCGAAGCAGACCAGGCTCGCCCAGTCCTCGTCCCGGTAGGCCGCCGCCATCCCCGCGCCGACGGCGTGGGGGATCTGACTGGCGATGGGCACCGCCTGCGGGAACACCGGGACGTCGTGGCCGGAGCGGTACTCGGGGAACCCCCGCCGGAACAGGAGGAGGTCGCTCATCGGGACGCCGCGGGCGATCTGGAGGGCGTTCGAGCGGTAGGTGGGGAACAGGTGGTCGTCCCCGCGCATGGCGTGGGCGGCGCCGACCTGGGCGGCCTCCTGCCCCTCGAACGGCGGGTAGCCGCTCATCCACCCCCGCCGCTGGAGGGCGAGCGCGCGCTCGTCGAACCGCCGCGCGCGGACCATGTCGCGCAGGGCCGCCCGCGCGTCGTCGGCGTCGAAGCGGGTGTCGGCGAGGTCGCGCTCCCCGACGATCCGCGTCACGTCGTCGCTCATGCCCCCACCTGCCGCGGCGTCCGGCATAAATTGCGGCGGGTCGGCGCGGGCGGCGGCGACGCCGCCGCGACGGGCGTCGTCGCGCGGGGCGGGTCCGCCCCCGACAGGCCAAAGAGCGCCCGACCCGAAGGCGCGGTATGGTCTCTGCGCTCGCGCTCGCGCTCACCCTCGTCGCGCTCGCGGCGAACACGCTCGTCGTCGCGGTGCTCTCGCGCTTCTTCCGGATCCGCCTGAAGACGCAGTGGGGGTGGGTCGTCTACACCCTGCTCGTGTCCCCGTTCGTCCTGCTCGTGCTCGGGCTGATCGAGGGGTCGGTGATCCCGCCGCTGTTCGTGGACGCCGGGGGGCTGTTCCTCGCGGTGTTCGTCGGCCTCCCGCTCGCGCTCGGGTTTACCATCGACCTCCTGTACGTCCCGCCGCCCGAGGAGTACGACCTGCCCGAGGCGGCGGAGTGAGCGGGCGGCGGCGCTCACGTCCCGCCGGTCCCACCGTCCCCGTCACCGTCCTCGTCGCTCCCGTCGGACCCCGTCCGTATCGCCTCGTCGACCCAGTCGGGCGGCGCCGCCGCGGTGTCGCCGACGGTCGCCCGGAAGCGCTCGGTCGTCGTCGCGACGACCGCGTCGTCGCCCTCCCCGTACGTCGCCGTGTAGCGCAGTTCGAACGAGCGGACGACGCCCTCGTCGGTCACGTACGCGACGGCGGTGAGGTTCCGGACCGTGGGCCGGCCCGACCGGTTCAGCCGGTCGTGCTCGGCCCGGATCACCGTCATCTCCTCGCCGTCGACGGTCGCGGTCCCGGCGACGCGCGCGTCGGTGCCGGCGAACGCGGCGAACACGAGCCCCTCGCCGCTGTCGTCGACTCCGGTGAGCGTCGCCGGGCGGCCGGGGACGACCTGGTAGGAGACGGCGCCGGTGCCGTTGACCGACCGGATCGCGGTGACGCTGCCGTTCGTCCAGAAGGCGAACGACCGCAGGGCCGGGTCCGGCTCGCCCGGGAGGCTCCCGTTCGCGACGAGCCGGAAGCCGAGGCGGTCGCCCGCGTGCTCGGTGACGCTCTCGCGGGTCGCCAGCGTCGTCCCGTCGGCCGCGACGACGGTCCGGGAGAACCGCACCGTGGAGTTGCGGCGGACGAGCGCCCGGTCGTGTGCGGCCGTCAGCGCCCGGACGTCGACGCCGTCGGCGGTCACCCCCGGCGGGTAGTCCGGCGCGGGCGTCGGCGTCGGCGAGGCCGTCGGGGTGCCCGCCAGCGCGGGGTTCACCGTCCGCCCGCCGCCGCGGTCGCCGCCCGCGCCGCAGCCGGCGAGCAGCACCACGCAGACGACCGCGACGGCGAGGGAAGGACGGGTCATCCGGTGTCGACACGGGCGCCCGGGACATAAAGCGCGGCGTCCCCGTCGGACCCGGTCGCGTCGCCGGTGCGGTTCCCGGCGTCGCCGTTCCCGTTCGCTCCCCCGTCCGCGGCCGCCTCGCTCGCGTTCGCCAGCGCGCGATCCACCCATTCGGGCCGGGGGACGGTCGTGTCGTTCACCGCGGTCGTCTCGAAGACGACCGCCACCGTCCCGGGGGCGCTCCCGAGGAAGATCTCGTACCGCAGCGACAGCGAGCGCACGACGCCCGCGGTGTCGATGCGGGCGCGCAGGCTCACCCGCCTGCGGTCGGGGAGCCCGGCGCGCTCGATCCGCCCCTCCCGCGCGTGGAGGACGAACGCGGTGCCGTACGCGGTCGACTCGGTGCCGGCGTAGCTCGGGCGGACGTCGAGGAACGCCGCGCGCAGCCACGCGCCGCCGGCCGGGCCCGGCCCCGGGAGGCCGTCGGGGTCGCCCGTGCGGCCCTCGAGGCTGACGTTCCCCTCCCAGTCCACCCGGCGACTGGCGGCGGCGGTGCCGTTGCTCCAGTGGGCCGACGCGGTACGGTCGTCGCCGCGGACGCGCTCGAAGGTGTACAGCCGGCGTTCGCCGTCGACGCGGAGGCGGGCGCGGCTCCGCTCGACGGTCCCGTTCGGCCCCTCGACGGCCCGGGTCAGCGTCACCGTCCACGACCCGCCCGCGAGGGCCTCCCGGTGAGCGTCGATGAGCCGGTCGACGTCGACCCCGCCGGCGTCGACGCCCGGCGGGAAGCCGTCCGGGGGCGTCGCCGTCGCTGTCGGCGTCCCCCGGAGCGCCGGGTTCACGGTGCGCTCGTCGCCGCCGTCGCCCCCGGAGTCGACGATGCCCGCACACCCCGCGGCGACGACCAGGAGCGCGAGCGCGAGGGCGAGCGCGCCGCGGGTACCGGGGACGGCGCCGCGGCCGTCGGCGACCGGGTCCGACCGGTCCCGCTCCGGGCGGCCCCCGGCCGTGCTACTCGGTGCCACATGCAGAGCACGGGTCGGGACGTGAAAAGCGAGCGGGCGGTCGGACGCGCCGCGGGCGGAACCGGGCGGCGCTCGCGCCCGTGGCTACCCGTCGTCGTGGGCCGCGAGGAGCCGCTCGACGGAGTCCTCGACGGCGTCGAGCACCTCCTCGGGCGAGCGGGAGGCGTCGACGCGGACGAACCGCTCGGGCTCGGCGTCGATGAGGCGCTCGTAGTTCGACCGGACCTCCGCGAGGAACTCCGCGCGCTCGAACTTGTCGCTCGCGCCGGCCCGGGCGGCCGCCGTCTCGGGGTCCACGTCGAGGTAGACGGTCGCGTCCGGCTCGCGGGTGAACGCGCCGTGAACGCCGCGGATGTACTCCAGCGGGCGCTGGATGTCCGTGTCGGCGAGGCTGGCGGCCTGGTAGGCGTACCGCGAGTCCGTGTAGCGGTCGGAGACGACCAGGTCGCCGTCCGCGAGCGCGGGGCGCACCACCCGCGAGAGGTGGTCGGCGTGGTCGGCGGTGTAGAGGAACAGCTCCGCGAGCGGGTCGGCGTCGTCGGCGCCCCGCGACCGACGGGCGGCGTCGCCGTACCACGAGTCGGTCGGCTCGCGGGTGAACGTCGCGTCCGGGTAGGCGTGCCGGAGCGCCTCCCAGGCGGTGGTCTTCCCGCTCCCGTCGAGGCCTTCGAGCGTGAGGAGCATCGTTCTCGCTTCGACGTGTCGGGCCGGGGGCTTACGGCTTGCGTGTCGCCCGCGCGGGCCCCGCGGCGGGGGCCGTCGCCGGCGACGCGCCCGCACCGCCGGCGGCTCCCCGTCCCCCTCCCCCGCCCGCCCGCTCACGTCTCGACGACGAACCGGGCGCCGCCCAGGCGCTCGCCGTCCTCGATGCGGACGGACCAGCCGTGCGCCTCGGCGACGCGGGCGACGATGCCGAGGCCGAGGCCGGTGCCGTCGGCGCCCGAGTAGCCGACCCGGAACACCGCCCCGCGCTCGTCGGCGGGGACGCCCGGGCCGTCGTCCTCGACGGCGAAGCCGTCCGCGGTCCCGACCACGAGCACGCGCGGCGCGTCGCCGGCGTGCTCGACGGCGTTGCGGAAGAGGTTCTCCAGCAGCCGGGCGAGCAGCCCGCGGTCGGCCGTCACGTCGCCGTCGGCCTCCACGGTCAGCTCCGCCCCGCCCGTCTCGACGCCGCCCCACGCGGCCGTCGCGACCGCCTCGAGCGACACCGGCTCGGCGTCGTCGACGCGCTCGCCGACGGCGAGCGCGCGGGCGTCCTCGACGACGTCGGCGACGCGCCCGAGCGCCTCGCTCGCCGTCGCGAGGTCCGACGCCACGTCGGGGTCGTCGACCTTCTCGGCCGCGAGGTCGACCCGGCCCGCCGCGACGTTGAGCGGGTTCCGCAGGTCGTGAGAGACCACCTCCGCGAACTCCTCGAGGCGTTCGTCGCGGGCGGCGATGGTCGAGGCCTGCTCGCGAAGCCGTGTCGTCCGCTCGGCGCGGTCGAGCGCCGCGGCGGCGTTGTCCGCGAGGACGCGGGCGAGTTCCCGGCGCCGCCCGTCGAGGGTCATCCCCTCGGGGAGCGCGACCGAGAGCACGCCGTGGTCGCCCAGCGGGTAGCCCGAGCGCACCCCGAACGGCGGCGCGGACGGCCTCGTCCCGCTGTCGTCGATGTCCGTCTCGACGACCGGCTCGCCGCGGTCGAGCACCTCGCGGGCCAGCCGCTCGCCGGCCTCGCCGCCGCCCGTTCCGATGTCCTCGGCGGCGGCGTCGGAGACCGCGACCATCGGGATCCGGTCCCCGTCCGCGTCCTCGCGGAGCCGCGCGCCGCTGTACGGGATGTCGAGCACGTCGTCGGTCGCGTCGACGGCGGCGGCGGCGATCGCCTCGGGATCGTCGGCCGCCTGCATCGTCCGGGTCGCCTCGTGGAGGCCGCGGAGCCGCCGCCGGTCCGCGACGGCGTCGAGCGCGGCGGTCGTGTCGGACGCCAGCGTCCCCAGCAGGTAGCGGGTCCGGTCGTCGAAGCCGTCCGGGTCGAGCGTCGCCAGCGCCGCGACCCCGTGGACGCCCAGCGGGAGGTACAGCGCGTACGCGACCGACTCGGCGCCGGTCCCCGACTCCGGCTCCGCGACGTACTCGGGGTCGCCGGTCTCGAACGCGCGCCAGGCGGGGCTGCGGTCGTCGCCGCGGCGGTGGTCGTCCCAGTCGTCGAGGTGCGGCTCGGCGGCGTCCGTGGCGGCGACGACGCCGAGCGCGTCGCGCCGGGGGTCGTAGCCGCGGACGGCGGCCAGCTCGACCCCGAGCGTCCCCGCGCAGGTGTCGACGAACTCGGCGACGACGCCGTCGGTGTCGTCCGCGCGCGCCATCCGCCGGCTGGCCTCGCGGATCGCGAGGAGGGCCTCGTCCCGTGATCCGGCGGCCGGCGGACGAGCCATTGTGGTGTTCAGGGCGGTGAGGCGAATAAACTGCACTGTTCCCGACCGACGGGCGCCGTCGGGGACCGTGCGGCCCGGCGTCCGTCCCGGGTCACAGGAGGAACGTCGTGACGAACAGGAACACGCCGGCCCCGAGGGCGGCGATCAGCGCGACCTTCCAGGCGATGCTGAGCACGACCCGGCCGACCGTCAGGACGATCAGGAAGGCGACGAGCGCGAGGAACACCTTCCCGACCGTCGTGTCCAGCGGCCCGGGCAGCTGTAGCAGGGCTCCGGCGGCGACCGTCGCGGCGTACGCTGCGTCCATGCCCCCGCCTTCTCCGGCATCCAATAAACCCCTTGTCCCCGAACGCGGCCGGCGGGCGCCGGTCCGGCGGGGGATCGGCGCCGGGGAACGGTCGCGGACGCACGCTCGCGCCCGCCGCGCCCGCTCCGTACACTCCCACGCCGCTCCGTCCCTCGGTTCCGTGGTTCTCCCGTTCGAGTATCACTTTCACTCCGGTCTGAACACCCTTATACTGCCGCTCGTACAACGTGGTACCGTACCGAAACGGACGCGTTCGGGACCGAACCGATCAGCCACGCCTACATCAAGTGAGCTTGAATTAGAACAAGCCTACCGGAACCCACGCCGTTTATCAGCGTGGCTCCGGTACGGAACTTCCGTCCGATAGCACCATGGAATCCACACACGCCCACACCGAATTCCGTCGATCGACCGGCCCTGCCGGGGAGGGACGCGACGAATGAGTCGCGCGGACCTCGGCGCCGACGAACTGGAACTGCCGATCAAACGCACGGAGGGCGACACCCTCCGCGAGCGGCTCACCTCCAACGCCTACGACAACATCCTGCCCGCCCGCTACCTCCGCAAGGACGCGGACGGGAACCTCGTCGAGCAGCAGGAGGACCTCTTCGAGCGCGTCGGACGCAACGTCGCGCTCGCGGAGGCGGTGTACGAGGCCGACGAGCCCGTCACCGTCACGCCCGACCAGCTCAAGCCCGACCACCCCCGCCGCGACGAGCTCGCCGAGGAGGTGTTCGGGGCGGGCGTCGCCGCCGACGATGACGACGCCGAGACCGAGCTGACCGTCTACAACGTCAACAAGTTCGCCTACGAGACGGTCGTCCCCGAGCTCCCCGACGACGTGCGCGCGCACGTCGAGGAGACGGCCGAGGAGTTCCGGGAGCTGATGGAGCGGCTCTCGTTCATGCCGAACTCGCCGACGCTGATGAACGCCGGCGACGAGCTTCAGCAGCTCTCCGCCTGCTTCGTCGACTCCCCCGACGACGACATCGACGACATCCACCAGACGGCCAAGGAGGCCGCGCAGGTGTTCCAGTCCGGCGGCGGCATGGGCTACGCCTTCTGGAAGCTCCGGCCGTACGGCGACGCGGTCGGCTCGACGGGCGGCATCGCCTCCGGGCCGATCACGTTCATGCGGACGTTCGACCAGATGTGCGAGACGATCGCACAGGGCGGCGCGCGCCGCGGCGCCCAGATGGGCGTGATGCGCGTCTCGCACCCGGACGTCATCCAGTTCATCCACGCGAAGAACAAGGACGTCTCGCTGGCGAACACCCTCCGGCTGAACGACCCCGACGACTACACCCACACGAGCTTCCAGGAGGCGCTGGAGGAGGCGCGCGAGCTCATCGACGACGACGGCCGCGTCCCCAAGCACCTCCGCAACGCGGTGGAGGGCCACCTCTCGAACTTCAACATCTCCGTCGGCGTCACCGACGACTTCATGGAGGCGCTGCAGAACGGCGAGGAGTTCACCTTCACGAACCCCCGCACGGAGGAGCCCCACGTCGCCACCCCGCAGACGAAGGAGCTGTACGAGATGTTCGGCCTCGGCGAGCACGTCGAGGTCGGCGAGGTGCTGTCGGTGCCCGCCCAGGAGATCTGGGACCACATCGTCGAGGGCGCCCACGAGAACGGCGAGCCGGGCGTCATCTACCTCGAACGGGTGAACAAGCTCCACAGTTTCGACGTGGAGGAGCACCCCGACCACCGCATCCTCGCGACGAACCCCTGCGGCGAGCAGCCGCTGGAGGAGTACGAGGCCTGCAACCTCGGCCACATCAACCTCTCCACCCTCGCGGACCTGGACGCGCCCGACTGGCGCGTCTGGAGCGACGAACACGCCGACGAGTACGACTCCGAGGGCGCCGCCGTCGCGGCGTTCCTCGAGGAGGCGATCGACTGGGAGGAGTTCGACTACCGCATCGAGATGGGGACGCGCTTCCTCGAGAACGTCGTCACCATGTCGGACTTCCCCGTGCCGGAGATCGAGGAGAAGGTCCGCGACATGCGCAAGATCGGCCTCGGCGTGATGGGGCTGGCGCAGCTGTACATCCAGCTGGGCGTCCGCTACGGCTCCGAGACGGGCAACCTGATCGCCGAGGAGCTGATGACGCACATCAACCACGAGTCGAAGGCCGCCAGCCACGACCTGGCCGAGGAGCGCGGCGTCTTCAACGACTGGGAGGACTCGAAGTACGCCGATCCCGTCCGCTACGCGGACTGGTTCGAGCAGTACGTCGGCGAGGACCCCGAGGACTGGGCCGACGGCTACCCGATCCGCAACCACAACACGACGACCATCGCGCCGACCGGGACGACGTCGATGGTGGGCAACACGACGGGTGGCTGTGAGCCCATCTACAACGTCGCCTACTACAAGAACGTCTCCGACGACGTGCAGGGCGACGAGATGCTCGTCGAGTTCGACGACTACTTCCTGCGCACGCTGGAGGCGAACGACATCGACGTCGACGCCGTCAAGAAGGAGGCCCAGGAGCAGATGGCGGCCAACGAGTTCGACGGCGTCGACGGGCTGGAGACGGTGCCGGACGCCATCGGCGAGCTGTTCGTCGTCACGGGCGACCTCACCGCGAAGGACCACGCGGGCGTGCAGGTGGCCTGCCAGACGGGGGTCGACTCGGCCATCTCGAAGACGGTGAACGCGCCCAACGACTCCACGCTGGAGGACGCCCAGGAGGTCTTCGAGTACATCTACGAGCACGGCGGCAAGGGCGTCACCTACTACCGCGACGGCACCCGCTCGAAGCAGGTGCTCACCACGCGCGCGGACAACGCGGACTTCGCCGACGAGAGCGAGGCCGCAGAGACCATCGTCGAGCAGATCACCGAGGTGTTCGGCGGCATCGAGGGCTTCCTCGAGAACGAGGACGTCCGCGCCGCCCTCGACGCCGAGGTCGAGGACCTGCTGGAGGCCGCCGACGAGCGGACGGTCCACATCGACTACACGGAGAAGCGCGCCCGGCCGGACTCGCTGCGCGGGGTCACCCAGCTCATCGAGACCGGCTACGGGAAGATGTACATCACGATCAACGAGGACCCCGAGACGGGCGAGCCGTTCGAGCTGTTCGCCAACATCGGCCACTCCGGCGGCTTCACCAACTCCTTCACGGAGTCGCTGGCGAAGGTCATCTCGACGGCGCTGCGCTCGGGCGTCGACCCGCGCGAGATCGTCGACGAACTGCAGGGCACCCGCAGCCCGAAGATCGCCTGGGACAAGGGCGAGCAGATCCAGTCCATCCCGGACGCGATCGGCACGGCGATGCGCCGCTACCTCGACGACGAGGTGCAGAAGGGCTACCCCGAGCAGACGAGCCTCGACGAGGTCGGCGCCGGCGCCGACGCCGTCTCCGGCCCCGAGGCCGACGGCGGCGCCGCAGTCGACGCGAGCGCGGACGCGTCCGCGCCCGGGCCCGAGGACGCCGGCGGCGTCGAGGCGCAGGCGCAGTCGGACGCGGTGGACGAACTCATCGCGAACGGCGAGTCGCCCGAGTGCCCCGACTGCGGCAGCATGACGCTGTACTACTCGGAGGGCTGCAAGACCTGCGAGAGTTGCGGGTGGAGCGAGTGCTGAGCCGGAACTGAGTCGAACGCCGACCGACCCCGACCCCGACCGCGGGTTTCTCCTTCGCGCGACGCCGGAAACCGAGCGACGGTTATCCCCGCCGAGCGCGTAGGTCGGGGTATGCCCACCGTCGCCACGAACGACGTCGAGACGTACTACGAGCGCCGCGGCGACGGCCCGCCCGTGGTGTTCGTCCACGGGGCGATCGTCGACCACAGCCAGTGGGCGCCGCAGTTCGACGCCCTCGCCGACGACTACACCGTCGTCGCGTACGACGTGCGCGGCCACGGCCGCACCGGCGGCTCCGACCGCGGCGCCTACTCGGTCGACCTGTTCGCCGAGGATCTGGCGGCGCTGGTCGACGCGCTCGACCTCGACCGTCCGACGATCTGCGGGCTGTCGCTGGGGGGCTGTATCGCGATGACGTACGCCGCGCGGTACCCCGACCGCTGCTCGGGGCTCGTGCTCGCGGACACGTTCGGGCCGACGCCGCTCACGCTCGGCGAGCGGGTCCAGCGGCGGGCCCTCCGCCTCACGATCCCGTTCGTCCGCGTCCTCGGCTACCCCCGCGTCGAGCGCGCGATGGTGTGGCTCCAGCGGCGGATCTCGGGCGAGGGCGTCGCCGGCGACTACGGCCGGATCGAGGCGATCCGCGAGACGGGACCGCTCATGTCGACCGCGGAGTTCGCGAAGGTGATCCGCGCGCTGGCGTCGTTCGACCGGACGCGCGTCGACCTCGCGTCGATCGCGGCGCCGACGCTCGTGCTGTACGGCGAGCACGACGCGGGGTTCGTCCGCCGGCAGTCGGCGGCGCTCGGGGCGCTGATCCCGGGCGCCGAGGTCGCGGCCGTCCCCGGCGCGGGACACGCCGCGAACCTCGACGAGCCCGCGTTCGTCACCGAGCGCGTTCGCGGGCTCCTCGCCCGCGCGTTCCCCGACGGCGAGCGGTCGGACGCGACCGCGGACGGGGGCGCAGGCGGCTCCGAACCGTCCGCGGCCGACGGCGCCGGCGACGGCTGAGTCGCGCTCGGGCGGGCGCGGTCGCGGCCGCATCGCCGGGCCCTCGTCCCCCGGGGCTCCCGTCGCCGCCGCGGTTCGAGGTCGTCGCCGCCGGGGGCCGTCGTCGCTCCGCGGCCGCCGGGGTCCGATCACGTTCGGGGCCGACAGCAACATCTGTTCGTGTGCGGCAGTTTATGGGGGCGGGCACCGACTCCGAGGTATGAGCGAGCAACAGCGCCGCGACCGCGGCCGCGAGGCGGGCGCCGGCGACGACGCCGACGCGTTCGCGGGCGAGAAGGACGAGTCCCTCCGGAGCCGCGAGGTGACCGCGGGCGCCGAGCGCGCCCCGCACCGGGCGATGTTCCGGGCGATGGGGTACGACGATCGGGACCTGTCGTCCCCGATGGTCGGCATCCCGAACCCCGCCGCCGACATCACGCCGTGCAACGTCCACCTCGACGACGTGGCCGACGCCGCCCGCGAGGGCATCGAGGACGCCGAGGGGATGCCCATCGAGTTCGGGACCGTCACCATCTCCGACGCCATCTCGATGGGGACCGAGGGGATGAAGGCGAGCCTCATCTCGCGGGAGGTGATCGCCGACTCCGTCGAGCTCGTCTCCTTCGGCGAGCGCATGGACGCGCTGGTCACGGTCGCGGGCTGCGACAAGAACCTCCCCGGGATGCTGATGGCGTCCATCCGGACGGACCTCCCCTCCGTGTTCCTGTACGGCGGGTCGATCAGGCCCGGCGAGCACGAGGGCCGCGACATCACGGTCCAGAACGTCTTCGAGGGCGTGGGCACGTACGCCGAGGGGGAGATGAGCGCAGAGGAACTGGACGAGATGGAGCGCCACGCCTGCCCCGGCGCGGGGTCGTGCGGCGGGATGTTCACGGCGAACACGATGGCGAGCATCTCGGAGGCGCTCGGGATGGCGCCGCTGGGCTCGGCGTCCCCGATGGCCGAGTCGCCCGAGCGGTACGACACCGCGCGGCGGGCGGGCGAGCTCGCCCTGGAGTGCGTCCGCGAGGACCGTCGCCCCTCCGACATCGTCACGAAGGAGTCGTTCGAGAACGCCATCGCGGTGCAGGTGGCGATGGGCGGGTCGACCAACGCCGTGCTCCACCTGCTCGCGCTGGCGGCCGAGGCCGACATCGAACTGGAAATCACCGAGTTCGACGAGATCTCCCGGCGCACCCCGAAGATCGCGAACCTCCAGCCCGGCGGCACCCGCGTCATGCAGGACCTCGACGAAGTGGGCGGCGTCCCGGTGGTGATCCGCCGCCTGGTCGAGGGCGGGTACATGCACGGCGACGCGATGACGGTGACCGGGCGGACGATCGCCGAGGAGATCGACCACCTGGAGGCAGAGGGCCGCCTCCCCGCGGACGACGAGATCGAGGCGGACTTCCTCTACACCGTCGACGACCCGTACCAGGAGGAGGGGGCGATCAAGATCCTGACGGGGAACCTCGCGCCGGACGGCGCGGTGCTGAAGGTGACCGGCGACGACGCGTTCCACCACGAGGGCCCCGCCCGCGTGTTCGAGGCCGAGGAGGACGCCATGGAGTACGTCCAGTCCGGCGACATCGAATCCGGCGACGTACTCGTCATCCGCAACGAGGGACCCCGCGGCGGCCCGGGGATGCGCGAGATGCTCGGCGTCACCGCCGCCGTCGTCGGGGCGGGCCACGAGGACGACGTGGCCCTCCTCACCGACGGCCGCTTCTCGGGCGCGACGCGCGGGCCGATGGTCGGCCACGTCGCCCCCGAGGCCGTCGAGGGCGGCCCGATCGGCCTCGTCGAGGACGGCGACACGGTGACGGTGGACATCCCCGAACGTGACCTCTCGGTGGACGTGAGCGACGAGGAACTGGCGCGCCGCGCCGACGAGTACGAGCGCCCGGACCCGGCCTACGCGGGCGGGATCCTCGCGAAGTACGCCCGCGACTTCGGCAGCGCCGCCAACGGCGCCGTCACGAACCCGAAGGCGAAGCGGGACTGAGTCGGCGTTCCGTCCCGACGTCTCGCCCGGGCACGATCGGTATATCGACATACGGACAGAAATGACGTTCGCGGAACGGCCAAGTGCCGCGCCGGCGACACCGCGGCCCATGGACGACGGCGAACCCGGGATCGATGACGACGGCGCCCCGGACCCGAACCCTGACCTTTCGGCGCGGTTCGAGGCGAACCGCGAGCACTGGGAGCGGATGGTCGAGCCGGTGTCGGTCGACGACGGCACCGCCGAGATCGAGGCGTTCCTCGCCGGCGAGTCGGCGCTGCTCCCGGTCCAGCGCCGGGAGGCGGGCGACGTGGCCGGCGACCGCCTGCTGGACCTGCAGTGCTCGATCGGCACCCGGACGCTGTCGTGGGCGCGAATGGGGGCGACGGTGACCGGCGTGGACATCTCCGGCGAGAGCGTCCGGGTAGCCCGCGAGCTCGCGGCGGCGGCCGGCCTCGCCGACGACGCGACGTTCGTCCGCGCGAACGTGTACGACCTCCCCGGGGCGCTCCCCGACCCGCCGGACCGCGGGTACGACACCGTCGTCAGCACCTTCGGCGTGCTGTGCTGGCTGCCCGACCTGGACCGCTGGGCCGAGGTCGTCGCCGCGTCGCTGGCGCCGGGTGGGACGGTCTACCTCGCGGAGCACCACCCGATCGCGACCGCCCTCTCGGACGACCTGCGCGCCGGCGACGGCGGCATCTCGGTCGAGCGCCCGTACTTCTCGACGGACGAGCCGGTGACCGACGGCGACACCCACAAGTGGACCCACGGGCTGGGGGAGGTCCTGACGGCGCTCGTCGACGCCGGGATCGACCTCCGGTTCGTCCACGAACACCCCTTCTCGCCGCTGGAACGCGCCGAGTCGATGGTCGAGGACGACGAGGGCCGCTGGCGGTTCCCGGACCACGACCTCCCGCTGCTGGTGACGGTGCGGGGGACGCGGCGGGGGTCGGTCGCCGGCGAGTGAGACGGCGGCGCCCGCGTCCGCGCGTTCCGACGGACCGCCCCGCCTCACCGGTCGGTCGCGTCGGGGGCCGCGTCCGTCCCCGCGCCGCTGTCGGCGTCCGTCCCCGCGCCGCTGTCGGCGTCCGTCCCCGCGCCGCCGTCCGCGTTCGGCTCCCCCGTCCGCGCGTGCAGCGTCTCGTGTACGCCGAGCACCAGCGCCGGCACGACGAGCATGAACAGGTGTTCCTCCACGGGTATCCCGAGCACCTCGATCCCCGTGCGCATCGGGATCGAGAACACGCCCACCTCCAGGGTGTACCAGTCCCAGACGTACGCGACCGGGTACACCGCGGCGACGGTGACGGCGGCCCGGCGGAGCGCCGCCGGCCCCGCGCGGACGAGCAGCGCCAGCGCGACGGCGCCGAACGCGACCTCGGTCGCGAGGTAGGTGTACGGGCCCAGGACCGTGATGTCGGGGAGCGGGACGCCCGCGAGCGGCCGGAAGGAGACGGCGACGAGCAGGCCCGCGAGGAAGAGGTACGCCCCGCGCACGAGCAGCATCGTCGCGGTCGTGTCGTCCTTGCGTGCGGCGACGGCGGCGACGGCGCCGAACGCGAGGCTCGCGGCGGGCGCGCTCGGCGGGAGCACGCCCGTGACCGACAGCGGGACGACCGCGAACAGGCCCGCCGCGAGCGCCGCGATAGCGAGGCGCCGGGCGCGGCGGCGGCCGAGCGCGACCGCGACGGTCCGCTTGCCGATCGAGCGGTCGTACCCGTAGTCCTGGGCGTCGTCGATCACCTTCACGCCCGCGAGCGTGACGACGAAGACGGCCGAGAGCGCGAGGGGCGCGAGCGCGAGCGTCCCCGTCTGGGCCGCGTAGCCGCCGAGCAGACACAGCGCGATGCCGACCGGGTACCCCAGCGTCGTCGTCACGGGGTTGGTGTCGAACTGCGGGGCGTGGAGGTAGCCGATCGCCCACATCGGCGCCGCCAGCGCGACCGCGAGCGGCGTCGCGACCGCGACCAGGGCGCCGAGGCACGCGAGGAAGCCGAGGGTGGACCCGAGGAGGCCGAGGCGGCATCCGCGCTCGGTCATCGGGTGGTCGTCGTCCTCGCCGCGGCGGTGGAAGTCGACGTAGCCGTCCTTCACGTGGGCGGTGTAGACGGCGAAGAAGGCCGCCCCGGCGTACACGAGCGCGACGGCGGGGGCGAACCGGCCCGACAGCGCCGCCCCGAACAGCGCCGTCGCCACCGGCGGAAGCATGAACACGGGGTGGACCTGCGAGGCGTAGGCGCGCGCGACGGCCGCCGGGCCGCGCCCGTGGCGGGCGATGGCCATGTGGCGTGCTAGGCGGGAGCACTGTTAAACCCGCGCGTCGGTGCCGGGCGCCGGGTTCCGCGTTACGAGAGGTACGCGGTCACGTCCGTCGAGGAGATCATCCCGACGTAGTCGTCGTCGACGACCGGGAGGTGTTTGATCCCGTAGGTGGTCATCATCTGGGCGACCTCCTCCATGTAGAGGTCCGGCGTGACGGTCTCGACGTCGGTCGTCATCACGTCGGCGACCCGGAGCTCGGAGACGTCCCGGCCGTCGGCGACGGCGTCGAGCACGTCCGTGCTGGAGACGATGGCCCGGGGGGTGGTCGTCACGACGAGCGCGCTGATCTCCCCGTCGCGCATCCGCCGGGCCGCCTCCCGGACGGTCGCGTCCTTGGAGATGGTCTCGAGCGGCGTCGACATCACGTCCGCGACGGTGGCCCTGTCGGTGGAACTCATACCGGAGTGGTCGGCGGGGGACGGTATGGTGTTTTCCCCCGCGACGGGTCGGGACGGGCGACGCTCGCGACGGACGACGGCCTCAAACGCGTCTCCGCATCGGTGCCGCCGACCGTCGCCGACGGCCGCGGCTCCGGACGGAAGGCGTCGAAAGAGGAGTGGGACCGCCGAGATTCGAACTCAGGTCCTACGGACCCCATCCGCAGAGGATACCACTACCCTACGGTCCCGCACTCGGAGGAAAACGAGCGTCGGGGTTAAGCGCTTCGTTTCGCCGACCCGGTGTCGCCACGCGATCGCGGTGCGGTCACGTCCCGCGGCGCGGCGGCAGCCACACCGTCTCCTCCTCGGCGTCGTGGTCGTCGCCGCCGCCGATCCGCGGGACCGCGCGGGCCAGTCGCGCCACGAGCAGGAACCACGCGAGCGCGCCGGCGACGACGACCGCGGCGGTCGCGAGCAGCGACACGATCCCGGCCAGGAAGCCGTCGAACGCGTGCAACGGCGGGCCCACGGCGACGACGTACCAGGCGAACGCCGCCGGCGGCGCCAGCGCGACGACGGCGCCGACGAACCGCTTCGTCCAGGTGGCGAGCGCGGACCGGAGGGCGAGCGCGCCGGCGAGGGGCGCGAGGTCGCGGTCGGAGTCGGTCACGTCGGGGACACCTCGTGTCGACGTTACTCCCCCGTCGCCGATAGCCCTTGTGGCGGCACCGCCCCGGCTCACTCCCCGTCCGGCTCGCGCGGCACCACCAGGTCGCCGTCGTCGCGGACGGCCATGCTCGCGACGGCGCCGCCCTCGTAGACGGCCAGCCCCTCGGCGCGGCCGATCAGGTACCCGTCGTGGTCCGACTCGACCGTCTCGACCACCTCGCCGTGGGGGGTCACCACCTCGGCGACGGCCTCGCCGGCCTCGACGGCCTCGCCGACGGCGACGCGGTGGCGGACCAACCCCGCGGACTCGGCCCGCGGGCCCACGAAGCGTCGGACCGGGTACTCGACCGGCGCGTCCGGAGCGCTCGCGCCCGCCTCGTCGACGCCCTCGGGCGGCGCGTCGAGCAGGCCGAACTCGACGGCGGCGCCGACGACGCCCGCGACGCCGGCGCGGCGGGCGTCCTCCTCGACGACGCTGTGGCCGCCCAGCTCGGCCGTGACCGCGGGGATCCCCGCCGTGTTGAGCGCCGCGCCGGCGGTCGAGCGCTGGAGCGACTGCTCGGTGTACTCCTCGGCGGGGTACTCCGTGAGCACGGGCAGCCCGAGCGCCCCGGCCAGGCGGTCGAGGTCGGCGGCCAGGTCCTCCGCCTCCCCCTCGCTCCGCTCCTCGCCGTACAGCACGCGGTCGCGGATCGTGAACGGCATCGAGCCGACCTGCGCGGTGTGGCAGTCGACGAGCAGGTCCGCGGACGACTCGAGGGCCTCGAACAGCCTGGAGTCGATGCGCTCCTGCGTCTCGGGCGGGCGCGACGACTCCCGCTCCGTGTCCGGGAAGTACCGGTTCGGGTCGTCGTCGCCGTAGTAGGAGGTGCGCTCGCCGCGTCGCAGGCCCGCGGGGTTGACCACGGGGACGACCACGACCGCGCCCGCGAGGTCGGCACGGACGTCGGCCGCGACGGCGGCGACGTCCTGCGCGACGGCGACGCCGGTCGCCTCGTCGCCGTGGACGCCGCCGGTCACCCACAGCGTCGGCCCGTCGTCGGCGCCGTTCGCCACGGTCACCGGGAGGCGCTCGCTCCCGCCCGTCGGGAGCCCCGTCGCCTCGATCCACCCGTTCGCGCGCTCGCCGGGCGCCGCGCTCGCGGTGCCGACCGTCAGCGTCCCGTGGCTCCCGTCTGCTCCGTCGGTCCCGTCGGGTTCGTCCATGCGCGCCCCTGTGCGGCCGGGCGAAAAAACCCACGAGCACCGGCAGTCGGCGCGCCGGGGGCCGACCCCCCGGCGGCCGGCGCGGACGACCGTCCGCCGCTCAGACCAGCACGCGCTCCAGCGAGACGACCTCGCCGGACGCCGCCTCCGGGTCGCCGACGAGCCGACCGAGGCAGACGGCCGCGCCGTTCGGCGTGTAACACGCCAGCAGGTCGCCCTCGGCGGGGTCGCCGGCGCCGACCTGCCCGCGCGCGACGACCCCCGGCGCGTACACCGGGGCGCCGTTCGCCACCTCGCGGGCCGCGGAGGGGGCGATCGTGAGCGACGGCAGGCCGGTCATCGCCTCCTCGGCCGGGCGGAGCACCTCCCGGAGCAGCGACTCGTCCGGGCCGCCGTCGTCGGTGTCCCGTCCCTCCGCGAACGCGACGCCGTCGACGAGGTCGTGCAGGGTACGGAGGTCGCGGTCGTCGAACGGGTCCGTCGCCGTGCGCCGGAGGTGGCCCATGTGCCCGCCGGTCCCGAGCGCGAGGCCGACGTCGTGACACAGCTTCCGGACGTACGTGCCCGACTCGCACCGGATCCGGAGGAGCACCTGTCGTTCGGTCCGGTCGAGCACGTCCAGGTCGTACACCTCCCGGGTGCGCAGGCGACGCTTCACCGCGGACTTGCGGGGCGGCTTCTGGTACAGGTCGCCCTCGAACTCGGCGACGACGCGGTCGAGGTCGGTCGGGGCGGGGGCGTGGAGTTCGAGGACGGCGACGTACTCCTTGGCGCCCTCGAGGAACACCGGCGCGAGGCGGGTCGCGTCGCCGGTGAGCGTCGGGAGACAGCCGGTCACCTTCGGGTCGAGCGTGCCCGCGTGCGCCGCCCGGTCGACCCCGAGGACGTCGCGGACCCACGCGGCCACCTGGTGGGCGGAGGGGCCCGCGGGCTTGTCGAGGTTGACGACGCCGAAGGCGGCCAGGTCCTCGACTGTCCGGTCGTCGGGTGCCGGGCGCATGGGTTCGCTCAGAAGTCGTAGGAGACGCCCGTGACGGGCGCCTTCCCCTCGTCGGTGTCGGGGTCGTAGGAGTCGATGGCGGTCGTGAGCATTCCCAGCACGCCCTCGGGCGACCACCGCGCGGTGTTGTAGGAGATGTCGTAGATGGTGAGGTCCGCGATGTCGATGTCGTAGTACCCCTCGTAGCGCTTGGCCTCGCTGGCCTCGCGGCGCTCGGTCTCCTCGCGCACCTGCTCGACTGGCTTGTCCTCGCGCTCGGCGATGCGCTCGCAGCGGACGGCGAGCGGCGCGTCCAGCCAGATGCGGAGGTCGGCGTGGTCGCCTGCGAGCCACCCGGCGAGGCGCGACTCCAGCAGCACGTCGTCGCGCTCGACGGCGACCGTGCGCAGGCGCCGGTCGAGGTCGCGGTCGATCTGGTCGTCCTCCTCGGCGAGCTCGTTGAACTCGACGGGGGTCATGTCGCGCTCGGCGGCCAGCTCCCGGAAGATGTCGCCGCCGGAGACGTGCTCCAGGTCGAACGCCTCCGCGAGCGCGGCGGCGGTGGTGCTCTTCCCGCTGCCCGGCGGGCCGGAGACCGTTATCAACATATCCCTACTCGGCCGCTCGCGCTCAAAAAGGCGTCCATGTCGCCGGCGTGTGCGCCGGCGTGACGCGGTCCGGCGGCGGCGCGGCGTCGCCCTCGGCGGGTCGTCGCGACGGCCCGTCGTGGCGCCGTCGCCGGGACGACCTACTCGCCGGCCCCCCCGTCGCCCCTGTCGCCCCCGAGGTGTTCGTCGACCGCGTCGGCGGTGATCCGCTCGGCGCCCCGGCGCGCCTCGGCGTAGCGCTCGCGGGCCCACGACACCGCCCGGGCGGTGTCGTTGACGGCGACGCCGCCGACGCCCGTCTCCGTGTAGACGACCACGCCCGCCTCCGCGTCCGTACCGTCGCCGCCGCCCGCCCGGTCGCTGCCGCCCGCCCCGTCGCCGCCGTCAGCGGCCCCGCCGTCCTCCGCGCCGCCCTCGGCGATCCACACCCCGAACGGCACGTCGACGCGGGCCCGGTAGACCGCCGTGTCGCCGGCGGCGACCGACTCGCGGAGGCGCCTGCCGCGCACCTCCACGAGGTGGTCGAACACGTCCGGGGTGACCACAAGCTCCGGCACCGCGCCGCCGGCGGTCGCCGCGCGGTCGAACGTCTCCAGGTGACCGGCCAGCGCGACCGGCGCGATCCCCCGAACGGTCCCGGCGTCGCGGACCGACTCGAACAGCCGGTCGACGACGCGGTCGGGCGCGCTCGGGTCCGGCCGGCTGATCTCGGCGCCGGCGAGGAACCGGCGGTCGAGCGGCGCGTCCGGGTCCAGCGGCTCGAACAGCGGTCGGGCCCGCAGGACGCCGTCCAGCCGCCCGTGGTACTCGTCGTGGGCGGCCAGCGCCTCGCGGCCGACCCCGGTCGCCCGCAGTCCGCCGTCGACGCGCTCGACCAGGCCGGCGTCCGTGAGCTCCCTGACCCCGCGGTCGAGCGTCGTCCGCGGGATGTCGAGGCGCTCGACGAGCGCGCGCTTGCGCGCCGGCCCGTCACGCAGCGCCGCGAGCAGGTCGCGCCGCTTCGCCAGCACGTCCGCGACCGCCGCGGGATCCTCGGTTCCCATCGCCCGAACGTGCTGTCGGGTCGACCATTTAGCTTCCGCTCGCGGGCGCGTCACCGCGGCGCGGGAAGGTTCCCGGTCGGTGGAGTGATGAGGGCGACGGCGATACGTCGGGATGCCCCCCTGCCGTCCCCCGACGACGGCCCTCCACCGACCGTCGACGCCCGCGAACTCGGACTCCCGCCCGGCGTCGGCCCCTCTTCGGACTCTCCCGCCGCCGACCACGACCGTCCCGCTCCGGTCGCTCCGCTCGCGGCGCGCTCCGGCACCCGTTCACATCGAGGCCGCCAGTCGGCCGGCTTCGCACCGCTCGTCCTCGCTACTCATGCCGCGCTGTCTCTGTGAGCGGAGCAGCACGGGACCGATCCGCCGGCCCGCCGGGACGCTCGTTCGGGCTTCGCCCTCACTCTCGCCCCGCAATTTCTGGGCGGCTCGCCCGCAAGCTCGCCGCCGCTCGTCCGAGACGCTCGTTCGGTCGCGCTGCTCTGCTCACGGCTCACTGCGTTCGCCGTTCGCGCCGAGGCCTCCCTCCGGTCGGCCTCGCTACTCGCGTCTCGCTAGCCCCGCGAGGTGCCCCGCCTCCTCGACGACGATCTCCTCGCTCCCGAGGCGCGCGGCGTTCTCGCTCCCCGGGAGACAGAACACCGGGACGCCGCCGGCGACCCCCGCGGTCGCGCGCGTGCCGACGACCATCGTCCCGATCTCCTCGCGGCTCAGCGACCGGAACAGCTCCCCGAAGCCGGGAAGCTCCTTGTCGAACAGCGGCGTCACCGCCTCGACGGTCACGTCGTCGGGCGTCACGCCCGTGCCGCCGGTTGTCACGACGCAGTCCACGTCCTCGCGGTCGACGAGGCGGTCGACGGTGCCCTGGACGCCGTCGAAGTCGTCGGCGACGACCTCGCGGACGACCACCTCGTCGCCGGCGGCCTCGACGGCCGACTCGATGGCGTCGCCCGCGGTGTCGTCCTCGTGACCCCGCGAGGAGGAGACCGTCACGACCGCGTACCCGAGCGTGTCGAGGTCGTGCGCGTGGTGGTCGTCGTGGGAGTGGTCGTGGCCACCGTGGTCGTGACCGCCGTGACCGTCGTGGGAGTGGTCGCCGTCATCTCCGCCGTGGCCGTGGTCGTCGTGCCCGTGTCCGTCGTCGTGATCCGTACCGTCGCTCATACGCCCTGCTTTCGCCCGCGGGCGCTTCAACCCCGGGCACCCGACGCGTCCCGGACCTCGTCGGCGACGAGGCGAACCGCCACGGCGAGGCCGGCGAGCGCGAGGCCGACCAGCCCGCCGACGAGCAGGCCGACGCCGGCGACCCAGACCGCGACGGAGACCATCCCCGAGGTGAGGAAGGCCACACCCAGCGCGAGCGCGAGGCCGACGACCGCCGAGGCCGCGCCGCCCGCGAGGAGCCGGTACGTGTTCGATCGGTCGGCGAGCGGGCCGACCCTGAGCCGCCCCTCGCCGGGCGGGAGGCCGTAGCCGACGACGGTGACGACGCCGGCGACGGCCGTGCCGAGCAGGGCGAACGCGAAGGCGAACCCCGCGGGGACGCCGTCGCCGGCCTCCGGCGGCGGCTGGAGGCCGAGGACGAACGCCGCGACGGCCGCGTGGCCGGCGAGACCGGCGGCGACGGTCAGGACGCGGAGGGCGGCGAGGACGCCGGACCGGTTCATGACGGCCGTTCGATGCTTCGGGGCATGGCTCTTGTGGTCGCGGACGGGTCCCGCGGCGGGTCGCCTCGGCCCCGGCTCCCCGGCCGCACCTACCCCTCGGCGTCCGGGTGGAACAGGTCCTCGATCCGGCAGTCGAAGAAGTCCGCGAGCGCGAACGCGAGCTCCAGCGAGGGGTCGTACCGACCGCGCTCGATGCTGTTGATCGTCTGGCGGGTGACGCCCACCTCCTCGGCGAGGCCGGCCTGGCTCAGGCCGCGCTCCTCCCGGCGGGCGCGAACGTCGTTGTTCATCGGGTCCGCCTGAGCCAGCCGTACGCGAGCGCGAACACGACGAACAGCCCGACGTAGCCGTACAGCGCCCCCCAGACCAGCTCGGGCACGTCGTAGCGGCCGAGCCGCGTCGCGAGGCGGGCGGCCGACGCGCCGACCGGCAGGATCACGGCGAAGACGCCGAGCGTGAGCGCGCTCGCGTGGCGTTCGAGCGCCTCGTCGCGCTCGTCGAACAGCGTCACCGGGCTGAACCGCCAGACCGCCAGGAACCCGAGGACGCCGAGCCAGTACACCGCCTCGCCGGCGACGTGGTAGTCGAGGGACCGCAGCGCGAGCCCGGCGGCGACGCCGCCGAGCAGCGTCCCGGCCATCAGCAGGCGGTAGCGACGCCGCCTCGACACCGTCGGCGCGGTCGCGGTGCCGGAGCCGGTCATCGTCGCCTCCGGACGACCGCGATCGCGGCGACCCACACCAGGAAGAACGCCGCGACCGTCGTCGCCGCGCCGGCGGCGAACGCGTCCCAGGTGTAGTAGCCGAGACCGCTGGCGAGCACGAGGGCCGGGAACACGACCGCCGAGGTCAGGCCGAGCACCCGGACCGCGTAGCCGGAGGCGGTCGCGAGCACGTCCGTGTCCCGCTCGTCGAAGCGGACGCCGGCGACGCGGCGGTATCCAACCGCGGCGACGGCCAGGGCGGCGAACGCGCCGACCGCGGCGATCCGGAGGTCGAGGACCAGCAGGCCGACGTACGCGAGCGTCGCCGCCGCCCACAGCGCGACGTACGCGAGGCGGCTCCGTTCGGGGCTGTCGTGGGTAGCGTGTGTCGTCGTCATGGGTCGGGCCGCGAGCTGTAAAGCTCGCTTTACAGTAAAGCGTACTTTACACCCGATAATAAATCTACCGGCGCCCCCGCTCCCCCGGCCACTTCGCCGCGTGGGGAAGCGTTTACTCCCCCGGCGTGGCAGGTGGGAACACGCATGAAGGCAGTCCAGTTCTCGGAGCACGGCGACCGCGACGTGATCGACTACGGCGAGTTCCCGGACCCGGAGCCGGGCCGGGGAGAGGTGCTCGTGGACGTGAAGGCCGGGGCGCTCAACCACCTCGACATCTGGACGCGCAAGGGACTGCCGGGCATCGACCTCGAGATGCCGCACATTCCGGGATCCGACGCCGCGGGCGTCGTCCGCGACGTCGGCGAGGGCGTCACCCGGTTCGAGGAGGGCGACCACGTCGCCGTCTCGGCGGGCGTCTCCTGCGGGGAGTGTGAGTTCTGCCGACACGGCGAGGAGTCCCAGTGCGTGCGCTTCTCGATCATCGGCGAGCACCAGCGCGGCGTCCACTCGGAGCTGGCGGCGGTCCCGCAGGACAACCTCGTCCCCGTCCCCGACCACGTCGACTGGGAGGTCGCCGGCTCCGCGTCGCTGGTGTTCCAGACGGCCTGGCGGATGCTGCTCACGCAGGGGGAGCTGGGACCGAGCGAGTCCGTCCTCGTGCTCGGCGCCTCCGGCGGCGTCGGCCACGCGGCCGTCCAGATCGCGGACCACGTGGGCGCGGAGGTGTACGCGACCGCCTCCAGCGAGGAGAAGCTCAGGTACGCCGAGGAGTGCGGCGCCGACCACGTCATCAACTACGAGGAGACCGACTTCGCCGACGAGATCAGAGAGCACACCGGCCGCCGCGGCGTCGACATGGTGGTCGACCACATCGGCGCGGCGACGTGGCACGACTCGCTCAAGAGCCTCGCGAAGGGCGGCCGGGTCGTCACCTGCGGCGCGACCACCGGCGGGCGACCCGAAACCGACATCAACCGCATCTTCTGGAACCAGCTGAAGGTGATCGGCTCGACGATGGCGACGCCGGGCGAGGTGGACGACGTGCTCGAGCTCGTGTGGGACGGCACCTTCGAGCCGCGGATCCGCGAGACGCTCCCGATGAGCGAGGCGGCGCGCGCACACGAGATGATAGAGGACCGGGAAGGCTTTGGCAAGGTGGTGGTTAGACCCGACAGTGAGCTCTGAGGGATCGGGCGCGAACGCCGACGGCGTCGACGCGGACGGGACTCCCGGCGGCGACACCGCGGACCGAACGCGGGTCGTCAACACCGGCGACGGCTACGAGCGCGTCGCCGGCGCGGCCGACGACGGGGCGACCGACTCCCGCGGTGACGAGCCGGCGGCCGACGAGGGTCTCGGCCGAGCCGGATGGGTGCTCGTCGGCGTCGTCGTCCTCGCGTTCCTCGTGATCCCGGGCGCCATCTACCTGCGCCCGACCGCGCCGGGGGAGCTCGGCTTCGGCTTCCTGGCGGCGATGCTCGTGTTGCCGTTCCTCCCGGCGCTGCTGCTGGGTGTGACGGCCGTGTGGAGCCTCGCCGTCGGCCGGGAGTGAGACCGGGAGCCCGGCCCTCCCGGGCGGCCGGGCACCTCGGGTCGACATACTTTTAGCGAGCGATCCTGTCGTAGCGAACCGATGGACGACGCGCTCGTCGCCGACCTCCGCGAGGAGACGGCCGACGCGCTCCGCGCCGTGGGGACGTACGACCACGAGGGGTACCGCGTCCGGTACCTCCGCGAGGACGTCGAGACCGCCCTCGACGGGGACGACCTCGACGCGATCCGCGAGGCGGCCGTCCTCGACACGCTCGAACGCGACTACTACGAGCGGCTCTTCTCGACGGCCGGCGCGTTCGAGGCGACCGTCAGGCAGTTCGAGCGGGCGCTCGTCGTCGAGGTTCCCACCGGCGACGGGGAGGGCGTCCTCGCGAGCGTCGACCGCGACCTCGACGGCTCGATCCGCGCGGTGGTCGACCGCTGTCTGGCCGTCCGCGAGTGACCGCGCCGGCCGGGACGTTTTGACGGCCGGGCGCGTACGGGTACCCGACATGGCCACCACGCGCAGCGCGGCCCCGGAACCGGAGGACCTCCCCCCGGACGTGCCCGGGGAGTCGACCTTCGTCGAGGCGAACGGCCGCACGTTCCACGTCGTCGAGGCCGGCCCCGAACGCGGGGACCTCGTCCTGCTGCTCCACGGGTTCCCGGAGTTCTGGTACGGCTGGCACGAGCAGATCCGCCCGCTGATCAACGAGGGGTACCGGGTCGTCGTGCCCGACCAGCGCGGCTACAACCGCAGCGAGCGCCCCGGGAGCGTCCGCGACTACCGCATCGAGGCGCTGTCGGCGGACCTGACCGGGCTGATCGACGCGTACGGCCGCCAGGAGGCGGCGGTCGTCGGTCACGACTGGGGCGGCGTCGTCGGCTGGTGGACCGCGCTCCACGACCCCGACCGCCTCTCCGAGTTCGTCGCGGTCAACGCCCCCCACCCCACGGTGATCCGCCGGACGCTCGCGGGCGACCCGGCGCAGCTGCTCCGGTCGAGCTACGCGCTCTTCTTCCAAGTGCCGAAGGTCCCCGAGGCGGTGATCCGCGCGGCCAACTGGCGCCTTCCCGTTCGGATGATGCGCGAGTCGTCGATGCCGGGGACGTTCTCGACGGCGGACTTCGACCGCTACCGCGCGGCCTGGGGGCGGGACGGCGCGTTCACGGCGATGCTGAACTGGTACCGGGCGGCCGCCCGTCGGCGGCCGACGCCCGAGACCGACGAGGTGACGGTCCCGACCCGCCTGATCTGGGGGGTCCACGACCAGTTCCTCAAGCGCCGGATGGCCCACGACTCCCTCGACTACTGCGCCGACGGCCGGATCACGACGATCCAGGAGGCGACCCACTGGGTCCAGCACGAACAGCCGGTGAAGGTCGCCGACGCGGTCCTCGACGAGCTCTCCTGACGCCGCCGGCGTCGGGGTGGAGGGGGGCCCGACTCCGCTACGCGTCGCGCTCGTCCTCGACGCCGATGTCGACGCCGTCGCCGTCCCAGTCGCGGCGGTCGGCGGTCCGGTCGGCGCGGCGACGGTCGCCGCCGGCGTCCCCGCGGCCGTCGCCCCCGCCCGTCCCGTCGTCGGCCCGCTCCACCGCGCCGGGCATCATCGCGCCGGCGGCGCCGGGGCCCTCCTCGGCGTCGGTCGCCCGCCGTTCCTTGAGGTTCTGGCGGGTGAACTGGGGCTGCGCCGTGATCCCGCGCCGCTCCTTGGTGAACGAGCGGTACAGGAAGAACACCATCGGGAGGGTCGCGACGACGATGGCGACCGAGAGGTACACGTCGAGCACGCCTCCCCGGAACGAGTAGATGATCGCCGCCGACAGGCCGCCCACGGCCGTCAGCACGGAGTAGGCGATGCGCTGGGCCAGCCGGTCGAGGACGCGGTTCTCGTCCTCCAGCGTGACGTTCACCGCCAGGTTCCCCCGCTGGGCGGTGTCGAGCACGTCGTCGAGCTTCGGCGGGACGGTGAACAGCGCCCGCGCGGTCTCGCGCGTCTGGTCGGCCGCCTCGCCCGCGAGCCTGCGGGCGGTGTCCTCCAGGTACCCCTGCTCGGAGAGGTACTCGGTCGCCACCTCGATGAAGTCGAAGTCCGGGTCGAGCGTGACGCAGACGCCCTCGACCACGGTCGCGACCCGGAGGACCAGCGCCATGTTCTGCGGGAGCCGCAGCGGGAAGTCGTAGATGGTCGACTCGACCTGCTCGATCACCTGCTGGACGCGGTACTGCTCGATGTCCTCCCCGCGCACGTCGGCGATGGCCAGCTCCATCACGTCGGCCATCACCTCGCGGTCGGCCTCCGGCGAGAGCGTCCCCATCTCGACGAGCGCGTCGAGGATGCCGTCGATGTCCTGGTTGGCGACGGCGATGTAGAAGTCGATGATCTTCTCCTGGATGTACGGGTCGACCCGGCCGGACATGCCGAAGTCGTAGAAGATGATCCGCCCCTCGCGCGTCACCGAGAGGTTCCCCGGGTGGGGGTCGGCGTGGAAGACGCCGTCCTCGGCGATCATCTGGAGGTACACCCGCTGGAGCGTCGTCGCGAGCTCGGTCCGGTCGACGCCCATCGCGTCGAGCGCGGCGGTGTCGGATATCTTCGTACCCGGGATGTACTCCATCGTGAGCACGCGCGGTCCCGAGGCCGCCGCGACCGGCTCGGGGATGATCACGTCCTCGTTGTCCTCGAAGTTCGCGCGGATCTCCCGCAGGATCCGCTGCTCGCGGGCGTAGTCCATCTCCTGGTGGATCGTCTTGTCGAACTCCTCGGCGAGGTTCTCCAGCGAGAACGCCTGCCCCTGGCCGACGAACCGGGTCAGGAACGGGAGCGACCACTTGATGACGCGGAGGTCGGCCTCGACGAGGGTCTCGATGCCCGGGCGGCGGACCTTCACGGCCACCTCCCGGCCCTCGTAGGTGGCGACGTACACCTGTCCCAGGCTGGCGCCGGAGATGGGGTCGGTGTCGAACTCGTCGAACACCTCCTCGACCGGCCCGAGTTCGTCCTCCAGCACGACCTTCGACTCGGCCCACGGCGCCGGCGGCACGTCGTCCTGCAGCGACGACAGCACCTCGATGTACGCCGACGGCACCACGTCCGGCCGCGTCGAGAGGATCTGCCCGAGCTTGATGAACGTCGGCCCGAGCGTGAGCAGGGTGTCGAGCAGCACGTCCGCCCGGCGGCGCTGTTCCTCGCGGGTGACGTCCCGGGAGCCGCCGACGATCAGGTACCGCCGGCGGTCGCGGGCGTACGCGATCAACAGCGGGAGGAACCGATAGAGGACGACCGGGAACCGCCGGTAGGCGCGCAGTGAGACCAGCGTCACCACCCCGGGTTACGCGTCCGTGACCGGGATGGTGTGTTCGGGCGCGGCCGCGCGCTTCGGGAGCCGGACCTCCAGCACGCCGCGGTCCATCTCCGCCTCGGCGTTCTCGTGGGTCGCGTCCGGCGGCAGCGGGATCTCGGCGTCGAGGAACAGCGGCCGGTCCTCCTCGACGTAGCTGTACTCGCCGTCGGCCGCCTTCTCGCGGCGGGCCTCGATGTGGAGCCGGCCCCGTTCGAGGCGGACGTCGGTGGTCCCGGCGACGGCCCCCGGGAGGTCGACGACCAGGAGGTACGCGTCGTCGCTCTCCAGCAGGTCGGCGAACACCGGCTCGGGGAGGTCCCGGAGCGCCTCGCGTAGCTTCGACATGGACGGTGCAAGGGGCGGCGCGTCGAAAAAGGCCGCGGTGGCGGCCCCGTCGCGTGCGTGCGACTCTCTCCCAAGGTTTTTGCGTGCGCGGCCGGTGCCGTCGCACGTGACCGAGACAGGGAACGAGACCGAGGAGCGCGGGGTCGACCCCGGCCGGGACGGCGCCGCCGACCGCGCCGACTCCGGCGGATCCGACGGGGGCGCCGCCGTTCCCGTGCGCGTCGAGCCGGACGCCGCGGTGGTGTCGGTCGGGGCCCGCGTTCCCCCGGACCGTCCGGAGGAGACGCCCGTCGCGCTCCGGCCCGCGGCGGCGGCGCGGACGCTCGCCCGTCGCCTCCGGGGGGCGGTCGCCGACCTGGCGCGCGGCGGGCGGACGCGGTCCGGCGAGTAGGCCGGCCGTCCCGGACGGGGCCGGACGCGCCCGGTCGGGCTCGCCCGCGTCGGGTCCCCTCCCCGCCCGCGGCGACGCCGGCGCCGACTGCCGCCCCTTTTTGCCGCGCGAGCGCGAGGGATCCGGTATGAGTCACGACCGCACACGCTCCGGGTTCAAGGAGCGGACCCGCGTCGCCGACGCGCGCGAGCGCCTCCTGTCGGCGGTCGCGCCGCACGGCCGGACGGAGACGGTCCCCCTGACCGACGCCGACGGCCGCGCCGTCGCCGGCACCGTCGAGTCGCCGACGCCCGTGCCGGGGTACGACCGCGCCGCGATGGACGGGTGGGCCGTCCGTGCCGAGGACACGTTCGGGGCCTCCGACCGTTCCCCGGCGGTGCTGTTCGCCGAGGAGGACGAGGTGGGCCCCGAGGGCGCCGTCCGCGTCCACACCGGGAGCGAACTGCCGCCCGGCGCCGACGCGGTGGTCATGGTCGAACAGGTGGACGAGGTCGGCGCCGAGGTCGAGGTGTTCGACGCCGTCGCCGAGGGCGAGAACGTCGGCCCGACCGGCGAGGACGTCGCCGAGGGACAGACCCTGTACGAGCCGCCCCACCGCCTGCGGCCCTCGGATCTCGGACTCCTGAAGTCCGTCGGAATGACCGAGGTCGAGGCGGCCGAGCGCCCCCGCGTGTCGGTGATCCCGACCGGCGAGGAGCTCGTGCAGGCGGACCCCGACCCCGGCGAGGTGATCGAGACGAACGGGCTCACCGTCTCCCGGCTGGCCGAGCGCTGGGGCGGCGACGCCACCTACCGGGACATCGTCACCGACGACGAGGACGCCCTGCGGGCGGCCGTCGAGCGCGACCTGGACCACGACGCCGTCGTCACCACCGGCGGCTCCTCGGTGGGCGAGCGCGACCTGATCCCCGAGGTGGTCGACGACCTCGGCGAGGTGGTCGTCCACGGCGTCGCCCTCAAGCCGGGCCATCCCGTCGCGCTCGGGGTCGTCGAGGAAACCCCCGTGATCATGCTCCCCGGCTACCCCGTCGCCTGCATCGTCAACGCCGTCCAGTTCCTCCGCCCCGTGATCCGGGAACTCGGCTCGCTCCCCCACGACCCGCACCCGACGCGGCGGGCGACGCTGACGCGGAAGGTGTCCTCCGAGCCCGGCGTGCGGACGTTCGCGCGGGTGACGCTGGAGGGGACCGGGGACGGTCCCGGGTCCGCCGAGACCGCCGACGGAGACGCCCCCGCCGCCGAGGCGACGCCGACCCGCGCGTCCGGGTCGGGGATGCTCTCGTCGGTCGCGCTGGCGGACGGGTGGGTCGTCGTCCCCGAGTCCCGGGAGGGGCTGGACGCCGGCGAGGCCGTCGACGTGGAGCTGTGGGAGGTGAGCGAATGAGCGACCGCAAGGAGTTCCGCGACCTCGCAGAGCCCGGGGAGGCCCACGAGGCCATCGCCTCCCTGGACCTGGCGTCCGACCCGGAGACGGTGCCGCTGCGGGAGGCGCGCGGCCGGGTGCTCGCCGAGCGGGTCGACGCCGACCTCGACGTGCCGGGGTTCGACCGCGCCTCGATGGACGGCTACGCGGTCCGCGCGCGCGACACCTTCGGCGCCGACGAGGCCGACCCCGAGACGCTGGAGCTGGTCGGCGCGGTCCACGCCGGCGCCGAGCCCGACGTGACCGTCGAGCCGGGCACCTGCGCGGAGATATCCACGGGCGCCGTGCTGCCCGACGGCGCCGACGCGGTCGTGATGGTGGAGCGGACGACGGAGGTGGCGGGACACGACGGCGACGCGGACGCGGTCGAGGTCCGCACCTCGGTCGCCCCCGGCGACCACGTGATGTTCGCGGGCGCCGACATCGCCGCCGGCGACCGGGCGCTCGGCCCCGGCACGGAGGTCACGCCCCGCGAGATCGGCCTGCTGTCGGCGCTCGGCGTCGACGAGGTGCCCGTCCGCGGGACGCCCACGGTCGGGATCGTCTCGACCGGCGACGAGCTCGTGCGCCCGGGCGGGGAGCTCCACAGCGAGCGCGGGCAGATCTACGACGTGAACAGCTACACCATCGCCGCGGGCGTCGAGGAGGCCGGCGGCGAGGCCCGGCTGTACCCCCACGCCGGCGACGACTACGACGAGATGGAGCGACTGCTCGTCGAGGCCAGCCAGGAGTGCGACCTCGTGCTCTCGTCGGGGTCCACCTCCGCCTCGGCCGTCGACGTGATCTACCGGGTGATCGAGGAGCGCGGCGAACTCCTCCTCCACGGCGTCTCGGTCAAGCCCGGCAAGCCGATGCTCGTGGGCCGGGTGGGCGACTCCGCGTACGTCGGACTCCCGGGGTACCCGGTGTCGGCGCTGACCATCTTCCGCACCTTCGTCGCCCCCGCGGTGCGGGAGGCGGCCGGCAAGCCCGAGCCGCGGACCGCCACGGCGACGGGCCGGATGGCCGTCGAGGAGCGATACTCGGAGGGACGGATGCGGCTCATGCCCGCGGGCCTCGTTCACGACGGCGACGGCGAGACGCTCGTGTACCCCGTCGACAAGGGCTCGGGCGCGACGACGAGCCTCGTGGAGGCCGACGGCGTCGTCGTCGTCGACCCCGACACCGAGTACCTCGCCGCCGGCGAGGACGTCGAGGTTCGGCTGTTCTCGCCGGACGTGCGCGCGCCGACGCTGCTGGCCGTCGGCGAGGACGACCCCGCGCTCTCGCGGCTGCTCGACCGGGTCGACCGCCCGCGCTACCTCCCGGTCGGCTCCCGCGAGGGACTGCGCCGCCTCCGCGACGGCGTCCCCGACGCCGCCGTCGTCGCCGACGACCCCGGCCGCGACCCGGTCGCCGCGCCGGACCCGACCGCCGACGACGAGCCGGTGCCGGCCGAGACGCTCGGCGAGTGGACCCGCGAGTGGGGGCTGATCGTTCCGGCCGGCAACCCCGACGACGTGACGGGGCTGTCGGACCTCGTGGACCGGGACCTCCGGTTCGTCAACCGCGACTCCGACGCCGGGCTCCGGACGACGCTCGCGAACGCGCTGGCCGACCTGGCCGACGAGCGCGGGACGACCCGCCGGGAGGTCACCGAGGCGGTCGACGGCTTCGACCGGGCGGTTCGCGCCCACGAGTCGCCCGCGCGGCGCGTGCTCGCGGGCGACGCCGACGTCGGCCTTGGACTGCGCGCGACCGCCGAGCGGCTGGGGACCGGCTTCGTCCCCCTCGGCACGCAGCCGGTGCGGATCCACGTCAACCCCGCGCGCGTCGACAAGCCCGGCGTACGGCGGCTCCGGGAGGCCGTCGCCGAGGGCGACGACGTGTTCGCTGCGCTGGCGGGCTACGGGCGCTGACCCCGGTCGCCGCCCGGGCCGCCCCGGCGACGCCGTTGGCCTGCGGCTAACAATACGCCGACAGAGCGGTGTGGGGGGTGTGGCGACACGCGAACCCGGGGCCGGCGCGTCGCGCTCCCGCCTGTCCGGAGCCGTCCGGCTGTCGACGCTCGTCGTCGCCTTCACCGGCGTCGAGACGGTCGCGCTCGTGGTCTGGCTCGCCCTCGTCCGGGACGCCCCCGCGGCGTCGGCGGGCGCGGCCGCCGGCCTCGGCGTGCTCGCCGTCGGCCTGTTCGTCGAACACTACCTCACGAACCGCGCCGTCAACGGGGCGGGGGCGTCGTTCCCCGTCGGCCGGGTGGCGCTGTTCAGCGGCTCCGAGGCCGGCCTGTGGGCGCTGTGGCTCGTGATCGCCGAGCGCGTCGCCGGGCCGGGCGGGTTCCTCGCCGCCGGGGTCGTCCTCGCGGCCCTGCTGGTCCCCCAGCACACCGTCGAGGACAACGTCCTCAGGGGCGCGGGGCTGTTCTCCTCGCTGGTCGACGCGCGCACGGTCGGCTTCAGCGTCATCGAGTCGGCGGGGGCGACCGTCTGGCTCGTGTTCGTGCTCCGTCCCGATGCGGTCGCCCCGCTCCTCCGGGATCTGGGCGTCGTCGGCGTCGGTCCGGCGGCCGCCGGGATCGCGGTGCTCGCGGCGTCGCTCCTGGTCGAACACGTCGTCGGCGTGTCGTTCTCTCGTCGACGCTAGGTGCCGGGCGGCGCGGCGACGCCGGGGCCGACGGTGGGACGGTCACCCCGCCGGGCCGTTCGGCTCCGCTACGGCGTCGGCGCGGCCTTCTGGAGGGCGGTCTCGGCGATGTTGCCGCCGTAGTCGGCCGACCGGGACACCGAGTCGACGATGAGCCCGAGCAGCTGCGCGCGGGCGGGGTCCAGCTCCCGGAGCAGCTCGTCGATCTCGCGGGCGCGCTGGTCGACGCCGAGCACCGCGCCGCGCGCCTCGTTCGCCAGCCGCGTCGCCTCCGCGCTGTCCTCGGCGAACAGCGCCTCCATCGCCCGGTCGACGACCTCCCGGGCGTCCTCGTCGAGCGTCTGGAGCGCCTCGATCAGCTCGTCCGGGAGGGTCGCGTCCCCGCCGTCGGTCGCGGCCTCGCCGGCGTCGACGATCGCCTCGTCGTCGAGCAGCTCGTGGGTCAGGTGGGCGATCTTCGTCGCGTGGTCGGCGACGCGCTCCAGCTGGCGGGCGCTGGAGTGGTAGTCGAAGCACACCTCCCGCGAGAGGCCGATGTCCTCGGCGGCCTTCGGGGTCCGGAGGGTCGCCCGGAAGATGCGCGAGACGACCATGTACAGACGGTCCACGTCGTCGTCTCGGTGGATCACGTCCAGCGCCATGTCCTCGTCGCTCGTGGCGAGGGCGTCGATCGCGTCCTCCAGCATCGAGACGGCGATGAGGCGCATCCGGGTGACGGCGTTGTGGATCGACAGCTCCGAGGAGTCGAGCAGGTCGCGGATGACGACCCGGTCGCGCGTCTCCTCGAGCACCTCCAGGCCCACGAGGCTCTGGACGGAGTCCCGGATGGTGCGGCGCTGGTCGTTGGTGATCCGGGCGGCCTCCAGCGCGATGATGTCGAACCCCGAGACGTACATCGTCATCACCGCGCGCGTGAGCTGATCGCCCTCCAGGTCGCCGACGTCGAGGGTCCCCTCGGTGCGCCCCTCCTCGCTCACCGGGGTGAGAAACAGCGAGTCCCCCTCGGGGTAGAACTCCACCTCGGTCCCCGCGCTCACGCCGTTCTCGGTGGCCCAGTCCTTCGGGATCGACACCGTGTACGTCGACCCGCCGGTCACCTGCACCTTCCGTGTCTCGACCATCGTCGGGGTCTCGGGACGACCGGCTGTTAAATCCACCGGTACTCTATATACTCGATTCGGATCGACGCCTCTGAGCGAGAATATCGAGCGGTATTGGAAGATATGTCCCGAAACTCGATAGAGCACTCGACTGTCAGTTGTCCTCAGAGAGGCCGATTGGCGTCGTATTTTCGGCGATTCGACGACCGGGCCGGATCCGTCGATCCATGTACACACGTTCTCACACTATATCTATATATTTCTCATAGTAGGGTACTTACCTATCTCCCGGCTCCGATCGAGTGATGACGGATCACTCCGAATCCGCGACGCGGCGTGCCTTCGTGACTGCTGCGGGAACGGCGGGCGTCCTCGGGCTGGCCGGCTGCACGAGCAACACCGACTCCGGCGGTTCCGGCGGCGGCTCGAACGGCGGGGGCTCGGGCGGCTCCGGAACCACCGACAGCGGCTCCCAGCAGCTCTCGGGGACGATCGACATCGCGGGTTCCTCGACGGTGTTCCCGCTGGCGACCGCCTTCGCGGAGATGTTCCAGAAACAGCACTCGAAGGTGAACATCAACGTCCAGTCGACGGGTTCGGGCGGCGGGTTCGCGAACTTCTTCTGCCCCGGCGAGACGGACTTCAACAACGCGTCGCGTCCGATCAAGGAGGAAGAGATGCAGCAGTGCGAGAAGAACGGTGTGGAGCCCGTCGAGCTGACGGTCGCGACGGACGCCCTGACGGTCATCGTCAACAACGACAACGACTGGGCGGAGTCGCTCACGGTCGAGCAGCTCAAGGAGATCTGGTCGGCCGACTCGCCGCCGACGACGTGGGCGGACGTCAACTCCGACTGGCCCGACGAGGAGATCGAGCTGTTCGGCCCCTCCGACGCCTCGGGGACGTACGACTACTTCCTCGAGGCGGTCATCGGCGAGGACGGTCCGGGCCACCGCCAGGACTACTCCGCGACCGAGCAGGACCGCACCATCATGCAGGGCGTCCAGGGTTCCGAGTACGCCATGGGCTACCTCGGGTTCGCCTACTACAGCCAGAACACCGACGCGGTGAAGGCGGTCGCCATCGACAACGGCGACGGCCCGGTCGAGCCGTCGCTGGAGACGGCGAAGTCCGGCGAGTACACCCCGCTGGCGCGCCCGCTGTTCACCTACCCGGCGAAGTCCTCGCTGGCGGAGGACCACGTCGCCGCCTTCGCCCGCTACTTCGTCGAGAACACGACTAACCGGGAGGTCGTCGCCAACGACGTCGGCTACGTCCCGCTCAGCGAGGACGAGAAGGCCGAGCAGATGGAGAAGCTGGAGGCCGCGATCGAGGAGGCCAACGCCTGAGCGCGAGCGCACCTCCTGTCACCGGCGCGACGGACGCACGAACGGAGAAATTTTTCACCACCCCGCACCACCCCAGAACTGAATGAGCACCGACGACATCGTGGACGACCTCACCCGGGACACCCAGAACGCTCCCGAAGAACTCGTGACGCGGTCGTTCTTCTTCCTGTGTGCGGTGCTCTCGATCGTCACGACCGTCAGCATCGTCGTCCTGTTGGTGACGGAGGCGGCGAAGTTCTTCACGCTCACCGCCCCGCTGATGGGCGTCGAGGGGCCGACGGCGTCGATCGTCGACTTCCTCACCGGGACCACCTGGGAGATCGGCAACCGGAAGTTCGGCGCGCTCGCGCTCGTCTCGGCCACGGTGATGATCACCATCGGCTCGGCGGTCATCGCGCTCCCGCTGGGAGTCGCGACGGCCATCTACCTCAGCGAGTACGCTGCCCCCCGCCACCGGGCGTTCCTGAAGCCCGCCCTGGAGGTGCTCGCGGGCATCCCGACGGTCGTGTACGGCTTCTTCGCGCTCGTCTACATCACGCCCGCCATCCAGACGGTGCTCCCGGAGACGGGGACGTTCAACCTCATGTCGGCGAGCATCGTCGTCGGCATCATGATCATCCCGATGGTCGCGTCGATCAGCGAGGACGCGATGTCGGCGGTGCCCGACGAACTCCGGCAGGCCGGCTACGGGATGGGCGCGACCAAGTTCGACGTCTCGACCGGCATCGTCGTCCCCGCGGCGCTGTCGGGCATCCTCTCGTCGTTCATCCTCGCGCTCTCGCGGGCGATCGGCGAGACGATGGCCGTCACCGTCGCCGCCGGGTCGCAGGCGCAGTTCCTCAACCCGCTCGACCCGACCGCCTACCAGGAGGGGGCGCTGCCGATGACGGCGGCGATGGTCCAGCTCCTGTTGGGGGACATCACCGGCGGCGGGCTCGCCTACCGGAGCCTGTTCGCCATCGGCCTGACGCTGTTCGTCATCACGCTCGCAATGAACGTCATCAGCGACCTGATCGCACAGCGGTACCGCGAGGAGTACTGAGATGGCGACCGACACAGAGACCGGCGAGATCGAGAGCTTCGGGGAGGTGAACAAGACCGTCGGGGCGGTCTTCAAGTACGTCCTGCTGGCGGCGACGCTGTTCGGGATCGTCGTCCTCGGGGCGCTGCTCGTGTACGTCGCCAACGACGCCATCCAGCCGCTGACCGCCGACCCGGGCTGGTACCTCACGTTCCTCCTCGCGCTCGTGCTCCCGACGCTCGGGGTCGGCACGTTCCTCTACCGCCGCGACACGGACGCGCTCCGCTTCGGCGCCATGACGGTCGGGATGACCGTCGTGACGCTCATGTTCGCCGGCGGCACCGGGATGATCTTCGTCGACATCCTCCCGCCGCTCGTCTTCCTCGCGTACGCGCTCGCGCTGGCGCTCCCGTCCGCGGCGGTTCTCGCGCTGCAGCGCCGGTCGCGGGAGGTCCCGTTCCTCACGCGGGCCGGCGTGACCACCCTGGCGTTCTACGTCGCGCTGTTCGGCCTGCCCGGTCCGGTCGGCGCGGCCGTCGGGCTCCCGACCGTGGTCCCGGGCGTCCCGGGGCTGGTCCAGTCCGCGCCGGTGATCCCGCTGGACTGGATGTCGCTCGCGGCGTCGCTGGGGCTCCTCGTCGCCGCGGTCGTCGGCGCGTACGCCGCCAGCCTCCGCGACCGGCGGGCCGGCGCGGTCGCCGGCGCCGCCGCCCTCGCCGCGATCGCGGGCGCCGGCGCGCTCGGCCCCGCGGTCGGGGTCACCCCCGTGCCGGCGGTCGTGCTCGCGTCGGTCGCGGGCGTCCCGACGGTCGCGTACGCCGCCGGCGGCGCGGTCTCTCGCCCCCGCGACCGGGTCGGGCTCCTCTTCCCGGCGGTCGCCATCGGCGGCGCACTCCTCGGGGCGGCCGCCGTCGACGCGTTCGGCTTCGCGGGGCCGCGGTCGTGGGTCGACTGGCAGTTCCTCACGAGCGCGCACAGCCGTAACGCCGTCGACGCCGGGCTCTACCCCGCCATCGGCGGGTCGATCCTGCTGATGGTCACGGTCGCGGTCCTGTCGTTCCCGCTGGGCGTCGGCGCGGCGGTGTACCTCGAGGAGTACGCCCCGGACAACCGCTTCACCCGCTTCATCGACGTGAACATCTCCAACCTCGCGGGCGTCCCCTCGGTGGTGTACGGCCTGCTCGGGCTCGGGGTGTTCGTCACGTACCTCGGGCGGCCGACCGGAACCGTCCTCATCGGCGGGGCGACGCTGGCGCTGCTCATCCTCCCGATCGTGATCATCTCCTCGCGGGAGGCGATCCGGAGCGTCCCCAACGAGATGCGGGAGGCCTCCTACGGGATGGGGGCGACCAAGTGGCAGACCGTCCGGAAGGTCGTGCTGCCGCGGGCGTTCCCCGGGATCCTCACCGGGACGATCCTCGCGCTCGGCCGGGCGATCGGCGAGACTGCGCCGCTCATCATGATCGGGGCGCCGAGCGTCCTGTTCTCGTTGCCGACCGAGCTCTCCTCGAAGGTGAGCGCGATGCCGCTGCAGGTGTTCGCGTGGTCGAGCCTGTTCGCGAGCGAGGACTTCTACACCAAGGCCGTCCCCGCGGGCGTCGTGGTGCTCGTGAGCGTCCTCCTCGCGATGAACTCGATCGCGATCGTCCTGCGAAACAAGTATCAGAGCGAGCAGTAACCACCAAGCATGACAGACGGACACGGACCCACCGACGACGAGATAGAGCCCGACGGGGGAGAAGCGACGACGGAGGACCCGTCGACGGAGATGTCCATTCAGACGGACGTCAGCGAGAGCGTGAGCGCCAGCGACTACGAGCGCGAGGCCGACACGTTGGTCGAGGCGCGCGACGTGAGCGTCTACTACAACGACACGCGCGCGCTCAACGACATCACGATAGAGATCCCGGAGAAGCGCGTCACCGCGATGATCGGGCCCTCCGGCTGCGGCAAGTCGACGTTCCTCCGGTGCATCAACCGGATGAACGACATGATCGACGCCGCCCGCGTGGAGGGGGACCTCCTCCTGCGGGGAAAGAACGTCTACGACGACGACGTGGACCCGGTCGCGCTCCGCCGGCGCGTCGGGATGGTGTTCCAGAAGCCGAACCCGTTCCCCAAGTCCATCTACGACAACGTCGCCTACGGCCTGGAGATACAGGGCAAGGAGGGCGACTACGACGCGATCGTCGAGGAGTCGCTCAAGCGCGCGGCGCTGTGGGACGAGGTGAAGGACCAGCTCTACGAGTCCGGGCTGGACCTCTCGGGTGGCCAACAGCAGCGCCTCTGTATCGCCCGGGCGATCGCGCCGGACCCCGAGGTCATCCTGATGGACGAGCCCGCCTCGGCGCTGGACCCAGTGGCGACCTCGAAGATCGAGGACCTCATCGACGACCTCGCCGAGGAGTACACGGTCGTCATCGTCACCCACAACATGCAGCAGGCCGCACGCATCTCCGACAAGACGGCGGTGTTCCTCACCGGCGGCGAGCTGGTCGAGTTCGACGACACCGACAAGGTGTTCGAGAACCCCGACTCCCAGCGCGTCGAGGACTACATCACCGGGAAGTTCGGATAACGCCGCCGGGCGCGCTCCGGTCCCTCGCGGTCCGCCGTCGGTTCCCCGTCGTCCGGTTCGGAACGCGGTCCGTCGCTCCGCTCCGCCGTCCGTTCTCGCCGCCTCCTCCCGTCACCCCCTTTTCGTCCGTCCCCGCCAGTTCCCGCCCGTCAGCGACGGTGTCCGACCCACCCGACCGTCGACGGGGAGTCCCCCTCGACGGCCCGGGACCCGACCTCGATTCCGCCGTCGTCCCCGAGGCGAACTACGAGCGGCCCGCGGGCGGGACAGCGCGCGAGCGACCGTCGGACCTCCTCCTCCTCCTCCGTCCCCGCCTCGTCCGCGAGGCGAGCCGTGACGGTGAACGCGCCGGCGGGCGGAACGGTCGTCCGCACCCGGACGGTCGCGTTCGCCGCCGGGTAGACGGTCCGGTCGAGGACCCGCTCCCCGTCGGCGCGGACGGCCACGTCGACGGCGGCGTCGGCGTCGGTCGCGTTCTCGACGAGCAGGTCGCGGACCAGGAGGTCACACACCAGCCGCGGCGACCCCCCGAGCAGGCAGTACAGCGGGCCGTCCTCGAAGGGGCGCCAGCCGCGGCGGTCGTCTCCCCCGCCCGCCTCGACGGAGACGGCGACCCGACCACGCGGCACCGACAGCGGGAGCGGGACGCGGGACCCGGCCGGCACGCGGAGGTCGACGCCCGCGGCGCCGTCGCCGTCCGAGGCGGCGACCCGGAGGCGTCCCCCGTCGCCGGGCGCGTCGACGACGAGTACGGCCGCCGCGGCGACGGTCGACGGCGCGAGGAGGCCGCCGGTCGACCCCCGGACGAACGAGCGGGCCGCCGACGGCGGGTACACGTCGCGGACGCTCACCCCGCCGTCGAGGTCGACCCCCAGGTCGTCGCCGCCGGGTCCGGGCGCCCACTCGGCGGTCCGCTGGCGGCCGTCGGCGGTGCGCACGGACACGGTGTAGGTGCGCGCGGCGCCGAACACGCCGGCGACGATCCGCCTGTCGGCTGCCGGCACCCGGAACGTGCGCTCCAGCACCTCCGTCCCGCTGTCCTCCACCCGGAGGGTGATCCACTCGCCCCTGACGAGGCGGTTCGAGACGACGACCGACCGCGGCCGGTCGAGGCTGTCGGCGTCGCCGGCGCCGTAGGCCGTCGGCTCGGGCGTCGGCGTGGGCGAGGCCGTCGGCGTCTCCCGGAGCGCGGGGTTCACGGTGCGGCCGCCGCTCCCGCCGTCGGCCGAGGAGCAACCGGCGAGCGCCGCCGCCCCCGCGAGCAGGAGTGACCGGCGGAACACGGCCCCGAGTAGGAGCCCGGTCGTGATAACGTCGCGGTCGGTCGGCGCGGGCGGTCAGGTCTCCCCGTGGTCCCGTCGGGGTGCCGCGTCCGCGTCGTCCTCGATCGCGCCCTCCACCCGGCCCGCGGCGGCGACGAGCCACCCGAGGAGGGCGTCGATCAGCCACAGGGCGACGGCGCCGCCGAGCGCGAGCGCGAGCAGGGTCGTGAGATCCACGGTCGGTTCCCCGTAGCGCGGCGACCGGCCTGAACGTTGATATGAGCCCTCCGGACCGCTCGGTAGCGCTCCCGTCCCCGCGTCACTCGCGATCGGCGGCCGGCCGGGCGGCCTCCGTCGGTCGGTCGGACGCTCTCCGTCGATACGTACCGGTATATATCGAACAGATCGCTATTGCTCGCCCGGTACCGGTCGTACACGGACATACCTCTCATAGCAACGTCTTTTGAGGGATCGGACGACCCGATACGTGATGTCAGGCGCAACCACGAGTTCGGGATTCAGGAGCGACTTCGACTTCACGACGCTGATCACCCTCGCCGGGATGACGGCGGTGATCTTCCTCGGCGGCCTCTTCATCTCGGAGGCCGTCGGGGAGATCCCGCCGGACATCGACTTCAAGCCCTTCTTCATCGTGTACGCCATCATGTTCTTCGTCCCGTGGGGGACGCCGACCATCTCGGTCGCGGTCGGCGGCGGCCTCGGCGAGGCGATCGGCGACGTGATCGAGGGGTACGAGATCGACGACCCCTTCGGGCTGGCCGGCTACGTCGTCGGCTTCACCGTCGCCGGCTACATGATGAAGGACGCGAACGCCGACGACTACGTCACGCTGTCGCTGGCGGCGATCGTCGGCGCGTTCGTCCAGATCCTCATCGAGGGGCTCGGCATCATCGTCATCGAGGGCGAGGCCGTCTCGGTGTACGCGACGGTCGTCGCCGGCAACACCGTCACCCACGGCATCGTCCTGGGGCTCATCCCCCTCATCCCGACGGTCGCGGCCCTGGAGGGTCGCGTCGAGCGGTTCATGGGCGAGGCGGCGAAGACGACCGCCGACTGAGCACACCACACTCCCGAACCGAACAGCGCGAGCGACCACCCTCCGTCGTCCACCCATCACACGAGACCACCACCCGCCGTCGCCGCGGCCTTCTCCGCCTCACGCGGCCCCTTCGTTCACGTTCACACGCATTACCACATGATCCACGCAACGGACCTCAGACTACAGTACCCGACGAGAAGCGACCCGACCCTGCGGGGCGTCTCGTTCGACGTCGACGACGGCGAGACGCTCGGCGTCGTCGGCGCCGTCGAGTCAGGCAAGACCTCGCTCGCGATGGCGCTGGCCGGCTTCGCGCCCACGGTGACCGGCGGGACCCTCGACGGCGAGTTGACCGTCGCCGGCGCCGACCCCCGCGAGGACGACGACGACACCCGCCTCGGCATGGTGTTCGAGGACTACAGCTCCCAGCTGACGCAGGTGCACGTCGTCGACGAGGTGATGGTGCCGCTGCTCTCGCGGGGACTCGGTCGCGATGCCGCCCGAGAGCGCGCGAGCGAGCTCCTCGAGCGCGTCCGGCTGGCGGGGTACGAGGACCGACGGACGTGGGAGCTGTCGGGCGGGGAGCAACAGCGCGTCGCCATCGCGTCCGTCCTCGCGATGGACGCCGAGGCGATCGTGTTCGACACGGCCACCCGCGCGCTCGACCCGGCGGGACGAGAGGAGGTGTCGAACATCGTCTCCTCGCTGCGCGGGGAGAAGCCCCTGGTGTTGACCGCGACCGACCCCTCGGAGCTGGTCGGCCTGTGCGACCGCGTGCTCGTGTTGAATGACGGCGAGCGCGAGGCGTTCGGCCCGGCCGAGGAGATCCTCAGGGACGCGGACCTCCTCGACCGCGTCGGCGTGCGGCCGCCGACGCCGCTGCGGGCGGCGCGCCGGCTCGGCATGGACGCCTCGCCGATCACCGTCGGCGAGTTCTCGAACGCCGTCGCCGACGGCGCCCGGATGAGCCGGAGGCTGACGGACACGGGGACGAACGAGCTGTCGGTGGAGGGGGCGTCCGGGAGCGACACCGACCGGATCGACGGGCCGGAGGCGAACGAAGCGGAGCCGACGACGCCCGCGGTCGACGGCGGCGAGACGGCAGACGGGGGCGAGGAGCCGCTGTTGTCCGTCGAGGATCTCCGATTCAGCTACCGCGAGGAGCCCGCGATCGACGGGATCGACCTCTCGGTGGAGGCCGGCGAGGTCCACGCGCTGGTGGGCGGCAACGGCGCCGGCAAGAGCACGCTCGTGGAACTGATCGTCGGCCTGCTCGACCCCGACGAGGGGGAGATCCGGATCGACGGCGAGCCGACCGCGGGGCGGACGGCGGCGGCGGTCGGCGAGACGGTCGCGCTGTCGTTCCAGAACCCCGACGAACAGCTGAGCAAGCGGACCGTCGAGGAGGAGATCCGGTTCCCGCTGGAGGAGCGGCAGTACGACCGCGGCTGGCTCCCGTTCGGCGGCGAGCAGCGCTACGACGACTCCTACATCGAGGAGCGCGTCGAGGCAGCCCGCGAGCGGACCGGCCTCGGCGAGGACCTCCTCGACGAGGACCCGACGTTCCTCCCGCAGGGGTACCGCCGGCTCGCGGCGATCGCCTCGGCGATCGCGCCGGACCCGGACGTGGTGATCCTCGACGAACCGGCCGCCGGGCTCGACGCGGAGGGATACGACCTGATGGGGGAGGCGATCGCCCACCTCGCGGACGACGGGAAGGCCGTCGTGGTGATCGAACACGACATGGACTTCGTCAGCGAGGTCTCCGACCGGGTGACGCTGCTGAGCGACGGGCGGGTCGCCGCCCGCGGGCCGCCGTCGACGGTGTTCGACGCCTCCCGGTGGGACGACCTCCGGGCCGAGCACGTCAGGCCACCCCGGGCCGCCGAGCTCGCCGAGCGTCTCGACGTCCGCGCGTACACGCTCGACTCGCTCGTCGACCGCGCCGCCGGCGCGATGGAGGTGCACGAATGAGGTCAGTCCCCGTCGTCTACAACGACTACGACACGTTCCTCCACCGCCGCGACCCGCGGGTGAAGTTGCTCGCGTTCGCGGCGCTGGTGCTGTTCCTGTACGTCGCGCCGACGTGGCACTGGATGATCGCCATGTTCGGCATCGGCGTCGGGCTCGCGATCGTCGCGCGTGTCAACCCCAAGTGGCTGCTCGCGCTCGCCGCCCTCCAGATCCCGAACGTCCTGGGGTTCGTCGCCTTCCCGGCAATCGAGCGCGTGCTCGCGGGGAGGGGCGCCTTCGCGGGCGACTTCGGCTTCGGGCTGAAGCTGGCGTTCTCGTTCCCCGCCGCGCTGTTCGTCAGCGCGAGCCTGTTCACGTCGATGCGCGAGACGGAGATCACCGACGGCCTCCGGGGACTGGGCGTCCCGGAGTTCGTCTGCTTCACCTTCGAGTACGCGTTCCTGCTGCTGTACACGGTCTTCGCCGACATCCTCCGGATCGCCGACGGGCTCAAACTCAAGGGCGTCGCCATCGAGACCCGCAACCCGCTGAGGATGGCCCGGAACCTGCCGAAGCTGGGGGTTCCGGCGATCATCACGGTGTTCCGTCGCTCGACCACGATGATGGCGGTGCTCCGGATGCGGGGGTACCCGCTCGACGACCTCCAGGAGTCGCGCACGCCGTTCAAGTTCGACCTCGGCGACGCCGCGTTGCTGGCGTTCGCGGTCGGCGTGCTCGCCGTCACCGCGGGCGTCAACTTCGGACTCTGGCGGGTGCCCGTCCTGCCGGCGTCCTGACGCCGCTCGCCCTCTTCTCACCGGCGACGGGGTGCCCACGCTCCGCACCCCCCACCCGCGACGGCCGCCGAGCCTACGAGGCGTCGGTGTCCGCGGCGGCGGACTCGCCGTCCTCCACGTCCCCGGTGAGCGACCAGTCGTCCGGGAGGTACGCCGCGTGGAACAGCCGGTAGGCGATCAGCAGCCCGCCCGTCGCCGCCGCGAGCGCCCAGAACAGCCGCCCCTCCGCCGGGACCACCTCGCCGGGGACGGCGACGACGAGGAACGCGGACAGCAGGACCACGAACAGCGTCCAGCTCGCGGCGAGTCGCGTCCTGGCCGCCGGACTCAGCGGCGTCTCCCTGAGGCGGTCGATCCGGGCGACGGTGATGACCGCCATCGCGGCGACGACGAGCGAGACGCCGACCCACGTGACCGTCGTCAGCGAGGCGAACAGCCCGATCGCGACCCCCACTAGGCCGACCGTCCGTGCCGTCGAGACCCGTCGCAACAGCCGCTCGCGTTCCATTGCGGATCGCTCGCGCGACCGTACTGATAAGTGCTCCGGGGACCCGCCGGCGCCGGCCGTTCTCGCGCACGATACCCGCTCCGTCAGACTCATACGTCTATGTACGTGAACTGATCCCATGATCGAGGCCGCTTCCTCCCCGATGTTCGACGCCGCAGCCCCCGTGATGGTCGCTTTCCTCGTGTTCGCCGGACTCGCCTTCGGCGACCGCGTCGTGGAGGTGATCTCGTCGATGGACGCCGACGAGTCGCTCACCGACTGGGAGTCACAGTAGCAACACAAACCCTTACCACTGCCGCCACGGGACTCGTGGGTATGCCACGGAAACAGTATCAGGAGCGCCTCGACGAGCTCCGCGAGGACGTCCTCTACATGAGCGAGATCGTCGCCGAGCGGCTCCGGATGGGGATGGACGCGCTCGACGTGAAGGACGAGGAGCTCGCCCGCCGCGTCATCGAGGAGGACGCCGAGGTGAACCAGCTCTACCTCGAACTCGAACAGGACTGCGTCGACCTGCTGGCCCTCCAGCAGCCCGTCGCGGGCGACCTCCGGTTCATCGCGGCGTCGTTCAAGATCATCACCGACCTCGAACGCATCGGCGACCTCGCGACCAACCTCGGCGAGTACACCCTCCGGGCCGAACGCGACGTGTTCCCCGACGTCGACGTCCAGCGCATCGGCGAGGCGACCCTCGACATGCTCGACGACGCCATGACCGCCTACGCCGAGGAGGACGCCGACGCCTGCTACGGGGTCTCGGAGGCGGACGACGACGTCGACCGACTGTGTGAGGACGCGAGCGCGGCGGTCATGCGGGAACTCCTCGAACGCGAGGGGGTCACCGAGGCCGACATCGACGACATGATGGCGGACGTCTCCCGGCTCCTGCTCACGATCCGCGACCTCGAACGCGTCGGCGACCACGCGGTCAACATCGCCGCCCGGACGCTGTACATGGTCGAGAACGACGACGAGCTTATCTACTAACGAACCTCTTTTCGCCTCGGGTTTCCTCGGCCGCCTCCGGCGGCCTGCGGGAACCGCTCGGCGAAAACCCGTTCATGCCAAAAGGCCGCTCGCTCGGACCTGCCGGCCCTCGCTCGCGGAACGATCGCTGGTGCGAACCGCAATCGCAGGCGGCCAACTAATCGTGGCTTGCGAGAATGTTGTCAGAACTCTATTTCGGGTAGCTTCCGGTGAAATAACCGCTCGATAAGGGCTGCAAAGCTATCGTTGGAAGTTATGTCGGATTGAGAGGGTGTTTAGATGACCGTGCTGAATACAGGGCGCGGATCGGTCACGTCAATACCGCTGAAACTGCGGGTGGAGACTCGCTAAGTGGGGGCCGTTTTCAGGAGAACTTATCGAGTATGTGAAAGGTACTTGTAACGCTATTTAGGTTCCATTTTTGATATACAGTGCGATGGCCATCACTACGAAGGCTACTGCGGGGAGGGCCATGTCGGGGAGTCCATCAACGAAATATGCGGCGAGACCTCCCGCAATGAGTCCTGCTACGAGTAGCGCCCCGCTCTTGAGTTGTGACTCCGTTTGCTCAATCATGGACGTATCGAATTGGTTCCGTGTATCTCCACAAAGATGTTTTCATCACGACGATCAGGGCCCAACGCTCCGTTTTGCTACAACAGCCATCAGTCAGTTCGTACACCTGTTTCGCGGTTGTTCCACAGTTCACGACGCAGAGCAAATAATAGCCGTTTGCCGACCAATCCTCTGTCTCTATCGCTGACCGCCTCTCCTTCCAGAGCGATCCCAAGTGGAACAAATTGCAGATCGGGACCGCAGGCATAGCATCCGCGAGCGGAGCGAGCGGTTCACCGGACCCGACCGAAGGGAGGGTCCGGCCTTTTGGCATGAACGGGTTTTCGCCGAGCGGTTCCCGCACCGCTCGCCGGAGGCGAGCGCGAGGAAACCCGAGGCGAAAAGAGGTTCGTTATTGGAAGCCGATCCGGCCGCCGCGGTCGGTGCGGAGGCTGTCGGTGCCGCCGCCCTTGAACTGCTCCTCGATGTCCTCGTAGTAGCTCAGGATGTCCTCGGAGATGGTCGGCCGGACCGACTCCATCGCCTCATCGAAGTGGCGCATCTGGACGGTCTCGGCCTCGTCGTCCTCGCGGAGCGCCTGGATGGCGGCCTCGCGGGCGATCGACTCCAGGTCGGAGCCGACGTAGCCGTCGGTGCGCTCGGCGAGCTCGCGGAGGCTCACGTCCGGGCTCAGCGGCGTGTCGTCGGTGTGGATCTTGAGGATCTGCTCGCGGCCCTCCTCGTCGGGCTGGCCGATCATCACGAGCCGGTCGAACCGCCCCGAGCGGATGAGCGCCGGGTCGATCATGTCCGGCCGGTTCGTCGCGCCGATCACCATCACGTTGCCCATCTCCTCGAGGCCGTCGAGCTCCGTCAGGAGCTGGTTGACGACGCGCTCGGAGACGTTGTTCCCCATCTCCTGCCCCCGACTGGGCGCGAGGCTGTCCAGCTCGTCGAAGAAGATCACGGTGGGGGCGACCTGCCGGGCCTTCCGGAACGTCTGCCGGATGGCCTTCTCGGACTCGCCGACCCACTTGCTGAGCAACTGCGGCCCCCGCACGGAGATGAAGTTCGCGTTCGTCTCGTTGGCGACGGCCTTCGCCATCAGCGTCTTCCCGGTGCCCGGCGGGCCGTACAGGAGCACGCCCTTCGGCGACTCGATGCCCATGCGCTCGAACTTCTCGGGGCTGGTGAGGGGCCACTCGACGGCCTCCTTCACCTGTTGCTGGGCGTCCTCGAGGCCGCCGACGTCCTCCCAGGTGATCTTCGGGAGCTCGACGAGCACCTCCCGCATCGCGGAGGGCTCCACCTCCGCGAGCGCGCCCTGGAAGTCGTTGCGCTTGACGATCATCCGGTCGATGAGGCTCGGCGGGATGTCCTCCTCGTCGAGGTCGATCTCGGGGAGGTAGCGCCGGAGCGCCTTCATCGCCGCCTCCTTCGTCAGGCTCTCGATGTCGGCGCCGACGAAGCCGTGCGTCTCGTCGGCCAGCCGGTCGAGGTCCACGTCGTCCGACAGCGGCATGCCGCGGGTGTGGATCTGGAGGATCTCCTTGCGGCCGACCTCGTCGGGGACGCCGATCTCGATCTCGCGGTCGAAGCGACCTGGCCGGCGGAGGGCGGGGTCGACGCTGTCGACGCGGTTCGTCGCAGCGATGACGATCACCTGCCCGCGCGTCTCCAGCCCGTCCATCATCGTCAGGAGCTGGGCGACGACCCGGCGCTCCACCTCGCCGGTGACGTCCTCGCGCTTGGGCGCGATGGAGTCCAGTTCGTCGATGAAGATGATGCTCGGGCTCTCGTCTTTCGCGTCCTCGAAGATCTCCCGGAGCTGTTGTTCGGACTCGCCGTAGTACTTCGAGATGATCTCCGGGCCCGCGATGGAGAAGAAGCTCGCGGAGGTCTCGTTGGCGACGGCCTTCGCCAGCAGGGTCTTCCCGGTGCCGGGCGGGCCGTGCAGGAGGACGCCCTGCGGCGGCTCGATCCCCAGCTTCTTGAAGATCTGGGGGTGCTTCATCGGCAGCTCGACCATCTCGCGGACGCGCTGGATCTCCGACTGGAGGCCGCCGATGTCCTCGTAGGTGATGCCGCCGCCGGTCTTCTCGAACCCGGAGATGGGCTCCTCGCGCAGTTCCACGTCGGTGTCCTCGGTGATGAGGCAGACGCCGTCGGGCTCGGTGTCGACGGCGATGAGCGGGATCGCCTGCCCCGGCGAGCGCATGAACGGGTGGTTCGTGCTCGACATCACCGGGACGATGTCGCGCTCGACGACCGGGCGCTTGAGGATCTGCCGTTTCACCATGCCGGCGGCGTCCGAGCCGAACTGGACGGACGCCTCCTCGGGCGGCGCCAGCGTCAGCGACTCCGCCTTCTTCGCCTCCGCCTTGCGGATGGTGACGCGCTCGCCGATGCCGACGTCGGCGTTCTGGCGGGTGAAGCCGTCGATGCGGACGGTGTCGGTGTTCCAGTCCTGCCGGTCGGCGCGCCACACCTTCGCGGCGGTGGTCTCGGCGCCCTCGATCTCGATGATGTCGCCCGGAGAGAGCTTCAGGTGGAGCAGCGTGTCCGGGTCGAGGCGAGCGATCCCTCTCCCGGAGTCGTTGGGGTATGCCTTCGCGACTTCGAGTTGGACTTCGTTCATGATGTGGTGACGGGGTGTGCTGGCCGGTACGTCCGTCCGGACGGCGGTTAAGCCCTCCGTTGCGCCCCGTGCGGCCGCGGCCGGAACCGCCGGCCGCGACGGCGACGGCGCAGGACGTGCTAGACTGTCCCACGCTACGGGGCCCGGCCTGAAAACACCACCGGCGACGGGGACGGACGAGGCCCCGACGGCGCGGCGACGCACGCCGGCCCCGCGGGGCGCGGCGCGTGTGACGCGCGGCTGACGCGGCGGCGCTGTCCGGCCGGCTCCCACGCCGACCGCCGACCGCGGCGCGTGGCGGTAGGGACTTCACCCCGCGCCGCGATCCCTCGCCCATGCGAACCATCGCCTTCGACGGCCGGATGGGCGCCGCCGGCGACATGCTCCTCGGCGCGCTCGTCGCGGCCGGGGCCGACCCCGGGGTCCTGTCGCCCGTCGAGGACGCGCTGCCCGTCCGCTACGAGTTCGAGGCCGCCGAGCGAAACGGCATCGCCGCGACGCGGGCGCACGTCCGCCACCGCGACGCCGAGGACGCCGGCGACGGGGACGGAGCGGACCGCGACCGCGACGAGGGGCACGACCACTCCCACGAGCATCCTCACGAGCACGACCACCACGACATCGAGCACGACAATGAGCACGGCCACGCACACGAGCACGACCACCACGGCCACGGCGCCGAGGGCCACGGCCCGCAGCGCACCTACGCCGAGGTGGTCGACCTGGTCGAGGGGATGGCCCTCCCCGAACCCGTCCGCGCGGACGCGCTCGCCGTCTTCGAGATCCTCGGGGAGGCGGAGTCGTCGGTCCACGGCACCGACCTGGAGTCGACTCACTTCCACGAGGTCGGCGCCGACGACGCGATCGCCGACGTGGTGGGCGCGTGCCTGCTGGTCGACGACCTCGACCCCGACCGCGTGGTGACGACGCCGCTGGCGACGGGCGGGGGCGAGGTGGAGTTCAGCCACGGCGTCTACCCGGTCCCGACGCCGGCGGTGATGGAGGTGGCCGAGCGCGCCGACTGGTCGCTTCGTGGCGGCCCGGTCGACGCCGAACTGCTCACGCCGACGGGCGCGGCGATCCTCGCGCACGTCGCCGACGGCGTCGAGCGACTCCCCTCGCTCCGGGTCGAGAACTCGGGCTACGGCGCCGGCGGGTGGACGTTCCCGGACCGGCCGAACGTCCTCCGCGCGGTCGTCGGCGACGCCGAGCGGTCGGGGCTCGCCCGCGACGAGGTGGCCGTCCTGGAGACGAACCTCGACGACGCCGCCCCGGAGGTGCTCGGCGGCCTGCAGGAGACGCTCGCCGACGCCGGCGCCCGCGACGTGTCGGTCCTCCCGACGACGATGAAGAAGTCGCGGCCCGGGCACCTCGTGAAGGTGATCTGCAAGCCCGAGGACGCCGACCGCGTCGCCCGCAGGCTCGCCGAGGAGACCGGCACGCTGGGGGTCCGCGAGGCGGGGGCGGCCCACCGCTGGATCGCCGAGCGCCGCTTCGAGACCGCCGACCTCGACCTCGCTGGCGGGACCTACGAGGTGCCCGTGAAGGTCGCCAGCGACGCCGACGGCGCGGTGTACGACGTGAGCGCCGAGTACGACGACGCGGCGGCGGCCGCCCGGGAGGCGGACCTGCCGGTCCGGGAGGTGCTCCGCCGGGCGGAGGCGGTCGTGCGCGGGCGACTGGAGGCGGCAGACGACGCGGGGGAATGACGGGGAACGGGGACCGCCGCGGCGGACGCGATGGCGACGGCGACGCCGACGCGACCGACGGCGGGAACGGCGACGAGGCCGGGGCGGACCGCTACGCCTGCGACAACTGCGGCGCCGAGTTCGCCGCCGGGGAGGCGACCCGGACGGAGACGATGGGCGACCTCGACGCCGACACGTGGCAGACGCTGTGCTGTCCGACCTGCGGCGCGCGGGTGAAGACGGTGTTCGTCGGGGACCGGTGACCCGCCCTCGGGGTCCGGGACCGCGGCCGCCGGCCCGGCGGGCCCGCCCGGCTACGACTCCCGGTGGTCGTCGACGGCCTCCGCGAGCGTGACCTCGCCGAGCGCGACCCGGCGGGCCGCCTCGTCGTCGATGGTGAGGTCGCCGTCCGACCGGTCGCGCGACTCGTTCTTTATCCGCTGGATCTCGCCCGCCGTCGGCTCTACCTCCCGCGTCTCCACCGGCTCGCCCTCCTGTCGGGCGATGTTGACGGCCGCGAGCACGTCGGCGACCCCCTTCCCGGCGACGCCGCGGCCGAGCGTCGGGGTGGTGCCGGACTCGTCGACGAGTTCGACGGCGACGTCCTCCAGCCCGTTGACGATCCGCGCGCTCCGGAGGCGGTCCCCGTCGCCGACGCGGACGAGCGCGTCGGGTTCGTCCTCCACCTCCGCGAGCACCGTCTCGACGGCCTCCGACAGCGGGACGTGGAACGCCGCGACCACGGTATCGCCCGAGAGGACGGCGATGCCGGGCCGCTCTCCGGGGTCGACGCCGACGACGAGCCGGTCGTCGCCGCCGCGGAGACCCCCGAGCGCCTCCTCGACGCCGGCGCGCACGTCCTCGGCGGTGGTGGTGACGTGCTCGACCGGCGCCTCGCGGTAGGAGACGCCGTCCTCGGGGGCGGAGACGACGACCTCGGCGCGCTCGGGGAGGTCGGCGCCCGGCTCGCGCGTGGTGAACGTCGCTCCCCGGTCGCGGAGCTCGGCGACCGCCGCGTGGTACAGGGCGAAGTCCTCCGTGACGACGACGATCACTGCCCCCGCGTAGGGCGCTCGGCGGTTTCACCGTGTCGCTCGACGCAGGCCCCTCGGGAGCCGGCCTCGCGGGGTCCCGCCCGCAAGTTCTGACGGCGACTCGGCGCTTATCCGGAACTTCTCGTCCGCGATAATCGCACGGGTACCGTTAAGCGTCACATCGGGAAAGTCGCGACGACATGGCGGAACAGCCCGGGCCGAGCCTGGGGGCGAGGCTCGTCCCAGACGTCATCAGACGCGGCATCGTGCGGAAGTTCGCGACGGTCCTGCTCGTGTTGGTGCTCGCCACCGGCGCGGTCGGGGCGTACGCCGTGACCGAGACGACGGCGGACCTCCGGGAGGACGTCCGGACCGAACTGGAGACCGTGACGGCCTCGGAGGCGGGCGAACTCTCCGAATGGCTCGGCGAGCGCCGGACGGCCGTCCGGATGATCTCCGAGTACCAGGACGTCCGCGAGGGGAACACGGCGAAGCTCAGGCCGGTGTTCGTCTCGGAGCTCCGCGCGCTCCCGGGCGACGTCCACGCGCTCCACTACGTCGACACGGAGAACGGGACGGTGCTCGCCTCCAGCGACCCCGAGGCGGAGGGCGAGTCGGTCGCGAGCGCGGCGCTCGCGTGGGCGCCGGCGCTGGCGCCCGCCTCCGCCGACCGGACGGCCACCTCGTCGGTGTACCGGACCAACGAGGGGCCGATGCTCGGCTTCGTCAGCCCCGTCCCCTCCGCCCCGACGCGGGCGGTGGTGCTCGTCGCGGACGTCAGCCACATCGCCGAGGGGTTCCAGACCCCCGTCGAGGGCGGCTTCGTCCGTGTCGTCGACAGCAACGGGGTGGTGGCGATGTCCGGCGACACGGAGGCGATCGGCCAGTCGTACCTCGGCGCGACCGGCGAGTCGTTCCGGCGCGCGCTCGACGGCAACGAGGTCGTCACCGAGGACGCGGCCGTGGAGGACGCGCTCGACCGCGACCTCGTCGTCTCCTACGCCCGCGTCCCGGGCACCGAGTGGGTGATGGCCGTCCACGTGCCCGCCGACGGCGCGTACGCGCTCGCGGGCGCCGTCCGGACCAACATCCTCCTGCTCATCGCCACCGCGCTCGGCGGGTTCCTCCTCGCCGGCGTCCTCATCGCCAAGCCGACCGGCGACGCGCTCGACGACCTCAGCGACCGGGCGCGGGCGCTCGGCTCGGGCGACCTCGACGTGTCAGTCTCGACGAGCCGGATCGACGAGATCGGCACCCTCTACGGGGCCTTCGGCGACATGCGCGACGACCTCGACGAGCGGATCGAGCAGGCGCGAACCGAGCGCGAGCGCGCGAGCGAGGCGAAGGCCGAGGCGGAGGCGCTCGCGGGGACGCTGGAGCGCCGCGCCGGCGAGTACGGCGACGCGATGGCCCGCTGTGCCGACGGCGACCTCACCGTCAGGCTCGACGAGGACGCCGACAACGAGGCGCTGGCCGACATCGCCCGCGCGTTCAACCGGATGGTCGACGACCTGGAGGAGACCGTCGGTACCGTCCGCGCGTTCGCCGACGAGGCCGACGAGCGCTCGGCGGCGGTCGCCGCCGGCGCCGACCAGATCGAGGACGCGACCGCATCCGTGAGCGGCGCGATGACGGACGTGGCCGCCGCCAGCGACGAGCAGGCCGACCGACTGGAGGAGGTGACCGGCGAGATGAGCGGCCTCTCGGCGACCGTCGAGGAGATCGCCGCGACCGCCGCCGACGTCTCCGAGGAGTCCGACCGGGCGGCCGAGCGGGCCGAGGACGCCGGGGACGCGGCCGAGGACGCCCTGGAGGCGTTCGCGACGGTGGCCGACCGCACCGAGCGGACGGCGGCCGAGGTCGAGCAGGTCGCCGACGAGATGGAGGAGATCACCGAGGTGGTGGACCTCATCGACGGGATCGCCGAGCAGACGAACCTGCTCGCGCTCAACGCCTCGATCGAGGCCGCGCGCGCCGGGGAGGAGGGCGACGGCTTCGCGGTCGTCGCGGGCGAGGTGAAGACGCTCGCCGAGGAGACCGCGGAGGCGACCGACGAGATCGCCGGCCGCATCGACGACCTGCGGGAGGCCTCGCGGGCGGCGGCCGCGGACATGGACGCCACGGAGGCGGCCGTCGAGGACGGCGCCGCCGTCGTCGAGGACGCCCTCGACGCCGTCGAGACGGTCCGCGACCGCATCGAGGACGCCAGCGACGGCGTCGGCAACATCGACACCGCCACCGACGACCAGGCCGCGACCACCGAGGAGGTGGTCGCCATGGCCGAGGAGGTCGCCGAGATCGGCGCCGAGACCAGCGAGGAGGTCGACGACGCGGCCGCCGCCGCCGAGGAGCAGTCCGCCGCCGTCGCCGAGGTGAGCGACTCCGCGGAGACGCTCTCCGAGCGCGTCGAGGAGCTCCGCGCGCTCGTGGAGCGCTTCGAGGTCGACGACGTCGAGGGTGACGCGGGAGCCGCCGCCGAGGCCGGAGCCGACACGGACGTGGACTCCGACGCCGGCGCGTCGACCCCGACGGCCGACGGCGTCGCCATGACCGACGGCGACGGCTTCGAGTTCGGCCCGGATCGACGCGACTGACACGCCACGTCGCGGCGACTCCCCACCGACGACGCGCCGGCGACGCGTCGATATCGCGCCGGCGACGCCGGCGACCCCGGCGGCGGACACTCGGGAGGTTTTTGCGTGGTGACGACCCAGCACCGTCCGTGTCCGAGTTCCTCACGACCGGCAGTGACGCCGTCGACGACCTCCTGGGCGGCGGCATCGAGCGGGGCGTCGTCACCCAGCTGTACGGCCCGCCGGCGTCGGGGAAGACGAACCTCGCGCTGACGGCCGCCGTCGAGGTCGCCGCCGACGGGGGCTCCGTCCTCTACATCGACACCGAGGACCTCTCGATGACGCGCTTTCGCGACATCGCGGAGGCCCGGTCCGACGAGCCCGTGGAGGCGGTCGCCGGCCGGCTCGTCGTCAGCGAGGCGATGAGCTTCGAGGAGCAGGGCGAGGCCGTGAAGGACGCCGCCGAGCTCGCCGACGGCGTCGACCTGATCGTCCTCGACTCCGCGACCGGGTTCTACCGCCTGGAGCGCACCGAGGACTCCCGCGGCGGCGAGTCCGTCCGCGAGGTGGCCCGCCACGTCACGCACCTGCTGTCGCTGGCGCGGAAACACGACCTCGCGGCCCTGATCACGAACCAGGTGTTCACCGACCCCGACGCCGACCGCGACCGCCCGCTCGGCGGCAACACCCTGGAACACTGGACGGGCGTCGTCCTGCGGCTGGAGCGCTTCCGCGGCGGGAACCGCCGGGCGACGCTGGAGAAGCACCGCTCGCAGGCCGCGGGCGGGTCCGCCCGCTTCCGCATCACCGACGCCGGCGTCGAGGACGCCGACGAGCCCTGAGTTCCTCACGGCCTCGCCGGCCGGCGGCCGTCCCCGCCCGAACGCCGACGCCCGCGCGGACGGCCGCGAGGGGGCGTGAGGTTCGATTCGAGCGATTCAAGTAGCCGCACGGGGTTTTCCCTCGCATGAAGGACCAGAGCGGACGCAGGAAGCGAAAGCGGACCGGCGGCCTCCGACGCCCCTCCAGCAACAAGAAGCGGCACGAGCTCGGCCGCGAACCCGCCGAGACGACCGTGGGCGAGCCGCGCTTCCGCGTCATCGACTCGCGCGGCACCAACGAGAAGGTCCGCGCGCTCTCGACGAACGTCGCGCAGGTGGCCACGGGCGAGGAGACCGTCGAGGCCGAGATCGAGGACGTGACCGAGAACCCCTCGAACGTGAACTACGTCCGCCGGAACATCATCACGAAGGGCGCCGTCATCGCCACCAGCGAGGGCGAGGCCCGCGTCACCTCCCGGCCCGGACAGACCGGCCAGGTCAACGCCGTCCTGCTGGACGAGTAACGTCGCCTCCGGCTTCTCCGTTCTCTCCGCCGGCGTAGGTAGCGAGGCGTCCGTCCGACGCGGCCGCCTCAGCCGCCTCCCGGCAGCGGACAGAGGCTCGCGGTGAACGCGGCGACCCCGTCCGTCTCGTTCCTCGCGCCGTGCACGTCGCCGCGCTCGTGGAGGACCACGCCCGGCGCGGCGACCGCCTCGGACTCGCCGTCGCGCACGACCGTCACCTCGCCGTCGAGGACGTGGAAGACGTTCGTGCTGTCGGCGTGTTCGTGCGGGTCGAGTTCGGCGCCGGGGCCGAGCGCGAACAGCTTCACGAGCACGTCGTCCGCGACCACGAGCTCCGCCGTCTCCACCTCGCCCTCGGCGGGATCCAGCCCGGCGAGCGCGTCGGCGTACAGGTCGAGTGCCATGGACGCTACTGCGCGCCGTGTGGCAAAAGCGATGTGGAGGACGGATCGGTGGACTCCCCCGCGGGCCGGCCGCGCGGCCGGTCCGGTTCGCCGCCCCGTGAGAACCGGTGGAGGGCTGTCGTCCGTCGCACGCCCCGGCCGAGGCCGGAGCGCGTGACGGCCGTCCGCAGTCGCGTGCCTCTCGTCCGCGTGTCCGGGGGCACGGAGACCCCCAGTCGCGCGTGTCAGTCGCGGCGTCCGGCGCCGGTCGCCGGGGGAGTCGGGCGGCGGCCGGTCCCCGAGGGAACCGGCCGGCCCGCCCGGTCGCCGCGTGTGTGGCGGACCGTGTCCGCGTCGGTTCGGGTGCCGCGTCGGCGCGACCGGCGAGCTATCGCTTACCGGTCGCCGGCGTTGCCGTTCCCGTTGTCGTTGCCGCGGGCCTCGTCGTCGCCGTCATCGTCGTCATCGTCCTCGTCGTCGTCGTCGGACTCGTTCTCCTCGTCGTCGTCGCTGTCGGGGCCGACGTCCTCGGGCGGGCCGCGGTCGTCGGTCTCGTTCTCCTCCTCGTCGTCGCCGTCAGGGCCGACGTCCTCCGGGGGGCCGCGCTCGTCGTCGTCGGTCTCGTTCTCCTCGTCGCTGTCGGGGCCGACGTCCTCGGGCGGGCCGCGGTCGTCGGACTCGTTCTCCGCTCCGTCGCCGGCGACCGAGCTGACGGCCTCGCCGAGCGTCTCGGCGTCGGAGTCACCCGCGAGGAAGGCGTTGATGGCGTCGATGACCGCCTTCGCGTTGTCGGAGGCCTCCTCGGGCAGCGCGACAGGCGGGCCGCGCCGGTCGCTCTCGTTCTCCTCGGTCTCGTTCTCGTCCTCCTCGTCGACCTCGGACTCGAACTCGGCCTCCTCGACGGTCACCGAGCCGTTCTCGAGCGCGAGCTCGACCTCGCCGGTGACGTTCTCGCCGGTCAGGTCGAGTTCGACCTCCTCGGTCGCGGAGGCGTTCACGTCGAACGCCACCGAGCCGTCGGCGTCGGTGGTGCCGACGGGCTCGCCGTCGCGGACGACGGACAGGCCGTCGACGCCGCTGCCGTTCGCGGTCACGGCGAGCGTCACCGTCCCGTTGTCGTAGGCGGCGGCGACCTCGTAGTCCTCGACGGAGGCGTCCGTCGCGGCGGTCGTCGCGGTCGCTGTTCCGGTACTCGTCGCGGCTGCGCCCGCGCCGGCGCTCACGAGGAGCGAGGCGAGGGCGACCGCGAGCAGTTTCGTGGCGTCCATCACGCCTCACCCCTGGACCCCGTACATAAAGAAGGGGCTTCACGGCGAACGCGAATTCCGGAGTTTGAAGCGCTGTAAAACCGAATTAACCCCGATTAAGCCGAGCGAGCGTGACGCGCCGCGGCGGCTCGGGAGGGCCGCGCGGGCGGGACCGGCTCCCCGCCGGGGTCGGCCGGCTCACGCGGCGGCGACGAGCTCGTCGGCGACGACCTCGGCCGACAGCAGTTCCGGGTCGACCGCCAGGTCGGTCTGGCCGCGCGCGAACTCCGGGAGCGTCTCCGCGGCGTAGACGACCGCGCGCACGTCGGGGTTGCGCTCCTTCGCGACGACGATGCCGGTCGCCTCCTCCGGGTCGGTGAGCACGAACAGCGCGGCCTCGTCGATGCCGGCGTCGGCCAGCGTGCCGGCGGTGACGACGCCGTCGATGCGGGAGACGGAGACGCCGAGCGACTCGAGCTCGTCGCCGAGGTCCTCGCGGTCGGGGCCGGCGACGACGGCGGAGATGTCGGTCATTGTCGGTGTGAGTCGGGTGAACGGGATAAGCTTCGTGTCTCGGGGATCCGTCGTCGGGTTGTCGTTCGGATCCGCGATGAAATCGGTACCGACGACACGAATACCGGCCCGGAAGCCCCCGCGGTTCTCGACTTGCGCGCCCCGCGCTGCGCTCCTCGGCCTTCGGCCTGCGGTGCTTGCGGGGTCGTGCTTCGCCGAGAACCGCGGTCACTTCCATTCCCACCCGGAGAACGGACGGGCTGAGCGTCGCGGCCATCCGCACGGTGTGCACGAACCGTGCCATGGCTTTCGAGGACAGCGACCGGCCGACGACAGCGACCCGTCGGAACCGACGAACTGACTCGAAACGGCGACTCGATTATTCGTATTCGATCGTCGCGGGCGGCTTGTGCGTCACGTCGTACACCACCCGGGCGACGTCGTCGTTCTCGCCGGTGATTCGCGACTGGATCCGCTGGAGCGTCTCCCACGGGAGGTTCTGCGCCCGGGCGGTCATGCCGTCGCGGCTCTCCACCGACCGGACGGAGACGACCCAGCCGTGGACGCGGTTGTCGCCCTTCACGCCGGTCGCCTTCCCGATGACGGCCGCGAACGCCTGCCAGGGGTCGTGCTCCTCGACCTCCTCCTCGACGACGTGGGTGGCGTCGCGCGCGACCTCCAGTTTCTCCTCGGTCACCTCGCCGATGATGCGCACGGCGAGGCCGGGACCGGGGAACGGCATGCGCTCGGAGATCACGGCCTCCAGGTCGAGCGCGCGGGCGACCTCCCGAACCTCGTCCTTGTAGAGGTCGCGCACCGGCTCGACGATGCCCTCGAAGTCCACCACGTCGGGGAGGCCCCCGACGTTGTGGTGGGACTTGATGTTCCCCTCGCTCTCGATGCGGTCGGGGTAGATGGTCCCCTGCACGAGGTACTCGGCGTCCGTCTCCCGCGCCTCGCGCTCGAACTCCCTGATGAACTGCTCGCCGATGACGTGGCGCTTCTCCTCGGGATCGGTGACGCCGGCGAGGGCGTCGAGGAAGCGGTCCTGCGCCTCCACGACCTCCAGCGACTCCATGAACGCGAACGTCTCGCGGATCTGGTCGGTCTCCCCCTTGCGCATCAGCCCCGTGTCGACGTACACCGGGGTGAGCTGCTCGCCGATGGCGCGGTACGCCAGCGCCGCCGCCACCGAGGAGTCGACGCCGCCCGAGAGGGCGATGATCGCGTTCGCGCCGCCCACCTCCTCGCGGATCTCGGCGGTCGCCTCCTCGATGAACGACTCGACGTCCACCATCAGGCGGTCACCTCCCCGTCGGCGACGGCGTCGCGGTCGTCCGGCTCGTCCTCGCTTTCGCCTTCGTCCCCGTCGCCGGTCGCCCCGCGCGGGTCCGCCTCCGCCAGCACCGCCTCCAGCAGGCCGACGAACGGCGGGGAGGCGCGGTCGGGGCGCGAGCGGAACTCGGGGTGGAACTGCGTGCCGACGAAGTACGGGTGGTCGTCGCGCTCGAGGATCTCCATGCGCGGTCCCGCGTGCCCCGAGAACACGAGCCCCTCGGTCTGCAGGTCCTCGATGTAGTCGGGGTTCACCTCGTAGCGGTGGCGGTGCCGCTCGGTGCAGGAGGTGTCGCCGTAGACCCGCTCGGCGAGCGTCCCCGGCTCGATGCTCGTCTCGTGGGCGCCCAGGCGCATCGTGCCGCCCATGTCCTCCTCGTCGTGCTGGTCGGGCAGGAGGTCGATGACGGGGTACGGCGTCTCCGGCTCGAACTCCGCGGAATCCGCGTCGTCCCAGCCGAGGACGTTGCGCGCGTGCTCGACGACGGCCATCTGGAAGCCCAGACACAGCCCGAGGAAGGGGACGTCGTGCTCGCGGGCGTACCGCACCGCCTCGACCTTCCCCTCGGTGCCGCGGGAGCCGAAGCCGCCGGGGACGACGACGCCGTCGGCGGACTCCAGGCGGTCGCGGTGGGCGCCGTCGGCCTCGTCGGCGGCGACCCAGACGACGTTCACGTCGACGCCGTGCTCCAGCCCGGCGTGTTTCAGCGCCTCGTGGACGCTCATGTACGCGTCCTCCAGGTCGTACTTGCCGACGAGCGCGACGTCGACCTCGCCGGTGCGCTCGCGGGTGACCAGGTCGCGCCAGGTGTTCTCGCGCTCGGCGCGCGGCAGCGCCTCGTCGGTCAGGTCGAGGCGCTCCATCACGTACTCGTCGAGGCCCTCCTCCTCGACCGTGAGCGGGACGTGGTACACGTCGTCCACGTCGGGGTTCGAGAAGACGGCCTCGGTGGGCACGTCGCAGAACAGCGCGATCTTCTCCTTCGTTGAGGGGTCGAGCTCGTCGTCACAGCGGCCCACGAGGATGTCCGGCTGGAGCCCGATGGAGCGCAGTTCCTTCACCGAGTGCTGGGTGGGCTTGGTCTTCTGCTCGCCGTTCTTCGAGTACGGGACGAGCGTGACGTGGGTGAAGAGGATGTCCTCGTCGTCCTCCTCGTGGGCGAACTGCCGGAGCGCCTCGAGGTACGGCATCCCCTCGATGTCGCCGACGGTGCCGCCGATCTCGACGAGACAGACGTCGGTCCCCTCGGCGGCCTCGCGGATGCGCCGCTTGATATCGTCGGTGACGTGCGGGATGACCTGCACCGTCTTCCCCAGGTAGTCCCCGGCGCGCTCCTTCTCGATGACGTGCTGGTACACCTTCCCGGTCGTGACGTTGTGGTCGGAGGTCATGTCGACCCCGAGGAAGCGCTCGTAGTTCCCCAGGTCCAGGTCGACCTCGCCCCCGTCCTTGAGAACGTACACCTCGCCGTGCTGGTAGGGGTTCATCGTCCCCGCGTCGACGTTGAGGTACGGGTCGATCTTGACCGCGGTCACGTCGAAGCCGGCGTTGGCGAGCAGGCGCCCGGTCGACGCCGCGGTGATCCCCTTCCCCAGGCCGGACATCACCCCGCCCGTGACGAAAATGAACTTGCGACCCAGCGATGGGTCGTACCCCGTCTGTTCGGTCGGCATACTGACCGTGCGGCAGGGCGGTGGAAAACCGTTTCGGAGCGCGGTTCCGGCCGCCGAGCGACCGTCGTTTCCGGCCGGTTCAGGGCGCCTTCCCCGGTCCCCGCCCTCCCCCGCCGTTCGTCCGAGTTCCCGTGGTGGCGGCGGTCGGCGCGGTCGCGACGCCCGGGTCGGGGCGGGTCGGGGCGGGTCGGGGCGCAGCGGTGTCCACGCGCCGCGGTCCCGTCGGGGACTCGTCGCCGTCGCGTCGACCGCACCTTTAGGTTCCGCCCGCCCCTGGGACGGGTCATGCGCGTAGTCGTCGCCGGCGGCACCGGCTTCATCGGGACGCACCTCTGCACGGAACTCGACCAGCGCGGCCACGACGTGGTGGCGCTCTCGCGCGACCCGTCCGGCGCCGGCCTCCCCGACGGCGTCGTCACGAAGGCGGGCGACGTGACCGACCGCGACTCGCTCGAGGGCCCCGTCGCGGACGCGGACGCGGTGGTGAACCTCGTCGCGCTGTCGCCGCTGTTCAAGCCGGACGGCGGCGACGAGATGCACGACCGGATCCACCGGCAGGGGACCGAGCACCTCGTCGCCGTCGCGGAGGAGGCCGGCGTCGACCGGTTCGTCCAGATGTCCGCGCTCGGCGCCGACCCGGACGGGGCCACCCACTACATCCGGGCGAAGGGCCGCGCCGAGGGGGCCGTCCGCGACTCCGACCTCGAACACGTGATCGTCCGTCCGTCGGTCGTCTTCGGCGACGGTGGCGAGTTCGTCCACTTCACGAAGCGCCTGAAGGAGATATTCGCGCCCGGCGTCCCCGTCTACCCGCTCCCGGGCGGCGGGCGGAACCGCTTCCAGCCGATCTGGGTGGGCGACCTCGTCCCGATGCTGGCCGACTCCGTCGCTCAGGCGGAGCACGGCGGGGAGACGTACGAGCTCGGCGGCCCGGACGTGCTGTCGCTGCGGGACATCGCGGAGAAGGTGTTCGAGTCCGAGGGGCGGTCGATCAGCGTCGTCCCGCTGCCGATGGGGCTCGCGAAGGTCGGCCTCACCGTCCTCGGCTCCGTGGGTTTCCCGATGGGCCGTGACCAGTACCGGTCGCTCCAGTTCGACAACGTCGTCTCCGACAACGACGTGGGCGCCTTCGGCGTCGCGGAGGCGGACCTGAAGACGTTCGACGAGTACCTCGGGCTGACGGCGGCCGGCGACGGGGCCGACGCGACGGCGACGGCGTAGGTGTCGCCGCCGGCGGTCGGGGACGAGGGCCGGCGCTGCCGGTCGACGGCGACCCGCGCCCGAACCGGATGCCCGTCCCGGTCGGGGGGAAGCCGCCCCGATCGGGGGGTCGGTCGCCGCGGTCGCCCCCGCCCGGTCGGAAGGTATAAATGTGTCATACGCACGTCTCATCCGTCGCCCCGGCCCGGTCCGGACCACACGATAGCCCCGGCGCCTGCGTGCGGTTTTCGGCGGTCGGGTCCGGTGGCGGCCTCTCGCGACTGATAGCCTCATCACAAGGCTTATACTTGTTCTGTCTCTGATTCTGGCCTAATGAGGAGGGGAGACGTATGAAACTGGCACTCATCGGATTCGGTCAAGCTGGGGGGAAGATCGTCGACAAGTTCGTCGAGTACGATCGACGCACGGGGAGCGACATCGTACGGGCGGCTGTGGCGGTCAACACGGCTAAGGCGGACCTCATGGGCCTGGAGAACATCCCGAACGACCAGCGGGTCCTGATCGGGCAGTCCCGGGTGAAGGGCCACGGCGTCGGCGCGGACAACGAGCTCGGCGCGGAGGTCGCCGAGGAGGACATCGACGAGGTGCAGGGGGCCATCGACTCGATCCCGGTCCACGAGGTGGACGCGTTCCTCGTCGTCGCCGGCCTCGGCGGCGGCACCGGCTCCGGCGGCGCGCCGGTGCTCGCGAAGCATCTCAAGCGCATCTACACCGAACCGGTCTACGGCCTGGGCGTGCTGCCCGGCTCCGACGAGGGGGGGATCTACACGCTCAACGCCGCGCGCTCGTTCCAGACGTTCGTCCGCGAGGTGGACAACCTCCTGGTGTTCGACAACGACGCCTGGCGCAAGACGGGCGAGTCCGTCTCCGGCGGCTACGACGAGATCAACGAGGAGATCGTCAAGCGCTTCGGCATCCTGTTCGGCGCCGGGGAGATCGATCAGGGGCAGGAGGTCGCCGAGTCCGTGGTCGACTCCAGCGAGATCATCAACACGCTCTCCGGCGGCGGGGTCTCGACGGTCGGCTACGCCAGCGAGGAGGTCGAGGAGACCGCCGGCGGGGGCGGCCTGCTCTCTCGACTCACCGGCGACAACGGCGACGACGACCTCGACACGGCTCACACGACTAACCGGATCACCTCGCTCGTGCGGAAGGCGGCGCTCGGCCGCCTCACGCTCCCGTGTGAGATCGAGGGCGCAGAGCGCGCCCTGCTCGTGATGGCGGGCCCGCCCGAGCACCTCAACCGCAAGGGGATCGAGCGCGGCCGCAAGTGGCTCGAGGAGCAGACGGGCTCGATGGAGGTCCGCGGGGGCGATTACCCCGTCACCGGCTCCGGCTTCGTCGCGAGCGTCATCCTGCTGTCGGGCGTGACGAACGTCCCGCGGATCAAGGAGCTCCAGCAGGTCGCCATCGAGGCCCAGGAGAACATCGACGACATCCGGCAGGAGAGCGAGGACAACCTCGACAGCCTCATCAGCGATGACGAGGACGAACTTGAGTCGCTGTTCTAGGCTCACCGCGGTCCTCGCAGTCCTCGTCGTCCTGTTCGCTGCGGTCGCCCCGGCGGCGGCCGTGTCGGTTCAGGAGACCGACGTGCCCGACAGCGGCGAGGTCGGCTCGCAGGTGACCGCGACGATGACGCTGACGCAGCTGTACGACACCTACGAGACGTGGCAGCTGGCGGGCTCGACGGAGCTGCGGAACGTCACCTGGACGGTGACGTTCCTGAACCAGGCGGGCAACCAGGTGCGCCAGGAGTCCTACGACGGCCAGACCTTCTCCGGCGCGACCGTCGACATCGAGGAGGGCACAGCCGAGGTTCGCGTCCGCGTGACCGGCACGGTGCCGGCCGTCGAGTCGTACAGCTACGACCCGCAGCAGTCGTTCACGCTGACGGCGCTCAGCCAGACCCGCCAGGGCGGTACGTCGAACGAACTGGCGAACGTGTCGGCGACCCACTACACCGCCGACAGCCGCGAGGCACGCGAGGCGATGGAGTCCGCGCGCGCCGCCATCGACGCCGCGGGCAACCCCTCCGAGGCCACGGAGACGTTCCAGAGCGCCGTGAGCGCGTACAACGCCGGTAACTTCGAGAACGCGATCCGCCTCGCGAACAACGCTGAGGAGGAGGCCAACCGGGCGCAGAGCTCACAGCAGCGCACGCAGCTGATCCTGTACGGCGTCGGGGGGCTCGTCGTGCTCGGCGTCGTCGCCGGCGGCGTCGTGCTGTTCCTGCGGAACCGCGGGGACGGCTACGACAAGCTCGGCTGACGCCGGCCCCCGCGTTCCCGTGCCCGATCGCGTCGACGCGCTCGTTCCGTTCTCGCCCGACCGTCCCAAGACGCGGCTCTCGGACACGCTCGACCCCGCGGAGCGCCGCGAGTTCGCCGGGGCGATGCTGACGGACGTGCTCGCGGCGCTGCGGGCGGCGGGCTTCGCGCCGCGGCTGCTCACGACCGAGGCGACCGGCCGCGACGTGCCCGAGACGGTCGACGACCGGCCGCTCACCCCGGCGGTGAACGCCGCGCTCGACGCGCACGGCCCCGGGCCGGGTTCGCCGCTGGCGGTCGTGATGGCGGACCTCGCGCTGGCGACGCCGCGGGCGCTCGCCCGCCTGCGCGGCGACGGCGAGGCCGGGACCGACGCCGGGGACCCCGCCGACGTGGCCATCGCGCCGGGTCGCGGCGGCGGCACGAACGCGCTGCTGGTGCGCCACCCCGCGTTCCGCGTCGACTACCACGGCGCCTCCTACCTCGACCACCTGCGGGTCGCCCGACGGATCGGCGCGAGCGTCCGCGAGGTGGACTCGCGGCGGCTGGCGACCGACGTCGACGAGCGGGAGGACCTCGTGGAGGTGTTGCTCGCGGGCGACGGCGCCGCGCGGGACTGGCTGGTCGATGCGGGCTTCCGGCTAGAAGCGGGAGACGGGCGGGTTTCGTTCGATCGAATGCGGGACTAGGAGCGGGTCGGATCGGTCCGGGGCCGCGGAACCCGGAGTCCGACGCCGCCTACTCCCCTGCCAGTTCGAGGCTCGTCACCATCCCCTTCGCGGCGGCGAGTTCGTCCTCGTTGACGCCGTGGCCCATCCCCTCGTAGATGCGCTCGTCGACCTCGGCGCCCAGGTCCGAGAGCACCTCGGTCGTCTCCTTCACGCGCTCCAGCGGGATGTGCGGGTCCACGTCCGAGCAGCCGAGGAAGACGGGCGTGCCGTCGAGGTCGCCGTCGTACTCGCGGGGCGTCCCCTCGGGGCCGATCAGCCCGCCGGAGAAGCCCACGAGGCCGCCGTAGCGCCGGGCGTTGCGGGCGGTCCACTCGGAGGCGAGACACGCGCCCTGCGAGAAGCCGAGCAGGAGCACGCGCTCGTGGCCGACGGCGTCGGCGACCGCGTCGACGACGTGGCCGACGAGCGCCAGCGCGGAGTCGAGGTGCGGTTGGTTCTTGTCCATCTCCTCCATGAAGGAGTGAGGATACCAGGTGTTGCGGCTGGCCGAGGGGGCGAGGTACGCGACCGAGTCGGTGCCGAACTCGCCGGCCATGCCGAGGATGCTGCGGGCGGTGGCGCCGCGGCCGTGGACCATCACGACCGCCGCGTTCGCGTCGGCGAGGTCGGCCCCGGCGTGGCGCACCGGCTGTCCGCCGTGGGGGCCCTCGACCTCCGTGGTGTCGATGTCGGTCATCGGGTCTACCGCGGCCCGCCACGGGGGAATCGGTTGCGGTGGCGGAAGCCGCGCTCGCGGACCGTTCCTGGTGATCGTCGCCGGCGTGTGGTCGGGACCGATCCGTGGTAGTTGTCGCCGGCGTGTGGGCAGGGTCGACTCGGACTGCGGGTTCGGGGGACTGATCGGGCACGGACTCCGTCACATGACAGCCACGTCCTCCCCAGTCGATTGCGTTCCTCGCTCCCTCCGGTCGCTGCGGTACTCGTCCCTCGCGCGCGTTCGGCGGGCACTACCCGGGACCTTCGGTCCCGTGAGTTCACACTCGCTACGCTCGCGTGAACGCGGGCCCGCCGCCGCGCGCCACCGCGTGGGTCGTTCGAGCCGTCGTCGCCGGGACCGACTCGTTTTTGCCCCTCCGTGGGGGAGTTCCCGGCGTGTTCCCCGGCGCCGACGAGTACGACATCGACGTCGAGGTGTCCGACCGCGAGGTCGAGCGCCTGCTGTCGGTGACGCCCGCCGACGTGTCGGCGGCGCCGGAGCTCACGTTCGCCCGGAACGTGTTCGTCCCGCTGACCACCGCGTGCCGGTACACCTGCACGTACTGCACCTACTACGACGTGCCCGGCGAGGCGAGCCTCCTGGCCCCCGAGGAGGTGCGCGAGCGGTGCCGCGTCGGCGCCGACGCCGGCTGCACCGAGGCGCTGTTCACCTTCGGCGACAAGCCGGACGACCGCTACACCGCGATCCACGACCAGCTGGCCGAGTGGGGGTACGACTCGATCGTCGACTACCACGAGCGCGCCTGCGAGATCGCCCTGGAGGAGGGCCTGCTCCCCCACTCGAACCCCGGCGACCTGGCCGAGGCGGAGTTCCGCCGCCTCCGCGACGTGAACGCCTCGATGGGCGTGATGCTGGAGACGACCGCCGACGTGGACGCCCACGCCGGGTCGCGGCGGAAGACGCCCGGCCAGCGCCTGCACACGATCCGCGCCGCGGGGGAGGCGCGCGTCCCGTTCACCACGGGCATCCTCGTCGGCATCGGCGAGGGCTGGCGCGACCGGGCGGAGTCGTTGCTCGCGATCCGCGCGCTCCACGAGCGCTACGGCCACGTCCAGGAGGTGATCGTCCAGCCGGTGACGCCCAACGAGCGCTCCGACTTCGAGGCCCCCTCGACGGCGACGATGCGGCGGGTGACGGCGATGGCGCGGGCGGCGCTGCCGGCGGAGGTGTCGGTGCAGTCGCCGCCGAACCTCGCGCCCGTCGGCGACCTGCTCGACTGCGGCGTCGACGACCTCGGCGGCGTCTCACCGGTGACGGACGACTACATCAACCCCGACTACGCGTGGCCCGCCCTCGACGAGCTCCGCGCGGTCGCCGACGCCGGCGGCGTCCCGCTGCACGAGCGCCTCCCGACCCACGAGCGGTACCTCCCCGAGGAGCACCGGCGCGCCGGCTTCGACGGCGACCCCGAGCCGGGCCGCTGGCTCCACGGCCGGATCCCGGACGCGCTCGCCCGCGAGGACGTCCACGGCGCCCGGTTCCGCGGGGTCGCCCGCCGCGACGCGCCGCTGCCGGTGTGAGCGGACGCCGCCGATAGGCGGACTATGTTGCCGGATATCTCGACGCCGCGCGCCCCGCCGCGGCGGACCGATCACCTCGTTCGAACGCGCTCGGGGGAAGAATTCGCCGATCCGGGACGCGTGCGGTATGTTGTCGATCGACACGGATACTGCCCGTATCGGGGAGCACGGGCGAGGGCTGCCACTGTGGGAAGGCCCACCTCGGTGTGTGGTGTGTTCACACGTCCATGAACACGGTGGAGCGCTGGAAACAGGAGAAACACCCCCTCGACGTGATCGAGGACGTGTACGCGTACGCGGAGGGGTCGCTCTCGTTCGACGAGATCGAGGCGCGGGCGGGCGACGGCGAGTGGGAGCGGCTCAAATGGGCCGGGCTGTACAGCCACGGGCGCCAGGACGGGTACTTCATGATGCGAACGAAGGTACCGGGCGGGCGCCTCACGCCCGAACAGGCCGAGGTGATCGGCGAGGTGGCCGACGAGTACGCCACCGCGCCCCCGGAGTACGGGGGCGAGAAACAGAACCCGGTGTGGGGGGACGCGTTCCTCGACATCACGACCCGACAGGACGTCCAGATGCACTGGATCGAGATCGGGGACGTCCCCGAGATCTGGGAGCGCTATGACGGGGTCGGCCTCACCACGATTCAGGGGTGCGGCGACTCGGCGCGCAACGTGCTCGGCTGTCCGGCCGCCGGCCTGACAGACCACGAGTGCTTCGACGCCCAGCCGGTGGTCGACGCCGTCTCGGAGTTCTTCACGGAGAACCGGGAGTACGCCAACCTCCCCCGGAAGTTCAAGATGACCGTTACGGGCTGTCGGGAGGACTGCGCGCAGTCGCAGATCAACGACGTGGGGCTGACGCCGGCGCGGAAGACGGTCGACGCCGACGCGAGCGGAGGCTCGTCGGACGAGTCCGACGGAGGCGAGGACGTGTACGGCTTCCACGTTCGGGTCGGCGGCGGCCTCTCGGACGGCCCGCGGATGGCCTCCCCGCTCGACGTGTTCGTCCCGCCGGCGGACGCCGTCGAGTTCTGTCGCGCGGTCGCCCAGACGTTCAAGGAACTCGGCGACCGGCACAACCGCGGCGTCTGCCGGATGCGCTACCTCGTCGAGCAGATGGGCCCCGAGGCGTTCGAGGCGGCCGTCCGCGACCGCTGTTCGGTCGACCTCCCGAGCAGGGGGACGGACCTGACGGTGGGCTACACCGGCGACCACGTCGGCGTCCACGAGCAGAAGCGGGAGGGTCTGCGCTACGTCGGTTTCAACGTGATCGCGGGCCGGATGGGCGGCGACGAGTTCGCCGCGGCCGCCCGCGCCGCGAAAGAGTACGGCACCGACGACGCGACGGTCAGGCTCGCCACCGACCAGAACTTCCTGATCACCCATCTCCCGGAGGGGGACGTGAACGACCTGCTCGCGGAACCGTTCGCCGCGGACTACCGGCCCGACCCGGGACCGTTCTCCCGCGGCGCCGTCGGCTGCACCGGCTCGGAGTTCTGCAACTACGGCATCATCGAGACGAAGAACCGCGTCCGCCGGTGGGCGAAGGAACTCGACGAGCGCGTCGAGACGCCCGACGACCTGGAGGTGGTGCGGATGCACATGTCGGGCTGTTCGGCCTCCTGCGCGCAGCCGCAGATCGCCGACATCGGCTTCCGGGGGGAGACTGTCAACGTGAGCGACGACCCGGATAGCACCGACGCCGAGGGCGACAACATCGTGGAGGGGATGGACTTCGGCCTCGGCGGCAGCCTCGGCGCCGACAACGAGTTCCTCGACTGGGTCGAGACCGCGGTCCCGGCGGGGTCGGTCGTCCCCGCGCTGGAGGAGCTGTTCGCGGCGTTCTCCGAGGAGCGCCGCGAGGGCGAGCGGTTCTACGAGTGGTGTCGCCGCCGCGACAACGGCGACCTCAGGGAGGTCATGCAACGGGCCGAGGCGAACGTCGCGGGGGGTGTCGCGGCCGATGACTGACGAGCGCGACCGCGTGGACGACGGCAGCGCCGACCGGCCGGCCGCCGAACCTCGGTCGAGCGACGCGCCCGCCGACGCCGCGCCCGAACTCGCGGAGACCGGGGACGTCGCTCGCGACGGCACGGACCGCCCGCTCCCGCGGGTGCCGGACGCCGGCGGGGCCGACGGGGAGGCGGGCGTGCCGCCCGTGAGCGGGGACGGCAGTCGGGGCGGTCGCGTCGGCGGCGACCCGTCCGACTGGAAGCCGATCCGGTACGTCCGGGGCCGTGACCGCGACCCCGGCGGCGACGGCGACGCCCGGGACGGCGCGGACGACGCCTCCGCCGCCGGCGACGCCTGCGGCTGCGGCGGCGCGTGCGGCTGCGGCGGGACCGGCGGTCGGCCCGCCGCGGCCGACGGGGGCACGACGCCGGCGAACGTCGACGCGGACGGGACCCTCCGCGACCTCGAGTTCACGCCGCCGGCCGAGGGAACGAGTCAGGACGTCGACGGCGGCGACCCGGCCGAGCGGGTGAACGTCCCCGAGGGGGTCGATCTCGACACGCCGGGCTACTCCATCCGGGGGGAGATGAACGACATCGAGACCCCGGACGAGAAGACGTGGTTCATGGAACTGGACGCGGCCGTCATCGACGAGGGGCGGTGCATCCAGTGTGGCACCTGCGTCGCCTCCTGCCCCTCCGACTCCATCGGTATCGGGGACGACGGCCTGCCGGAGCTCGTGAAGATGTGTACCGGCTGCTCGCTCTGCTGGGACTTCTGCCCCCGCGGCGGGCTCCGCTACGAGCGCCAGTGGAAGATCACCGGCGGCGAGGACAACGTGAAGGGGGCGGGCGACCCGATCACGGAGTTCTCTGCGAAGGTCGAGGAGGAGTGGCGCGAGAACGCCCAAGACGGCGGCGTCGTCACCTCGGTCCTGATCCACCTGTTGGAGGCCGGTGAGATCGACGGCGCGCTCGTCGCCACCGAGTCCGAGGAGGAGCCCTGGAAGGCCGAGAGCTTCCTCGCGACGACGCCCGAGGAGCTGATCGAGAACGCGGGGAGCTTCTACAACCAGACGATGGCGCTCGGGAACCTCGGGCTCGACCAGTGGCGACACAAGCTCCCGGACAGGCCGCCCGAGGACCTCTCGCTCGCGCTGGTGGGAACGCCCTGCGAGATCGAGGGGATCCGGGCGCTCCGGGACTTCGAGTGGGACTACGCCGCCCAGGAGGAGGGCGTCCGCGCGGTCGACTACACGATCGCGTTGATGTGCACGAAGAACTTCAACTACGAGCGGCTCGTCGGCGAGCAGCTGGCCGAGAAGCGCGACATCCCCCCGGAGGACATCGGGAAGCTCGACGTCCTCCACGGCGACATGATCGTCTACGGGCGCGACGGCGAGGAGGTCCTCCGGGAGGACGTCGAGCGGTTCCACGACGCCGCGCTGAAGGGGTGTGACGAGTGCGCCGACTTCACGGGGTACTGTGCGGACCTCGCGGTCGGCTCAGTCGGATCGAGCGACGAATACTCGAGCGTCATCGTCCGCACGGAGCGGGGGATGCGGGCGTGGGAGCTGACCGAGCCGGACCTGGACTACCACGACCTGGAGGACCGGTCCGCCATCGGGGGGCTCCAGTCGTGGGACAAGAAGAAGGCGTTCGAATCGCTGAAGCGGCCGTTCGACCCGGACGCCCCGCGGTTCATCGAGTACACCGACCACGCCGAGCGGTACGGCACGGTGGTGAACCCCCACGAGGCCGACCACTGAGCCGAGGCGCTCGCGGCGATCGGCCCGAGGACGCCCGCGGCACTCGGTTCCGTGAGGTCGCTCGCGTGGGAACGGCGCCGTGGGCGCGCCGCCGGTGCGGGCCCGGACCGCCGGGACGGACGACGCGACCCGCGCGAGAGCCGCCGACGCCAGCAGATTCTTCCGTCGCCCGACCGAGCCGGGATCCGTACATGTACGGCGTGACACCGACGGTCGCGGCGCTCGCCCTGCAGATCGACGCCGGGGCGGTCGTCGCCCGGCTGGGCGGCTACGCGACGAACGTGATCGGCTTCGTCCTCGGGTTCCTGCTCACCTACCTCCTGGGGAAGCTGGTCCTGCTCCCGATCGCACATCGGGTACTGAACCGTCGCGGCTTCGACCGAACCGTGCTCAGCCTCGCGGACAGCGTGCTGGCGGCGCTCGTCGTCGTGCTGGCGATCTCTATCGGGTTCATGGCCGCCGGCTTCCCGCGATTCCTCACCGCGGTCGCGACGCTCGGCGGCGCGCTCGCGCTCGCGGTCGGCTTCGCCGCCCAGGACCTCATCGGCAACTTCGTCGCCGGCGTGTTCATCATCAAGGACAAGCCGTTCGAGGTGGGCGACTGGATCGAGTGGAACGACAACGCGGGGCGCGTCGAGGACATCGACCTGCGCGTCTCGCGGGTGCGGACCTTCGACAACGAGCGGATCACCGTCCCGAACGGCGAGCTCGCGAACAACGCGATCACCAACCCCGTCGCCTACGACACGCTCCGCCAGAAGTTCGTCTTCGGCATCGGCTACGACGACGACATCGACCACGCGACCGACTGCATCCTCGAGGAGGCCGAGGGGGTCGACGGGATCCTCGACGACCCGGCGCCCTCGGTGCGCGTCATCGAGCTCGGCGACTCGGCGGTGGGGCTCCAGAGCCGCTTCTGGATCGACGAGCCCGACCGCGGGGACTTCGTGCGCGTCCGGTCGGAGTACGTGCAGGCGGTGAAGGAGCGCTTCGACGAGGAGGGGATCGACATGCCGTACGTCCACCGGCAGCTCACCGGCGAGGTGGAGGTGCTGGAGTCGGTCGCCGGCGAGACGGCGGCCGGCTCGACCGCCCCCGGCGACGACGCCTGAGCGGGGAGACGGGCGCGCGGCGCGGGGGTCGGGGGGCGGCGCGGGCCGCCGGCCGACATTCCTCGCAAGACACATATCCCGCGGCGTTCACAGGGCCGGTAGTGAGCCTTCGATCGCGCCTGGGGGAACTGGTAGACCGGGCCTACGAGCGGATGCTGCGCCGGGAGATCGGCGACGGGCCGGACCACGTCGCGATCATCCAGGACGGCAACCGGCGATACGCCCGCCGGCAGGGCGCGGACGCACACGACGGCTACCACGCGGGGGCCGACACGACCGAGCGGGTGCTCGACTGGTGTGCGGACCTCGGGATCGAGGAGCTGACGCTGTACGCCTTCTCGACGGAGAACTTCGACCGACCGGCGGAGCAGCGGGAGACGCTGTTCGACCTGCTGGAGGACAAGCTCCGCGAGTTCGCCGACGCCGACCGCGTCCACGAGCAGGGCGTGTGCATCCGCGCGCTCGGCGACGTGGAGCGCCTGCCCGAGCGCGTGCGGGAGGCCGTCGACTACGCCGAGGCGCGGACCGCCGAGTACGACGACTTCACGCTCAACGTCGCGCTGGCGTACGGCGGCCGCAACGAGCTGCTGGGGGCGGTCCGGGCGGTCGCCCGCGACGTCGCCGACGGCGACCTCTCCGCCGACGAGGTGGGCGTCGCGGAGGTGGAGTCGCGGCTGTACCGCCGGCCCGTCCGCGACGTGGACCTCATCATCAGGACGGGGGGAGACGAGCGCACCTCGAACTTCCTGCCGTGGCACGCCAACGGCAACGAGGCGGCGGCGTACTTCTGCTCGCCGTACTGGCCGGAGTTCTCGAAGGCGGACTTCCTGCGCTCGATCCGCACCTACGAGGCGCGCGAGGAGTCGTGGCGGCGCACCCGGACGAAGCGGGCGGCCGCGCTCGTGCGGGCCGTCGCGGAGGTCGAACTCGACGAGGCCCGCCGCGTCGCCGCGCGCCTGCGCGAGCGCCTGCCGGGCGAGACCGAGGAGGTCGACGAGGCGCTGGAGGCGGGCGACGTGGGCGAACCCGCGGCGGCGGGCGAGACGGCGGACTGAGGCGGCGCGGACGCCGTCGGTCGACGACCGCCCGCCTCCCGAACCGACCTCGCCTCGCTCCGCTCGCGACGGGGGTCGGAAGGCGAGCAGTCACCGTCCGAACCGCCGCTGGCGGTTCTGGTAGTCGAGCACCGCGCGGAGGTAGTCGCGCTTGCGGAAGTCCCGCCAGTTCACGTCGGTGAAGTACAGCTCCGAGTAGACGGACTGCCAGATGAGGAAGTCCGAGAGGCGCTCGGCGCCGGTCTTGATCACCAGGTCGGGCTCCTCCGGGAAGATGAGCCGCTCCTCGATGTCGGCCTCGGCGATCCCGTCCGGGTCGAGGTCGCCCTCCTCCACCGCCGCGGCGACCTCGCGGACGGCGCGGGCGAACTCCCGCTTGCCGCCGAGGCCGATGTTCACGCGGATCGGCGCGTCGGCGCGCTCGGTGTCGTCGGGCGTGCGGACGGCGAGCGGGCGCGGGGCGTCGACGCCCGCGAGTTCGCGCGCGAGCGTGTCGACGACGGCCTCGTCGAGCACCGAGACGGAGACGGTGACCCGCTCGGCGCCGTACTCGAACGCCCAGTCCAGGAACGCCTCGAGCGTGTCGTAGGCGCCCTGTTCGAGCAGGTCGCGCTCGGTGATGACCAGCGCGACGTGCTCCGGGGGGTCGCCCTCGTTTCGGCGGTGGCGCACGCCGAGGTACGCGTCGTAGAGTCCCACTGCGTTCCGAGGTGTGCGCCCGGACGGGGGAAAGCGTTACCGCTCCCGACGGGAGCCGTCCGCGGACGCGTGTGGTCGCCGGGGCGGCGACCCCCGAGGCCGCGGCCGGTGCCGGGGCTGGGACGGCGCCGCCCGCTCGCGGCGCGGGCGCCCGGCGAGGGGGTGTCCCGGGACCGTTAAGTGTGCGTCGGGGGTACCCTCGGCCGTGAGACACCGACTCCGGCGCGCGGGGGCGTTCGCCGTCGTCGCCTCGACGGTGTTGGCCGCGCCGGCGTTGGGTCCGGCCGCCGCCGCCCCGTTCGCCGCCGTCGCCGTCCTCGCGGCGTTCGTCGTCGACGACGGTCGGGTCTTCGACCTGTTCGCCCGCCCGGGCGACTACGAGGACCGCCGGCTCAACGGCCTCGCGGGCTTCGCGCTCGCGGCGACTGCCCTCGGCGTGCTGACGGCGCTCCCGCAGGCGCCGATGCCGACGACGGTGTTCGCGGCGGCCGTCCTCTCGCTGGCGTACGGCGTGCTCGGTCGCGAGTTCGTCCGCGAGTCCACGGGCGACGAGTTCGCCACGACGACGGCGTTCGCGTTCGCCGGCTTCGTCGCCGCGACGCTCGGCCAGGTCGGCGTCGCCGTCGCCGGCGCCGGCCTCGACCCGTCGGCCGTCCCGGTGTACGTCTTCCTCGCGGCGACGGCCGCGCTCGTCGCCGCGCTCCTCCGCTCGGTGCTGTTCCCCCGCGACGACCCCATCGTCATGGTGTCGGTGGGCTTCCTCCTGTGGCTGCTGTGGGCGCTCGTCTCCGCCGACGGCGTCGCCGTCACGCCCGCGCTGGTCGCGGCCAGCCTCGCCGTCTCGGTCGGCCTCGGCCTCGTCTCGTACGTGCTGGAGACGGCCTCCGTCTCCGGGATGCTCACGGGCGTGCTGCTCGCGTTCCTGACGGTCGTCCTCGGGGGGATCGGCTGGTTCCTCGTGCTGATCTCCTTCTTCGCGGTCGGCGGCCTCGCGGCGAAGTTCCGCTTCGAGGAGAAGGACGCCCGCGGCGTCGCCGAGGGCAACGACGGCGCCCGCGGCGCGGGCAACGTCCTCGGCAACTCCGGGATCGCGCTGCTGGCGGTGCTCGGGTACGCCGCCTCCAGGGCCGCGTGGCCCGACACCGCCGTGGCGACCCTGCTCGCGTTCGCGTTCGCCGGCTCCGTCGCCGCCGCGATGGCGGACACGCTCTCCTCGGAGTTCGGCGGCCTCTTCGACGCGCCCCGCCTCGTCACGACGCTGCGGCCGGTCGAGCCGGGCACGGACGGCGCGGTCACCTGGCAGGGCGAGGTCGCCGGCGTCGCGGGCGCCGGGCTGGTGGCCCTCACCGCCGTGCTGGCGATGCCGCTCGGGGCGGACGCCGGGGTCGTCGTCGGCTCCCCCTCGCCGGTCGTCTCCGCGGGCGCCGCGTTCGCCCCCGCGGCCGTCGCGGTCGCCGGCGCCGGCTTCGTCGGCATGACCGTCGACAGCTTCCTCGGGGCGACCGTCGAGGGCGACCGGCTCGGGAACCAGGCGGTGAACACGCTCGCGACCCTCTCGGGGGCGCTCGCCGGCGTCGCCCTCTCGGTGCTCGTCGGCGCGGCGCCGCCCCCCTCGCCGTCGGCGCTGACGGCGGCGCTAGAGGCGGCGCTGACCGTGGCGCCGGAGACGGCGCTCCCGGTCGCGACCGCGGCGCTCGCGACCCTCCCCGTCCTCCCGTGACGGTCCGTCCGGGGCGGCCGGCCGACGAACCCGCGCTCCGCGCCCTCCAGGGGTACCTCCGCGAGCCGAGCCCGGACCTCCTCGCGCACGGGCTCCGGACGGGCGCGGTGCTCGTCGACGACGTCGGTACCGAGGAGGACCGGTCCGGCTCCGGCCCCGCGGGTCCGGTCGGCTACGCGCTCCCCGTCGCCGGCGACGGCGTCCACGTTGCGGAGCTGGTCGTCCACCCCGAACGCCGGCGCGAGGGGCGCGCCACGCGGCTGCTCTCGCGGGTTCTCGACGGCGCCGACGGGCGGGTCACGCTCCTCGTCGCCGCCGACAACGACGCCGCCGGGCGGCTCTACGAGGGACTGGGGTTCCGACGGGTCGAGCGCCGGCCGGGGTTCTACGACGACGGCACGGACGCGCTCCTGCTGGCCCGGGAGCCGGGTCAGGGCGCCGACGAGTAGTCCGGGTCAGGGCGCCGACGAGTAGTGACGGTACGCCGGGCCGACGAGCAGCAGGGCGCCAGCGACCCCGGCGGCGGCGACGAGCCACGGGTCGAACACGCCCTCCAGGCCGGAGGTCGCGATCCGGCCGGCGGAGGCGCCGGCGACCGTCCCGGCGACGGCCCAGGGGAGTTCGCCGAGGGCGCTGCCGACGACGAAGGGGACCGTCCGGACGCCGGCGAGGCCCGCCCCGACCGAGACGGCGTCGGAGGGCAGCGGCAGCAGGCGGGAGGCGGCGACTGACCGGGTGCCGCCGGCGACGGAGACGGCGCGCTCGCCGGCGCCGACGGCGCGCTCGACGGCGCGGCCCACGGCCGCGGTCGCGCCCGTTCCGGCGGCGAGTTCGGCGCCTACGGCGCCCTCCTCGTCGCGGCCGCGGCGGGCGAACAGGTACGGCGGGACCGACGTGAGCACCATCAGCCCCAGCGCCAGCGGCACCGCCCGGAGGCCGAAGCCGTAGCCGGCGACGACCGCCAGCAGCGTCACCGGCCACGCCAGCGCCGGCCGCACCAGCGCGAGCGCGACCGCCGCCGCGAGAAAGCGGACCGGGTCGGCGACGATCCAGTCGACCCGCTCCAGCACCGCCGCCGGCGAGGTAAGCGCGGCGGCGACGGCGACCGCGGCGACGACGGCCCCCCCGGCGACGACTCGACGGTTCACGGCCGAAGTGGGCGCGTCGGGCGAATAAACGACGCGGTCCCGGCGGGGCGTCGGCACCGCGGCGGAACCGCAGTGAACGGCGTTTGGTGAAACTGCACGGGGCGCCGTGGGGCGAACTGCGAGGCGAGCCGTGGGGCGCTCCGGCGGCGTCCCCGGACGCTCCCGGGACTGTTAAGCGCCGGCGTCGCCAACCGACGCGGCGACGTGACGGACGACCGGGACGGGCCGGCGCGGCCGCGCGAGGAGACGGTCGCGCTCGGCGTCGAACTGCTCGACCACCTCGAGGACGACGAGCTCCCGCTCCCTGAGCTGCTGGACCGGCTGGAGACCGTGACGACCAGCCCCGCCGTCACACGGGAGGTGCTGGAGGAGGCCGAGCGGCGCGGCGTCATCGAGCGTGAGGACGCCGTCGTCCGCGTCCACGGCTCCGGGTTCGTCCGCTTCGACTCGCAGGTGGTCCGCCGGGAGGGCGACTTCTCGTGTCGCCGCTGCGGCGCGGGGATCACGACCGGCCACTTCGTCCGTCTGGACGCGGGGGAGCTCGGGCCGTTCGGCTCCTCGTGTATCAGGAAGGTCACCGGCCGGGAGGAGTAGTCGCGGCGGCGAGGCCCGGGCGGCGACGGCCCGGGAGCGGACGCGGCCGGAGCCCTCAGCGGCCGCGGCGGAGTTCCTCGATGAGCTGCTCGATGAGCTCGTTGTGGCGTTCGAGCCGTTCGGCCTGCCGGTCGACGGTCTCGCGCAGCGCCGCCACCTCCTCGGCGAGGTCGTCGGTCGGCTCGGCCGGCTCGAAGCCGCTGTCGCCGAACGCGTCCCCGGCTGCGGCGGCCTCGCCGGCCGCTCCGGCCTCGGCGTCGTCGGCCCGACGGGGCGGCTCCGTCGCGGCGGCGCCGACGCCCGCGGTCGTACCGTCGGCGGCGCCGCCGGGGTCGGACGGGGGGTCCTCCAGCGGGTCATCGCGGGTGCCGGCGTCGGTGTCGATCTCGGCCGGTTCGGCCGAAAGCGGGTCCGGCCCGCCGCCGAAGTCGGCGCGGTCGAGCGCGCCGCCGTCGCCGTCCTCGCCGTCGGCCTCCGCCGAGAGCGCGCGGAACTCCTCCAGGGTCGCCACGTCGTAGTGGTCCAGCAGCGCGTCCGCGAGGGTCTCCTCGATCTCGCGGGCGCGGTCGCTGGGCGCCTTGAACCGCTCCTGGCGCCCGTTCGTCGCGAGCACGAGCGTGGTCGCGTGGCTCCCCTCCTCGACGTCGAAGTCGCTCACGTCGTCGTAGCGGAACTCCTCGTAGTCCTCGTCCCAGACGGCGGCGCCGACGTGCTTCACCAGGCGCGCGGAGGTGACGACCAGCGTGAGTTCCGAGAACCGGAACGTCCGCTCGACGGTCTCGCCGGGGTCGGTGATCCCCGCCGCCGAGAGGACGCCCGCGAGGACCGGGTGGAGCACCTCCTCGAGGCTCCCGCGCGGCACCGAGAAGGTGCGCTCGCCGTCGAGGCCGTACTCGAGGGTGACCTTCGCCTTGCGGCGCGACTCGGAGACGGAGACCCGCTCGGCGTCGTGCGGGTACTCCTCGACGGACTCGTCGGAGAGCAGCCCCTCGGCGCGGTAGACGAGGGTGCGGGTCGCGGTGACGAACAGCTCGTCGTCACCGCCGAGGTGGACGCGGGCGACCGGGCTCTCCTCGCCCAGCTCCCCCTGGACCAGTTCCGGCAGCGTCATACCAGCCGTTCGCCCGCCGCGTGGCTTAAACCCGGCGGGTACGCGCCCGGCCGGCGAGAACGCGCCCGCGATCCGCCGGCGCCGCCGGACCGCCCGCGTCTCCGTCGCCGCCGGCGCGGCGCCGCCGGACCGACCCGCGGGTGTGACCCGTCGTGCCGAACCCGCTCGGGATGGGAAGGTTCAAGAGTGCGACCGCCCGACGTGGACGTGAGCCGGGGTGGCTTAGCTGGACATAGCGCCGCACTCATAGGGTTTCGAGATTCGGTGCGGAACGCCTTGGAAGCCTCCGCCCCAACGGGGCCCGCCGAGCCTCGTACCTGGGCCATGCGGAGATCGTGGGTTCGGAGCCCACCCCCGGCATGTTTTCACTCCGTTCGACGACCGAACGCGTTCTCGTGCGTCTCGTCGCCGTGCCGACCCCGCCGGGACGCCGCACCGATCGGTCGCCGGGAGGGAAGGGGAGAGACGTTCGGGAAGCGGGTGGGAGGACGTCCCCCCACCCTCGCCAACGCCGCACGGAACGAGGCCGATGAGCAAGCGGAGAGTGGGGCATGGTGACCGACGGTGGCTATCGTCGGTGCCTGCTCCGGCCTCGACGGGAACGACGACGGCCGGCGTGATAGATCCCCGTGTTAACGAGAGTTATCACAAACGAACCGTTCACGCCGCCCCCCACGAGGGCGTCTCGGAGGGGCACGTGAGGACGCCCGTCGCCGCGACCTCGGGTCCGCCCGGTCGCCGGATCGCCCGATGGCCCCCCGTTCGGACTGCACGCCCCACGACCGTGAGAATTGTGAACAACCCTTACTTATTGTCGGTACAATAGGTACGCGGGTGCGTCAGCCCAGACTGCCATGCCCGAAGTACACTTCGAGGTCGACACCACGAGACCCCCGGACGACCAGCCCGGGGCGAACCCGTTCAACCGATGGCATCCCGAGATCGAACCGGCGGTCCACGCCGAACCCGGGGAGACGGTTCGGCTCGAGTGCCTCGACTGGACCGGAGGACAGATACTCGACAACGACGATCCGAACGAGGTCCGCGACGTGGACCTCAACCAGGTCCACTACCTCAGCGGGCCGGTGGAGGTCGCGGGCGCCGAGCCCGGCGACCTGCTCAAGGTCACGCTGCTCGACATCGGCGTACTGAACGACCGGTCGGAGTTCGGATTCACCGGCATCTTCTCCCAGCAGAACGGCGGCGGCTTCCTGACCGACCACTTCCCGGACGCCGCGAAGGCCATCTGGGACCTCGACGGCACGTACGTCTCGTCCAGGCACATCCCGGACGTGTACTACGAGGGGAAGATCCATCCCGGGCTGATCGGGACCGCGCCGTCGCAGGAACTGCTCGAGGAGTGGGTCGACCGGGAGGCCGAACTGATCGACAAGCACGACGAGGACCCCGAGTCGATCCCGAACCACCCAACGGGGGAGTCCGAGCCGCCGGTCGCGAGCCCGCCCACGCCGGACGGCGCCCAGGCGGGCGAGGCGGAGGGCGAGGTCGCCGAGCGCATCGAGGAGGAGGGCGCCCGGACCGTCCCGCCCCGCGAACACGGCGGCAACACCGACATCAAGGACCTCTCGCTGGGCTCCACCATCTACTTCCCGGTGTTCGTGGAGGGCGCGAAGTTCGGCATCGGCGACATCCACGCCTCGCAGGGCGACGGCGAGATCACGTTCTGCGGCGCCATCGAGATGGCCGGGTACGTCGACGTGAAGTTCGAGCTCGTCAAGAACGGGATGGAGACCCACGGCGTCGGCCACCCGATCTTCGAGCCGGGACACCGCGGTCCGACCTTCTCGGACTACGTGGTGTTCGAGGGCTACTCCGTCGACGAGGACGGGACCCAGCACTACATGGACCCGCACGTCGCGTACCGACGGGCCTGCCTCGAGGCGATCGAGTACCTGAAGAAGTTCGGCTACACCGGCGAGCAGGCGCTGATGATCCTCGGGACGGTGCCCATCGAGGGGCGCCACAGCGGCGTCGTCGACATCCCGAACGCCTGCTCGACGCTCGCGCTCCCGAAGGAGGTGTTCGAGTTCGACATCAGCCCGGACGAACTCGGCGAGACGGAGGACCGGGGGCAGATCCCCGTCACCGACGACCCCCTCTGACCGTCCCCTCGGGACCGACTCCCCGACCGTTATTCGCCGACGGCGCGGACCCGGCGGTCACCCGTCGCCGGACTCGGGGTCGCCCTCGTCGTCGACGGCCCGCCGGATAGACGCCGCGAGCGCGGCGAGGGGGTCCGCCCCGGACGCCTCGCGGTCGCCCGTCGCCACGGCGTGATACCGGGCCCCGCTCTCGAGCGCCAGCCGTATCGCGTCGTCGGTCGTGAAGACGCGTTCGCCCGCCGCATCGTTCAGGTCGTCGCGGACCGCCCGGAGCAGGTCGCGGGTCTCCATCGACATCGTCAGCGACACCTGGAACCGATGGGGGATGTCCTCGTGGAACTCCCTGACGGCCGCCGCCAGTTCCGGTTCTCCGTCCGACATGTTCCGTGAGGTGGACGCGTCCGACAGTAAGCGTTTGGGCGGATTCGGGACCGCGGGCCCGCGAGAATCGGTGGTCGAACGGCGCGGCGCTCAGTCGGCGTCGACCGGGTCCCCGTCCTCGTCCTCCGAGAGGTGCTCCCACACCTCCGCGCAACCGCACCCGTCCTCGAGATCGTCGAGATGAGACGTGTCGACTTCCTCGTCGCCGTATCGATCGTCGGTCGTCTGTTCTGCCATCGGTGCAGTACACGGACCCTACCCTCATAAACCACCCACGCCCGACCAAGCCTCACCGAGGCTCCCCGGTAGCGAACGATGTTGCCGGTATCTCGAACGCGCGTCTCGACCGGATCCGAGGGAGGTCGGCGGGTTCGTCGCCGAAGCGGCGTCACCGGAACCGTCGGCCGTTGCGACCGGCGACGGGGGTATGTCCGCCGGCCGCGTCGGTCGGGTATGAGCGTCGCCCTCCGCGTGCTCGACGACGGCGCGTGGGTGTCCGTGAACGACGAGCGCCGGGTCAGCGTCAGCGAGCTGTGGCGGGTCGGCGACCCGGACGCGTGCGCCTGCGAGTGTGCCGACTACGTCGTCGAGGGGTTCACCGACGTGGGCGTCGACGGCCGGACCGTGACCGCGGACGTGTACGGCCAGTGCATCCGGTGCGGACGGGCGGCGAGCGTCCCGGGCCTCCCGGTGGGACGGATCGTCGGCGGCGAGTTCCGGCCCGTCGCGGGCGGCGCGATCCGGTTCCCGCGCGGGGGGCTCGGGGCGCCGCAAGCGTTGCCGCTTCCCGGCAGCGCCGGGGAGGATTGACGGGGAGGCGCGCTTTAGGGGCGTCGGGCGAATGTGTTCGTGCACGAATGCCGACGGACGTCGAAAAGTGGAAATCGGAGGTGTACGGCAACGAGATCAGGGAGCACCTGATGGAGTTCGCCGAGGAGGGGTGGGAGTCGATCCCGGAGGACGAACACGACGCCTGGTTCGAGCGCTTCAAGTGGTGGGGGCTGTACCACCAGCGGAACGGCCAGGAGAGCTACTTCATGATGCGGATCGGGACGCCCAACGGCGTGCTGAAGCCGGGGCAGGTCGAGGTCGTCGCCGACATCGCCGACGAGTACGCCCGCGGCCCCGCCGAGAACCCCGAGTTCGGCGACGCGTACGTCGACTGGACGACCAGGCAGTCGATCCAGCTCCACTGGATCCGGCTGGAGGACGTCCCGGAGATCTTCGAGAAACTGGAGGCGAACGGCCTGTCCACCCAGCAGGCGTGCGGCGACTCCTGGCGTAACATCGTCGGCTGCCCCGTCGCGGGCAAGGACTCCGCGGAGTTCGTCGACGCCCTCCCCGTCGCGATGGACCTCAACGAGACGTTCAAGGGCAACGACGACCACGCGAACCTCCCGCGTAAGTGGAAGGTGAGCGTCACCGGCTGCCGTGAGGGCTGCGGCCAGGGCGACATCAACGACCTCGCGTTCGAGCCGGCCGAGAAAGACGGCGTCAAGGGGTTCAACGTCCGCGTCGGCGGCGGCCTCTCGCGCAACGAGCCGCGCCTCGCGCGCAGCATCGACGTGTTCGTCCCGCCGGAGGACGTCGACGCGGTCGCGGGCGGCATCTCGGCGCTGTTCAACGACCACGGCGACCGCGAGGACCGGTACAACGCCCGGATGAAGTTCCTCACCGACGAGTGGGGCACCGAGAAGATCCGGCGCGTCCTCCAGGAGGACTACGTCGACTTCGAGCTCCAGCGCGCCGGCGAGGACCTCCGCGACGAGTACACGTACAACTCCGGGCGCAACGACGCCGGCCACCACGACCACGTCGGCGTCCACGAGCAGAACGACGGCAACTACTACGTCGGCCTGAACGTCCTCGTCGGACGGATGGGCGCCGACGACACCCGCGAACTCGCCCGGATCGCCGACGAGTACGGCTCCGGCGAGGTGCGCGTCACCCAGCGGCAGAACGTCATCGTCACCGACGTGCCCGAGGAGAACCTGGACGACCTGCTCGCCGAGGACCTGCTCGACACCTACGAGCCGGACCCGCACCCGTTCATGCGCGGCTCCATCGCCTGCACGGGCACGGAGTTCTGCTCGCTGTCCATCGTCGAGACGAAGAACCGGCAGGTGCGGTACGCCCGCTGGCTCAAGGACAACGTCGAGGTGCCCGACGGCGTCGAGGACTTCCACATCCACCTGTCGGGCTGCACCGCATCCTGCGCGCAGCCGCAGATCGCCGACATCAGCCTGCGCGGCATGAAGACCCGCAAGGACGGCGAGCCGGTCGAGGCGCTCGACATCGGCCTCGGCGGCGGCCTCGGCGAGGACCCGCGCTTCGCCGAGTGGGTCGAACAGCGTGTGCCCGCCGACGAGGTTCCCGGCGCCATCGCGAACCTCCTCGCCAACTTCGAGGAGCGCCGCGAGGGCGACGAGAGCTTCCGCGACTTCGTCGAGCGCACCGACGAGGAGACGCTGAAGGAGCTCGTCGAGCCGGAGGAGACCTCCTACGAGGACCCCTACATGCACAACACGAAGATGACGTGGTACCCGTACGCCGAGGACGACGACATGGACGCCTCGCCCGCGCCGGCGCGCGCGGACGGCAGCCCTATCCCGTCGGACGACTGAGGGCCGCCCATGCCCGACCGGCTCATCCGCGTCAACGCCTACACAACCTTCGACTTGCTCGACGGCTTCGCCCGCGGCCACGACTTCGAGGAGGAGGCCGTCGCCGTGCTGAACGTGACGGCGCCCCGCGAGGACCCCGATGAGGTGACGCTCGAACTCGAACTCGACAACACCGGGCTCGCCGAGCTCCCGGCCCACGCCGAGGGCGTCACCCTCTCGGCGGCCGAGGCGCGCGAGCTCGCGGGCGAACTTGAGAAGTACGCCGCCCGGGTCGAGGCCGCACAGCGCGAGGACTGAGGTCCGTCGGCCCCTCGCCCCGCCTCGCCCCCCGTTCGCCGGCGCCGCCCTCCCCGAGTCGGCGACGCCCGCGTTCTCACGCCCGAGACGCGGGGACGAACCCTTTTACGGTCCGGCGGGGGAGCCGCCCACATGTGGGTACGGGAGCGGGACGCGGTCGACTACCTCGGCATCGGCGCCGTCACGCTGCTGGCGTGGATCCACTTCCCGTACCGCTTCCTCGTCTACACGCAACTGCGCTACTGGGCGTGGTGGCTCCAGCGGTGGGTCGACCAGTCGCCCACGCAGGCCATCGGGCTCGTGGTCGTCGTCGCGGCGCTGGTCGGGGGGCTGTTCCTCGCGGGCATCGTCCGGTCGGCGTCGACCTGAGCGGACGACCACGCGTCCTGCCGGTCCGAGGTCCACTTGGCCGCTTTCTCGGGGCTTGATGTGTCGCCGGCGCCGAGCGCCCCCATGACCGACCGAACCGGCCTCAGGGCCGCGCTCCGGGAGGGGCCCGCCGGCCACTGGTGTGCGATCCCCGCGCCGGGGGTCGCCGAGTCGCTCGCGCTGACCGACGCCGACTTCGTCGTGATCGACACCGAACACACGCCCGCCGGAGTCGAATCCGTCGAGGCGTGCGTCCGCGCGGTCGACGCCGCGAACGGGACCGCGTCGGGCGGGGAGGGGGACGAAGCCGCCGACGGCGACGGCGCCGACGCCGACGGCCACACCTACCCGGTCGTCCGCGTCGCCTGGAACGACCACGTCCGGATCAAGCGCGTGCTCGACACCGGCGCCGCGGGCGTGATGGCGCCGCAGGTGAACACCGCGGCCGAGGCCGAAGCGTTCGTCGCGGCCGCGCGCTACCCGCCCGAGGGCCGCCGGGGCGTCGCCGGCGCCCGCGCCTCCGGCTACGGCCGGGACCTGGGGGCGTACTACGACGGCGCGAACGACCGCGTCGCGACGATCGCGCAGGTGGAGACCGCCGAGGCCGTCGACAACGCGGGTGAGGTATCGGCCGTCGAGGGGCTCGACGCCCTGCTCGTGGGGCCGGCCGACCTCTCGGCGAACCTCGGCGTGTTCGGCGAGTACGGGTCCGAGCGGTTCGTCTCGGCCGTCGAGGACGTGCTCGCGGCGAGCGCGGTCCCGGTCGGCACCCTCGCCACCTCGCCGGCGGAGGTGGACCGCTGGACCCACCTCGGATACGACTACCAGATCGTCGGCGTCGACGCCGGCTACCTCGCCGCCGGGGCGGAGGCGGCGCTGGAGCGGTACGCGGGCGCGGACGGGGACTGAGCCGGCGCGGGAACGGGCGGTCGGGACGCGGGTCGTCCGGGAGGACGACCGGGGCGCGGAGAGCGAGAGAGACCGCCGGTCAGACCGCCCGGCCGCCCTCGCTCGTGCCGATCAGGTACGTGCCGGCGACGAGCAGGGCCGCCGCGGGCAGCAGCGCCGCGGACGCGAGGGTGCCGGCGCCGACGCCGAGCCCCGGGAGGAACAGCAGTACGCCAACGACCATCAGCACCGCGCCGACGAGCGCCTTTCGGTTCATACCTCCGTCTCGGGGCTCGACGCGTACTAAGGCTTGCTCTTCGTGCCGTCGCCGCCGCCGTCCCCGTCCCCGCCTCTGTCTCTGTCTCTGTCTCCGTCGCCGCCGGGAACGCCGCCGCGGGCGGGTCAGTCGCCGCCGGGCAGGTCGGGGTCGCGCTCGCCCGCGGGCACCGCCACCTCCAGCCAGTTCTCCGTCGGCGGGAGCGGACAGGCGAACGCGTCCGAGAACGCGCAGAAGGGGGTGTACGCGAGGTTGAAGTCCAGCGTCACCGCGTCCACCTCGCCGAGGTCGCCCTCCGGGTGGAGGTCCATGTACCGGCCGCCGTCGTACGTCTGCTGGCCGGTGGTCTTGTCGCGGAACGGGAGGAACAGCGCCGCCGACCCCTCGGCGCGAAGCGCCTCCAGCGACGCCTCGACTCGCTCGCCCTCGGCGTTCGGCAGCGCGAACGACAGCGTCGCGACGCGGTGGAAGCGCTCGGCGGTGCCGTTGCGGACGGTCAGTTCCGTCGTCTCGGGGTCCTCGTGGACGGTCACGTCGGCCTCCACGCGGTAGGCGGGGTCCGGGTCGAAGTAGTCCAGCCCGTCGAAGTCGTCGCGCAGCGCCGGGTCCAGCGGCGACTGCGGGTCGCTCGCGAGGAACTCGTCCTTCTCGGCGCGCATCTCGCGCAGGCGGGCGAGCCACGCGTCGTCGGCGTCCCCGGCGGTCGTCCCGCCGGCGCCGTCGGTCGCCGTGTCGTCGGTCATGGCCCACCGTTGGGCGCGACGGCGGAAAAACGGGTCGCGTTCGGCGCGCCGGGGGGACGTCCCCGACGCCGGAACGGCGCTACCGGCGCGCGAGCAGCGCGGCGGCGACGAGCGCGACCAGGGCGACGGCGACCCCGAAGCCGGGGCCGCTCGTCTCGGTGGACCCGTCGGTCGCGGCGGTCGTCTCGGCCCCGCCGTCCTCGGTCGCGGTGGCGGTCGCCGTCGCGGTGGCGGTCGCCGTCGCGGTCGAGCGCGTGAACTCCTCGGTGGAGACGTACGCCGTCTCGGCGACGGCCTGGCCGTTCTCGTTCGTGTACGCCGTGTCCTCGGAGGCGTTGAACGTCTCCGAGCCGTTGTTCACGTGCGCCTCGGCGACGAGGACCTGGCTGCGCGAGAGGTCCGGCGAGACGGGGACGGTGACGTTCTCGTGCGTGCCGTTGCCGAGGTACTCCGAGTGGCCGATCAGGCCGCCCGAGGAGTTGTAGACGGCGACGAAGCCGCCCTCGGGCAGCGTCACGGAGGAGACGGTGACCTCCTCGACGCCGACCTGGTCGTCGAAGTCGACGTCGGCGGAGGCGTTCGCGGTCTGTGCGGTCGCGGTGCCGGCGGCGAGGCCGCCCGCGAGGGCGACGGCGCCGACCAGCACGGAGAGCAGTACGAGCGCGGGGATCGTGGTTCGTGCGTTCATCGTAGAGAGCGGCTCGCGGCAGATCGAACGCCGGAGCTATCGCCCGATTCTCGACTGTCGGGGAAGAGTCCGTCGCTCCCGAATGGGGAAAGATGGCATACGACGTGGGGATCGCTGCCGAGCACTGAGGGGACGGCGCCGGCGACGCCGGGCCGATGTGAGGGCGAGCCGGGCCGACGTCGGGGAGCGCCGGGGCGACGCCGGGCGGCGGACTTTTCACCGCGGCCCGGTCCCCGTACGGTATGCTCGTCTGCTACGCCTGCGGTCGCCGTCACGGGTCGGGCCAGCGGTGCGACTGCGGGGAGCCGCTGTGGTTCGGGACCGACCCCGACGGGGTCGAGTGGCCCGACCGCGACGGCGTGTGGGCGTTCGCCGACCTCCTCCCGGTCGACCCGCCGCGGGGCGGCCTCGCGGCCGCCGCCGGGGCGACGCCGCTGGTTCGCGCCCCCGGTCTCGACGTCGACGACGCCCGCGTCCACGTGAAACTGGAGGGGACGAACCCGACCGGCTCGTTCAAGGACCGCGGGAGCGCCGTCGGCGTCGCCGGCGCGGTCGCGGGCGTTCCCGGGGACGGCGACCCCGACGCCGTCGGAACCGTCTCCCACGGCAACATGGCCGCCTCGATGGCCGCCCACGCCGCCGGACACGACCTCGACTGCGTCGTGCTCGTGCCCGCCGACATCTCCGACTCCCGGCTCGACCGCATCGCGTCGTACGGCCCGCGGATCGTCCGCGTCGACGGCGACTACGGCCGCCTCTACCACGACGCGCTCGCGCTCGGCCCCGAGGCTGGCGTCGAGTTCGTCAACTCCGACTCGCCGCTGCGCGTCGCCGGCCAGAAGACGACCGCCCTGGAGGTCCTGCGGGCGTTCGCGGCCGGGGACGCTGGCGGGGGCGACGGGGGCGCCGGGCGCGCGACCGCCGCGGCCGGCCCCGACGCGCCCGACGCCGTGGTCGTGCCCGTCAGCAGCGGCGGCCACGCCAGCGCGGCCTGGAAGGCGGTCCGCGAGGCGACTGCGGCGGGCCTGGTCGACGACCCGCCGCGGCTCTACCTCGTCCAGACGGCCGCCTGCGCCCCCGTCGCCGGGGCGTTCGAGCGCGGCGACGACGCGGTGACGCGCCTGGACCGCGAGGCGGTCGGCGAGACGGTCGCCTACTCCATCGCCAACCCCGACCCGCCCAGCGGGACCCGGGCGCTCGCGGCCGCCCGCGACACCGGCGGCGCGGCGCTCGCGGTCGACGACGACGCGATCCGGGCGGCCCGCCGGCGGTTCGCCCGCGCCGGGATGCGCGTGGAGGCCGCCTCGGCGACGACGCTGGCGGGGCTCCGGCGGCTCCGCGAGCGCGGCGAGGTGGACGCCGGCGAGCACGTCGTCCTCGTCGCCACGGGCGTCGGCTACGGCGGCGGCGGGGACGCGGGGCCGACGGACGCCGAGACGGTGACGCGGGCGGACCTCGCGGCGGCGCTCGGCGTCGACGACGGGTGAGAAAACGAGGACGGATGGAACGGGGAGAGAACGGGGACCGGAGAACGCGACCGCCTACAGGAAGTCCTCGATGTAGTCGGCGACCTCGTTGGGGGTGTCGCCGACGGGGACGCCCGCGTCGTTGAGCGCGCCGATCTTCGACTCGGCGGTGCCGGTGCCCGAGCCCGAGACGATGGCGCCGGCGTGGCCCATGCGCTTGCCCGGCGGGGCGGTGCGGCCGGCGATGAAGCCGGCGACGGGCGTGTCCATGTTCTCGGCGATGAACTTCGCCGCCTGCTCCTCGTCCTCGCCGCCGATCTCGCCGCACATGACGACGGCCTTCGTGTCCTGGTCGGCCTCGAACGCCTCCAGCGCGTCGACGAAGGAGGTCCCGATGATCGGGTCGCCGCCGATGCCGATGGCGGTCGTCTGACCGATACCGCGCTCGGTGAGGTTCGAGACGACCTGGTAAGTCAGGGTGCCCGAGCGGGAGACGAGCCCCACGTCGCCGGACTCGAAGATGTTGCCCGGGAGGATCCCGAGCTTGGCCTCGCCGGGCGTGATGATGCCCGGACAGTTCGGCCCGATGAGGCGCGTGTCGACTTCCGAGAGGCGCTTGTTCACCTTCGCCATGTCCTGGGTCGGGATGCCCTCGGTGATGGCGACCACGAGGTCGAGGTCGGTGTCGAGCGCCTCGAAGACGGCGTCGCCGGCGAACGCCGGCGGGACGAACACGACGGAGGCGTCGGCGTCCTCGGCGTCGACGGCCTCGTCGACGGTGTCGTAGACGGGGACGCCGGCGACCTCCTGGCCGCCCTTGCCGGGCACCGCGCCCGCGACGACGTTCGTGCCGTACTCCAGCATCTGTTCGGTGTGGAACTTGCCCTCCCCGCCCGTGATGCCCTGCACCACGACCCGGGTGTCGTCGTCGACGAAGATACTCACGCGAACCACCCCGTGGTGAGCGTGAGTTCACGAATAGTGAGCGAGCGAACGACGTGAGCGAGCGAACTTCTCGGGTAAGTCATTGTGTCACCTCCTGTGCGTTCTCGACCGCACGCTGCACCGCGTCCTCAAGGGTCCCCTCGACCTGCACGAGGTCCTCGTTGAGGATCTCCATCCCCTCCGCGGCGTTCGTCCCCGCGAGGCGTACGACCACCGGCTTGGGGATCTCGTCGAACTGCTCCAGCGCCTCGTTGATCCCCTTGGCGACCTCGTCGCCGCGGGTGATCCCGCCGAAGATATTGAACACGACCGAGTCGACGTTCTCGTCGGAGAACACCATGTCCAGCGCGTTCGTGACGCGCTCGGCCTTGGCGCCGCCGCCGATGTCGAGGAAGTTGGCGGGCTCGCCGCCGTAGTAGTCCACGAGGTCCAGCGTCGTCATCACCAGCCCCGCCCCGTTACCGATGATGCCGACGTTGCCCGACAGGCGGACGTAGTCGAAGCCGTACTCGTTGGCCTTCGCCTCCAGTTCGTCGCCGGCGGCCTCGTCCTCCATCTCCGCCAGCTCGGGCTGCCGGAACAGCGCGTCCTCGTCGATGTTCATCACCGCGTCGGCGGCGACGACCTCGCGGTCCGAGGTGACCATCACGGGGTTGATCTCGATCTCGGAGGCGTCCTTCGACTCGTAGAGGTCGTACAGCGTCCCCAGGATCGACGCGACGTCCATCGCCACGTCGCGCGGGATGCCCGCCTCGAAGACGACCTTGCGCGCCTGGTAGGAGTGTAGGCCGAACGCGGGGTCGATGTGCTCGCGGGCGATCTTCCCGGGGGTCTCCTCGGCGACCGACTCGATGTCGACGCCGCCCTCGGTCGAGACCATGGCGACGGGCTCGCCCTCGCCGCGGTCCATCGTGATGCCGACGTACAGTTCGTTCTCGAAGTCGACGCCGGCCTCGACGAGGACCTCCTCGACGGTGTAGCCCTTGAGGTCCATCCCGAGGATGGACTCGGCGGCCTCGCGCGCCTCGGCCTCGCTCGTGGCGATCTTGATGCCCCCAGCCTTCCCACGTCCGCCGACGTGGACCTGCGCCTTGATGGCCGCCGGGTAGCCGATCTCGTCGACCGCGTCCATGACCTCCTCGACGGTGGACGCGAGCCGCGAGTCCGGGGTCGGGATCCCGGCGTCGGCGAAGACCCGCTTCGCCTGGTACTCGTGAAGCTTCATGCGTGTCTACAGCCTCCCCTCTCGGGGTTAAATCCCGCCGGTTCCGGTCGCGCTCGCGGCCGCGTCCGGGTCCGTGCCGTCGGCGCCCGCCGCGCGGCGTGACTCGGCCGCCCGCCGGTTCGTCACTCGGCGAGCGCCTGCCCGACGGCCGCCAGAAGGAGGCCCCCGGCGGCGACGACGCCCGACCACAGCACCGACGGCCGGAGCGTGATCGCGTTGCAGCCGTCGGTGTAGGTCAGCGTCGGCGGCCACGACTGCACGCCGAGCAGTCGGTAGCCGGTCAGCGGCAGGGGACCCGAACAGGCGGCGTCCGTCGACGCCGCGATCGGCCCGACCGCGACGAGGAGGACCGCACACACGAGCAGTCCGGCGCCGAACGCCGTCGCGCCGACGCGTCGGAGGGACATACCGGGTCGCTACCGCGGCGGACGGTTTCACTCCACCGGTCGGCCGGGGGCGCGCCCGCGGTCCCGGGGGGGCGGCGAGGCCGTGGGCTCGACGGGCACGGCGACTGCGGCGCGGTTCCGGCGCCGCCCGGAGTTAAGTCGCCTCGGGCGCAGGGGACGGCCATGCGCGCGGTCCGCTTCCACGAACACGGCGACGAATCGGTGCTCACGGTGGACGAGGTCGACCGGCCCGAGCCGGCCCCCGACGAGGTGCTCGTCGAGGTGGCATCGGCGGGCGTCAATCCCGTCGACACGTACTTCCGCGAGGGATCGTACGAGCCGTACGGCCTCCCGGCGATCCCCGGCGTCGACGCCGCCGGCGAGGCCGTCGGGGTCGGCGCCGAGGTCGAGGGGATCGCCGTCGGCGACGCCGTTTTCGCCACCGGCCTCTCCAGCACGATGCCCGGCGGCTACGCCGAGTACGTCGCGGTCCCGGCCGACCGGATCGCCGCGCTCCCGGAGGGCGCGGACCTCGTCGCCGCCGGCGGCGCGGGCGTCGCGGCCGTCACGGCGTGGCGAGCGCTCGTCCAGCACGCGACCCTCCGGCCGGCCGAGACGGCGCTGATCCACGGCGGCTCCGGCGGCGTCGGCCACGCGGCCGTGCAGGTCGCTGCGGCGTCGGGGGCGCGCGTCGTCGCGACGGCCGCGCCGGAGTACCACGACGCGGTCGCCGGCCTCGGCGCCGACGCGGTGCTCGATTACGCCCGGGACGACCTCGCGGACGCGGTCGTCGAGGCCGCCGGCGGCGACGGCGTCAACGTGGTGCTCGACCACCGCCTCGACGAGTACCTCGGCTTCGACGCCGAGGTGGCGGCCCACGGCGCGCGCGTCGTCGGCATCGGCGAGAACGACCCCGAGATCGGCTTCCCCCACTCGGCGTCGGCCCGGGGCAAGGACCTCTCGCTCCAGCTGATGTCGATGTTCAACACGCCGAGCCTCGCGGACGCGCTCGCGGACCTCGCGTCGCTGTGGGGCGAGGACGTCTCGATCGAGGTGGCCCGGAGCTACGACCTCGACGAGGCCGCCGAGGCCCAGCGGGCGGTGATGGAGGACAGCTTCCTCGGGAAGCTCGTGATCGAGCCGTAGTCGGCGACGCGTCCCGGGACCGACCCCTATCTGTACCGCGCCGATCCGCCTACCCGTCGGCGAACAGCGCCTCGAACACCTTCCGCTGGCCCTTCCGGAGGTGCTGGTGGAACGTCGGCGCCGCGATGCCGAGCGTCCCGGCGACCTCCTGGGCGGTGGCGTCCCGCGGCCACGCGAAGTACCCCGCGTGGGTGGCCGTCTCCAGCGCGGTCCGCTGGCGGTCGCTCAGCTCCGACGCGAGCGCGCTCGCCGTCGGGTCCTCCCCCCGCCCCGCCCTCGTCACCTGACGGCGCCGCAGGAGCGACGCGCCCGGGTGCGTCTCGCGGACGGCGTCGATCACCGGCCGGACCGGCGCGCTCGGCGACAGACACACCGTCAGTCGGTAGTCGCCGTCCTCGATCACGGCCTCCTCCACCGCGCCGCCGAGGGAGGCGATGACGGACAACACCGGCGGCTCCGACACCGACAGCTCGAACCGTCGGTCGTCCCCGTCGGATCTGACCGTCACCGATTCGTAGAAGGGAACCGTCTCGACCATCGCCTCCAGCGTCCCGACGCCGGCGGGTGTCGTCGTCCCGTACAGCAGGAACCGGTCGTCGCCGACCGGGATCACGTGACCGAGCTCGATCGGCTCGTCGCCGGGGGCGTCGACGCCGAGGTCGTCGAGCACGTCCTCCACGAGGAACTCCAGTTCGACGACCTCGTCGCCCAACAGCGCGCGCTTCCGGTCGACCGCGGCGATGGCGTGGCCGACCACCTCCCCGACCTGCTCGATCACCTCCCGCTCCCGGCCGACGAACGCCCTCGGCCGGTCGGTGTACACGTTCAACACGCCGTAGACGGTCCCCTCGTGGGTGATCGGGATCGCCGCCGACGATCGGTAGCCGTACTCCGCCACCTCGTCGGCCCAGGGCTCCTGTCGGGGGTCCTCGTCGGCGTGCTGGGTCGTCTGGACCTCGCCCGTCCGGTAGGCCCGTCCGGTCGGGCCGTTCCCGTGTTCGTCGTCGGGGTCGACCGAGACGGTCGTGTCGTCGAGGTACCCCTCGACGCCGGCCTCCGCCCTGGCGACGACCTCCCGGGTCGCGCCGTCGGCGTCGCCGATCCACGCGAACCGGTAGGAGTCGGAGGCGGCGAAGCGCTCGCAGACGGCCGTCTCGATCTCCGAGCGCGTCGACCGATCGATGACCGCGTCGGTGATCTCTCGGACGACCCGGTTGACGCTGTTCACCGCCGCGAGCTGTCGGCGCCGGCGCTCGACCTCCCGCCGCTGCCGGTCGCGCTCGATCGTGGACGCGAGCACGTTCGCGACCGACTGGACGAACGCGGCGTCGTGCTCGGAGACGTCGGCCGGCTCGGTGTCGTGGGTGCCGAGGATCCCCCAGGGCGCCTCCGGCGACCCGATCACCGTGCTGATCCCGCTGCGGACGTCGTGGTCGGTGAGGAGGTCGGGCCCGTCGAAGCGCGTCTCGCGGGCGAGGTCGTCGACGACGACCGGCGTCTCCGTGGACAGCGTGTAGGCGGCCTGCGAGTCCGCCTCGGTCGCCGACACCGTCGCCGAGCCGACGACGCCCTCGTCCCAGCCGACGCCCTCGCGGAGCAGGAGCTCCTCGCCGGCGGCGTCGAGCTCCAGCACCTTGCAGTAGTCGTTGCCGAGCGTCTCGGCGACGAGCGCGGCGGCGTCCGCGAACAGCGCGTCGAGGTCGTCACACTCCAGCGCCCGCTGGCCGATGGCGGCGACCGCCCGCTGCTGGCGGATCCGCTCCTCGAGTTCCCGCTCGCTCTCGACGCGCTCGGTGATCTCCTGGGACATCCCGAGGGCGGCGAACACGTCGCCGTCGTCGTCGCGGATCGGATGGAACTGGTACCGGTACGTCCGTTCGCCGACCGTCGCCTCGAAGCGCGACGACTCCCCGTCGAGGGCGTCGACGTACCGCGGGACGACCACCTCGGCGACCTCCTCGGGGAGCCGGTCGAGCGACTCGCCCTCCAGTTCCGCGCGCCCGAGGTCGGCATACCCCTCCAGCGAGCCGCCGAAGGCGGTGTAGCGGAGGTCGCGGTCGACCATGGCGACGACGCCGTTCGGGAACTGCTCGATCAGCGTCCGGTACAGCCGCCTCGACTCCTCGCGCTCGCGCCCGTCGCCGTCCTCCCGCCCCCGGTCCGCGGGGCGACCGTCGCCGGCGGCCGAGCCGGCCTCGTCGTCGGCGCCGTCCCCGGCCGATCCGTCGTCCACGGCCGGGCGCCACCAGACGCGCCCGCCGGCGCCGACCTTCTTGGTCTCGACCGCCCCCACCCCCGCGAGCCGCTCCAGCCGCGCGTAGGCGCTCCGGCGGCCGAGATCGAGGCGGTCGGCGACCTCGCTCGTCGTCAGCGGGTGCCCGCGTCGCTCGAACACCGCCGCCGTCTCGCGCAGGGTGCCCGGCAGCGTCTCCGGATCCATTGCGGGGGGTGTGGCGACCGTCGATCAATCAACGTTCCGCCGGCGGAATCAAACAGTTGTTTATCCTAAACAAAACCGGGACGTATCCAATAAATTCCGTACGCTACTGAACAATAACCGAACCAATAACGCGTCGGCATCCCACGAGAGTTCACCTACACAGTTCTAGCGCACGCTTAGGCCCCGGCCGTTCCTCGGACGAGCCATGCCCGCTGACGAAGCGGTCCCCGGCGACGGTGACCTCCGACATCGGACAGCGAACGACCAGCGTCGGTACCCGAACACGGCCGAACTCCACGAGAGCGACCGCCACCACCTGCTGGAGTCGGACCGGCGTCGGCTCGTGTTGGCGATCCTCGGCGAGCGAACCCAGCCGGTCGAACTCGACACGCTCGCGGCGGCCGTCGCCGCGGCCGAGGAGGGCGTCGACCGGGCGGACGGGGACGCGCACGACCGCGTGACGGTCTCGCTCCACCACGTCCATCTGCCCAAACTGGACGACTACGGCGTGATCCGCTACGACCGGGAGTCGAACACGGTGGGCTGGTGACCCGTCGGGGACTCAGTTCTTCTTCGCCCGGACGGTCTTGCCGCGTCGGACCATGTCCTCGCAGTGGGGACACGCCCGCGGCCGGGTGACGCCCTCCGGCTCGAACACCTTCACGTATCGCTCCGTCACGAACGATTCGCAGTTCTGGCAGGTCGGCATACTCGCCCGGGGGAGCAGGGGCCGTAAACGAATTACGGTTGCCGGCGCCCGGATCACCGGGTGACACACGCCGCGACCGTCGCCGAGCGATCCCTCTCGCGCCCCGATATATCAGGGATGTAGTATTCTCGTCGGGGGTCGCCGCGCGGTTCCCGCCCGGGTGGACCGGGCGGTACGTTGACCGGCCTCCGGACCGAACTCGCGGGCATGCGAACCGTCATGCACTGTACGGCGGGGTCGGCGTCCGCCCAGCGGCGCGCCCTCGCCAACGCCGCGAACCTGCTCGCCGACGAGACGCTCGACCTGGAGGCGCTCGCGGTCGTGTTCAACGGCGACGGCGTCCACGCCGCCCGCGCGGACGCCCCCGTCGCCGACGAGGTGCGGGGCCTGCTCGCGCGGGGACCGGAGGAGGACGCCGCGCCGGACGCGCCGTTGATCGAGGTGTGCGCCTGCTCGAACTCGCTGGCCTCCCGGGGGGTCGACCCGGACGAACTCGTGCACGACGTGCGGGTCGTCTCCAGCGGGATGGGGGAACTCTCCCGGAGGCAGGCCGACGGCTACGGGTACATCCGGGTGCCGTAGCGCGGGCCGGCGGGACGGACCCGAGGCGAGGCGGGTCCCACTGCCGCCGTCGGCGACTCGACGTCGCCGTCCTGCGGGGGGACAGCGCCCACGGCGAGGGCGTTCCGAGCACGAGCGTCGACAGAGGCTCCTTTCGGGAGCGAACGCCCGACGCACCCGTCGTCGAGCCGGGATCCGTAGGTGAGACCGGGAAGATCGTCGTGCCACGATATAATCATTAGTAATACGACACGTAGCGGCGGGTTACCGCTCGTTGACGGCCATTAACTATGGGCCCGTGACGTCCCATGCGCTCCGTGAAACGGGCCGTCGTACCGGGGGTACTGAGCGTCGTCTTCGTCGTCTTCGTCGTCTCGATAGCCGCGCAGGGGACCTCCGCCGTCCCGGAGCGGGATGTCGCGGACGACGGACGGTTCGGTTCCACGACCGGGGTCGACTCGCGCCTCTCGCCGATTCAGCAGTACGAGTCCCCAGCCGAGGACCTCGGAAAGCAAGCGACGGCGACAGCAACGCCGACGGCGACACCGATAGCAACGGCGACTGCGACGGCAACGCCGACAGCGACTGCGACGCCGACAGCGACAGCGACGGCGACGCCGACAGCGACAGCGACGGCGACGCCGACAGCGACCGCGACACCCACACCAACCGAGACGCCGACGCCGACAGGAACGCCGATGCCGACAGGAACGCCGATGCCGACAGGAACGCCGATGCCGACAGGAACGCCGACGCCGACCGGAACGCCGACGCCGACCGGAACGCCGACCGAGACGCCGACGCCGACCGAAACCTCGACCCCCTCGCCGACCGAGACGCCGACGCCGACCGAAACCTCGACTCCGTCACCGACCGCCACGCCGTCGCCGACGCCGACCCCCGCGGAGGCGAGGTTCGATGTCGTGGCGGCGACCCTCAACGACACGCAGGTCGCCGCGGGGGAGAGCGTCCGGATAGCGCTGAACGTCGAGAACGTCGGCGAGCGGGACGGCACGTTCCGGGCGGACCTGTTCGTGGACTCCGAGACGGCCGATTCGAAGTCGGTCGCCGTCGAGGCGGGCGGGAGCGAGACGGTCGTGTTCGTGTATCGGTTCGAGGAGCCGGGCGAGTACGAGGTCGCCGTCGAGGACGCGTCGCTCGGCACGGTGACCGTGGTCGCCGCCGGCGACAACGGGACGACGCCCCGCCCCGGCGACGACGCCGGGGACACCGGCCCCGTCGAGGTCACCGACGCCCAGGTTTCGTCCGACTGGATCAGGGAGGGCCACGAGGCCACCGTTCGGGCGACGGTCGTGAACACGGCGAACCGGACGGCGAACCGGACGCTCACGGTGACGGTCGACGACCGACCGGTCGCGAACGAGACCGTGCGGCTCGGCCCCGACGAGCGGGAGGAGGTGACCGTCGAGTTCGACGCCGTCGGCGGGACCGTCGAGGTCGAGGGCGTCGACGCGGGCAGGATCAGCGTCGGCGAGCGGTACGGGGGGACCGAAACCGACCCCGACGACGCCTCCGGGGGCGACTGGCCGGTGCTCGAATTCGGCATCGCCGCGTTCGTCGGGGTCGTCCTGACCCTCACCGCCGTCGCAGCCCTGTCGCCCGAGCGCTGACGATGCGGGACGGCCGTCGATACGGTTCCTCGGCGTCCCCCGTCCCCGGCCGGTACGGGCTCGCGGACCGGCTATCGCCGGAGTCGCGCGACGGGCCCGTCCTCGCGCTCCTCGAGTTCGACCAGCCCGTCGTCGCGCAGGTCCGCGAGCAGCCCGCGGAGCCACTCGCGGCCGTCGTCGCCGTCGGGCGCGTAGTCGACGCGGACCCGCGGGCCGAGCTCGTCCAGTTTCAGCTCCTCGTACTCGCCGAGCGCGCGGACCACCTTCCCGCGGAACTGCCGCCGGCTCCCCTCGAAGTCGGGCTGTTCGGGCACGTCCGGCGCGGTGAAGTCACCCGTCTCGTAGGCGCGACACCAGCGCCGCCACGGACACCCCGCCTCGTCACAGCGGGGCGACTGCCCGCAGGCGACGCCCCCCAGCTCCATGATCGCGTTGTTCCAGACGCGCGATTCCCCCTCGGGCATGAGTGCGGACGCGGCCGCCCCGAACGCGTCGTCGTCGTCGGGCACCCCGAACGCGCGGTACAGCACCCGCTTCACGTTCGTGTCGACCACCGCGTCGCCGTTGTCGAACGCGAAGGAGGCCACCGCGTTGGCGGTGTAGGGGCCGACGCCCATCAGCTCCTGCAGCTCGTCGGGCTCCTCGGGAAACGCCCCGTCGTACTCCTCGACCACCTGCGTGGCGGCCTCGTGGAGGTACTTCGCGCGGTTGTTGTACCCCAGCGAGTGGTCCGACCAGAACGCGACCACCGCGCCGCGCTCGGCGGCCGCGAGGTCCTCGACGGCGGGCCAGCGGTCGAGGAAGTCGGCGTACGCCTCCTCGACCCGCGAGAGCTGCGTCTGCTGGCTCATCACCTCCGAGACGAGGATCCGGTAGGGGTCGTCCGTCCGGCGCCACGGGAAGTCGCGGTGGTCGTCCTCGTACCACGCGATCAGCGCCTCCCGGACCGCCTCGCGGTCGTCGGGGAGGTGGTCGCTCATTACCCGTGGCTACGCCGCCGGGCGAAAAGCGCTGACGGTTCCGCGGGGTCGCCGGCGCCGGGCCGGCGGTGCCCGCGGGCCCCTCGCTGCCCCCGCGGCGAAACCGCTTTGCCGACGCCCTCTCACACGCCCGCCCATGCGACAGGACCTGGTCCTCGCCGCCGTGCTCGCCGGCGCGGGCGTCGCCCTCCTCCCCGCGGTGCTCGCGTTCTACCTCGCGGCCGGCCCGACGATGTGGCTCGCGACCGGCGCGGTCGTCACCGCCGTCGGCCTCGCGTTCGCGTACACCGCCGACGACGAGTCGGCGGACGGCGACGGGGCCGGCCCCCGGAAAACGAACTGCCCGCAGTGCGGGTCGCGAGTGTCCGCGACCGCGACGGCCTGCGAGTACTGCGGCGTCGGGCTCGGCGGCGGCGACACGGACGGCGACCGCGGCGTCCCCGATGCCGACGGAGCGTAACGGGTATCCCCCGGCCGCCGCTTCCTCCGGCCATGGGACTGGACGACCTCGACGCGGCGATCACCGACGAGTACGGCGACCTGGACGACGAGGCCTCCCTCGAACTGGACCGGGAGACGAAACACGAACTCGCGCTGCTGTCCGCGGCGCTGGGGACCGACCGCGACGAGCTCCTGCGGCGGGGCGTCCACGCGCTGTTCCGGCGGACGCTCGACACGGGCGACCTCGACTTCCACCTCCGCCAGGCGTTCGACGTGACCTACGACGAGTACCTCTCGGGGATGACCTACGACGAGATGACCGGCGGGGCGGGCGGCGCCGGCGGCGCCGGCGGCTACCCCGAGCGGAGCGACGACCGGCGGTACCAGCAGTAGGGCGGTCCGGCCCGGCCCGCGCCGTCCCGCCACGCCCCCGGCGGGCGGGAACCGGGGGAAGGACCTTGGCCGCGGCGGGCGAACGGGGGGTATGGGACTCGATGTCGACACCCCCGACCCGCCGAGCCTGAGCGGCCCCCGCGGCCGGGGCGAGTACGACGCGGTCGACGCGGGCGAGGACGACGCCGGCGACGACTACCGACGCGAGGAGATCCGGACGGTCCTGCGCGACGGGGCCTGGCGCGACGCGTTCGCGGAGTGGGCCGAGAGCACGTACCTGTCGGCCGACGAGGTCGCGGCGGTCGACCGGCTCGGGCTGTTCGACGAGTTCGACTTCTACTGGGACCCCGCGGGCGACGAGGTCGGCTACCGCGCCCCGTCGGTCCCCGCCGACGAGCGGGGGTCGATCCCGGGCGACGACCCCGACGGCGTCGACGAGGAACTCGACGCGCTCGGCCGGACGGTCTCGGAGATGCTGGAGAACGACTACATGCTCCGTGACGAGGTCGACGGCGAGTCCGACTTCTTCGCCGAGGAGGAGGAGCGCGAGAGCGAGGCGGAGGCGCGCGACGCCGGCGACGACCCGGCGGCGTAACGCGACTACGTCGCGTCGCCGACGGCGTCGATCAGCAGGTTCGCGCCCATCTCGATCTCGCGCTCCCTCACGTCCATCGGCGGGAGGAACCGGATCACGCTCGACCCGCACGCCAGCGTGAGCAGTCCCCGCCGCAGCGCCGCCTCCAGCACCTCGTCGCGCAGGTCGGTCGACTCGAACTCGACGGCGAGCATGAGGCCCTTCCCGCGCACGTCGACCACGCCGCCGAGGGCGGCGTCGCGGACGGTCTCCTTGAACTGCTCGCCGCGAGCGACCGCGTTCTCCAGCAGGTCGTGCTCGTCGATGGCGCGAAGCGTGAAGGCGCCCTGCGCGGCGGCGACGACGTCGCCGGCGCCCCACGTCGAGGAGAGGCGCGCGCGCTCGTCGGGGAAGGTTTCCCCGTCCGCGATGGTCGCGCCCACGCGCATCCCCTTCGCGCCGGTGATCACGTCCGGCTCGACCGCGTAGTGGTCCGAGCCCCACCACTCGCCGGTGCGGCCCATCCCCGACTGGATCTCGTCGGCGATCAGGGGCACGTCGTGCTCGTCGGCGAGGGCCGCGACCTCCTCCATGAACGGCTCGGAGGGGAAGCGGTAGCCCCCCTCGCCCTGGATCGGCTCCATGACGATGTACGACAGCTCCTCGGGGTCGACGTGGCCGGTCTTCGGGTCGAGCTTCTCCCTGAGCACGGAGGTGTCGCCGCCGTCGACGAAGAAGCCGCACGAGCACGACTCCGGCGAGCAGGTCCGGTCGTCGCAGAAGGGCACGTCGTGGACGCCCGGAACCTCGGGGAAGCGGCGGCGGTACACCGACTTCGAGCGGTTGAGCGAGAGCGCACCCAGCGTCCGGCCGTGGAACGCCCCCTCGAAGGTGACGCCGTACTTCCCTCCGCCGGAGGCGTCGTAGCATATCTTGATCGCGTTCTCGACGGCCTCGGCGCCGGAGTTCGAGAGGAACACCGTGTCGAGTCCGTAGCGGGCTGTCCGGTCGGTCAGCTCGTGCATCAGGTCCGCCGGACCGGGCAGGTCGGCCTCGCCGGGGTCGTTCCCGTCGGAGACGTAGAAGTCCTGTCCGGCGATCTTGGTCGGGTCGACCAGGTCGAACTCGGCCATCGGCTCGGTGACCTTCGGGTTGTTGTAGCCGAGCGGCGCGGCGGCGACGTGGGAGGTGAAATCCAGCAGGACGTTGCCGTCGACGTCGGTGCAGAACGGCCCCTCGGCGTCGGCGGTGATGTCCCACACGAAGTCGTACACGTACGTGCTCGTCGCCGCGACCTCGCGGTGGTACTCGGCGTACTCGCGGGCGCGGGTCCCGGGCATCTCCGTGACCCGGACCTCGGCCGTGTCTCGGTCCATGCGGGAGAGTGACGTCCGGGGCGAATAAAAACCGCGGGTCGAATTGTCGATCAGTCCAACTCCGAGGCGGCAGATCGACGTGTGTTCAACACTCCGCCGATGTGGCGATTCGGATTCCGGACCGATCCCGCTCTGTCGAACTTCGTTCAACCGTCGTCGACGCCGCGTCCGGCGTCCCGTCGGTCGGGGGACGGGGTCGTCGTCGCGTCGCCGGTCACAGCATCGTCGCCGCCGCGGCGACGACGCCGGAGACGGCGACGAGCGCGAGGCTGTAGGCGGCGACCCGGCGGACGAACGCGCGGGGCCCCGCGACCGCCAGCGCCGCCTTCACGGCGACGCTGGAGACGGTCGCCAGCAGGACCGCGACCGTCGCCGCCTCGGCGCCGACGGTGCCCCCGCGGTACAGCAGCACCGCCGAGGTGGTCGCGCCCGCGGAGGAGACCAGCCCGGAGGCGGCCGCCGAGGCGTACAGCCCGGCGGTGCCGAACCGGATCTGCGCCACGCTGCTGACCGCGAGGATGAGCAGGAACGCCGCGCCGAACGCCAGCGCGTTGCGCAGCGAGAACGGCGAGTCGAGCGCGAGGTCGACCTCGGCGCGCCAGTCGGCCGTGGCCGCGGCCACGGCGACCGCGCCGACCGCGAGCGCGCCCAGCGGGGCGACGACGCCGACGAGCACGGGCGCGTCGCCGGCGGCGGTGAACGCGACGGCGATGGCGAGGTTGCGCAGCGCCATCGCGGCGTCCGCGAGCAGCACCCCCGCGACGGCGTACGACACCGACTCGGCGCGGTCGGTCGCGTGGTCGAGCATCGTGCCGACCACGGCCGTCGAGGACGCGAGCCCGCCGAAGAAGCCGGTGACCGCGATGCCGCGGCCGCCGTAGGTACGCACCAGCGCGTAGTTCACCATCCCGATGCCCGCCACGGTGACGACCATCAGCCAGGCGACCCGCGGCTCCAGCGGGACGCCGAAGACGACCCGCTCGCCCGCCGGCAACACCGGGTAGACGACGAACGCGAGGATCGCGAACTCGGTCATCGAGCGTAGCTCGGTCCGCGACAGGTCGCCCGCGAACGAGTGGAGCTCCCGCTTCAACACGAGCAGCGCCGACGACACGACCGCCACCGTCACCCCCTCTACGACGTAGCCGGCGGCCACGAGCGCGCCGACGCCGTACGCCGCGAGCAGCGACACCGCCGTGGTGAGCGAGAGCGACCCGTCGCCGCCCTCGCGCAGCCCTCGAACCGCCAGCAGGACGCCCTGCACCACGACGAGGACGCCGCCGACCGCCAGCAGCGCCTCCCCGACGGCCGTCTCCGACGCGAGCAGGGTGAACACCGCGCCGACGAGGCTCGTCAGCGAGAAGGTCCGGATGCCGGCGGACTTGTCGGACCACTCGCGCTCCAGCCCGAGGAACAGCCCGAGCGCCGCCGCCAGCGCCAGCCGCACCACCGGTACCGACAGCGGGTCGGTCGCCATCCCCTCGGCTCCCGTCACGACCATCGATTCTATATTGCTCTATAGTGGTATATACTTCTTCGGGCGGCGGGCGGCCGCGACACCCTTTTGTCGGTTCACCGACCGGTCACGGTATGGTCCTCTCGGACGTCGACTGGTCGCGCACGGCGTGGTGGGGAGTGGCGGCCGCACTCGCCGCGGCGCTGTCGTTCGTCGTCCACTCGTTCGTCGGCACGTTCGTCTTCGGCGTCTTCATCTACTACGCGACCCGGCCGCTGTACAACCGGATCCGCCGGCGGGTCCCGCAGTCGAGCGTCGCCGCCGCCGTCGCCATCTTCGCGATGGTGCTGCCGGCGCTGCTCCTTGCCGGGTACGCGCTGCTCATCGTCGCGAACCAGGTGCAGGACCTCGACATCGCGGACAGCGGCTACCTCGACCGGCTTCCGGTGACCGGGGACACCCTCGACACGCTCGCGGACCCGACGAACCTGGCGACGCTGGAGTGGGAGCGGTACGTCACGGCGAGCACCGTCTCCGGCGCCATCGACTCGCTGGGGCAGGCCGCCGGCACCGTCGCCTTCCTCGGGACGGGCGCCGTCCACCTGTTCGTGATGCTGGCGATCGCGTTCTACCTCCTGCGCGACGGGAGCCGCCTCGGGCGCTACCTGACGCGCTTCGCCGACTCGGGCGGCGTGCTGGAGGCCTACGGGCGCGCCGTCGACCGGGACCTGAAGTCCATCTTCTTCGGCAACATCCTCAACGCCATCGTGACCGCGACCATCGCCGTCATCGTCTACTCGGTGCTCAACGTGTTCGCGCCGCCGGGCGCGGCCATCCCGGCGGCCGCGCTGGTCGGCCTGCTCGGGGGCGTCGCCAGTCTGATCCCCATCGTCGGCATGAAGCTCGTGTACGTCCCCGTGGCGCTGTTCATGGCGGTGCGGGCGGTCGCGACCGACGGGACGGGAACCCTCTGGTTCGTCGGCGTCTTCGTGGCCGTGTCGCTCGTCGTCGTCGACACCATTCCGGACCTCGTGCTCCGCCCGTACGTCTCCGGCCGCTCGCTCCACGTCGGCGCGGTCATGCTCGCGTACACGCTCGGCCCGCTGCTGTTCGGGTGGTACGGCATCTTCCTCATGCCGATCCTGCTCGTGCTCGTGATCCACTTCGCGCGGGTCGTCCTCCCCGAACTGCTGGCCGGGGAGCCGCTCCGGCCGTACGCCGTCGACCCGACGCACCTCGCCGACGACCGGCCGCCGGCGGGCGTCGACCGCGCGGATCCCGTCCCGGACGGGGAGGGGCCGCCCGGCGGCGAGGCGGCCGACGGGGACGTCGCTCCCGGCGGAACCGACGGCGATCGGGGTTCGGACGGGGAGGGCGGGACGGAGGGGTCGAACCGGACGGAGGAGTCGAACGGGGCCGACGGGGCGTGAGCGGCCCGGCGCGGGTCACTCCAGGTCGACGTACTCGCCCTCCCACTCGCGGCGGGCCTCGATCTCGCGGCGCCCGCGGCGCGTGAGCGTGTAGTAGTTCGTCCGCCGGTCGCGCTGACCCTTCTCGACGAGCCCCTTGTCGACGAGCGTGTCGAGGTTGGGATACAGCCGCCCGTGGTGGATCTCCTTCTCGTAGTAGTCCTCCAGTTCCTCCTTGATCGCCAGCCCGTGGGGCTCGTCCTGCCCGGCGATCACGTACAGGAGGTCACGCTGGAACCCTGTCAGGTCGTACATCGGTAATGTCGATGTACCTGTTACTGTCGAATCGAAATAAACATACCGGCACGAACGGCCCGATGTCGACCGACAGCCCGTCAACGGTGCCGCATCACCGATCGACGTCGTGTCGAGGAACGAATACGTCCGATCTCGTGTCGGGCGAGGTGACGGGTGCGACGGCCCGCCGGCGCCCCCGGGAAGCGACGACCGACTTTTACCGGCTCGACGCGTTCTGTGAGCCATGCCGGAAGAAGTCCTGTTCGAGTCCGAGACGCGCCTGCGCCGCGACGAGATCGCCAGCCACCTCCGGGCCGTCGCGGACAGGCTCAACGGCGACGGCGAACTCACCCTGTCTGGCGGCGGCGACTCGCTCACGATGGCGGTGCCCGAGTCGGCGACGTTCGAGGTGAAAGCCGAGCGCGAGACCGGCTCGGGGCCGGACGAGCTGAGCGTCGAGTTCGAACTCGAGTGGGACGAGGGCGACGGCGCCGAGGGCGGGATCGATATCGAGTGACGCGTCGGTCGGCCGACGTCGTACGGTACGGCGCCGGCGCTGTCCGGGTGGCGGTTCGGGTCCCGAGAACGAACGGGGGCACGCCGCGGAAACACCCGCGGCGTGCCGCCCGGATCGGTCCCCGCTGACGCTTCGGCCCTCCAGACGAAGCGTCACCGGCAACTACTCCGGGCGATCGAATAAATCTACCGGGCGTCGCTAGATGTACTCCTCCTCGAGTACCCACCCGAGCGCCCGCTTGTAGTAGGTGAACATCTGACGGATGCGCTCGTGGCGCATCTCCTCGTCGTCCAACTGCTCCTGGAGGAACTCGTACTGCTCCCTGATCTCCGCCTCGTCTCGCATGCGAAGTCGTACGCGGGGGACCGCCTTCAAACGTCGGCAGCGGGGGTCACCGGCTTCAAGCGGAAGCCGAGGCCGGCGCCACGGCGGTCGAGGGCTTCTGCGGCGAACCGGCGGAGAGAACGAGCAGCCCGCGTCGCCCCGGTCGCGGAGGCGTCAGGCGCCGAGGCCGGCGGGCGCCGCCAGCGAGGCGCTCTCGTTGCCCGAGGCGCCGTCGGCGGTCTGCCGGTCGAGGAATCCCTGGTAGGTGTTCTGATCGACGACGATCACGTGGAAGTACATCTTCGAGTGGGCGACGCCGCAGTACTCCGCACAGTAGCCCTGGTAGACGCCCGTCTCGGTCGGCGTGGTCTTGATCGTATTCTCCTGGCCGGGGATCGCGTCCTGCTTCAGGCCCAGTTCGGGGACGTGGAGCGCGTGGATCACGTCCTCGGAGGTCACGGTGAAGTACACTTCCTGTCCGACGGGGAGAACGATCACGGGCCCTTCGAGCCCCTTCGCTTGCGGGATCGCCGTGGTGTTCAGGTCGCCCGCGGTCAGCTCGGAGATGTTGGAGGTCCGGTAGTTCATCCGCCAGTTCCACTGGTAGGCGACCGTCTCGACGTGCACGTCGCCCTCGGAGGGCTGAATCTCGTCGGTGCCGCCGGTGTAGGTCACGGCCGGGTTCGCAAGGACCCCGTAGGAGGCGGCGCCGACGAACAGGAGGACGATGGCCGTCGCGACCGTCCACGTGATCTCCAGGCGCCGGTTCTCCCGCGTGGGTGCCGGCTCGTCGTTGTCCTTGAACTTCAGCACCGTGTAGATGAGAATGACCTCGACGAGGACGGTGATCGGAATCGCGACGTACAGCAGCCGCCCGTTCAGGTCGTTGATCAGTTCCGCGGTCGTGGAGGGCTGCGCCGCCGCCGGCACCGCGAACAGCGCGAGCCCGACGAGCCCGACCAGCAGGCTCCCCAGTCGCGTACCCTTCATTACGTGCGCGGTTAGCGCAGGCCACGTAAATACCTGCTGTTGTCGCCCGAACCACGGGACGCGGACGACGTCGCCGGCGGCCGCCCGTTCGGTCGGACCGCCCGTCGCGAGGCGTCCGGCCCGGCGGCGCGGGCCGCGGGGCCGCGTCCCGGTCCCGGAAAGCGCGGGGTTGATATGCGGCCGGGCGCAACCGTCGACAGTGCTCTCGAAGCGGTTCCCACCGCTCCTCGCGGCGTCCGCGATGGGCGTGTACCTCCTGCTCGTGGTCGGCGCGACCACGGCGGTCACCGACGCCGCCGCCGCGTGTACGGCCTGGCCCGCCTGCGGCGACGGGCTCTCCCTGCCCGCCGAGCCGGCGGGCTGGGTCGCCCTCGGCCACCGCGTGGTGGCGTTCGCCGTCGGGCTGCTGCTCCTGGGAACCGGTCTCGCGGCGTGGCGCGCGCGCCCCGCCCGTCGCGTCCGCCTCGCGCTCGCGCTCGCGTTCGTCCTCTACCCCGTCGAGTCGCTGCTCGGGGCGTACGTCGCCACCCGCGGCACCGGCACGCTCGCGACCGTCGGGGGCGTCGCCGTCGGCCTCTCGACGCTCCACCTCGCGGGCGGCCTGCTGGTGTTCGGCGGCCTGCTCGCGGCGCTGGCGTGGGAACTGGAGGCGCGGACCGGCGACCCCGACGACGATCCGGCGGTCGACCCCGCCGGACCGGACCCGGCCGGCGAGCCCGTCTCGACCGGCGGCGAGCGTCCGCCCGTCCCGACGTGGGGCGAGGCGCCCCTCCGCCGCGGCCGCCTCGTCGCCGGCGCCTACTTCCGGCTGATGAAGCCCCGGCTAATGTGGCTGCTGTGTCTCGTCGCCGGCGCCGCCATGGCGCTGGCGGGCGGCCCGGGCCTCACCGCGCCGGTCGTCGCCGCGACGCTCGTCGGCGGCGCCCTCGCCATCGGCGCCTCGGGGACGTTCAACCACGTGCTCGAACGCGACGTGGACCGCCGGATGCGGCGGACCAGCGACCGCCCGCTCGCGGTCGACCTCGTGTCGGTGCGCAACGCCGTCGCGTTCGGCCTCGCGCTGACCGCCGTCTCCGTGGCCCTGTTCGCGTGGGTGAACCTCCTCGCGGCCGTCCTCGGCCTCGTCGCCATCGTGTTCTACTCGGTCGTCTACACGCTCGTGTTGAAGCCGAACACGGTGCAGAACACTGTCATCGGCGGCGCCGCGGGCGCGCTCCCGGCGCTCATCGGCTGGGCGGCGGTGACCGGCGAGGTCGGCCTCGGCGGCCTCGCGCTGGCGACGCTCATCTTCCTGTGGACGCCCGCGCACTTCTACAACCTCGCGCTCGCGTACAAGGACGACTACGAGCGCGGCGGTTTCCCGATGATGCCGGTGGTGCGCGGCGAGACGGCGACCCGCCGCCACATCGTCTGGTACTTCGGCGCGACGCTCGCGGTCGGCGCGGCGATGGTCGGCCTCGGCCGCCTCGACTGGCTGTACGCGCTCGCCGGCGTCGCCGTCGGGAGCGTCTTCCTGTGGGCCATCGTCCGCCTCCACTACGAGCGCGACGAGTCGGCCGCGTTCCGCGCGTTCCACGCCTCGAACGCCTACCTCGGCGTGGTCCTGCTCGCGGTCGTCGTCGACGCGCTCGCGGTGTAGCCGATGAGCGCACGGACCCCCTCGTTCGCCGGCGTCAACCTCGCCGTCTCCCGCCGCGACGTCCTGGTCGCCGCGCTCGTGTTCAACCTCGAGTGCGCGGCCGTCGTCGCGTACTTCGCGTTCACCAACGCCAGCGTCTCCTCGCCGCTGTTCACGCTGTACGGGCTGGTCTGGGTGAACCTCGCGCTGCTCGTGTTCGCGCGCTACCGCCCGCCCGCTGGCGACGCCCGGACGCGCCGCCGCGCGCTGGCCGTCGCCGGCGGCTACGCGCTCCTGCTGGCCGTCTTCGGCGGCGTCGTCGGCGTCGCGCCGCCGCGCACGGCCGCCGGCGTCTCGCTCGCGCTGCTCCCCCCGGGGTGGGGGCCCGCGCCGATCGTGAACGTCGGCGTCGCCGCCGCCGTCCTCATGCCCGCGAAGGTGCTCGGCTACGCGGCGCTGGCGTACCTCCTGTACGGCGCGGTCGTCGACGCCGCCGGCGCGGGCGTCGCGGGCGTGCTCGGCCTGTTCTCGTGTCTGTCGTGCTCGCTCCCGATACTGGCGGGCGCGGCGGCGTCGCTGGTCGGCGGCGGAGGGTTCGTCGCCGCGGCCGTCGCGGGCCTCGGCTACGGCCCGTCGACGCTGGTGTTCGTCGCCACGGTCGCGCTGCTGTGGTGGCGGCCCGGGTTCGACCTCCCCCGGTAGCACGGGGGACGCCGACGGAGTCGACCGGCCGACGGTCGCCCCCGCTGTAAATAACCTTCCATGGTTACCTCTCGCTGGGACGTAACTGCGTGGAGTTATTATCCGCGCGTCCGGTGGTGGACACATGGGACGGCTCCCGCTCCCCCGGCCGGCGCTCCAGCACCGCAGGCGCGCGATCCTCAAGACCCTGTGCTATCGGCTGGTGATGGTGGTGATCACGGTCCTCGTCGCGTGGGCGGTCGTCGGCGACGTGGCCGACGCGGTGAACATCGGCGTCGTCACGAACGTGGTGAAGACGGCGACGTACTACACCTACGAGCGGGTGTGGGACCGGATCGCGTGGGGGATCGCCGACCCGGCGTGACGGCGGCCTCCGGCGACGTCCCTCCTCCGGCCACGACGCCGAAGGGGGAGAACCGACGTGCCGGCCGGCGGGGCCGGCCCCGGACGGGTCGTCCGGGTGCCGCCGTCGGACTTACCTCGCGTGCGTCCCTACGCCGTGAGCGCATGACACAGGTCGAGATCGAGTACTGCGTGCCGTGCGGGATGCTGGAGCGCGCACAGGACGTCCAGGCGGCGATCCTGGAGGAGTTCGGACAGGGAGTCGAGTCGGTGGCGCTGGTCACCGGCGACGGCGGGGTGTTCGAGGTCCGCGCCGACGGGGAGGTGGTGTTCGACAAGGAGTCCGACGAGTTCGACGTGGACGCCATCGTGGAGTCGGTCGGCGGCCACGTCGGCGCGACGGCCTGAGGCGAGGGCGGGGGTCCGCCGACGGAGACGCCGGTCGCCCGACCCGCTTTTTTGTACCGTACGCGGGCTCAGTCCTCCGCGAGCCGCGCGAACAGGTGCGTCCACGAGCCGCCGTCGTCGTCGGCGACGGCGTCGTCGAGCACGCGCTCGTCGGTCACCCGGAACCCCGCCTCGCGGAGGTGGTCGCGGGTCCGGTCGATGCCCGGGAACGACCACGCCATCAGCTCGCCCGAGCCGAGCCAGTCGTCGTTCGCGCCCGACCACCCGTCGTCGCCGGTGGCGGCCGTGAGGTAGAGTCGGCCGCCCGGGCGGAGCACCCGTGCGAACTCGCTGAAGACGGCCGGGTGTTCGGACACCGGCACGTGGATCACCGAGTGGAGCGCCGTCACGGCGTCGGCGGCGTCCGACGCGACCGGGAGCCGCGTCAGGTCGCCCCGGACCAGGGCCGCGTCGGTCCGCTCGCGGGCCAGGTCGAGCATCGACGCCGAGAGGTCGACGCCGATCCCCTCGACGCCGTGCGGGAGACGGTTCAACACGGGCGTGCCCTGCCCGCACCCGGCGTCGAGGAGCCGGTCGCCGGCGGAGAGGCCGCCGAGGAACGATCCCACGACCGGGGCCTCCGCGGCGTCGCGCTCGCGCCGGTAGGCCTCGGCCATCCCGTCGTATCCGTCGCGCACCGCCGCCCGCTGTGTGTGCGGATCGACGGCGGGCGCCGAGTCGTCGTCCGCGGTCGGGTCGGGGTCGTCGGGCTCGGGGGTCGACCCGTCCCCCGTCCCGCCGGAGGGCTCGTCGTCCATACGCGGCCGTCCGGTCGGGACGACAAAACGGTTCGGCCGCCCCGTGGCGCGTTCCCACGCCCCGGTCTGATCGGTTCGATACTCGGCCCGGTGGAATTATCAGTCTCGGGCCCGCGACCGACCGGGTATGGCGGGGGAACCGATCGAGCCGTGGGCGTCGGCGGCGACGCCGGCCGACGCCGTCCGCGACGCGCTCGCGGGCGAGGTCGGCGGCTTCCTCGCGCTCGGCGCGACGCTCTCGCCGGTCGGGGCGCTGCACGCGTGTCACGGCTGGCTCGTCGCCGCGGGGGTCGACCCCGGAGCGGCCGCCGCGGCCGTCGTCGCCGCCGCGGTCGGCCGGTGGGCCGTCGGCGTCTCCCTGTTCGCGACGCGGGCGGTCGAGTGGTGAGCGCGGGGTCGACCGGCGCCAGAACCGGGCGTGTCCTCGCCGGCGCCGTCCGTCGTGGTCGTCGTCTTCCCGGTGGCGGCGCCGTCGCCGTCCCGGGCGACGCCCTGCCTTCGGCACCCTTACTTCCGCGAGGACCGGACCGGCCCCCATGAACGACGCGACGGTCGTCCGCGCCGTCGACGCGCGCAAGTCCTACGACGGGACGGTCGCGCTCGACGGCGTCTCCCTCGACGTCCGCGAGGGAGAGGTGTTCGGCCTGATCGGCCCCAACGGCGCCGGGAAGACGACGCTCGTGCGCGCGCTCACCGGGACCGCGGGGGCCGAGGGGACGCTCGAACTGTTCGGCGACCCAGCCCGCGAGTCCGACCGCTCGCGCGTCGGCCTGCTCCCCCAGGAGTTCGGCCCGCCCGAGCGCCTCACCGCCCGCGAGCTCGTGGCCTACTACGGCGGCCTCTACGACGAGTCGCGCCCCGTCGACGACGTGCTCGCGGACGTGGGCCTCGCGGACGACGCCGACGCGTGGTACGAGCAGCTCTCCGGCGGCCAGAAGCGCCGCGCCTGCGTCGCCACCGCGCTCGTGAACGACCCCGACGTGCTGTTCCTCGACGAGCCGACGACCGGCATCGACCCCGCCGGCCGGCGGTCGCTGTGGGGGCTGATCGAGGACCTCGCCGACGGCGGCGTCACCGTCTTCCTCACGAGCCACTCGATGGACGAGGTCGAGCGTCTCGCCGACCGCGTGGGCCTGCTCCGCGACGGCCGCCTCGTCGCCGCGGGCACGCCCGCCGAACTCGTGGCCGAACACGGCGGGCCCGCCCGCCTCGTCGTCGCCGGTCCGGACGTGGCGGCCGGGGCGGACCCGCTCCGCGACGCCGGCTTCGCCGTCGAGGTCGGCGCCGACGAACTCGTCCTCGGCGACGTGGCGCCCGCCGACCTCGCGGACGCCGTGACCGCCCTCGCCGACGCCGGCGTCGCCTACGAGTCGCTCACGTGGACCGAACCGACACTGGAGGACGTGTACCTGCGGCTCACCGGCGAGACGTTCGAAGGAGCCTACACGCCGGGCGCGAGCGCGGTCGCGGGCGAGGACGCCGCGACCGACGCCGCCGCCGCGATCGACCCCGCCGCCGGCGCCCGCGACTCCGCTACCGCCGCCGACGCGACCTCCGCGGAGGTGGACCGGTGACCCGCGCCGGCCGGATCCGCTCGGAGATCGTCGCGGCGACGCGGTCGTTTCTCCGGCGCCGGACGGCCGTATTCTTCACGTTCTTCTTCCCGCTGCTGCTGGTGCTGATCTTCGGCGTGCTCGTGCGCACCCAGCCGGGCGGGGGCGGGCTGTTCGCCCGACCGGACGCCTACTACCTCCCCGGCTACCTCGCCACCGTCGTGCTGTTCACGCCGCTGTCGCGGGTCGGCTCGGAGATAGCCCGCCATCGCGACGGCCACCGCTTCGAGAAGTTGGCGACGACGCCGCTGACGCGCGGGGAGTGGCTGTTCGCGCACACTCTGGTCAACGTCGGGGTGATCGGCCTCGCGTCGCTGCTCGTGTTCGCGCTGGTGACGCTGGTCACCGGCGCGCGCATCCCCGTCTCCGCGGACCTGCTCCTGCTGGTCCCCTTCGTCGTCCTCGGGGTCGTCCTCTTCTGCGGGGTCGGCTCGGTGCTCGGCCGGGTGTCGGACACCCAGGACGGCGTCATCGCCGCCTCCAACTCGGTGGCGTTGCCGCTGCTGTTCCTCTCGGACACGTTCGTCCCCCCCGAGTTGCTCCCCGAGTGGTTCCTCCCGGTCGTGAACCTCTCGCCGCTGACGTACTTCTCGCGCGGGGTGCGGGCGCTCACCTTCGCGGCGCCCGAGGGCGGCGGGCTCGCGGGGCTGGGGCCGACCGCGAACCTCGCGATCCTGGCGGCGCTCGCGCTCGTCGGGTTCGCGGTCGGCGCGGTCGCGGTGCCGCGCGGGGAGTAGTGGATCGGGTCGTCGGCCCCGCCGGATCGCCGGCCCGCGTCCGGGCCGTTCGATCGTCGGTCCTCGGAGGAGCTCGGCCGTCGACGCCGTCACGATCGGCGACGCGAACGGGAGCGGGCCGTACAGCAGTATCCGGACGGGAGCCGGGGGTTCGGGCGTCCGACGGCCTGGGCTCTCGGACGAACGGGGAGGTCGACCGCGACGGACGACTCGACGGTCCCCCCGGTTACCGCACGGGCACCGTTCCCGCGGTCCCGGGCCGCTCGGCGAGGTCCACCTCGACCGCGCGTTCGCCGGCCTCCCCCTCCCGGTGGACGGTCAGTTCGACCGTCCCCCCCGGCTCGCCGTGGAGGATGAGGTGTCTGACCAGCTCCTCGTGGGTGCGCACGGGCTCGCCGTCGGCCGCGACGATCACGTCGCCGCCGACGGGCAGCTCGCGCCCGTCGACGACGGCGGTCCGCGAGCAGCCGCGGAGGCCGCCGCCGTCGCCCGTGGATCCGTCGCCCCCCGCGGACCCGGATCCCGTCCCGCCCACGTCGACGACGAGCACGCCGTCGGTTTCGAGGAGGCCGTTCGCCTCGGCCAGCGCGGGGGTCACGTCGCTCGTCCGCACCCGGAGGTAGGGGTGGCGGTGGACGCCGTCGGCGACGAGCGAGGGAACGACCCGGTTCACGAGCCGCGCGGAGACGGCGAAGCCGATGTTTTCGCCGGCCTTCGCGCGGTTGACGCCGACCACCTCGTAGCCGCCGGCGTCGGTCGCGGCCACGAGCGGCCCGCCGCTGTTGCCGGGGTTGATCGCCGCGTCCGTCTGCACCACGTCGGGGACCGAGAACCCGCCCCGTAGCGGCAGCGAGCGGTTCACGCCGGAGACGATGCCGGCGGTGACCGACCCGTCGAGCCCCATCGGGTTGCCCAGCGCGGCGACCGGCCGGCCCGGGGCGGGCACGTCCGTCGCCGTCGCCAGCGGCTCGGCGTCCATCCCCGCCACGCGGACGGCCGCGAGGTCGGTGTCGGCGTCGGCGCCGACGACCCGCCCCGCGAGCCACGAGCCGTCGGCGAACCGGATCCTGACGGCCCGCCGGTCGCCGACGACGTGCTCGTTCGTCACCACGTGCTCGGCATCGTAGACGAACCCCGAGCCCGCGCCGCGGGCCGCCCCGTCGCCGTCCACGTACACCGACACGACCGACGGCGCGACCGACCGGTACAGCTCCTCGTGATCGAGGCCGAACGGCCCCGTCTCTGCGTCCATCACCTCCGGTAAGCGATTAGGTGACAAGTACCGCTCGCGGTCGGGCGACGCGGCGCACAGGTGGCTGGAGTCGGCGTGTCCGAGCGGCTCGTCGCTCGCTTCGCGTATCATGATCGGGTGGAGCGGTCTCAGTACCGCTCAGCCGCCGTTCTTCGAGACCTCGCTCGCTCCCGCTTGTTCTGTGGGCGGCTCGGCCCTCCGGACCTCGCCGCCGTTCCCCGAGGCGCTCGCTCCCTCCGGTCAGTGGTTCGGTGGGCGGCTCGGCCCTCCGGACCTCGCCGCCGTTCCCCGAGGCGCTCGCTCCCTCCGGTCGCTCGCGCCTCGCACGTCTCGCACCCGCCGGTTTTATTCTCCGCCGCGAAGTTCACTCGTGTATGAGTACCACCGATGCGTTCGCGGCGATGCGCGAGTCCGGCGTCGTCGCGGTGCTGCGCGGGGCGGAGCCCGAGACCGTCGTCGACACCGCCGAGGCGCTCGTCGCCGGCGGCGTCACCGCGCTGGAGGTCACCGCCGACACCGCCGGCGCGACCGACATGATCGCCACGCTGTCGGAGGAACTGGGCGACGACGCGCTCGTCGGCGCCGGCACGGTCCTCGACAGCGAGACCGCGCGCGCGGCCGTCGCGGCGGGCGCGGAGTTCGTCGTCTCGCCCTCCTTCGACGAGGGCGTCGTGGAGACGTGCAACCGCTACGGCGTGCTGTGCGCCCCGGGCGTGATGACGCCGACGGAGGCGGTCGAGGCGTACGAGGCCGGCGCGGACGTGGTAAAAGTGTTTCCGGCGAAGACCGTCGGCCCGGACCACGTCGCCGCGCTGAAGGGGCCGCTCGGGCACCTGGAGATCATGCCCACCGGCGGCGTCTCCCCGGACAACGCCGGCGACTACATCGAGGCCGGGGCGGTCTGCGTCGGCGCCGGCTCCGCGCTGGTCGACCGCGACCTGGTCGACGTCGGCGACTTCGACGCGATCACCGAGCGCGCGGAGGCGTTCCGCGACGCCATCGAGGCGGCCCGCGAGTAGCCGGTCGAAGGGTATTCGTCGCCGCCGGCAGTCGGGTCCCGTATGTCCCGCCCCGCCGGCGTCGTCTTCTTCCGCACCGCGAACCGCGAGCGCGTCGTCGACTGGTACCGGCAGGTCGTCGGGTGCTCGGTGTGGCTCGAACAGCCCGGGTGTACGATCCTCGCGCGCGGCGACTTCCGGTTCGGGTTCTGCGACGCCGACGGGGGCGACACCGAGACGGAGGGGATCCTCACCTTCGTCTATCCGGACCGCGAGGGCGTCGACCGGGCGCACGAGCGCGTGGGCGACGCCGCCCGCGAGGCCCCGCACGTGAACGAGCGCTACGACATCTACCAGTTCTTCGCCGACGACCCGGACGGCCGGGCCGCCGAGTTCCAGACGTTCCTCCACGAGCTACCGGGGTGACGGCCCCGGACGCGTCCGGGCGACGCCCGTGCGCCCGAACCGCCTCGGGTCACTCCCCGGCGCGCTCGCGGTGGACCGACTCCCCGTCGATCCAGTAGACGTACGTCTGGGTGAACCAGTCGGCGTGGACGACCGTCGAGGTGGCGGTGCCGTTCTCGGCCTCGCCGCCGGTGTTCGAGTAGCCGGTGCAGGTGACGACCGCCCGCCAGGCGTCGCCGCGGCGCTCGACGCGGTCGACCTCGCACTCGAGGGACACCTCGCTCGTCTCGTCGTACCAGAGGCTGTTGTACACGTAGCGGTACTCGTACGTCCGGGCGAACGACCCGACGGACGACTCGTTCAGCTCGGGCGGCCGCTCCGGACGCTCCTTCGGCCCGTCGGGCCAGGCGATCGACTTCCCGGGGAGGGGCGTCGACGACGCCGTGGTCGCGGGCGACCCGGGCGACGTGCCGGTGGCGGTGTCGCCCGTCATCGGTCCGCCGGGCGCGGCGAGACAGCCGCTCGTCAGGAGGAGGGCCGCGGCGACCGCCGCGGCGAGGGCTCGACTGCGGGGACGCATGCGTCCGGAGGACTCCGGGGATCCGGCAAGTGTCTTGTGTCGGCGTCGCCCCGGCGGGGAACGCGGGAACGCGGGCCGGCCGGCGAGAACGCTGGTCGGCCGGCGGCGACCCGACCGACCGCGGCCGACCGGTCCGATCAGTCCCTGGCCCCCTCGACCGGGATGTCGACGCCGGGGGCGTCGCCGTCGCTCCCGGCGTCCGTTCCCGCCCCCGACTCGGCATCCTCGACGTCGACGGGAGCGTCCGCGTCCGCGTCGAGTCCCCGGATGCGGTCGGCGGTCACGTCGACCGCCGGCGAGTAGTGGAACACGGGGTCGCTCTCGGGCTCCCCGAAGCCGTTCGCCGCGAACAGGCCGTTCGTGCGGATCTCGCAGTGGGCGGGCGCGAGCGGCCACGGGTCGTGCTCGATGTCGCCGTAGTAGACGCGTCCGCGCCCCTCGGTGTAGAAGCGGTAGTTCTCCACGAGGAACGCCTCCAGGCTCCCCGGCTCGGGGGGGCTCGGCTCCCCGACGGGGCCGTACGTCGCCTCGAAGTCGGCCGGCGGCGCTCCCGGGTGGGCGCGTCTGCTGCGGAAGGTGACCCGGTCGCCCTCGCGGGTCACCTCCATCGAGGCTCGGTAGTACGGGAGGCGGAACAGCGAGCGGGCGAGGCTCACGCCGACGGTGTCGGCCGCGTCGAGGGTGAAGAAGTACACCCCCTTCCTCCCGCCGTGGGTGACGTAGGTGCGGAGGTTGAGCTCCGGGAACGACAGGCCGACCGGCGCCCCGCGCGGCCGGATGTCCGCCATCTCGAACGGGACGACCCCGAGGTACGCGTCGCCGTCGTAGGTCGCGACCGACAGCGGCTCGGGCAGGCGCGCCCCGACGGTCGCCGGGTCGACGCGCCAGTGGGCGAACAGCGCGTCGAGCCAGCGCATCTCCAGCAGGCGTCGCTTCATGCCGGCCGGTAGGGGCCGCGTACGGAAGGGTCAAACGGCTCTTTGAACGTACGGAACGTTCAGGCGTCGGGGCTCGGTACCGTGGGACATGCCACGTTCCCGACTCGCGACCGTGTGCTGTGCCCTCCTGCTCGTCCTCGCCGGCTGTTCCGGCGGCGCCGGCGGCGCCGACGGCGGCGGGGGGAGCGACCTCGACGCGACCGGCGACCCGGAGGCGGCGGAGGCGACGGCGACGCCCGCGGCGACCCCGGGCGGGGGGTCCGGATCCGGGTCGAGCGACGGCGGCGCGGCCGGCGTGTCGGCGCAGGTCGCCGAGCGGAAGTTGATCTACGAGGCGACCGTCCAGCTCCGCGTCGACGACTACGAGGCGGCCCGCGAGGACCTGACCGCGATGGCGCGCGAGCGCGGCGGCTACGTCGGCAGCGCCACCCAGGAGGTCCGTGGCGAGGGGAACCGCACGTGGACGACCGGCCGGCTCGTGCTCCGGGTGCCGGCGGGCAACTACTCCGGCGCCGTCGAGACCGTCAGGGCCCGCGGCGAGGTGCGGTCGTTCCAGGAGTCGACGACCGACGTCACCGACCGCGTCGTCGACCTGGAGGCGAGGCTGGAGAGCCTCCGGGCCGAGCGCGACCGCCTCCGGGAGCTGTACGAGCAGGCCAACGACACCGAGGAGGTGCTGGCGGTCCAGCGCGAACTCTCCGACGTCCAGACGGAGATAGAGCGGACCGAGGCTCAACTGCGCAGTCTGGAGCGCCGCGTCGCGTACTCGACCATCGTGGTGGAACTGCACGAGCCCCGCCCCGACTACGAGCCGCCCGAGCGGCAGCAGTGGTACGAGACGCCGCTGACCGAGGCGTTCCTGGCGTCGGTCGACGGCGTGGTCGTCCTGGGGCGCGCGCTGGTGGTGCTCGCGGCGTACGCGCTGCCGTACCTCGCGGTGCTGTCGGTCCCGGCGGCGGGCGCCGCGGCGGGCTACCGGTACCTCCGCACCTGACCAAAAAATTCATAAACCCCTATCGTAGATAGCCCCGTCGGGGACGCGTCGGTTCCGGACTCGCCCGTTGCCATACCCACGGGGTGGGACCGGAGGTACTGCCATACCCACCACGTGTCCCCATCTCCAGCCCGCGAGCGGCCGCTCCGTCCGTCGAGCGGGCGGACCCGCACGCACCGCTTCTCCCGTGTCGGAGCCGGTTACCCGACCGTTCCGTCGGGGAGCGTCTTGACCAGCGCCGCCAGCGTCGCCTCGTCCGCGGCGCCGACGTAGTAGCGGCCGCCGGCCGCCGAGACGGCGCCGGCCTCCGCGGCCAGCAGCTCGCCCGCCTCCTGCTCGAACGGGTCGGGGTACGCGCAGACGACGCCGGCGACGCTCCCCCGCGCGAGCAGCCCCCAGTCGACGCACGGCGACCACGTCTCCAGCACCCGCTTGCACCGATCGCGCAGCGCGGCCCTGATCCGGTCGGCCTCCGCGCGCCGGTCCGCGTCGCGGACGGCGGGCAGCCCGACGATCAGCGAGACGGTGGACCGGTCCAGCGGGCGGTCACGCGGCGCCGCCGTCAGGGGGTCGCCGTTCAGCCTCGCACCGTCCCCCCGGACGGCGACGTAGCAGTCGTCGACGAGCGGCTCGTGGATCGCGGCGACGAGAGTGTCATCGCCGACCCGCGCCGCCGCCGCCGTCGCGATCGACGGGTAGTCGACGGCGTAGTTGTTCGTCCCGTCCAGCGGGTCGACGATCCACTCGACCGGCCCGTCGCCCGGCCTGCCCGACTCCTCGCCGCGGAGCGCGTGGTCGGGGAAGTCCGCGCGGATCCGGTCGAAGATCAGCCGCTCGGCGGCCTCGTCGGCCTCGGCCTTCACGTCGTCGGTGCCGTAGTCGCCGACGGTGCCGCCGTCGCGGAAGCGCTCCGCGAGGTACTTCCCCGCGGTCCGCACCGCCGCCTCGGCCGTCGCCGCGAGCGCGTCCGGCTCCGGCGCGTCGTCGCCGGCGCGGTCCCGTGGTCCGGTCCCCCGCGCGTCCTCGTCGCTCATGGCCGCTACTGGGCCGGTGGGGCGTTTCAGGCCGTCGGTTCCGCGGCCGGTCGGGGGCCGGGTCCGTCGGCCCGCCGGACCGTCGCCACACCGGCCCGCCGGCCCGGTCGGGAGCCGCGGCGCCGCCCGGATGCGGCCGGCACGACCGGATGACGAACCTATTTGCGGCGGGCCCCGACACGTCGTGGCATGACGGAACTCCCGCTTTCGGCCTTCTACGACCTGACGCAGGTCGGCGAGGTGGCGGTCTCGCCGTCGGGCGACCGGGTCGCGTTCACGACGACGGAGTACGACGCCGACGCCGACGAGCCCGTCGGGTCGCTGTTCGTCGCCCCCGCCGACGGGTCGCGCGACCCCCACCGGCTCACCCGCGTCTCGGGCGCCTCCGCGCCCGCGTGGTCGCCCGACGGCGACCGGCTGGCCTTCCTCGCGGCGCGCGAGGAGGATGCTGACCGGCGTGTCGGCCGCGACGACGGCGAGGCCGACGAGGGGGGCGACGGAGACGACGAGGACGCTGAGGACACCCCCGCCGGCGACGACGAGGAACCGGACCGACAGGTGTGGGCGTTCGACCTCGCGCTCGGCGGCGACGCCCGGCAGGTCACCGACTTCGAGGAGGGCGCCGAGGAGTTCGACTGGGGCCCCGACGGCGACCGCCTCGTCGTCGCCGCCCGCGACCCGACCGAGGCCGAGCGGGCGTACCTCGACGGCCGCGAGGAGGGCGACCCCGTCGAGACGGAGCGCCTCCAGCACAAGCTCGACGGCGTCGGCTACACCGACACGGTCCGCACCTACCTCCACGTCGTCGACGCGGAGACGGGCGAGGCAGAGCGCCTCGACGACGCCCACGGCGGCGGCGCCTACCAGGACCTCTCGGGGATGGAGCCCGACTGGGGCCCGAACGGCCGCATCGCGTTCACCTCCTGCCGCGAGGAGAACCCGGACGACACGCTCGTGCGCGACGTGTTCACCGTCGCCCCCGACGGTACGGGCCTGCGGAAGCTGACGGACTCGGATCTCTCTGCGAGCGCGCCCGCGTGGTCGCCGGACGGCGAGCGCCTCGCCTTCCTCGGCGGCGACCCCGTGAACTGGTGTATCCCGACGCAGGTGTTCGTGTACGAGGACGGCGAGCACGCGTCGCTGACGGCGGATCTCGACAGGACGACCGCCCGCGGCGCCGCGCCGGCGTGGGCCGACGGCGGGACCGTCTACTGCCTGTTCGCCGACGAGGCCCGGACCCGACTGATGCGCGTCGCGGCCGACCTCGACGCCGCGGCGGGCGAGGACCACGCCGCCGAACGCGTCTTCGAGGCGCAGGGGGGCGACCGCGCGATGGGGTCGTTCGACCTCTCGGCGGACGGCGAGCGCGCGGGCTTCGTGTTCTCGCACCCGAGCGACGGGCAGGACGTGTACGCCGTGGACGCCGCCGACCTCGACGCGGGCGCGGGGGAGGAGCCCGCGTCGCTGGCGCGGCTCTCGGCGGTCAACGCCGACCTCACGGGGGAGTACCCGATGCCGGAGGCCCGGCGCGTCGAGTGGGACAGCGACGGCGAGTCCATCTCGGGCGTCGTCTACCACGACCCCGACGTGGCCCTGGAGGAGGGGAACCACCCGCTCGTCGTCGCCATCCACGGCGGCCCGATCAGCTACGACGAGCCCGAGTTCAGCTTCGCCCACGCCGCCCTCACCAGCCGGGGCTACGTGGTGCTGCGGCCGAACTACCGCGGCGGCTCCTCCTACGGCCGCGAGTTCGCCGAGGCGCTCCGGGGCCGGTGGGGCACCCACGAGGTGACCGACATCGCCAACGGCGTCGCGTCGATGGTCGAGCGCGGCTGGGCCGACGGGGACCGGGTGTTCGGCTACGGCTTCTCCTACGGCGGCATCGCGCAGGGCTTCCTCGTCACCCAGGAGCCGGACCTGTTCACCGCGGCGGCGCCCGAGCACGGCATCTACGACCTCCGCTCGGCGTACGGGACCGACGACTCACACATCTGGATGGAGAACGAGTACGGTCTCCCGTGGGAGAACCCCGAGGCCATCGACGCCTCCTCGGCCATCACCGACGCGGGGAACATCGAGACGCCGCTGTTGGTCACCGCCGGCGCCGAGGACTGGCGGTGTCCCCCGGGCCAGAGCGAACAGCTCTACGTCGCCGCGAGGAAGCAGGGCGTGGAGGCGCGCCTCGTGCTGTACGAGGACGAGCACCACAACATCGGGACGCCCGACCGCGCGATCCACCGGCTGGAGGAGATCACCGCCTGGTACGCCCGCCACGACCCCGCGGTCGAGGCGCCCGACGCCGACGACCCGCACGGTCGCGAGGACGACGAGTAGCCGCCGGCGGTGGCGGGGCGGGACGGCGCGGAGCGGCGCCGCCCCGGCCGCGCCGGGACCAACATATTTGAGCGATGACACGGATCCCTCGACCATGGAGTTCGAGGTGATCCGCGGCGACATCGCCGACCAGTCCGCGGACGCGCTGGTGAACGCCGCCGGGACGAGCCTGAAGATGGGGAGCGGCGTCGCCGGCGCGCTCCGCCGGGCCGCGGGGGTCGGCCTGAACGAGGAGGCGATGTCGAAGGGGCCGGTCGACCTGGGCGAGGTCGCCGTCACGGACGCGTACGACCTCGACGCGGAGTACGTGATCCACGCGGCCGCGATGCCGCACTACGGCGACGGGCGGGCGACCGAGGAGAGCATCCGCGACGCGACCCGGAACGCCCTCGCGGCCGCCGACGAGCGCGGCTGCGAGTCGCTGGTGATCCCCGCGCTCGGGTGCGGCGTCGCGGGGTTCGACCTCCGGGACGGCGCCCGCGCCATCGCCGAGGAGATCCGGGCGTTCGAGCCCGACTCCCTCCGAGACGTGCGGTTCGTCGCCTACTCCGAGGAGGAGTACGAGACCGTCCGCGAGGCCGTCGAGGCCGACCGCTGACCCCGCCACGTCCGCGGTCGCGTCGCCGCGGCCGCCGTCGCCGGCACCGATTTGTCGCCGGAGGCCCACCCGCCGACCGTGGACGTCCCGAGCGACGCGCCCGCGACGTGCCCGACGTGCGGGGCCGAGTACGACTCCGTCTCGGTGCACGACGCGGGCCTGCTGGTGAACCTCCTCGACAACGAGCGGTACCGCCGGGTGTGCTTCGAGCCGGTCGCCGGCGACGACGGGACGCCGCTGGTCGAGTTCTACCACCACACCCACGAGCAGGTCGCCGCCGACGGGGAGTGACCGACCCCGAATCGGCAAGCGTTGCCAGCTGTTCGGAGCACCGGCGACCACTTCGGACGACACAACGACCCCGTCGCTGGCGACCGTAGTCCCCGACGATGTCCGACACCGAAGACCGCGACCACGAGCACGGCACCGTCCGCGAGCGCGTCGACGAGTCGGTCGACGCCCGCGACGACTGGGCGCGACGGCGACGCAAGGGGATCCCCACCGACGAGAACCTGCTCGTCGTCGCCTGCATGGACGAGCGCATCCCCGTCGAGGACGCGCTCGGGCTGGAGCTGGGCGACGCCCAGATCTACCGCAACGCCGGCGGGAAGGTGACCGACGACGTGATCCGCTCGGCCGCGCTGACGACGAACTTCTTCGACACCGACGAGATCGTCGTCGTGAACCACACCGACTGCGGGATGATGTCCGCGAGCGACGAGGACGTCCGGGCGGGCCTGGAGGCTCGGGCCGAGGCCGCCGGCGTCGACCTCGACGACGTTGATCTGGACCCCGCGCTCCCCGAACTCGACATCGGCGACGCGACGGTCGAGGAGTGGGTCCGGATGACCGACGACATCGACGCGGCCTGCGCCGCGCAGGTCCGCTACCTGGAGGAACACGAGCTCATCCCCGACGACGTGACCGTCTCCGGCTACGTCTACGAGGTCGAGTCCGGCGAGCTCCGCCGCCCCGGCGAGCGGATCGCCGAGGAGATCAGCGAGCGCCGAGTCTGAGCCGGCGACCGCGACGGGGACCCGGCCGCCCCGCGGCCGCGGTCCGGCCCCGTACCCGCGGCGACCCCCGCCCGAGCGTTCATGCCCCCGGAGCGCCAGCGTTCGTCCGTGCCGGCGCTCACAGACCCGCTGGCGGTCGGGGACGTCACGCTCCCGAACCGGCTCTACCGCGCGCCGCTGCTCGAACACGCGGGCAACGGCCCCGACGCCGTCGACACGCTGATCGAGAAACTGGAGCCGGCGGCCGCCGCCGGCGCGGGCCTCGTCTGCCAGGGCGCCACCATCGTCCGCGAGGAGGGCGGCTGTGCCGCGCCGGGGATGACCCGCGTCCACGACCCCGACTTCGTCGCGACGCTGGGGCGGCTCGCGGAGACGATCCACGACCACGGCGGCCGGATCGCGATCCAGCTGGAGCACGGGGGGCTCCGGTCGATGGAGACGTGGCACCGCGGCTTCCGCGAGCGCAACCCCGGCCTCGAACAGCTCGCCGTCTCCCGCCCGCCCCGCCCGCTCAGGCTCCTCGACCGCCTCGGGTTCCTCGACTACGACGCGCACGTCCTCGGGACCGACGAGTGCCGCGAGCTGGCCGCCGACTTCGGCCGCGCCGCCGCGGCCGCCGTCGACGCGGGCTACGACCTGGTCCACCTCGCCGGCGCCAACATGGGCATCCTCCACCAGTTCGCCTCGCCGTTCTACAACCGGCGCGACGACGAGTTCGGCGACCCGGCGCGCTTCTTCGAGGCGGTCCTCGCCGAGATCCGCGACCGCGTCGGCGACGTGCCCGTGCTGACGAAGGTACCCGCCGAGACGGGGGCGCCGCCGGGGATCGGGCCGACGCTGTCGGCCGACGACTGTGTCCGCCTCTGCGGGCGACTCGCCGACGCCGGCTACGACGCGCTCGTCCCCGTAAACGGCTCGGTGTTCTGGGACATGAGCGTGATCCGGGGCGCGTTCCCCGGGCGCTCGTGGCGCGACGAGCGGTTCAGGGAGGGGTACGTCGACGCCTTCGGCTCGCGCCCGCGGGCGGCGCTCGTCGCCGCCGCCAACTGGGTCGAGTCGCTCGTCTACTCGCGCGAGCCGGCGTGGAACGCCGCCCTCTGCCGGCGAGTCCGCGAGCGCGTCGGCGTTCCGGTCCTCTGTGAGGGCGGGATCAGGGACCGGGAGACGATCGACGGTCTGCTCGGGGACGCGGCCGACGCGGTGGGGATGGCCCGGCCGTTCTACGCCGAGCCGGAACTCCCGGCCCGCCTGCTCCGCGAGGACGCGGCGGCGGACGGCGTCGCGGCCGTCTGCGCGGACTGCAACAACTGCGTCGTCCCGCAGGCGGCCGGCGAGCCGGGCGTGTGCCGGACGCCCGAGGTGCTCCGCGAGGCCGGCGAGCTCCGCGGGGCGGGCGCCTACGAGCGGACGGACGCGGAGCCGACCGACGCCGAGCGGTGAGCGGGACGGGCGACCGCTCACAGCCTCGCGCGCGCGGACGCGAACGCCGGAACGTCGACGCCGACCACGTCCGCGATGGCGTCGGCGGCGCCCAGCAGCCACTCGGCGCGCTCGATCCGCGACTCCAGGTCGCCGGGGCCGATCCGGTAGGCCTCGACCAGCTCCTCGACGCTGGCGCCGTCGACCCACTCCGCGAGGATCCGCGCGGTCTTCACCGACTCCAGCCACGCCTCGAAGTCGCCGGCCTCCGCCATGCCGGTCGTGAGCTCCGCCGAGCGGTCGCGGGCGAACTGATAGATCTCCGCGCGCTCGGCGTTGCCGAGGTAGGTGTCGACCATGTCGGGGGTATCGCAGACGATCTCGAACGCCGTCAGCTCCGTCACGTCGCCGTCGTCCATCCCCGCGACGGTCTCCAGCCCCTCGACGATGCGGACGCCCGTCTCCGGGGTGACGTACTGCCGCGACACCTGCGCGCCGAGGTCGGTCGCCTCGATGCCGCCGCCGTTGCCCCCGTTGCCGCCGGCGCCGCCGTTGCCGCCGCTGTCGCCGGCGGCGCCCGCCGCCGCCAGCATCCCGTCGTCGATGAGGCTCGCGATGGCGTCGCCGACGACGCCGCCGAGGTCGGGGTTCGCGGTTCTGGAGGCGTAGAAGGTACCCGAGAGCGCGTCGAGCACCGCCGCCTGCGACCCGGCGACGCCGGTGGCGACGAGCGCCAGGGTGTGCGTGCGAAGCGCGGCCGGGTCCCGCAGCTTCGACTCCACCCGCTCGGGGTCGGCCGTGACGTAGCGGTCCCACAGTACCTCGCGCTCCTCACCGTCGTCGGCGACGAGCACCGCCTCGCCGTAGGGATCGAGGTGGGGTCGCCCCGCACGCCCGCACATCTGGTGGACCTCCAGCACGGGGAGCCACTCGGTTCCCTCGCCGGTGTAGCGCCGCTGGTCGCGCACGACCACCCGCCTCGCGGGGACGTTCACCCCGGCGGCGAGAGTCGGGGTCGCGCAGATGACCGCCAGCCGGCGCTCGCGGAACGCCCGCTCGACGAGGGCGCGGTGGTCCGACGAGAGGCCGGCGTGGTGGAACGCGACGCCCCACGCGGCCGCCCCGGCGAGGCGCTCGCCGGTCTCCGTGCCGTCCGCCTCCCGCAACTCCTCCGCGACCTCGGCGGCGGCCATCGCGGGGTCCGCGGCCGTCCCTCCGGGGTCGCCGCCGCGGTCGGCCCGGGCCGCGACCGCCGCGAGGCGCTCCTCGGTCAGCCGGTCGGCGAGCGCCTCCGCCTCCCGGCGGGAGCTGACGAACGCCAGCGCCTGGCCGCCGTCCTCGACGGCGCCGCGGACGAGTTCGACCGTCGCCTCGGTGTCCGCGTCGGTCGCGGGGTCGGCGCCGTCGACGGGGACCGACAGCTCGGTGCCGTCGTCGAACCGCACCCCGTCGTCGGCGTGGACGCCCACCCGGAGGTCGACCGGCCGCCACGTCGACTCCACCAGGGCGGCGTCGAGCCACGCCGCGATGTCCTCGGGGTTGTCGACCGTGGCAGACAGCGCGACCACCTGCACCTCCGGCGTCCGCCGGCGGAGCGTCGACAGCGTCACCTCCAGGGTGGGGCCGCGGCCGGGCGAGCCGAGCAGGTGCACCTCGTCGACGACGACGCACGCGAGGTCGTCGACCCACCCGGCGCCGTTGCGGATGGCCGAGTCCACCTTCTCGCTGGTCGCGACGATCACGTCGTTGTCCGCCAGGTCGCTCGCCGCGGAGTCGTAATCGCCCGTCGAGATGCCCGCCTCGACCCCCGGGAGCGCGTCGAACTCCTCGTACTTCTCGCGGGCCAGCGCGCGCAGCGGGCAGACGTACAGCCCCGGCCCGTCGGCCGTGAGCAGCGCCAGCTCCGCGACGAACGTCTTCCCCGAGGCGGTCGGGACCGCGGCGACGACGTTGTCGCCGTCGCAGACGCCCGCCTCCACGGCCGCGACCTGCGGGGGGTACAGCTCCTCGATCCCCTCCCGCTCGAAGTGGTCGACGTGCTCGGGGGCCAGCGGGAGGTCGGCGACGCGCATTCGATGGCGTCCCTGGGGCCCTCTCGGGTATAAATTTCCGTACGCGAGGCGGGGGCATGCCGCGTCCCGTCCTGTGCCATCCCGTCCCGCGGCCGATCAGTGGCGGCCGTGGTCGTCGCTGCGGCCGTGATCGTGCGGGTGCTCGTGGTGGTGTGCGCCCTCGGCGTGGCCCTCGGGGAGCCGGTCGGCGTGGGCGTGGGGGTCGCCCTCGACGAACTCGTGGGCGTCGCGCTCGCCGTCGGCGAACGCCCGGACACGGGCGGCGAAGTCGTCCTCATCGACGAGGTCGCGGTCGGTCAGGAAGCGCTCCAGCGCCGCCAGCCACGCGCCGTAGTAGTCGGCGTCGCTCCCGTCCTCGGCGCCGGGGGTCGCCTCCAGTTCGGCGACCAGCTCCGACTGGAAGTCCTCCCAGGCCCGCCCCGGTTCGTCCTCGTCGGTGAGCGCGACCGCGAGCGCGAACGACCGCGCCATCCACGGCTCCGCGAACGTCGGGCCGTCGTCGTCGACGCGCGGGACGGGCTTCCCCGCGGTGTCGACGTCGGCGGTCGAGGTCGGTTCCGCGCTCGGGTTCCCGTCCGCGCCCGTGCCGGCGTCCCCCGCCGCCCGCGCCCCGCCGTCGGAGGCGATGGCGCCGCCGTCCGCGAGCCGCTCGACGCCGATCATCGCGTCGCGGGAGACCAGCTCCGCGAGTTCGTCCTCGCTCATGTCCTCGGTGCCCTCGGGCCGCCGCGGGAGGACCATGTAGCGGACCTCGGAGTTGGAGTCCCACACCTCAACGTCCACGGAGTCGGGGAGGTCGGTGTCGAACTCCTCGCGCAGCAGCGCGCGGGGCTCGTCCACGACGCGCGAGCGGTACGCCGGCGACTTGTACCAGGTCGGCGGCAGGCCGAGCACGGCCCAGGGGTAACACGAGCAGAGCGTGCAGACGACGACGTTGTGCGTGTCCGCGGTGTTCTCGACCACCCGGAGCTCCATCACCTCGTCGTTCACCGAGATGTCGAGGTCCGCGACGGCCGCGATGCCGTCCTCCAGCAGCCACTCGCGGTACTCGGGGTCGGTCCACGCCCGCGCGACGACCCGGGCGCCGTTCATCGGCCCCACGTCGCCCTCGTAGGTCGCGATCACCTCGTCGACGGCGTCGGTGCTCAAGATCCCCTTCTCCGTCAGTAGCGACTGGAGCGCGCGCGCCCTCGCCTGCGGGTCGACCTCGTCGCGGAGCTCGGGATCGGGGTGGGACGGCGGGTCCTCGCCGCCGGGGCCCCCGTGGTCGTCGGTCATGGGGTGTGGTGACGCGTGCGGGGGCTTAGGCGTTCGCCCCGTCGGGGGTGCCGCCCGATCGGGTCACTCCCCTTCGGGGTCGACCAGATACGGCTCCCACAGTTCGATGTGCAGGCCGTCGGCGTCGGTGCACCCCTCCCCCCACAGCTCCTCGGCGTCGAAGCGGACGTTGTACAGCTGTTCCGCGTGTCCGCCGGCGCCGTCCTCGCGGGCGTTCGCGTCGGGGTACACGTGCGCGCCGCGGTCGGCGACGACCTCGCCCTCGGCGCCGCGGACGTACCGCGGGCACCGCGTGTGTCCCGCGGGGTGTCGCTTCACCGCCCGTACGCGGTCGCCGACGGCGAAGGCGGGGTCGCCGTCGCCGCGGCGGCTCAGGTACTTCTCGCGGACGCCCGCCAGCAGTTCGGGCAGCCGGTCGGGGTCCTCCACGTCCGGTACCTCGGCCTCCCCCGACGCGAACGCCTCGGCACGCTCGCGGAGCTCGTCGGCGTCGACGACGCCGGCCTCGACGAACAGCGTCTCGACGGCGCCCAGCCAGCGCTCGTAGTACGGCGTCGTGAGGTAGCGCTCGGGGTCGTCGCCCTCCAGCGTGTACCGGAAGCGGTCGAGTTCGAAGCTGTCGGAGCCGAGCCCGGCGATGTACAGCGACTGGACGACGCCCTCCCACTCGTGGTGGAACGGGCTCGCGTCGTCGGGCCGGTCCGGCGGGAGGTCGTCGAAGGAGTCCATCCCGCCGAGGTCGTGGATCCCGTCCATGATCGCTCGTTGGCGTGGGTGGTGGTAAAGACTTGGTAGGTGGTAGCACGGTTGAGGTCGGCGGTGCCCGATCCGAACCCGACAGCGCCCCCACCGCGACGGGGGCGACCGTGACCACGACAGCCCCCGCCGGTCTCGACTCGGTGCGGGCGGCGCGCTCCTCGGTCGGCTCGCTCCGCTCGCCTCCCTGCGGTGCTCACCGCTCCGCGCCTTCGTCGAGACCGGCGGCCCCTTTCAGTCCCACCCGAGGTCCGGCCGGGCGTCGTCGTTCGGCCTTCGGACGGGCAGAATCGAACCCGGACTCCCGCGAGAACAGGCTGCGGGGAGTCGGTGTCGCGTCGTCGACGGTCGTTCCTCTCAGTCGTCGCCGAGCAGGCCGGCGTCGAAGAGGCGCTGCATGCCCTCGCGCAGTCGCTCCTCGCTGGCGGCGTAGCTGATCCGGGCGTAGCCGGGCGCGCCGAAGGCGGAGCCGGGGACGGTCGCGACGTGCGCCTCCTGGATCGCCTCCTCGGCCCACGCGGAGTCGTCGTCGGCCACGGGGAGCATCATGTAGAAGGCGCCGTCGGGGACGGTCACGTCGACGCCGTGGTCGTCGAACAGCTCGACGAGCATGTCGCGGCGCGACTCGAAGGCGGCGCGCATCTCCTCGACGGACTCGTCGGTGTTCCTGAGGGCCTCGATGCCCGCGCGTTGGACGAAGTTCGTCGCACACGACACCGAGTGGCTGTGGAGCTTCCCCGCCTGCGACACCAGGTCGCCGGTGGCGTGCAGGTAGCCCAGCCGCCAGCCGGTCATCGAGTACGCCTTCGAGAAGCCGTTGATCGTGACCGTTCGATCGGCCATTCCGTCGAGGCTCGCGAGGCTGGTCTGCTCGACGCCGTAGACGATCTCGTCGTAGATCTCGTCGGAGATGACGGCGACGTCGTGCTCGACGGCGAGGTCGCGAACGCCCTCCAGCCCCTCGTCGGAGTAGACGGCGCCGGTCGGGTTCGACGGGGAGTTGACGATCAGGAGTTCCGTGTCGTCCGAAACGGTCGCCGCGAGGTCGTCGAGCCCGTCGGCGAGCGAGAAGTCGTGCGGCGCGAGGTCGACCCGGGCGAGGTCCCCGCCTGCGAGCTTCACCATCGCCTCGTAGGACACCCACGCCGGGTCCAGCAGGACGACCTCGTCGCCCTCGTCGACGAGCGTCTGGACCGTCTCGTACAGCGCCTGCTTGGCGCCGGGCGTGACGATCACCTCGTCGGCGTCGGCGTCGATATCGTCGGCGCGGAGCTTCTCGGCGATCGCCTCCTTCAGCTCCGGGACGCCGTTCGAGGAGGTGTAGCCCGTGTGGCCCGCGTCCATCGCGGCCTTGCCGGCCTCGACGACGTTCTCGGGCGTGGGGAAGTCCGGCGCGCCCACCGAGAGGTCGACCACGTCGTGGCCGGCCTCCTCCAGCTCGTTCGCGGCGTTCGAGATGGCGAGCGTCGCCGACGGCTCCACGCGGCCGACGCGCTCGGCGAAGTCGTAGGCGAAGTCGCCGCCGGCCTCCTGTCCGCTCATGCGGCCACCTCCGGGGCGGGGAGCCCCTCGGCCAGGTCCACGGCGGCGCTCGCGGCCTCGGCGCCCTTCTCGGCGCGCTCGCGCGCCTCCGCGCCGCTCTGTCCCGGCCCCGACACGCCGAAGGTCACGGGCGTGTCGCGGTCGAGGCTCACGTCGGCGAGCTTCGTCGCGATCGCCTGCCCGATCACCTGGTCGTGATCCGTGTCGCCGGAGACGATGGTGCCGACGACGGCGACGGCGTCGATGTCGTCGCGGCGGGCCAGCCGGTCGGCCGCCAGCGGCGTGTCGTAGGCGCCGGGGACGTCGACCGTCTCCCCGACGGTCGCCCCGCGCTCGGCGACCGCCTCCCGGGCGGACTCCTCCATGGACTCGGCGATGGACGCGTAGTAGCGCGCGACCACCAGCCCGAGCGTAGTCTCGGTCATTGTGTCCGGGGAGGGTCGGCCCGCTCAAAGGCGTACCGCTCCTGGCCGATGTCTCCGCCCCGAGGTCCCCCTCGACGGGCGGCCGGCGCCGGGGACGGTCGGCGGTTCGGCGGATCACAAGAGTTGTTACCGGCGGCGTGCGACCGCTCGCCAATGAGTGACCCCGCCGGCGGGGACCGATCCGCCCCCGACGGGACCGCGGCCGACGACGGCGACCCGGACGCCCCCGACGCCGGGCCCGACGCGGACGGGGAGGCCGCCTCGGACCCCTCCCGGGACGATGCCGCCCCGTCGTCCCCCCGCGACGACGGCCGGCTGCCCGACCCCCTCCGCGACCGCGTCGGCGACCCCGCGACCGCCGCCGTCCTGCTGATCGTCGCCGGGTCGCTGCTCCTCCGCACGGTCCAGCTCGGCCACCGGGTCTTCCACTGGGACGAGGGCCGCGTCGGCTACTGGATCCTCCGGTTCGACGCCACCGGCGAGTTCTTCTACCGGCCGATCATCCACGGGCCGTTCCTCCCGGTCGTGAACAACGCGCTGTTCGACGTGATCGGGGCCTCCGACTTCGCCGCCCGGCTCCCCGTCGCGGTCGTGGGCGGCCTGCTCCCGCTGGTCGCGCTGCTGCTCCGGCACCGCCTCCGCGGGCGCGAGCAGGTCGCGCTCGCGCTGCTGCTGTCGGTCGACCCCCTGCTCGTCTACTACGGCCGGTTCATGCGCGGCGACGTGCTCGTCGGATCCTTCTGCGTCGCCGCGTTCGCGCTCGTCGTGTACGCGGTCGACACCCGGCGGACGCTCCCGCTGTTCGGCTCGGCCGCGCTGCTCGCGCTGGGGTTCACGGCGAAGGAGAACGCGTTGGTGTACCTCGCGTGCTTCCTCGGGGCGGGCGTCCTGCTGCTCGATCACCGGGTCGTCAGATCGGCGTCGCGCACGGGCTCGCCGCTCGACGCGCTCGTCGGCGAGGTCGTCGCGCTCGGGCACTTCCTGAACGAGTGGACCGCGGGCTCGCACACCAGACGCCTGATCGAGCGCCGCGTCCGCGAGCGCGCCGGCGACGGGGGCGGCGCGCCGTACGCCCCCGAGGTCGGGTTCCTCGGCCACCTCGCGATATGGGTTCCCCTGGGCGCGGGCGGCGTCGTCGCCACGTTCCTCGGGGTCGTCGCGTTCTTCTACGCGCCGCGCCCGGAGCTGTGGAACGCCCTCGGGCTGGGGAACCTCATGGCCGGGGCGCCGACCCCCGACGCGTCGGTCGGCTCCGTCCTCCACGACGCGACGTGGGGCGCCGGCGAGAAGTTCTGGGGCACGTGGGGCTCCGGGACCCACTCGGGCCACGCGTACGTGCCGTACCTCTACGACGTCGGCGAGACGCTCGCGTACGGGTCGGGCGTCCTCGTGGTGCTGGCGGTCGTCGGCTTCCTGGCCGACGGCTACGGCCGCGACCGCGGCACCCGCACGGTCGTCGCGTTCGCGACCTACTGGGGCGCCGCGTCCCTGGTGGGCTATCCCGTCGCGACGGACATCCAGGCGCCGTGGGCGGCGGTCCACGTCGTCCTCCCGCTGTCGATCCCGGCGGCGGCGGGGCTGGCGTCCGTCGTCGACTCCCTGCGCGCCTCGGTCGCCCGCGAGGACGCGGCGACCGCCGCGCTGGCGGGGCTGGTCGTGTGTGCCGCCGTCGCGGGCGTCGCCGCGCCCAACGCCGACTACTGGAACTCCGCCTCCGTGGAGGACAAGCAGGTGCTCCAGTGGGCACAGCCGGAGAACGCCTACAAGGAGGCGCTGCAGGACGCCGGCGCCGTCGCCCGGGACAACGAGGGGACGGACGTCCTGTTCGTCGGGACCGACAGCGGCAGGGGGACGAGGCTGTACGTCGCCAACGAGTCGAGCCTCGACCGGATGCCGCCCGGGGGCCCGAGCTGGCACTCCCGGCTCCCGACGCCGTGGTACCTCGAACTCCACGACGCGGAGGTGACCTCCACGCCGCCGGAGGCGCGCTTCGACGGCCTGCCGCCGGCCGAGGAGATGCCGCCGGTCGTCATCGCCAAGCCGAACGACGCCGAGGAGCTTTCGGCGCGCCTCGACGGCTACGAGTCCCGTGAGTACGCGTTCCGGCTGTGGAGCGAGCGCATCGTCGTGTTCATCGACGAGGAGGCGCTCGCGGACGCCCGCGCGGAGGGACGGCCCCGCTGACGACCACCGCCGACGCCCGTCCCCGGACGGCGGTACGGGCGGGAGTCGCCCTGTAATACGCACGTCCGTGTACACATTCCGTCCTGTGGAGCAAGGTTTATTCGCGGACCTGCCGAACCCGCGGCCGTGAACCCGACGTGTCCCGGCCCGACGCTCGGCGTCGTCGGCGGCGGACAGCTCGGCCGGATGCTGGCGGAGGCCGCGTCGCCGCTCGGCGTCAACGTGGTCGTGCTCGACCCGACGCCCGACTGTCCCGCCTCGCGCGTCGCCGACCAGATCGAGGGGGCCTTCGACGACCCGGACGCCGTCCGCGCCCTCGCCGAGCGCGCGGACGCGCTGACGCTGGAGATCGAGCTCGCCGACCCGGACGTGCTGGAGGCGGTCGGCGAGGAGTTCGACGTACCGGTCCACCCCTCGCCGGACGCGCTGCGGACCATTCAGGACAAGCTCGTCCAGAAGCGGGCGTTCGCCGACGCGGGGGTGCCCGTCCCCGAGTTCGTCGCCGTCGAGGACGCCGACGACCTCGCCGACGCGGTCGAGCGCTTCGACGGCTGCATGCTGAAGGCCCGCACCGGCGGCTACGACGGTCGCGGGAACGTCCCGGTCGAGCCGGGCGACGACTACGAGGCGAAGTTAGCGGAGGTGGGCGCCGGCGAGGGCGGCGCGATGGCCGAGGAGCTGATCGACTTCGAGCGCGAGCTCTCGGTCGTGGCCGCCCGCGGCGACGGCGAGTCCCGCGCGTTCCCCGTCGTCGAGAACGTCCACCGCGAGGAGATACTGCGCGAGACGGTCGCGCCCGCCCGGTGCTCGGAGGCGGTCGCCGAGCGCGCCCGCGAGGTCGCGCTCGACACGCTGGAGACGCTCGACGGGCGGGGCGTGTTCGCGATGGAGCTGTTCGAGGAGCCCGACGGCACCGTGTCCGTCAACGAGGTGGCTCCGCGCCCGCACAACTCCGGCCACTGGAGCATCGAGGGCGCGACGACCTCCCAGTTCGAACAGCACGTCCGCGCCGTCCTCGAGTGGCCCCTCGGGAGCGCCGAGGCGCGCGCGCCGACCGTCATGGCGAACGTCCTCGGCGACGTCCCCGAGCCGCGGCCGGCCTCGCTGTCGGGCGTCGGCGACGTGCTCGCCGCCGGCGACGCGCACCTCCACTGGTACGGCAAGCGGGAGGCCCGCCCGCTGCGGAAGATGGGCCACCTGACGCTGACCGCCGACGGCGACGCCGCGGGCGACGCGGCCGGGGGGCGAGACGCCGCGACCCGCGACGACCTGCTCGCCCGCGCCCGCGACCTGCGGGACGGGCTGACCTTCGAGTGATCACCCACGCGACTCACCCACCATGACCACCGTTCAGGACCTCATCGACCGACTCGAATCCGACGCGAACAGGGACGCCGACCCGGAGACGACGCCCGACGTGGGGGTGATCATGGGGTCGGACTCGGATCTGGACACCATGCAGGGGGCCTTCGACGCCCTCGACGAGCTGGGGTTCGCCGAGCAGACCGACTTCGCCGACCCGCCGGACGCGCGCTTCACCTACGAGGCGTACGTCGTCTCGGCCCACCGGACCCCCGACCTCATGTACGCGTACGGGGAGACCGCGGCCGACCGCGGCCTCGACGTGATAATCGCGGGGGCGGGCGGGAAGTCGGCGGACCTGCCGAACATGACCGCGAGCATCGCCTACCCGATCCCGGTGATCGGCGTGCCGGTGCAGGAGAAGTCCGTCGACTCGGTGATCGGGATGCCCACCGGCGCGCCCATCGTCGCCGTCGACGCCGGCAAGTCGTTCAACGCGGCGCTGTCGGCGGCCCAGGTGCTCGCACGGGAGCACGACGAGATCGAGGAGCGCCTCGTGGAGTACCACGAGGGGCTGCAGGGCGACGTGGCCGAGACCTCCCGCGACCTCCACGACCTCGGGGTCGCGGGCTTCCGGGAGTCGCGCGGCCGCGAGCGATAGTCCGAACCGGCCTGCGCCGTCCCGGCCCGAGCCGGGGACCCCCCGGCTGCGGGACGGGCGGAGGGAGGGACCGGGCGCGAGGCGCCGCGTTCGTCGCCGACGGGGGCTGACGGCCGCTCCGCGCGGGCACGCGCAAGTGAAGCACTTATCTGTGGGGGCTCCAAACCGACGTACGATACGGAGAACCCGGTATGAATCCATGGATAGCGATCGGCGCGTTGGCGGTGATGGGCGTGGGCATCCCGCTCGGGATGATGGCGGTGTCCGCGATCCTCCGCCCGAGCGTGCCAGAACAAGGCAAGAGCGCCACCTACGAGTCCGGTGAGATCCCGACGGGGTCGGCGACGGGCATCCAGTTCAACATCCAGTACTACATGGTTGCGCTGCTGTTCGTCGTCTTCGACATCGAGACGGTTCTGATCTTCCCGTGGACGGTCATCTACCAGTCCGCGTTGGCGTCGGGCGTCGGGCTCGCGACGGTGCTGCTCCCGATGCTGATCTTCATCGGGACGCTCGTCGTCGGACTCGTGTGGGCGTGGCGGCAGGGCGCCGTGAAGTGGACGAGCAGTCCGCGTGCGGCGAGACAGAAGACGGAGCGCACACAATGAGCAGCGACAACAGACCCTTCGTCACGGACGATAGCCAGGTACTGACCGACACCCGGGACGCCCGGATGACGGGCGAGGACAACCGCTTCAACTCGAAGCTCCGGGAGGCGTTCGGCTCCTCGCCGTTCATCCTCACCAAGTTCGACAAGTTCATGAACTGGGTGCGGGGCTCCTCGATGTTCATGCTGCAGTTCGGCATCGCCTGCTGCAGCATCGAGATGATGCACACCTACGCGGTCAAACACGACCTCGACCGCTTCGGCGCGGGCGTCCCGCGCGCCTCCCCGCGGCAGGCGGACGTGATCATCGTCCCCGGGACCATCGTTTCGAAGTTCGCCCCGCGGATGAAGCGCGTGTACGACCAGATGCCCGAGCCCAAGTTCGTCATCGGCATGGGCTCGTGTACCATCTCCGGCGGCCCGTTCCAGGAGGGGTACAACGTGATCAAGGGCGCAGAGGAGGTCATCCCGGTGGACATCCACGTCCCCGGCTGCCCGCCGCGCCCCGAGGCGCTCGTGTACGGCGTCGCCAAGCTTCAGGAGCGGATCGCCAACGGCGAGTCCTCCCCGGTGACGGTGAAGCCCTACGAGCTGGAACAGTTCGGTGACCTCGACCGCGACGAGATCGTCCAGCAGCTCGCGGACGACATCGACGAGGAGGACCTCGTCATGCGGTACAACTGGGCGGACTCACCCTAACCATGAGCCTGGAAGACCCCGAGCCGGACGCGCCGGCCACCGTCGAGGAACAGACCCCGGACGAGCTCGCCGAGCTGCTCGGCGACCGCGTCATCGGCCGCGAGGAGCACCTGAACGCCCCCGGCTACGTGATCCGGCCCGACGCGGTCCAGGACACGCTCTCGACGCTCAAGGAGGAGGCGGGCTACGACCACCTCTCGTGTGTCACGGCCCAGGAGTACGAGGACCGCTACGAGTCGATATACCACCTGAAGAAGTACGACGACCCGACCCAGGAGGTCAGCGTCGTCGTCCCCACCGACCGCGAGAACCCCGTCAGCGAGTCGGCCGAGCCGGTGTTCCGGACGGCCGACTGGCACGAGCGGGAGGCGTACGACCTCGTCGGCATCGAGTACGACGACCACCCCGACCTCCGCCGCATCCTCCTGCCCGAGACCTGGCAGGGGCACCCGCTGGCGGCGGACTACGACCAGGACCGCCCGCAGGTCGTCCCGCTTCGCGAGCACGCGAACCCGCTCCACGAGGACCAGCGCGACGAGCAGGACACGGACACGATGTACCTCAACATCGGTCCCCACCACCCCGCCACGCACGGGGTCCTGCACCTGAAGACGACGCTGGACGGCGAGCAGGTCGCCGACGTCGAGAGCGACATCGGCTACCTCCACCGCTGCGAGGAGCAGATCTGCCAGAACGGCACCTACCGCCACCAGATCATGCCGTACCCCGACCGCTGGGACTACATCTCGGCGGGCCTGCTCAACGAGTGGGCGTACGCGCGCGCGGCCGAGGACATGGCCGACATCGACGTGCCCGAGTACGCGCAGGTCATCCGGACGATGGGCGCGGAGCTGTGCCGGATCGCCGCCCACATGCTCGCGGTCGGGACGTTCGCGCTGGACGTGTACGGCGACTTCACCGCCATCTTCATGTACGCGATCCGGGACCGCGAGAAGGCCCAGAACATCCTGGAGGACCTCACGGGCCAGCGGCTCATGTTCAATTACTTCCGCCTCGGCGGGGTCGTCTGGGACCTGCCCGAGCCACGCGAGGAGTTCTTCGAGAAGACCCGCGACTTCCTCGAGGACCTCCCGGAGGCGCTGGAGGAGTACCACGACCTCATCTCGGGCAACGAGATCCTCCAGATGCGCACCATCGACACGGGTGTCCTCCCGCCGGAGGTCGCGAAGAACTACGGCGCGACCGGTCCCGTGGCACGCGGGTCGGGCATCGACTACGACCTGCGCCGGGACGACCCGTACGGCTACTACGACGAGCTCGACTGGGACGTCGTCACCGAGGACGGCTGTGACAACTACAGCCGCCTGCTCGTGCGCCTGCGCGAGGTGGAGGAGTCCGCGAAGATCATCGAGCAGTGCATCGACCTGCTCGAGGACTGGCCCGAGGAGGACCGCACCATCCAGGCCAACGTTCCGCGGACGCTGAAGCCCGACGACGACACCGAGATCTACCGCGCGGTCGAGGGCGCCAAGGGCGAGCTCGGCATCTACATGCGCTCGGACGGCACGGACAAGCCGGCCCGGTTCAAGATCCGGTCGCCGTGCTTCTCGAACCTCCAGACGCTGCCGGAGATGGCCGAGGGCGAGTACGTGCCCGACCTCATCGCCGCGCTCGGCAGCCTGGACATCGTGCTCGGGGAGGTGGACCGCTGATGGCGGGCGGCGCCGTCGCGCCCCTCCAGCAGGGGATGCTCCCGGACACGATCGCGAGCTTCCTGCCGTTCGGCGGGCTCGCCGCCGACGTCGTCGGCGCGCTGCTGGGGGCGTTCCTCATCGCGAACTTCCTGCTCATCAACACGGCCTTCGCGGGCCCGTGGGCCAAGCGGAAGATCACCGCGGCGTTCACCGACCGCATCGCGGTCAACCGGATCGGGCCGTTCGGCCTGTTCGTCATCGTCGCGGACGCGGTCCGGCTCCTCTCGAAGGAGCTGATCGTCCCCGAGGGTGTCGACCGTCCGGCGTGGGACCTCGGTCCGATCCTCATCCCGTTCTCGGCGCTGCTCGGCTTCGCGGTCATCCCGATGGGCAGCGGCCTGCAGTTGGCCGACCCCGAGACGGGGCTGGCGTTCGCGTTCGCCGCCTCGTCCATCGCCTCGCTCGGGCTGATCATGATGGGCTACGCGTCGAACAACAAGTACAGCCTGCTCGGCGGCCTGCGCGCCGTCGCCTCGAACATCGCCTACGAGATCCCGCTCATCGTCACCGGCGTCTCCGTCGTGCTGTTCACGGGGACGCTCCAGACGAGCGCGATCGTCGAGGCCCAGCGGGCGGCGTTCCTCTCGGTCGCCGGCGTCACCATCCCGCAGTGGTTCGCGTTCGTGAACCCGTTCGCGTTCGTGCTGTTCGTGGTGGCGAACGTCGCCGAGGTCGGTCGCAACCCGTTCGACATCCCGGAGGCGCCCACCGAGATCGTCGCCGGCTACCAGACGGAGTACAGCTCCGTGTACTTCGTGCTCATCTACCTCGGGGAGTTCATCCACATCTTCCTGGGCGGCGCCATCGCGGCGACGCTGTTCCTGGGCGGTCCCGCCGGGCCCGGCCCGGCGGCGCTGGGGATCGTCTGGTTCACCGCGAAGATCTGGGCGTTCTTCCTGTTCACCCAGTGGCTGCGCTCGGCGATCCCGCGCCTGCGCGTCGACCAGTTCATCGAGATCGGCTGGAAGGGGATGCTCGTGCTCTCCTTCGCGAACCTCGTTCTCACCGCGGTCATCGTGGGGGTGCTCGCGTAACAGTTCAGAACCATGATCGGACTACTCAAAGGAATGGCGACGACGATGAAGCACGCGCTGGACGGCAAGACGTTCACGGTCGAGTACCCGGACGTCGCGCCCGAGGTGAGCCCGCGGTTCCGCGGGGTCCACAAGTTCTCCCAGGAGCGGTGCATCTGGTGCCGCCAGTGCGAGAACGTCTGTCCGAACGACACGATCCAGATCGTGCAGGACGACCAGCGCAACGGCGAACAGTACAACCTCCACATCGGCCAGTGCATCTACTGCCGGCTGTGCGAGGAGGTGTGTCCGGTGGACGCGATCCTGCTGACGCAGAACTTCGAGTTCACCGCCGACACGAAGGACGAGTTCGTCTACAACAAGGAACAGCTCAAGAACGTCCCCTGGTACAAGGGGATCGACCCGCTCAACTCCCGGGAGCCGGACCGCGGCGCGTGGATCGGCGAGGGCGACGGCGAGATCGACTACCAGTAACGTCCGTCCCTCGCCCCGCGCCGCCGGCGAGCGCTCCGGGTTCTCCGCCGTTCTCGCGTCCGACAGCGGCGCGGCCGCCGACCCGCGGGCTCGGCCGGCGAGTCCCGACGCCGACAGCCGACCGCCGCCCCACGCGACGACCGCCCGCACCCCGCGCCGGCTATCGATCCGACCCCGGGCCCGGGAGTATCCGCGCCGCCCGCGGCCGCGGCGGCGACCTGCGACGGCGGGGACGGCCCCGATCCGCGTCGAGGTGTCCCCACGCCGTCGTTCGCGACCGATCGGGGCTCCGAACGTGTTCGCCCGACGCCCCCGGATCCGGCCGACCGCCCACGCGTACCCACACGCACACGCGCAAACCGTTCTCGAAACCTTCAAACGGACTCCGCCGGGAGTGTCGGGTAATGGTTGTAGAGACTATCGCGTTCGCGCTGTTCGCCCTCGTCACCGTGGGCAGCAGCCTGGGCGTGGTCCTCGCGGAGGACGTGTGGCACTCCGCACTCTTCCTCGGGGCCGCGCTCCTCAGCGTCGCGGTGCACTACGTGATGCTGCAGGCGGAGCTGCTGGCCGCCATGCAGATCCTCGTCTACGTGGGCGGGGTCCTGATCCTCATCACGTTCGCCGTGATGCTGGTGCGCAGGGAGGGTGAACCGGAGGGACTGGAGGTGTTGGACGCGTGAGCGACGCCGACGCGGGGTCGCGGCCGCGCCTGAAGCTCGGGGGCCACCTCGTGCCGGGGCTGGCGGCGGTCGCGCTGTTCGTCGTCCTCGCGGCCGTGTTCCTGCAGGCCTCCTTCGGCGAGCCCGCCGGCTTCGCGGAGGGCGCCTCGATCACCGCGAGCATCGGCTACGCGATGTTCAACGTCGACGCCGACGCGGTCTCCGAGACCGTCGTCTCCGCCGAGGGGTTCGTCGTCGCGTTCGTGCTGATGGCGGTCGTGCTCGACGTGGCCATCGACGGCGCGGTGTACCTCGCCAAGCGCGACGAGGACGGCGGCATCGGCGGCGTGCTCACCGACGGCGGGCGCGAACTGCGCGAGACGCTCCGCGGGGGTGACGAGTGATGTTCGCCCCGCCGGAGTACTACCTCGTGCTGGCGGCCGCCGTGTTCTGCATCGGCGTGTTCGGTCTGCTGACGCGGCGGAACGCGCTGCTGTTCCTGATGTCGGTTGAGCTGATGCTCAACGCGGCCAACATCAACCTCGTCGCGTTCTCCTTCTACTGGGGGAACGTGACGGGCCAGACGTTCACGCTGTTCACGATGGCGCTCGCGGCCGCCGAGGTCGCCATCGGCATCGGGATCATCCTCGTGCTGTACCGCAACTTCAAGGACGTGGACGTGACCGAGGCGACGACGATGAGGTGGTAATTCATGGCAGGAATCTTCGACTTCGCGCCGGCCGTCGTGCTGCTCCCGTTCCTCTCGTTCCTGATCGCGGTGGGGACCGCCCTCTCCGGGCGCGACCTGCTGCCGAAGGGCGGGGCGATCCCCGGCATCGCGGCGACCGCCGGGTCGCTCGTGCTGTCGGTCGCGATGGCCGCCACCGTCGCAGGAGGCCAGGTGTACGACGAGACGATCTACACGTGGGCCGTCGGGGCCGTCCCCGGCGCCGAGGCGCCGCTGGAGCTGACGTTCGGCGTCCTGATCGACCCGCTGTCCTCGATGATGCTCGTCATCGTGACGCTCATCGCGCTGCTGGTCCACGTGTTCTCGCTGGGGTACATGAACGACGAGGGCGAGACGGGCCTCCCGCGCTACTACGCCGGGCTCGGCCTGTTCACCGCCTCCATGCTCGGGTTCGTCGTCGCCGACAACCTGCTCATGGCGTTCATGTTCTTCGAGCTGGTGGGGCTGTGCTCGTACCTCCTCATCGGCTTCCACTTCCGCGAGCCCGGCCCGCCGTCGGCGGCGAAGAAGGCGTTCCTCGTCACCCGCTTCGGGGACTACTTCTTCCTCGTCGGCGTCGTCGCCGTGTTCGCGACGTTCGGGACCGCGCAGTTCGTCGGCTCCGAATCGGCGCCGGGCTTCCCGGCGCTGGCCGAGCAGGCCCTGCACGGCGAGTACGCGGCCAACACCTTCCTCGGGCTCGGGCCCGAAGCGTGGTTCACGGTCGTCGGCCTGCTCGTGCTCGGCGGCGTGATCGGTAAGTCCGCACAGTTCCCGCTGCACACGTGGCTCCCCGACGCGATGGAGGGCCCGACGCCGGTGTCGGCGCTCATCCACGCGGCGACGATGGTCGCGGCCGGCGTCTACCTCGTCGCGCGGATGTACGGCTTCTACGCCGTCTCGCCGACTGCGCTGGGCGTCATCGCCCTCGTCGGCGGCTTCACCGCCCTGTTCGCCGGCACGATGGGCATCGTGAAGCGCGAACTGAAGCAGGTGCTCGCGTACTCGACCATCTCGCAGTACGGCTACATGATGCTCGCGCTCGGCGCGGGCGGGTACGTGGCCGCGACGTTCCACCTGATGACCCACGCGTTCTTCAAGGCGCTGCTGTTCCTGGGCGCCGGGTCGGTCATCATCGCGATGCACCACAACGAGAACATGTGGGACATGGGCGGGCTGAAGTCGAAGATGCCCGTGACCTACTACTCGTTCCTCGCCGGGTCGCTGGCGCTGGCCGGGATCTTCCCGTTCGCCGGCTTCTGGTCGAAGGACGAGATCCTCTTCGAGACGCTGATCCACGGGCTGGACGGCCAGCCGCTCCTGCTGCTGGGGTACGCGTTCGGCCTGCTCGCGGTGCCCGTCACCGCCTTCTACACCTTCCGGATGGTGTTCCTCACCTTCCACGGCGACGCCCGCACCGAGCAGGCGGAGTCGCCGGCGTCGGTCCGCTGGAACGTGAAGCTGCCGCTGGCGGTGCTCGGCGTGCTCGCGGCGGGCGCGGGCGTCGTCAACCTCGCGCCGGTGCGCGTGCTCACGGGCCTGCACGTGGACTTCCTGCACGCGTGGCTCGACGGCGGCTTCTCGGACCTGACGGTCCACCACTACGCCGAGATCGACCCGTACTCCTCGGCGTACATCGGCGGCGAGGTGACGACGGTGCTGCTGGGCGCGGCGGTGTCGCTCGGTCTCGCGCTCGCGGGCCTCGCGCTCGCGTACAAGCTGTACGCGGTGCCGACGCCCGAGGAGCACACGGACAAGCTCGGCTCGGTCAAGGACCTGCTGTACGACAACTACTACCAGGACGAGTACCAGGTGTTCCTGGCGGAGCGGGTCGTCCTCCCGCTGGCCCGCGCCGCGGACACCTTCGACCAGGGCGTCGTCGACGGCGCGGTCAACGCCGTCTCCAGCGTGAGCCTGTTCTCGGGCTCGCGGATCCGGCGCATCCAGACGGGCGTGGTGAGTAACTACGCGGCGCTGGTGACGCTCGGGCTCACGGCCCTGCTCGTGCTGTTCGGCGTTCTCGGGGGGTGGTTACTGTGATAATCGAGGCACTCATCGGAGTCACGTTCCTCGCCGCGCTGGTCGTCATGCTGGCGCCCGACGAGTACGCCGGCCGGCTCGCGTTCGCGCTGAGCCTGCTGCCGGTCGTCGGGAGCCTCTACATGTGGGCCGGCTTCGACGCGGGCGGGAACGCGCTCATGGCCGGGAGTATCGCGTACGAGACGCAGATCGACTGGCTGACCGTCGCCGGCTACGAGCTCCAGTGGTTCGTCGGCGTCGACGGCATCAGCCTCCCGCTGGTCGTGCTCTCGGCGGTGCTGTCCACGCTCGCGATCCTGTCGGCGTGGACCCCCATCGACAGCCGGCAGTCGCAGTTCTACGGCCTCATGCTGTTCATGGAGGCGAACCTGCTGGGCGTGTTCACCGCGCTCGACTTCTTCCTGTGGTTCGTCTTCTGGGAGGCCGTGCTGGTCCCGATGTACTTCCTCATCGGCGTGTGGGGCGGCCCGCGCCGGAAGTACGCCGCGATCAAGTTCTTCGTGTACACGAACGTCGCCAGCCTCGCCATGTTCATCGCGTTCATGGCGCTGGTGTTCAACCTCCCCGTGAGCTCCTTCGGGCTCCCGGAGATCACCCAGTCGTTGCAGGCCGGGGAGCTGAGCAGTTTCGTCGGGCTCGAGCCGGCGACGCTGAAGCTCGCGGCGTTCGTCGCGATGTTCGCCGGATTCGCGGTGAAGGTGCCGGTCGTCCCGCTGCACACCTGGCTGCCGGACGCCCACGTCGAGGCGCCGACGCCGGTGTCGGTGATGCTGGCGGGCGTCCTCCTGAAGATGGGGACGTACGCCCTGCTGCGGTTCAACTTCACGATGCTGCCGGACGTGGCGACGCGGCCGCTGGTCGCGGCGGTCGTCGCCGGCGTCGCGGTGGTGTCGGTCATCTACGGCGCGATGCTCGCGCTGGCCCAGCAGGACCTCAAGCGCATCGTCGCGTACTCGTCGGTCTCCTCGATGGGATACGTCATCCTCGGGCTCGTCGCCTACACGGGCCTGGGGATCGGCGGCGCGACGTTCCAGATGATCGCCCACGGGCTCATCTCCGGGCTGATGTTCATGGCGGTCGGCGTCATCTACAACGTCACCCACACGCGCATGGTGGGCGACATGTCCGGGATGGCCGACCGGATGCCGGTCACGGTGGGCATCCTCGTCGCCGGCGCGTTCGGCTACATGGGCCTGCCGCTCATGGCCGGCTTCGCCGCCGAGTACTTCATCTTCCAGGGGGCGTTCGCCTCGCAGGTGATCCCGTCGGCGCCGCTGTTCACCGCGGCGTCGATGTTCGGCATCGTCATCGTGGCGGGCTACCTGCTGTTCGCGATGCAGCGGACGCTGTTCGGTGAGTTCCGCCTGGAGACCGACTACGAGGTGCGCCGGGCGCACTTCCACGACGTGGCGCCGCTGGCGGTGCTGCTGCTGTGCACCATCGCGCTCGGCGTCGCGCCCGGCATCTTCTTCGAGATGATCACTGACGCGATCGAGCCGGTCGTCGCGGTCGTGGGGGGTGGTGCCTGATGGCGGTCGATCCCGCGCTCCTGCAGAGCGGGGCCGGCCAGCTCCCAACCTGGACCGCGCTCGCGCCGGCGCTGGCGCTCGTGGCGACGGGGCTGATCCTCATCGTCGCCGACAGCATCGACCCGGACAGCGGCAACCCGGCGCTGCTCGCCGGCGTCGCCACCGTCGGCTCGCTCGCCTCCCTCGGGCTGGCCGGCTGGTTCCTCGCGGCGGGCACCGGCCAGTCCGGAACCGGCGGCGCCATCGTCCTCTTCGGCGACGCCCTCGTCGTCGACGGGATGGCGCTGTTCTTCCAGGCGCTGTTCGCCTCCGTCACCGCGCTGGTCGTGGTGGCGAGCTACGACTACCTCCACGACCACGAGTACCAGGCGGAGTTCTACTCGCTGGTGCTGTTCGCGGCGACGGGGATGGCGCTGATGGCGACGGCGAACTCCCTGGCGGTCGCGTTCGTCTCGCTGGAGCTCGCCTCGCTGCCCTCGTACGCGCTGGTGTCGTACCTCAAGCGGGACACCGGAAGCGTCGAGGCGGGGCTGAAGTACTTCCTCATCGGCGCGCTCTCCTCTGCGGTGTTCGCGTTCGGCATCTCGCTGGTGTACGCCGCCACCGGGAGCCTGCTGTTGCCGGACGTGTACGAGGCGCTCGCGAACGCCCCCGAGGGACTGGCGGGCGTCGCGGGCGTCGGCATCCTGATGGTCGCCGGCGGGTTCGCGTTCAAGACCGCCTCCGTCCCCTTCCACTTCTGGGCGCCGGAGGCGTACGAGGGCGCGCCCGCGCCCGTCTCGGGGTTCCTCTCGTCGGCCTCGAAGGCCGCCGGCTTCGCGCTCGCGTTCCGCGTGTTCGTCGTCGGCTTCCCGCTGGACGCCGGGATCGACTGGGTGCTGCTGTTCCAGGTGCTCGCGGTCGTCACGATGACGCTCGGCAACTTCGCGGCCGCCACCCAGGAGGAGGTCAAGCGGATGCTCGCGTACTCCTCGATCGGGCACGCGGGCTACGCGCTCATCGGCCTCGCGGCCTACACGGGCGCCAGCGGCGGCGACGTGCTCGGCGCGTCGATGGCGCACCTGCTCGTGTACGGCTTCATGAACACCGGGGCGTTCCTGTTCGTGGCGCTGGCCGAACGCTGGGGCATCGGCCGCACCTTCGAGGACTACGCGGGCCTGGGCGCGAAGGCGCCGTTCGCCAGCGTCGCCATGAGCGTGTTCATGTTCTCGCTGGCGGGCCTGCCGCCGTTCGGCGGGTTCTTCTCGAAGTACTTCCTGTTCATGGGCGCCGTCGAGGCCGGGTTCTGGTGGCTCGCGGCCGTCGGCGCCGTCAACAGCGCGCTGTCGCTGTTCTACTACAGCCGCGTCGTGAAGGCGCTGTGGCTCGACGACGCCGCCACCGAGTTCGAGCTCGGGTCGACGCCGACGGCGCTGTACGCCGCGGTCGTGTTCGCGGCCGTCGCGACGGTGCTGCTCCTGCCCGGGTTCGCCCCGGTCATCGAGACGGCACAGACCGTGGCGGCGGCCATCCTGCCGTAACGCCCCGCCCCGACTCCCGACTCGCGGCCCGTTTTCGGTCCGGTTCCGACCCCGTTCGAGGGTCCGCCTCCGCCCGCTATCGACCCCGAGCGCCGCGTCCGGTTCCCGGGACCCGGCGGCGGCGCTCCGGCCGTCACCGGTCGCGCGGCGAGGACGGCAGGGTTTTCCCGGCCCGGGCCGACCGATCGCCGTAATGCGTCGGCTGGTGCTCGGCTGCGGGACCGTCGGCAACGACATCGTCGCGTCGCTGACCGGCCGGTCCGGCACGCTCCACGTGATAACCGAGGACAGCGGCCGGGTGACGGCGCTCCGCGACGAGAACGTCTCGGCGGTCGAGGCGGACCCGCTGGACCCCGGCAACTACCCGGACCGGGCGGACCTGGTCGTCGTGGGCGGTCCGTCGGCGACGGCCAACCTCACCGCGGCCGACCGCGCCCGCGAGCGCTACCCGGACGCCGTGATCGTCGCGTACGCGGGCGAGGACGCCACCGAGGCGGACCTGCGGGCGCTCCGCGACCTCGCCGACCGGGTGATCGACCCCATCGGCGTCGCCGCCGAGCGGGTGCTCGACGTGGCGACCGGCGCGACGGCCGAGCGGCTACGGTCGATGGTGCGTGCGCTCCGGTCGGTGGAGGGGACGCTCGCGGTCGTCGCCCACGACAACCCCGACCCGGACGCCATCGCCTCGGCGGTCGCGCTGGTACACGTCGCCGAGTCCGTCGGCGTCGACGCCGAGGCGTGCTACTACGGCGACATCTCCCACCAGGAGAACCGCGCGCTCGTCAACCTCCTCGACATCGAGATGCGCCGGCTCGACCCCGAGGCCGACCCCCGCGAGGAGTTCGCCGCCTTCGCGCTCGTCGACCACTCCCGGCCGGGAGTCAACGACAGCCTCCCCGAGGGCATCCGCCCGGCGGTCGTGATCGACCATCACCCGCCCCGCGAGCCGGTCGACGCGGGCTTCCTCGATCTCCGGGACGCCGTCGGCTCCACGTCGACGCTGCTTGCCGAGTACCTCGACCGGTTCGGGATCGACCCCGGGCGGCGGATCGCGACCGCGCTCCTGTACGGCATCAGGATCGACACCAAGGACTTCACCCGCGAGGTGAGCGAGGCGGACTTCGACGCCGCCGCGTACCTCCTCGGGCACGCCGACACGGAGGTGCTCGACCGGGTCGAGTCGCCGAGCGTGAACCCGGAAGTGCTGGACGTGCTCGCGCGGGCCATCGAGAACCGCGAGCAGCGCGGGAGCGCGGTCGCCTCCTGCGTCGGGGAGATCCGCGACCGCGACGCGCTCGCGCAGGCGGCCGAGCAGCTGCTCAACATGGAGGGCGTCGACACGACGCTCGTGTACGGCTATCGCGACGGCGTCGTCTACGCGTCGGGGCGGACCCGCGGCGCCGACCTCGACCTGGGGGAGACGCTCCGGGACGCCCTCGACCAGATCGGCTCGGCCGGCGGCCACGCGGACATGGCGGGCGCGCAGGTGCCGCTGGGCATCCTCGCGGACGTGGACGAGGACTCCAGGGACTCGCTCGCCGAGGTCGTGCGCGACATCGTCGCCGGCCGGTTCTTCGAGACGCTGGAGGACGCTCCCAGCGCGCCCGTCCGGACGGCCGACCGCGCCGTCACGTTCCCCGACAAGGACTGAACCAGGGGCGCGTCTCGGCGGGGGTCCCCGACGGGGTGGCCCCGCCCGCGGGAGGAACCCTTACCCCGCCGCCCGTCGAACCCGTCCACGAATGAGCGACGCCCGGAGCGAGGCCGCCAAGCCGAAGGTGCGATCGTACATGACCCGGGACGTGGCGACGGTGTCGCCGGACGACACCGTCAGCGAGGTGGTCGAGCGGATCCTCGACAGCGACCACAACGGCTTCCCCGTCACCGACGGCCGGACCGTCGTTGGGTTCGTCTCCGCGCGCGACCTCCTGTCGGTGGACGACGACGCCCCGCTGTTCACCGTCATGAGCGACGATATCATCGTCGCGCACCCGGAGATGGACGTCACCGACGCCGCGCGCGTCATCCTCCGGTCGGGCATCCAGAAGCTCCCGGTCGTCGACGACGCGGGCAACCTCGTCGGGATCATCTCGAACACGGACGTGATCCGCTCGCAGATCGAGCGTGCGACGCCCGAGAAGGTTGGCAAGCTCATGCGCACCCTGGAGGAGATCCACGGCGTCGACACGACCGAGGAGCGCCGGACGGTCGCGCTCTCGGATCTCACCCCCACGCAGGCGCGGGTGTACGCCGACGAGCTGGAGGGCCGACGGTACGAGCTGGAGCGCGGGCTCGCCGAGCCGCTGGTCGTCATCGACAACCCCAACGCCAGCGGCGAACTGGAGGACGACGGCCGGCTCGTGCTCGCGGACGGCCACCACCGCGTGATGGCCGCCCGCCGCCTCGGCGTCGAGGAGATGGACGCCTACGTCATCGTCATCGCCGACCACGTCGAGCTCGGGATGGAGAAGACCGCCCGCAAGGAGGGGCTCTCGTCGATCGACGACATCGACGTGGTCGACTACGCGCGCCACCCCCTCGTCGAGACGACGAAGCGCTTCCAGAACGACGACGCCTGACCCGCCCCGGCGTCACTCCCCCTCGTCCCGGTCGAACGTCTCCTTCCACTCCGCGAGCAGGTCGTCGGCCGTCTCCCGGTCGGGAACGCGTTCGCGCCGGTAGGCCCGCCCCTCGGGCGCCTGTTCGAGCCTGTCGAGCCTGACGACGACGCTCCCGTCGGCGTGTTCGCGCACGCGCAGCGTCGCGTGACCGTCGTCGCGTTTCCACTCGTCGTACCGCTCGGGCGTCTCGACGGGGCTCCAGGGCATACCCGCCGTTCGCGCTCGCACGTGAACAACGCGGCGGTTCGCGGCCCACACCCGGCCGCCTCTCCCCTCCGCGGACCCCCGCTACCGGACCGCGCGGCCGCGGGCGGGCCGTCGCCGGATCAGCGGGCTCTCCGTCTCCCCGCACTCGGGACACACCGCGTACCCGAGGCTGTCGTAGTCGATCCCGGTCGACGGGGCGCACGTCCCGCACGACGCGCACTCGAACACCGCCGTCTCCACTGACACCATACCGTGCCATTCGATGTCATACGACTTAGTTGTATGCCGCCTGTCTGACGGTATCCGGTCGATAACCGGTTGTCTTCACGATAGTATCACCCGGCGCCGTCGGGCGGTCATCGGTAGCGGCCGCGCGAATCCGTCCGTCGAGCGCGCCCGCCGGCGCTCGACGGCGGGACTCAAAAAGGGTCGAGATCGACGGGGCCGGCGTCTCCCCTCCGCCCGGCCTACAGCGCGTCGACGACGTTCAGGAACCCGCTCCCGTAGAACGTCTTGTCGTACCCGTCGGGCACGTCGGCGGCGCGCTTGAGCGCGCTCTCGACCTGGTTCGCGTTGTAGTCGGGGTTGGCGCTCTTGACCAGCGCGGCCGCGCCCGCGACGTTCGGCGCCGCCATCGACGTGCCGGCGAGCCAACCGTACGTGTGGTTGACCGACTCGATCCCGGTGATATTGCCGTCATCATCCTGTTCGTACGTGGGAATCGCGAGCGTGTTGTACACGAGGTCGAGATACCACGGGACGCCGGTCCCGATGGCGCCGAGGTCGGCGTCGCCGCCGGGGGCCCCGAGCGTGATGGCGTTCGTCCCGTAGTTCGTGTAGAACGCCGGGCTCTCCGGCGGCGACGCGAAGTCGTCCGAGTCGCCGTCGCCGTCGGCGTCCCAGCCGAACCCGATCGGACCGGTGGCGGCGACCGACACCGCCTGTGCCCCCTCGTTGGGCAGACTGATGAAGTTCTTGTCGTGCTGGAGGTCCGCCGAGTCGTTGCCGGCGGCGATGGAGAGCAGGGTACCCTCCTTGTTCGCGTACGTCATCACCCTGTTGAGGGCCTTCCCGTAGAACTGGCCGATCCCCTGCCGCGGGATCGGATACGCGCCCAGGGAGAGGTTCGCCACGTCCGCGTCGATGTTCGCGCTGTACACGACTGCCGCGAGGATGTCCGCGAACGACGCCAACGCATTGGGCGAGAACACCCGACAGTCGACCAGGTCCGTCCCGGGTGCGGTGCCGATCACACCCTCCCCGTTGTCGAGGGCGCCGACGATACCGGCGACGTGCGTACCGTGGTAGCCGCCCGCGGGGTTCGCGGCGCCGAGCCCGTCGCCCGTGAAGTTCCTCGATAGCGATTCGTTCACGTCCAGGTCGGGGTGTCCGCCGGCCACGCCGCTGTCGATGATCGTCACCCGAGTGCCCGCTCCCTGCGTCACCTCGTGGGCTTCCGGAACGTTCAGCGCCTGCTTGTCCCACTGGAGGGGGTAGAACGGTTCGTCGCTCGCGCTCGACGACGGGGCGTCCACGTCCGACTCGTCGACGGTCGGCGCTTCCGCGTTCACGCCCGGATCGTCCAGTTCGACCTCGATGTCCGCCGCGTATCCCGTCACCGCCTTCGATCGCTTCACGTCGGACTCGCTCCCTTCGACGACTGCGAACTTCACGCCGGGCATCTCGTGGACGACCGTCAGGTCCGACGGCAGGCCCTTCCCCTTCGTCTCGACGACGAACCGGTCGGTCCGTTCGGCCGCCGTGACCGTCGTGCCGGCGAAGATGCCGCCCAGTACGCCGCCGCTCAACTTCAGAAACGTCCGTCGTCCGTGCGAGGACATACCATGACAGGCGTATTTATCAGATATAAATGTTTGTAAACGATACGTTCGTGCTCCCTGATTTATTCGGAGCCTGTCCGAATCTCCCTCGATAGCGCCGCTCTCCGCGTTCTCCGTCGTATACGTTAGATAACACTACTCCGCGGTCGACGCGGAACGGACGGCGCGGCGCCCTACTCGTGTCCGGAGACGCGGACCGGCTCGTACGGCTCCTCCAGGTACTCCATCTCGCTCGACGACAGGGAGAGGTCGAGCGCCTCGACGGCGTCCTCCAGGTGCTCGACGCTCGTGGTGCCGACGATGGGGGCGTCGACGGCGTCCTGCTCGAACAGCCACGCGAGGGCGACCTGGGCCATCTTCACGCCCTTCTCCTCGGCCAACTCCTCGACGCGGGCGTTGATCTCCTCGCCGCCGCCCTCCAGGTACGGGTGGCGGCGGGCGTGCTCCTCGCTCTCGCCGCGGGTCGTCGCGTCGAGTTCGTCGACCGGCCGCGCGAGCCACCCGCGCGCGAGCGGCGACCACGGGATCACGCCCACGTCCTCCCGCTCGCACAGCGGGAGCATCTCGCGCTCCTCCTCGCGGTACAGGAGGTTGTAGTGGTTCTGCATCGTCGCGTACCGCTCCAGCCCGAGGCGGTCGGCCGCGTGGAGCGCCTCGGCGAACTGGTGGGCCCACATCGAGGAGGCGCCGACGTAGCGCGCCTTCCGGTCGCGGACCGCCCCGTCGAGCGCCCGCACCGTCGCCTCGATGGGGGTGTCGTAGTCCCACCGGTGCGTCTGGTACAGGTCGACCGTCTCCATCCCGAGGCGGTCGAGGGAGTTGTCCAACTCCTGCTGGATCGCCTTCCGCGAGAGGCCGCCGGAGTTCGGGTCGCCCTCGCGCATCCGGAAGTACCCCTTCGTGGCGACGACGAACTCGTCGCGGTCGTACCCCGCGAGCGCCTCCCCGAGCACCCGCTCGGACTCGCCCTCGGAGTACATGTTGGCGGTGTCGAAGAAGTTCACGCCCAACTCGATCGCGCGCTCGACGAGTTCGGTCCCCGCCTCCTCGTCGAGCACCCAGTCGCGCCAGTCGGGGTCGCCGAAGCTCATACAGCCGAGACAGATGCGCGAGACGGTCATCCCCGTGTCGCCGAGGGTAGTGTACTCCATGTCCGGGGGTCGTCGGGAGGCGACAAAAACCCGGGTGGCGACCCCAACGACCGTGGCGGCGAACGCTCCCGCGACAGCGACGCGCCGGGGCGACTCCGGCACGCGCCAACGGCACCCAAACGATTATTCCATATACTGTCCACGGTCCGCGTATGCCGGTCGATTACGACACCGCCGTCGCCGACTTCGAGTGGGACATCCCCGACGACTACACGCTCCCGTCGGTCGTCGAGGGCCACGCGGAGGCGTACGGCGACCGGGTCGCCGTCACCTTCCTCGACGAGGACGGAACGCGCGCCGAGCGCACCTACGCCGACATCCACGCCGACATGAACCGCTTCGCCAACGCGCTGGCGGACCTCGGCGTCGGCGAGGGCGACCGCGTGATGCACCTGTTCCCGCGCCACCCGGACGCCTTCGCGATCCAGCTGGGCGTGCTCAAGCGCGGGGCGCTCGTCGTCCCCTGCTCGGCGATGCTGAAGCCGAAGGACCTGGCCTTCCGCGCGAACGACTGCGAGGCGACGACCGTCGTCGCCCACGAGTCGCTCGTCGACATGGTCGAACCCGTCCTCGACGAGACGCCCCTCGACACCCTGATCTGTCTCGATGGCTCGCCGGAGGGCTGGCGGGAGTTCGACGGCCTGCTCGACGGGCGGGAGACGGAACACGACGGCCCCGACGTGGGCGCCGAGGACCCGATGAGCATCAACTACACCTCCGGCACGACGGGCCAGCCGAAGCCGGTGCTCCACCGCCACCGGTGGATGCGCGCGTTCGAGCTGGTGAACGCCCCCTACTGGTGGGGCGTCACCGCCGAGGGAACCGACGCGCCGGGCGTCGAGGACGACGACGTCGACCTCGACGAGGAGCTGCTGTGGGCGACGACCGGCACCGGCTGGGCGAAGTGGTTCTGGTCGCCCGTCGGCGTCGGGATCACCACCGGCGCGCGCCAGCTCCTGTACGAGGGCGAGTTCGACGCCGACGAGTTCCTCTCGGTGATGGAGGAGGAGGGCGTCACCCGCCTGTGCGCCGTCCCGACGCAGTACCGGATGTTCACCCAGACCGACCTCTCGGCGTACGACCTCGACCTGACGGAGGCGCTGTCGGCGGGCGAGCCGCTCAACCGCGAGCCGATCGAGGCGCTCCAGGACGCCTACGGCATCACCCCCCGCGACGGCTACGGCCAGACCGAGACGGTGTGTCTCGTCTCCAACTACCCCGGCATCGACGTGAAGGAGGGGTCGATGGGCAAGCCCACCCCCGGCCTCGGCACGACCATCATCGACACGCAGGAGGAGGAGGAGGTCGAGCCGGGCGAGATCGGCGAGATCGCGGTGCCCGTCGGCAACCCGGGCACCTTCGACAGCTACTTCGAGAAGCCCGAGCTCGACGAGGAGACGTTCTCTGGCGACTACTATCGCACCGGCGACCTCGCGCGCGAGGACGAGGACGGCTACTTCTTCTTCGAGGGGCGCGCCGACGACATCATCCTCTCGGCGGGCTACCGCATCGGCCCGTTCGAGGTCGAGGACGCGCTCGTCTCCCACGAGGCGGTCGCGGAGGCCGCCGCCGTCGCCTCCCCCCACGAGGAGCGCGGGAACGTCGTGAAGGCGTACGTCGTCCTCGCCGACGGCCACGAGGGGAGCGACGAGCTCACCGACGAGCTCCAGGACTACATGAAGGAGGAGACGGCGCCGTACAAGTACCCCCGACGGATCGAGTACGTCGAGGAGCTCCCGAAGACCTCCTCGGGCAAGACCCGCCGGGTCGAACTCCGCGAGCGCGAGCGGGAGCGCTTCGGGGAGTAGCGGCGCCCGTCGCACGCCGGGTCCCGTCGTAACCTCCTTACTCGCACAGCCCGTACCTGACTCCGTTCGATCCCGCCACCGGAACCGCATTCTCCGTCCACGACAGCCGCCCACCACCGCCCACCCCACATGACCGTCTGGCTCCTCGGCGACCAGCTGTACCCCGACGCCGCACCGCTCCAGCACGACGACCACGTGCTCATGATCGAGGCGCACGGCTTCGCCGAGCGCGTGCCGTACCACCCGCAGAAACTCACGCTGGTGTTCTCGGCGATGCGCCACTGCCGCGACGACCTCCGCGCGGACGGCTACGACGTGACGTACGTCGAGGCCGAGACGTTCGGCGACGGCCTCGACGAGTACCTCGCGGCGAACCCCGGCGACTCGCTCGTCCTCCAGCGGCCGCCGACCCACGGCGCCGGCGAGGAGCTCCGGCGGCTGGTGGAGGAACGCGGGGGCGACTGCACGCTCGTCGAGAACGACCTGTTCCTCACCACGCCCGCCGAGTGGGACGAGTGGGTCGAGGGGCGGGCCTCGGGCGGGTCCGGCGACGGCGACGCCGCCGGCGACACGTTCCGCCAGGAGCACTGGTACCGCCACGTCCGCCGCGAGACGGGCGTGCTGATGGAGGACGGCGAGCCCGCGGGCGGCGAGTGGAACTACGACGACGAGAACCGCGAGACCCCGCCCGACGGCTGGTCGCCGCCGCCGATCCCCGAGTTCGAGCCCGACGAGCTCACCCGGGAGGTCCACGAGTTCGTCACCGAGCGCTACGACGACCACTGGGGGAGCGCGGACCTCGCGGACTTCGTTTGGCCCGTGACGCGCGGGCAGGCGCTGCACGCCCTAGAGCAGTTCGTCGAGGTGCGCCTCCCGGCGTTCGGGCCGTACCAGGACGCGATGGTCGAGGGGGAGTGGGCGCTCTCGCACTCGCTTCTGTCGCCGGCGATCAACCTCGGGCTGCTCCACCCCCGCGAGGTCGTGGACGCCGTGGAGGAGGCCTACCACGACGACGGGCACGACGCGCCGCTCAACTCCGTCGAGGGGTTCCTCCGGCAGGTGCTCGGGTGGCGGGAGTTCGTGCGCCACGTGTACCGCGAGTCGATGCCGGGGATGGCCGAGGCGAACCAGCTCGACCAGACGCGGGACCTCCCGGAGGCGTACTGGACCGGCGAGACGGACATGACGTGCCTCTCGGAGGCGGTGGGGCACGTCCGCGAGCACGGCTACGCCCACCACATCGAGCGCCTGATGGTGCTCGCGAACTTCGCGCTGATCTACGGCGCCGACCCCCACGAGCTGAATCGCTGGTTCCACCTCGGCTTCGTCGACGCCTTCCACTGGGTCACCACCCCGAACGTCGTCGGCATGGGGTCGTTCGCGACGGACGCGCTCTCCTCGAAGCCGTACGCCTCCTCTGCGAACTACGTGAACCGCATGAGCGACTACTGCTCGTCGTGCCCCTACCACCACACGAAGACGACCGGCGAGAACGCCTGCCCGTTCAACGCCCTCTACTGGGACTTCCTGAAGGACAACGAGGAGGTGCTCCGGGGGACGGGCCGGATGGGGCTGATGTACTCGCACGTCGACGACAGGGGCGACGAGGAGTGGGCCGCCATCGAGGAGCGCGCGGCCGAGATCCGCGAGATGGGAGAGAACGGGACGCTGTAGCCGGTGGGTCGCTCCCCCCGCCGGCGACGCGGTCGGAGCCCTCCCCCCGGTCAGCGCCCCTCGTCGACCAGCGAGAGCACCCGCACCCGCCGGACGGCGTCGAAGTCGCGCAGGCGGTAGACCAGCTCCCGGACGCGGGCGGCGTCGCCGCGGCAGAACACCGTCTCCAGACACCACTCGCCCTGGTGGACGTGAGAGGTGGTCGTGATCACGTCCTGGTAGTCGTGCTGGACGCCGTGGAGCGCGCGGATCACCTCGTCGTGGACGTAGTCGAACGCGACGACGGCGGCGACCTCGCCGGCGGCGTCCTCCAGGCGCGTGTGTCGCTCGACGTACTCGGCCATCGCCTCCCGCACGGCCCGCGAGCGGGAGTCGAACCCCTCGGCCTCGGCGACGGCGTCGAACTCCGCGAGGGCGTCGTCGGGGACGTTCAGGCTCGTTCGCATGGCTCCCCCTCGTCGCCGCCGGCGGTTCGGCGTTTCGGTATTACGGGGACGCCGGCGCGGTCATAACAGCCGTTTTCGGGTCCCGTCGCCGAGTCCACGGCGTGCTCCACGACGTCGCCCCCGGCCTGCTCGTCGGCGCCGTCGCGCTCGGCGCGCTACACGGGGCCGAGCCGGGCCACGGCTGGCCGGTCGCGGCCGCCTACGCGTTCGACCGCGCGAACGCGTGGCTCGCCGGGCTCGTCGGCGGCCTCGTCATCGGCGTGGGCCACCTGGTCTCCAGTCTCGCGGTGGTCGGCGCGTTCTTCCTCCTCAAGACGCGCCTCCCGGTGGACGGGCTCTCCGAGCCGATGGTCGTCGCCGGCGTCCCGGTGGGCTCACCGATCGGCGTCGTCGCCGGCGTCCTCCTGGTCCTGCTCGGCGTGCGCGAGTACCGCGGCGGGGGGCACGGCCACTCGCACGGCCCCGGCCACGACCACGCCGACGGCCACGGTCACGCGGACGGCGGCCACGGTCACGCCCACCAGCACGGGAAGGGAGACGGCCACGGCGACCACGTTCACGGCGAGAACGTCCACGCCGACGGCGACGGGACGCCCGGCCGGCTTCACGCGGACGTCGACCTCCCGGAGACGGGGCGGGAAGCCGGCCACGAACACGGGTCCGACGGCGACGCGGGGCGGAGCGTCCTCGGCCGTCTCCGTGCCGCGCTCCCGCTCGTCGGCGACGGGGCCCCCGGCGACGACCGGAACCACGCCCACGACGCGCTCTCCGCCGACGACGGCCTGTCCGGCATCGCCGTCTCCGCGTTCGTGCTCGGGTTCGCCCACGAGGAGGAGTTCGAGATCATCGCGATCTGTGCGGGCTCGGACCACTGTCTCGGGCTGATGATCGCGTACGCCGTCACGGTCGTCGTCGTCATCACGGCGCTGACGCTCGCGCTGGTCGCCGGCTACGAGCGCTTCGAGGAGCGCGTGGAGCGGTACGCCGAGCACTTCCCGACCGTCTCGGCGGTCGTGCTCGTCGGGATGGGGCTCGGCTTCCTGTTCGGCGTGTTGTAGCGGGCCGACGCGAACCGGCGCGCCGCGGGAGCGACGACCCCCCCGCTCAGCGGAACCGGCCGAGCAGCCGGTACCGCTCGTCGGGGTCGTACGAGCGGAACAGCAGGCTGTTCGTCAGCACCGACACCGACGAGATCGCCATCGCGCCCGCCGCCAGCACCGGCTGGAGCAGCCCGAGCGAGGCCAGCGGGATCATCGCCGTGTTGTAGCCGAGCGCCCAGAACAGGTTCTGTTTGATCTTCGAGAGCGTCCCCTCGGAGACGTTGATCGCCTTCACCACGTCGAGCGGGTCCGAGCGCATCAGCGTCACGTCCGCGGCCTCGATGGCCACGTCCGTGCCGGAGCCGATGGCGACGCCGACGAACGCCGCCGCGAGCGCGGGCGCGTCGTTGACGCCGTCGCCGACCATCATCGCCCGCGAGCCGTCCGCCTGGATCGCCTCGACGGCGTCGGCCTTGTCCTCCGGGAGGACGCCCGCGCGGACGTTGTCGGGGTCGATGCCGACGCGCTCGGCGACCGCGCGGGCGGTGCGCTCGTTGTCGCCGGTGATCATGTGGACCGCGACGTCGCGGTCGCGGAGCTGCGACACCGCCGACGTCGCGGACTCGCGCACCTCGTCGGCGACCGCCAGCACGCCGAGCAGCTCGCCGTCGACCGCGACCAGCATCGCGGTCTTGCCCTCGGCTTCCAGCTCCCGCATCGCGTCCATCGCCGGCTCGGGGTCCGCGTCCTCCTCGCGGAGGAGGTCCGGCTTGCCGACGACGACCGTCCCGTGCTCGGTGCGCGCGCGGATCCCCCTCCCGGAGACGTTCTGGAGCACGTCGAGGTCGCCGGGCTCGACGCCGCGCTCGCGGGCGCCGGCGACGACCGCCTCGGCGATGGGATGCTCGCTGCCGTGTTCGGCGGTCGCGGCCGCCCGGAGCAGGCGCCGCTCGGCGCTCCCCTCGGGGACCGGCTCGACCGCGGCCGCGCCGCCACCGGTGCCCGCGGGCGTCGTCGCCTCCGCCTCAGCCTCCGTGTCTGTCGACTCGCCGGCGGGCGCCGCGCCGTCGGTCGCGGGCGCGACGGGGCGGGCGTCGGTGAGCGTCATCTCGCCGCGCGTCAGGGTGCCGGTCTTGTCGAAGACGACCGCGTCGACGTCGCGGACGCGCTCCAGCACGTCGCCGCCCTCGAAGAGGACGCCGTGCCGTGCGCCGATGCTCGTGCCGACCATCGTCGCCGCCGGCGTCGCCAGCCCCAGCGCGCACGGGCACGCGATGAGGACCGCGGAGGCGAACACCAGCACCGCGAACTCGGTGACGCCGACGGCGGCCGGGCCGCCCGCGGCGAGCCCCCACAGCGGGAGCGCCGTCACGGCCGACGCGAGCGTCTCCGGCGCGAGCGTCCAGACGGCGCCCCACAGCAGGGCGTTGGCGATCACCGCCGGGACGAAGTACGCGGAGATGCGGTCGGCGACGTTCTGGATCTCGGGCTGGCGCGACTGCGCCTCCTTCACGCGCTCGACGATCTGCTGGATCGCCGTCTCCTCGCCGACCTTCGTCGCCTCGATCACGAGCACGCCGGTCTCGTTCACCGTCGAGCCGATCACCTCGTCGCCGTCGCCCTTCTCGACGGGCACCGACTCGCCGGTGACCATCGACTCGTCGACGGCGGACTCCCCGTCGACGACGACGCCGTCGGTGGGAACCTTCTCGCCGGGGCGGACCTTCAGGCGGTCGCCGACCTCGACCGCCTCCAGCGGCACCTCACGCTCGGTGCCGTCTTCCTCGACGAGCGTCGCCGTCTCGGCCTCCAGCTCCAGCAGCGACCGGATCGCCTCGCCCGCCTGCGACTTCGAGCGCGCCTCCAGGTAGTTGCCGAGCGTGATGAACACGAGGATGAGCGCGGCCGTGTCGAAGTAGAGGCCGGCCTGCGGCAGGACCCCCAGGAGGGCGATCACGGAGTAGCCGTACGCGGTGGACGAGCCCAGCGCGATGAGCACGTCCATGTTCGCGCGGCCGTTGACGACGACCGCCTTGTAGGCGTTCACGTAGAACTCCCGGCCGAGCACGACCTGCACGGGCGTCGCGAGCGCGAACGCGACCCAGCCGAGCGGGAGGCCCGTCCCCGGGATCCGCTCGGGGAGCGTGCCCGGCGCGAACAGTTCGAACGCGAGCATCGCCACCAGCGGCGCCGACAGGACGGCGCCGAACAGCGTCAGCCGGCGCTGACGCGTCAGTTCCGCGTCGCGGGCGGCGTCCTTCGCGGACCGCCCGTCCTCGCCCGCCCCGTCCCCGCGGATCGGCTCGTAGCCCGCGTCCTCGATGGCGTCGTAGACCGCCTCCGGGCTCGTCACCGAGGGCGCGTACCGCACCGTCGCCTCGTCGGTGGCGTAGTTGGCGTCGACCGAGACGACGCCGGGCAGGTCCTCGACGGCGTCCTCGACGGTCGCCGAGCAGTTGGCGCAGGTCATCCCGGTGATCCCGACGGTAACCGTCTCTGCGATGGGGTCGTAGCCCGCCGACTCGACGGCCTCGAACACTTCGGCGAGCGTGACGCGCTCGGGGTCGTACTCGACGGTCGCCTCGTCGGTGGCGTAGTTCGCGGCGACCTCGCCGACCCCGTCGAGGTCCGCCACGGCGTCCTCGATGGTCGCGGCGCAGTTCGCGCACGTCATGCCGCCCACGTCGACGGTCACGCGCTGTCTGTCACTCATTGCCCGCTAGTACGGGGTCCGTATTCATGCGGTTTGTGTCTTCGATCGTTAAGCGTGACGGCGACAGAACCTTTCAAACAAAGCCCTATTCGACGTGAATCGAGTGGAAACGAACCGACCTCGGGATCCTGCTCCGGTTCCGATATCGAAACCCGAATGAGCCGCGAACGGCACAGCCGAGACGTGACGACGACCATGCGGATCACCGGAATGACCTGCGACGGCTGTGAGGCGAACGTGATCGAGGCGCTCGAAGGGGTCGACGGCGTCGAGAGCGCGGCCGCCGACCACGAGGCCGACGAGGCGGTCGTCGAGGGCGACGCCGACCCGCTGGACCTGATCGCGGCGGTGCCCGACCCCTACGAGGTCGAGTCGACGGCGTGATCCCGGCGTTCAGGAAGCGCCGTGTCCGGCCGGACCACGTGACGGGCTCGCGGTCCGCTACCGCGCCATCGTGTAGAACTCCTCGTTGGGGCGCCAGTCGGCGAACGTCGCCATCCGGTTGCTGAGGTTGAAGAACGCCGCGACCATGCCGATGTCCCACACCTCCTCCTCGGAGTAGCCAGCCTCGGACAGCAGGTCGAGGTCCTCGGTCGTCACCGCGTCCGGTTCCTCGGTGAGCTTCACCGCCACCTCCAGCATCGCCATGCGCTCGTCGCTCACGTCGGCGGTCCGGTGGTTGGACACGAGCTGGTCCGCGAGGTGGGGGTCCTCCGCGTAGATGCGCACGAGCGCGCCGTGAGCGACGTTGCAGTACAGGCAGTTGTTCCGGCCGGAGACGGCGACGACGATCATCTCCACCTCCTCGCGGTCGAGCGTGGTGTCCTCGACGAGGGCGTCGTGGAACGCCATAAACGCCCGGAAGTGGCTCGGCTTGTACGCGAGCGCCGACATGACGTTCGGGGTGAACCCCGCGCGCTCGGTCTCCTCGTCGAGTCGCTCGCGGACGTCCTCGGGCACCTCGTCGTAGTCGGGGACCGGGAAGCGGCGCTGGGCGTCGTCGAGCAGGTCGGGCCGTGGGGACTCCTCTGGCATACGCCGGGGTACGGCGACCCGGGATAAATCGGTACTCCCTCCGACTCGTCCACTCAGACGGGGACGCCCCGCGCCGCGAGCACGACCGCCGCCGCGAGCGCGAACACGCCGAGCGCGAACAGCCCCCAGTTCCACGCCGTCGAGTCGGCGGTCGTGAGCGACAGCGACCACTCCCGCGGGTACGGCCACAGGAAGTTCACGCCCATCGGGGTGATCACGTCGCCCAGCAGGTGCGCGACGACCGTTCCGAACCCCAGCAGGAAGCCGAACGCGACCATGGAGACGCCGCCCGGCACCGCGACCGAGAGGACGGGTTCGACGAGCGAGGCGGCGCCGGCGAAGACGGCGCCGACGACGGCCGCGAACAGCAGCGAGTGGGTCGGCCCCCGGTGGGAGATCCCGGGCACGCGGTGGTCGACGTCCGGCAGCATCGCGAGGTAGAGCACCGTGCCGGCGACGAGCGCGGCGAAGACCGGGAAGCCCGCCGAGAGCAGCCAGAACGTGATCGGCGCGAGCGTCAGCATGGCGACGCCGAGGTGACCCCGTTTGTACACGGCCGGCGATGGGGCGTCTTCGGTCAAGAACGCTCGGGATCGCGGACGGGCGACGTAGGGGGCGGTGTGGACGGGACGGCACCGGGACGGTCGCCGCGTCGGCGACGGTGTCCATGTCGGCGAAAGTATATATCCGAGTGCGCGCGTCCGGGAGAGCATGGACCCTCTCGCCTCCCTGGACGCGCTGGCGCCGTGGCAGGCCGCCGCGGTCGTGCTCGGTGTCTCGCTGGGCGCCGCGGTCGTCGCCGAGTTCGTCGTGATCCGCGCGGCGAGGCGGTTCGTCACCCGCACGGAGACGGGCCTCGACGAGATCGCGCTCGCGGAGGTTCGCGTCCCGCTGGTCGCCTCGCTCGCGCTCGCGGGCGTGTACCTCCTCACCCGGATCGAGGGCGTCGTCGCCGCCGTCCCGGTCTCGGGGGCGGCGCTGGAGGCGTTCTTCGGCGACCCGGCGCTGACGGTGGTCGTTCTGCTGTGGGCGTGGGCGCTCAACGAGGTCGTCAACCGCGGCGTCGACTACCTCCAGGAGCAGGGCGCGCGCTACGACTTCGCGCCGGTGTTCTCGAACGTCTGGACGCTCGCGGTCGCCGTCGGCACGGTCGGCACGGTCCTGTACATCTGGGAGATCGACGTCACGCCGCTGCTCGCGGGCGCCGGTATCGCCGGCATCGCCGTGGGCTTCGCCGCGAAGGACACCGTCGCCAACTTCTTCGGCGGGGTGGCGCTGTACTTCGACGACACCTACCGCGTCGGCGACTTCGTCGAACTCGACACCGGAGAGACCGGCACTGTGGTGAAGGTGGGCGTGCGCTCGACGACCCTGCTCACCCGCGACGAGGTGCTCGTCACGGTCCCCAACTCCGTGCTCAACGCGACGAAGGTGATCAACCAGTCGGCGCCGTCGCGCCGCCGCCGCGTCCGGGTGCCCGTCGGCGTCGCCTACGGGACGGACCTGGACGACCTAGAGGCCCTGCTGGTCGACGTCGCGTCCGCCGAAACGCTGGTGCTCGATTCCCCGAAGCCCCGGTGTCGCTTCCGGCGGTTCGGCGACTCCGCGTTGGAGTACGAACTGCTCTGCTGGGTCGCCTCCCCGACCCGCCGCGCGAAGGCGGTCCACCGCCTCAACCGCGCGGTCCACGACCGGTTCGCCGAGGCCGGCATCGAGATCCCGTACCCCCGCCGGGACCTGACGGTTCGCGAATCCCCGGTGGACGCGGGTCCCGACGCGGCCGACCGCGACCGCGTCGGCGACCCCGACCCCGGATCCCGGTCGCCGGCGACCGACGGCGGCGACGACGGGGGACGCGGCGACGCCGGCGGCCGGGAGCGGGGGCGTTAAGCCGCAACCGGCCGAAGCCGGGGTGTGCAACTCGGCCCCCTCGACGCGCTCGTCTCCGTGTTCGGGCCGTTCGTGTTCCCCGCGCTCCTGTTCGCGCTCGGGGTCGTCGGCTACCTGCTCCTGCTCGCGCTGGGCCGCCTCGGGATCGAGCTGTGAGCCGTCGGGCGGCAGGGCGGGTGCTCCCCGTCGCCCGGGGCGTGCTGTCGGGGGCGGCCTACCGGTTCCACGGCGCCGCGTCGGGGTCGATCACCCGCTCGCGAACGTCGTGGGCCGCGATCCGGTCGAGGTCCTCCGCGTCCAGTTCCAGGTCCCGCGCCTCGTAGTTCGCGCGGACGTGGTCGCCGGTCGCCTTCGGGATCGGCACCAGCGCCTCCTGCGCGAACGCCCACGCGAGACAGACCGCCGCGGTACTCGTGTCGTGCTTCTCCGCTATCTCCCCGAGGAGCGGGTCCTCCAGCGCCTCGCCGCGCCCGAGGGGCGAGTACCCCACCAGGTAGTGGCCGTGCTCGACGGCGTACGCCCGGAGATCGTCCTGCGGGAACAGGGGGTGACACTCGACCTGGTGGGCGGCGACCGGGGCGTCGAGACGGGCCCGCGCCTCGTCCAGCAGGTCGGGCGTGAAGTTCGACAGCCCGACGTGGTCACAGACGCCCTCGTCGCGAAGTTCGTCCATCGCCCGGAGCGTCCCGCCGGGGTCGTACGCCGAGGTCGGCCAGTGGACGTACAGCAGCTCCACCGAGTCGAGGCCGAGGCGCTCCAGCGACTCCCGGGCCGTGCGCTTCGCGTCGTCGTACGCGAGGTTGTCCGGGTGGACCTTCGTCGCCACGACCACCTCCTCGCGGGGGACGTCCGCGCGGCTGATCCCCTCACCCACCGCCGCCTCGTTGTCGTACATCTGCGCGGTGTCGACGTGTCGGTAGCCGAGGTCGAGAGCGGCGCGCACCGTCTCGGCGCACTCCTCGAAGTCGTCGTTCGCGGAGGTGCCGAGGCCGAGCGCCGGGAGATCCAAGTCGGTCATCGTCCGGAGTGTGCGCCTGCGGGGGGAAAGGGTTCGGGAGGCGGCACGACGGGTACGCGGGGCCCCGCCGCCGGGCGTCGACGCGGACGTCGCCGCCGGGGTCGAACCGGACCGGGTATTTGTCGGTGGAGCCCCAACGGGCGGACATGCCGACCGTCCGCTTCCGCGGCGCCGAGGTCGTGTGCGACCGTGGCGACACCCTCCGGGACGTCCTCCTCGACGCGGGGCTGTCGCCGCACAACGGCCGCGCCGACGCCCTCAACTGCCGGGGGCACGGCTCCTGCGGCACCTGCGCCGTCCGCGTCGCCGGCGCGGTCTCGGAGCCGACCCGCCGGGAGCGCGTCCGCCTGCGCGTCCCGCCCCACGACCCCGACGCCGGCCTGCGGCTGTCGTGTCAGACCGCCGTGCTCGGCGACGTGACCGTCGAGAAGTTCCCCGGATTCTGGGGCCAGCACGTTGGCCGCGACCCCGTCGGCGACGCCGCCGCCGACTCCGACGGCGACACGGCCGGCGCCGACCGGACAGTCGGCGACCCCGACGGCTGACGGCGACCCCGACGGCTGACGGCGACCGACCGCGCCGACCACGCCCGGCCCGTTCACCGGCGTTGGACAACGCCGATATCCCCGGCGCGAGACGCCCGCACGATGACCGACCTCCCTCCCGAGCGCGTGGCCGCCGTCTTCGGCGTCGCCTCCGTCGTCGTCTCGCTGGGCGGCATCGCCCTCGCGGTCGCGCTGGCGCCGTGGTTCTCGTGGACGGCGAACGCCCTCTCGGACCTCGGGGTCGCGGCCGACCGCGTCGTCGCCGCGGCGTTCAACGGCGGCCTGATCGTCGGCGGGGCGCTCGCCCTCCCGTACGCGTGGGCGCTGTGGGCGACCGCCCGCGACCGCGTCGGGCGGGCGGTCGCGGCCCTGTTCGCGGTCGTGTCCGCTCTCATGGCCGGCGTGGGCGCGTTCCCCGCCGAAACCGCGCTTCACGCCCCCGTCGCCGTCGGCTTCTTCCTCGGGCTCACGCTCCTGCTCGGGGCCGACGGCCTCCGCAGGCGCGACACCCTCGTCGGGAGGCTGCTCCTCCTCGCGCCCGTCGTCCACGTCGCCGCGTGGGCGGCGTGGCTCGCTGTCCTCGACGCCGGGGACGGCATCGCGGTCCCCGAACTCGTCGGCGCGCTCCTGCTGGCCGGGTGGGTGCTCGCGGGGTCGGCCGTCGCCCCCCTCGCGGACCGTGCGCGTCGCTGACGTGTGACGGAGCAGTCAAGCCGGTGGCGCCTGTGCGGTCGGTAATGGGTCTCGATTCGACCGGGGAGTGTGCGCTGCTCCCGGACGAGACGGCGGCGCTGTGCGAGGAACACGCGGCGGTCCGGGCGGACCACGACGACGGCTTCGAGGCGGCGAAGGCGCTCCTGCCGCACATGGGCGCGCACGTCCGCGACGACCACGCGACCGTGGGTATCTGGACGCCCGGGCTGGTCGAACACGGCGTCCCCGCGGAGGCGGTGTACCTGGAGGTGCTCACCCCGCCGGCGGGGACGGATCCGGCGGCCACCGACCCCCGGGAGGTCGCCTTCGAGCGCTCGCTCGTCGAGACACGCCGCGAGGGGGAGGTGACGTGGGCGGCCGTCGACGGGATGGCCGCCGGCACCCGCGACCGGCTGGGGTCGCTGTACCAGCTCGTGTACGACCCCCGGGCGGCCGGGACCGGCGAGGCGGGCGGGCCGAGCGGCGACGCGGGCGACGACGGGTCGGGGGACTCCGGGGACGGACCCGACCCCGCGGACCTCCCGGGCGCGGTCGGCGACGACGGCCTCGCGACGGTGCATGACCCCCTCGCCGACTCGGTGCCCTTCGGCGCGTTCGCCCCCGCGGAGCTGTACGACCGCGACCGGCTGGACCGCGAGCGCGCCGACCGCGAGTACTTCGAGGCGCTCGGCACCGACGACGAGCGGGTCGCCACCTCGCCGGACGACGGCCTCCCCCGGGTCGACCCCGCAACGAGCATGGTCGAGGTCCACCCGGGAACCGCGACCCCGTCGGGGTCGCTCGCCGGGCTGACGCGGCTGGTCCACGGGATCGGGGAGAAACGCCGGGCGGGCGAGGAGCTGACCGCCTTCGGGGAGACGCTGGCGGGCTACGACGCGATCCAGCTCATGCCCGTGGAGCCGCTGACCGAGCGCGAGGATCACCCGGGGTACTGGCGCGACGTCGCCCGCGACGGCGACGCCGCGACCGCGACGGTCGCGCGCCCGGAGAAGGTGAACTGGGGGTACGACGTCGTCGTGCGGGCGTTCTCGGCGCCGAACCCCTCGATCCTGGAGACGGGGCGGCCCGACGAGCTGGTCGACTTCATCGCCGCCTGTCACACCTTCCCCGAGCCCGTGAAGGTGGTGTTCGACGTGGCGCTCGGGCACGCCGACGACGGCGCGCTCGACCTCCTCCCGGACCGCTTCTTCCACGGCCCGGGGATGTACGGCCAGCACCTCGACTACCTCGACCCGATGGTCCGCGCGCACGTGCTCGACCTCCAGCGGCGCAAGATGGACTGGGGCGCCGACGGCATCCGCGTCGACGGCGCACAGGACTTCCGCAACTGGAACCCCGAGACCGGCGAGATGGAACACGACGACGCGTTCCTCGCGGAGATGGACGCCGTCACCCAGGAGGTGTGCGGCACCGAGTACCGCCCCTGGTTGATCTACGAGGACGGCCGGCCGTGGCCCCGCCACGACTGGCAGCTTGCGTCCACCTACCGGACGCTCATCGAGCGGCACCCCCACGCCTTCCAGTGGTCGCCGATCACGTTCGCGCACAACAAGCCCGCGATGCTCACCTACTGGGCGCGCACGTGGTGGCGCGTCCGCGAGGTGGCAGACATGGGGCGCAACTGGATCACCGGCGTCGCCAACCACGACACCGTCCGGCGGGGCACGCAGGTGGACGTGCCGGAGTCGTGGGAGGGCGACCCGATCAACCGCTACCTCGGGGACTCGCCCCCGGAGATCATCGACCGGGCCTACGACAACCCCGCGACCGACGCCCTGCTGCACTGCCTGCTGCCGGGCGTCCCGATGGACTTCCTCAACGCCAACGCCCGCGGACCGTGGGGGTTCGTCCGCGACACCGACGCCGAGTGGAACGTGAAGGTGGTCGCCGACGAGCACAACCTCCTCGACTGGCAGGTCCGGCCCGAACACTACGAGGACGACCGCTTCTTCCCCCGCCTGAAGGCGATGGGGTTCGGGACGCGCGAGGAACTGGACGAGTTCGTGAAGGCGCTGGCGACGACGGTCGAGCCGACCGGCTACGACCGCGAGACGATGGCCGCGATGCTGTCGGCGCTCGACCTGGCGATCGACCCGACCGCCGACGACCTCGACCGCTTCGCGGACGCGTGGATGCGCGACGTGGCCGACTTCGCCAACCTCGGCCACTGGCGCGACGAGCAGGCGGTGGGCCGAACCGGCTTCGCCCGGCGCATCCGCGAGTTCAGGCGGGCGCGTCCGTGGCTCCGGGAGTCGATGCGGCTGCCCGACGCGCCGGAGGTGGAGGCGCCGGTGACCGCCCGCGACGCGCCCGCCGGCGACCCCGCGGCCGAGGGCGAGGACGGCGACGACGGGGCGACCGACCGGTTCGGCTACCGCCACCCGGCCGACGGCGCGGTCGTCTATTACGGGCTCAGGGAGTCGCCGGACGGGCGCGAGCGGGTGCTGTTCGTCGGCAACATGGAGGGCGCGGCGACGACCGTGACGCCGGCGGCCCTGTTCGGGGACCGGGACGTCGACCCCGCCGGGTTCGAGGCGGCGCTGGTGCCCCCCGGCGTCCGCGACCGCCGGGAGGGGCCGCCGGCCGTCGACGAGGCGGTCGAGCTCGCGACCGGACAGGCCGTGGTGTTCGTCGACGAGCCGTGAGCGTCCAGGGTTCGGTGACGCTCCTCAGACGAACAGCTCGTTGAACCGGTTCACGGCCTCGTCGGTGCCGGCGACGACGAGGGAGTCGCCCTCGACCACGCGCGTGTCCGGGCCCACGTCGGTGAGCAGACGGTCGTCGCGCTCGACGGCGACGACCGTACAGCCGGTCTCGGCGCGCACGTCCGCCCCCGCGAGCGTCCGCCCCTCCAGGCGGGGCGCCCGCGTGCGCACGAGATCGACCTGCGTCTCGGGGCGGAGCACCTCCTCGTCGAGCAGCTGGGAGGCGAGCAGGCGGCCGGAGACCGTCGACAGCGAGAGCACGTACTCGGCGCCGGCGCGGTAGAGCTTCGGAACGGAGTCGGCGTCGTTCGCCCGGGCGATCACCTCCACCTCCGGGGCGACCTGTTTCACCGCGAGCGTCGCGAAGATGGTCGTGGTGTCGGAGTCGAGCGCGATCACGGCCGCCCGGGCGTCGTGGATCCCCGCCGTCTCCAGCGTCTCCCGCTCGGTCGCGTCGCCGACCACGTCGACGCCGGCGGCGTCCTCCAGGTCGACGACGGTCACCTCGTCGGTCGGCCGGACCTCCGCGGCGGCGCTGTGGCCGACCATCCCGTACCCCGCGACGACGACCGACCCGCGGCGCCGCCGTCGCGTCTCCGAGAGGGTGAGCTCCTTCAGCGCCTCCAGCGCGGGCTCGTCGCCGACGACGAGCAGGACCGTGTGCTCGTCGATGACCCGGTCGGGCCGCGGCGGCGACTCGAACTCGCCGTCGTCCCACGCGCCGAGCACGTTCGCGCCGGTGCGCTCGCCGATGCCCGACCCGGCGACCGTCTCGCCGACGAGCGGGCTGCCGCGGTGGACCAGCAGCTCCGCGATCTGGAAGTCCTCGCCGATCTCGACCCCGTCGCCCACCTCGTCGGCGACGCTCGCGGTCGCTTTCGCCCCGAGGCTCTCGCCGAGCAGCCGCCGCGGGGAGACGACCCTGTCGGCGCCGGCGTAGCGGTGGTAGTCGGCGACGTCCTCGTCCTCGACGAGGCTGACGACCCGCAGGTCGCCGTCGTCGGCGCACTCGCGCGCCGAGAGGACGACGCTCGCGTTCGTCTCGTCGTCGGCGTCGGCGACGAGCGCGCGGGCCTCCCAGACGTTCGCGTCCCGGAGGGTCCCGACCTCCTCCGGGTCGCCGTGGATCACGTGTTCCTCGCCGTCGTCGTAGATTTCGGCGGCCCTGTCCCCGTCGTCCACGACGAACAGGTACGGCACGTCGCGCGCCCGGAGTTCCTCGCGGAGGACGCGCCCCCGCGGCGTGTGCCCGCAGATCACGACGTGGTCGGCGAGGTCGTCGGCCGTCGTCGGCGCCGTCGTCGACAGCGTCTCCTCGAACAGCGGGAAGACGAACGCCGGCAGCGCCATGAAGATGAGCAGCACGCCCGTGAGATCCATCGCGACGACGAGGAGGTTCATCTCCGTCGTGCTCCACGGCGCGTCCGACCCGAACCCGGTGGTGGTGAACGTCTCGACGACGACCTGCAGCGAGTGCGCGAACGACTGCTCGCGCCCCTCGAACGCGGCCATCGCCTCGTGGTACGCCACCGTGTACAGCAGGATGACGACGACGAGCGCACCCAGGTACGCCGCCGTCCGCCGTCGCCACTTTCCCATACCCCTCCCTGCGCGGGAACCGTGTTAACCGGCACGGAAGCGCCGCCTCCCGTGGCGGGTGCACGGGCGCGACGCTCGCGGCTCGCGGCCCGCGCCCGAAAGACCGAGGCCGGTCGCCTCCGTCCCTCCGCCCGTGAACCCCCGCCGCCGCGACGGCCTGCTCGCGCTCGCCGCCACGGTCGCCCTCCTCGCGGGCGCCGGGGCCCTCGGCGTCGCGCCCGCGTCGCTCCTGACCCCGCCGGCGCCCCTCGCCGCGGCCGCCGGCGCCTGCGGCGCCGTCGCGATCGAACTCGCGATGGCGGCCCGCCCCGACGCGGCGCGGCGGGCCTGGGCCGACCGGCGCGTCCGGTGGGGCGGCACGCTCCTCGTCGCCGCCGGCGGTCCCGTCGCCGTCGCGGTCGGCGGGGCCGGAGCCGGCCGGGTCGCCGTCGCGGCTCTCGCGGGCGGCCTGCTCGCGTACTTCCTCCTGCTGGCGGGCGTGCTGTCGGGGGCGCTCGCGCCGCCCGAGACGTGGTTCGAGGGACGGAACTGATACCGGGCGAGCGCCAACCCTCCCGCGTGCGCGAAGTCACGCTCGACGCGACCGGGCCGGTCCGGCTGGACGAGGACGACCTCGACGAGGAGTACGGCGACGTGGCGGTGTGCCGCTGCGGGCTGAGCGGGGATTTCCCGTTCTGCGACGGCTCACACCGGCGGACCGAGGGCGAGGAGGAGGGCGTCCGCTACAAGTACGTCGACGGCGAGCGGCGGGTGGTCGAGGAGATCCGGCTCTCGGAGCCCGACGGCGACCGCGAGCACGAGGGGGAGGAGGAGTAGGAGCGTGTCGCTCCGGGGACGGCCGCCCTACGCGCCGACCTCGGCGCCGACGTACAGCGCGACGACGAGGAAGATCCAGACGGCGTCGACGAAGTGCCAGTACATCGAGGCGGTCGTCACGGAGACGTGACGCTCGGCGGAGTACTGCCCGAGCAGGCCGCGGACGAACACGATCCCGAGCAGCACCGCGCCCATCGACACGTGGAGCCCGTGGAGGCCGGTGAGCCCGTAGAACGCCGAGCCGAACAGGCCGCTGGTGAGGGTGAACTCCTCGTGGATGATGAACTCGTAGTACTCGTACACCTGGCCGCCGATGAAAACGATACCCAGCAGGAGCGTCACACCGAGCCAGCCGAGGAACCTCCCGCGGTCGTCGTTCCGGATCGCGCCGTGGGCGAAGTGCAGCGTCACCGAGGAAGCGATCAGGATGGCGGTGTTGATGACGACCAGCGAGCCGAGCAGGTGCGGCAGGTCGGCGGCGACCTCCGCCCAGGCGTCCTGCGAGCGGATGAAAAAGAAGTACGTGAAGCCGGCGCTGAACGTCGCGATCTCGGAGCCGAGGAACGCGAGCATCCCCCAGCGGAGCTTGCTGGCGCTGTGTTCGTCGGCGCCGCGCTCCCAGAAGTGGACGACGAAGGCGTGGTACATCCACCCGTAGATCCCGACGAGGAACAGCCCGATGCTGCCGACGATGACGCCGGGACCGACCATCGGCCCCACGAGGTTCCGGTCGCCGACCGCCATGAGGTACAGCGCCGCGCCGACGTAGATGCCGGCCGCCCCGAGCGCCGTGACGAACGGCCACCAGGAGGCCTCCCCGAACCCGCGCGGCCAGTCCTCGACCGCGGGCAGGTGGTGCCCGTCGTCGTGGGCGTCTTCCGTTTCTGTAGCCATGCGCGCCGGTAGCCGACGCGGAGACAAAAATCCTCCCACCTGCGTCGACGGCGGGGCCGCCGGCGACGCGCCGCCCTCCTGCGGACCGGACGTCGTCGGGTCCGCCGCGGCCGATACACATAGTACGGTACGTCCCCATCGACGAGTGCATGCCGGAGTGTCGGAACTGCGATTCGTTCGTCACCGAGCGGTACGTTCGAGTGTTCGCCCCCGAGGGAATGGACGGCGTTCGCGTCTGCCCCTCCTGTGAGGACGTGATCCGCGACGGCGCGGACGTCCGCGAGGCCCGGTCGAAGCGCGTCTGACCGCCCACGCGGCCTCCGGATTCTCCCGCCGTCGCTACTGCCGTCCCGTTCCTCCCGTCCCGTCTCGCCCGCTCCCGCCCTGCATCGCCCTGTCTTGCTCACCCCCGATCTGGTCCACCCCGAGCCGTCCCGCACCCCCGGCGGAGCGCATTTCACCGTTCGGCGTCAGTCTCCTGCCATGGCGCTGTTCGATACGTACGCGGCCGCGCTCCAGCGGGACCGGGCCGACCTCCCCGCCGGCACCCGCCTCGTCGGTGTCGTCAGGCGGCCGACCCGGTGGTTCCACGCCGCGGTCGACGAGAACCGGCCGGCGCTGGCCCCGCCGGGGGATCTCCTCGACGACCACGCCGACGCCGTCGAGTCGTTCAAGCTGGACGGGCTCTGCGAGGAGGGCGCCCACAACGCCGCCTGGGACCGCGTCGACTTCGACGAGCGCTACCGCGACCACCTCGACTCGGACCCCGAGGCGCGGGAGGCCGTCGCGTCGCTCCGCGCGGACGCCGCCGTCGACGACGTGGCGCTCGTCTGCTTCGAGAACACGGACAAGAAGCGGTGTCACCGGACCGTCCTCCGGGCGGTCGTCGAGGAGGGGATGGACACGAGCGGCGAGGACGACGGGACCGGCGACGCGACCGGGAGGGACCGGAACGGGGACACGACCGACTGATCGCCGCCGCGTTCCGCAAGCTACTCGGCCGCCCTCGCCCAACCGCGAGTGATGCGTCGGCTCCCCCGCCCGACCCGGCTCGCGCGGCGCGCGGTCACCGCCGTCCTCGCCCCCCTCGCGGCGCTCGCGGCCGCCGGCCGCGTCGCCGCCCACGCCGGCGGCATCCGCGGCGCCGCCGCGTCCGTGACCGTCCCGACGTGGCTGTTCCTCGCGACCGGCGGCGCCGTCGTCGGCGCCTCCTTCCTGCTCGCGTCCGCGGTCACCGACCGCGCGTACATCCGCCGGATCGACACGTGGGGACGGACGCTCCCGGACGCGGGCCGCGCGGCCCGCCTCCTCGCGCGCGCCGCGGGCCTCCTCGCGCTCGCCGTGACGGTCGCCGCCGGCCTGTTCGGCCCGCCCGCCCCCGGCCGCAACGCCGCCGTCCTGGTCGTCTGGATCGGGTGGTGGGGGCTGTTCGTCCTCTCGGCGTACCTCGTCGGGAACGGGTGGCCCGCCGTCGACCCGTTCCGGACGGTCGCCCGCGCGGTCCCGTCGCTCGACCGGGAGTACCCCGACCGGCTCGGGTCCTGGCCCGCCGTGGCCGGGCTGCTCACGCTGGTGTACCTGGAGGTGGTCACGCCGCTCGCGGACGACCCGCGGCTGCTCGCCGGCGTCGTGCTCGCGTACCTCGGCCTCTCGGTCGCCGGGAGCGCCGTGTTCGGCGTAGACGACTGGTTCGGGAACGCCGACCCCGTCTCCCGATTGCTGGCCGCCTACGGCCGGGTCGCCCCGGTGACGCGGACCGACGACGGCCTCCGCCTGCGGCTCCCCGGGATGGGCCTGACCGACGCCGGGCGGGTCGAGGGCCGCGACGACGTGGGGTTCGTCGTCGCCGTCGTGTTCGTCACCACCTACGACGGCTTCGTCGGCACCGCCCTGTGGGCGGACCTGGCCCGGCCGTTCGTCGATATCGGCGTCCCGCCGCTGCTCGTCTACCTGCTGGCGATGGTCGCCGGCTACGGGCTGTTCCTCGCGTTGTACCTCGCGTCCGCGAGCGCCGCCCGGCGCACCGCCGACACGTACCTCGCGCCGGGCGAACTCGCCCGCCGGTTCGCCCCCTCCCTGCTCGCCATCGCGGCGGGCTACCACCTCGCACACAACCTCGGGACGGCGCTGGCGCTGGCGCCGTCGCTCGCGGTCGTCCTCGCGTCGCCGCTGTCGCCGCCCGCGGAGGTGCCGGTGCTGCTCGTGCCCGACTGGGTCGGCGGCGTCGGCGTCGCGGCCGTGCTCGGCGGCCACCTGCTCGCGGTGTGGGTGGCCCACTCGACCGCCTACGGCCTGTTCCCCGACCGCCTGCAGGCGATCCGGAGCCAGTACGGCGTCACTGTCGCGATGGTGGCGTACACGATGGCGAGCCTGTGGGTCGTCTCCCGCCCCGGAGGTGTTCCCCCGTTCCTATGAGCCGAGGCGACCACGACGCCGACCCGGCGGACGCGGCCGACGCCGACCGCGGTAGCGACGCGGCGGCGGCCGCCGCCGACGGCGACACGGACGACGCCGACGGCCGGCCACGCGTGGACGCGGCGACCGCGCCGGGCGCCCACCTTTCGGCCGACGCCTACGCGGTGCCGCCGGACGCGACGGCGGTCGAGTGCCCGCGGTGCGGCCGGCCGTTCGCCCGCGAGCGCCATCGCGACCTCCACCTCGGGCGGGCCCACGGCGACCTGGACCCCGACGAGCGCGACGCCTACGAGGCGGCGGTCGCGGACGAGCGCGCCGACATCAGGCGGTTCCGGATCGTCTCGCTGGGGCTGCTCGTCCTCCTGTACTTCGGGTTCCTGTTCCTGTACGCCGTCGTCGGCTGACCCCGGCCGCCACAGCTGTCGCCGCCGACGGTCGTCGGCGTCCGACGGCCGTCCGACCAGGCGGAAGGTATTTGCGTCGGACGGGGCGATGTACCGGCGATGGACGGCGACACAGTCGAAACGGTGACCGAGTGGGAGTCCGAGCCGCTCTCGGGGGGGATCGACGGGCTCCGGGAGCTCCAGTCGCGGGAGTTCACGGGGGCGGTCACCGGCGGGCGCGCCTGGCTGTTCATGTTGAACGGCCGGATCGTCGGCGTGTTCGACGGCTCGCTGGACTCGTTCGCGGACGCCGACGGCACCGCCTACGCGGCGCCCGACCCGTCGCTCCCGCTGCTGTACGCGATGCGGGAGACGGGCGGCGAGACGAAGGCGCGCTACTACACGAACGACACGGCCCTGTCGGCCGCGGACGCGAAGCTCTCCTCGGGGAAGTTCACCGGCTACATCGAGCTGTCGGAGAACGTCCTCTCCGGGGACTACTACGCGGTCTACTACGGCGGCCGGCGCCTCGCGTGCGCGTTCGTGGGGACCGGCGAACAGAAGCAGGTGCTCACCGGCGACGAGGCGTTCGAGGCCGCCGACGACGAGGTCGGCATCTACGAGGTGGTCGACGTCGACGTCGACGTGGTCGAACTGCCCGACCCCGACCCCGAGCCGGGGGCCGACGACGGCCCCGCCGACTCCGCGGCCGCTCCGGGCTCCGACGGCCCCGACGGCATCACCTTCGGCGGCGCGAACGGAGCCGACGGGGCCGACGCCGGCGGCGCCGGCGACACGTCGGGGGAGCCGAGCCCGTCGGCCGACCCGGACGACGACCGGCCGACGCCGACGGACGCGCTCGGCGGGTCCGACGCGGACGCGGACCCGCCCCCGAGCGCACACGACGGGCCCGACCGCGCGGGGACCGCGGAAACGGCCGCGACCGCCAACGGCGGGGCGACCGACCCCTCGTCCGCGGAACCGACCGGCGACGGCGACGTCGGGGAGGAGGGCGACGACGCCGACCGGGCCGGCGCGGCGACCGGGCGGCCGAACGGGGCCGGGACCCCGTCGGCCGACGCCGATCCGTCCGCGGCCGGCGGCGGGGCCGATCCCGCCGACGGTCCCGGCGCCGGCGCGGCCCCCGCCGAGCGGACGCCGCCGGGAACCGACACGGACGCCCCGGCGACCGCGTCCGGGGGTCCCGACGACGGGACCGCCCCGGAGGGCGAGACCGACGCGAACGGCGACCCCTTCTCCGCGGAGGAGCAGTGGCGCGAGACGAAGTCGATCCCGTCGCTGGACCCCTCGGAGACGGCCGCACCGGAGCCGGCGACGGAGAACGGCGCCACGGCCCGGCAGCGACGCCGCCGCCGGCGACGCGAGGCGGACCCGGAGCGCGCCGGCTCCGACGGCGCGACGGACGGCAGCGGGGCGTCCGGGTCGACCGGGTCCGCCTCGACGGAGCCCGCCTCGACGGGAACCCCGGCGGCCGGCGGCGACGACGCCGAACGCGGGTCGGGAGCCGACGGCACGGCCGCCGCCGGCCCGCGCGAGGCGACCGCCCCGGACGCGGCTGCCGTCCGCGAGGAGCTCGAGACGGTCCGCGCCGAGCGCGACCGGGCGCGCGAGGTCGCGCGCGAGGCGAGCGAGCAGCTCGAGGAGCGCGAGAGCGAGGTGAGCCGACTGCGCGAGGAGAACGAGCGGCTCACCGCCCGCGTCGACGAACTGGAGTCGGAGCTGTCGGACCTGCGCGAGCGGCTGGAGGCCGCGAGGGCGGGCGACGCCGGCTCCGGCGACGGGGACGACGCGCACGCGCGGACGGTCCCCGCGGACCGCGCGCTGGCGGGGACGAACCTGTTCGTCCGCTACGAGTCGAAGGGCGGCGCGACGCTGGAGAAGGCCCACGCGGGCGGCGCCTCCCGCTCGGAGGTGAACGACAACCTCCGGCTGGAGGTGCACACGGACTTCGACGCGGCGGACGCCGCCGTCGACGGGCGGCCGTTCCGGGAGTTCCTGCGAGACACGATCGAGTACGGGTTCGTCGAGTGGGCGGTCACGCAGCTGCTGTACGAGATCCAGAGCACGCGCAACGAGTCGGCGCTTCGCGACCTGTTCGACGCGATACCCGAGATCGACCGCGCGGAGCTGAACGGGACGGTCGAGCTCGACGACGCGGAGGGCGGCGCCGACGAGCGCTCCTTCGACGTCGTGTTGCGCGACCGGATGGGCAACCCCCTCGTCGTCGCCGACGTGACGGAGGGGCGCGAGGCGACCACCGAGTCGATGCTCGACGGCCTCGTCGGCGACGCGAGCGCGGTCGCCGACGCCGACGAGCACCTCGCGGCGGGCTTCTACGTCACCGCCTCCTTCTTCGAGCCGGGGGCGCTGGAGGCGGCGGCCGACGCCACCGGCGGAGGCCTGCTCTCGCGCGGCAAGCGCAAGAGCTTCGTGAAGCTCTCGCGCAAGCAGGGGTTCCACCTCTGTCTCGTCGAGTCGCGCGAGGGCGAGTTCCACGTGAACGTCCCCGAGCTGTGAGGGTCCAGGCCCTCGCCGGGGGTGGCCGCGGCCGCCCGAGACCGTTCGGTCGCCGGCGCTCGCCGAGGGAGCGATCCGAGAGGAACGAGGAGACGAGCTACGCAGTCGCTGCTCCCGCAGCTCGGTCGATCCGACGTCCGAAGACGGGTGGTCGCCGCGTCAGCTCTCCAGCTCCGGGGCGTCCTCGATCCGCATGCCGCCGATCTTGTCGACGATCTCGTCGAGCTTCTCGTCGAGCTCGTCGACGAACTCCGCGGTCCGGTCGGTGGTGATGGCGCCCTGGCTGGACGGCTCGATGAGGTTCTCCTCCTCGAGGACGCGCAGCGAGTAGCGGACCTTGTGGTGGGGGTACCCGGTCTCGTTGGACATCTTCACGATCCCGATCGGCTCGTTCTCGATGACCATTCGGAGGACTTGGAGGTGCCGCTCGAGCATATCGACCTCCTTCTCCAGTCTGTCTATCATGGCACGTGTTAACTCGTGTGTCCACCGTTTAAAAGTTCTCCTCCCGGTCGGGAAGGGGTACCCCGACCGTCACGTTGTCGGGCGATCTCGATCCGACCCTCCGGTGTGGGGGAGGTTAACGGTTACGCCCGCGGACGGCGACGATGATGCGTGGACGCGGATACTGTTCCTCGGTGGGGAGCCCGCTTATACAGGGATACGGATCGTCGGTGCGGACGGACCGTAATCTGTTTACCGGGCGGCGCGGAATCAGCGGTCGGTATGACTGTCACCATCGTCGGCTCCCAGCTCGGGGACGAGGGCAAGGGTGCCCTCGTCGACCTCTGGGGCGGGGACGCCGACGTCGTCGTGCGGTATCAGGGCGGCGACAACGCCGGCCACACCGTCGTCGAGGGCGGCGAGGAGTACGCCCTCTCGCTGGTGCCCTCCGGCGCCGTCCGCGGCAAGGTCGGCGTGCTCGGGAACGGCTGCGTCGTGAACCCGCGGACGCTGTTCGAGGAGCTGGGGACGCTGCGCGAGCGCGGGCTCGACCCCGACGTGCGCGTCGCCCGGCGCGCGCACGTCATCATGCCGTACCACCGGCGCCTCGACGGCATCGAGGAGGAGGCGAAGGCCGACTCCGACTCGGGCGTCGAGGTCGGCACGACCGGCCGCGGCATCGGCCCCACCTACGAGGACAAGGCGGGGCGCCGGGGCGTCCGCGTCGGCGACCTGCTCGACCCCGACGTGCTGCGCGACCGGTTGGAGTACGCCGTCCCGCAGAAGCGCGCGCTCATCGAGGACGTGTACGGACTGGAGGCCGGCGAGGAGTGCGACGTCGACGCGCTCCACGAGGAGTACGCCGAGTTCGGCCGTCGCCTCCGCGAGGAGGGCATGACGGTCAACTGTTCGGCGTTCCTCCACGAGCGCCGCGCCGCCGGGGACAACGTCATGTTCGAGGGGGCGCAGGGGACGCTCATCGACGTCGACCACGGGAGCTACCCGTACGTCACCTCCTCGAACCCGACCGCCGGCGGCGCCGCCACCGGCACCGGCGTCGGCCCGACCGTCACCGGGCGCGGCGAGGTCGTCGGCGTCGTGAAGGCGTACCTCTCGCGGGTCGGCGAGGGCCCGATGCCGACCGAGCTCGACGGCGACGAGCGCGAGGAGGCGCTCGCGAGCGACATCCGCGAGAAGGGCGGCGAGTTCGGCACGGTCACCGGCCGGCCGCGCCGCATCGGCTGGCTCGACGTGCCGATGCTGCGCCACGCCGCCCGCGTGAACGGCTACACCGGGCTCGCCGTCAACCACCTCGACGTGCTCGCCGGCCTGGAGGAACTGCGGGTCGGCCACGCCTACGAGCTCGACGGCGAGGAACGGCTCTCGCTGCCGGCGACGACCGAGCGCTGGGCCGAGTGCGAGCCGGTCCTCCGGGAGTTCGAGCCGTGGCCCGAGGTCGACTGGGGCGCGGTCGCCGACGACGGCTACGACGCGCTCCCGGCGGCGGCCCGCGACTACCTGGAGTACCTCGAGGAGCAGGTCGACGCGCCCGTCCACGCGATCGGGGTCGGCCCCGACCGCGAGCAGACGGTCGTGCGGACGAACCCCTGGGCGTAGCATCGTCTCGCGAAACGGTCGGCCGATCCGGGCCGATCCGGGGCGCCCCGGACGCACCCGCGCGTCGGCGCGGGCGGTCCCGAAACCCGCGGGCGGCGGGACGGGGAACCCGTAGGCTTTTGGCCGGCCCGCGCCACCGCCCGCGTAATGAAGGAGTCCCTGTTGGACATCGTCTGCTGCCCGCTCGACAAACACGACCTCGAACTCGAGGTGACTGAGCGCGAGGAGGGGGAGGACGGCGAGATCATCGAGGGGACGCTCACCTGCACCGACTGCGGCGAGGCGTACCCCATCGAGGACGGCATCCCGAACCTCCTGCCGCCGGACATGCGCGAGTGAGGTGAGGCGGGGTGAGGTGAAGCGGGGCGAGACGAGGCGGGACGGGCCCCCACCCCGCGCCCGTTCGCGGCGATAGCGTCCGAACGAACGGTTCCAGCGGCCAATCTTTTTGGTTCGACCCGAGGGAGTGAGTGACGTGTCGTCAGAGGCAGCAACCCTGGGGGTGACGCTGAACCGGGACCGACTGAACCAGGCGACCGCGCCGTCGTCGTTCGCGGTCGACGACGACTTCCTGGTCGTGCTCGAGAACGAGGGAGAGCCGGTCCACGTCCACCTCCGGTTCGACGGCCCGCTCGCCGACGCGACGCGGATCGCCACGTCGAACCACTACGTCGACGGCGGCGCCACCCGCACCGTGGAGGTGGCGGTCGCGTCCGTCGAGGCGCCCGTCGAGGGGACGCTGGAGGTGATCACCGGCCACGGCGCCGAGGGGACCGAGGTCGCGGTCACCCTCGACCCCCCGTCCGACCCCGTCGAGGTCGACGAGTCGCTGTCGGCGCCGGCCGGGTCGCCGTCGCCGGCCGCGGGCGACGACGGCGACGGTGGAACCGGCGGGAACGCGGACGGGACCGCGGACCGGGCGGCCCCCGATCCCGCGGCGGCCGTCGACCGCCTCCGAGAGGGCGCCCCCGACGGGGGGACGCTCGCGGTCGTCGCCGTCGCGCTCGTGGCCCTCGTGGTCGCCGTCGCCGTCGGCGCGACGCTGAACAGCCTCGCGGTGTCGCTGGGCGTCCTCGCGGTCGTCGTCGCCGTCGCCGCGGCGCTGTTCCTCCTGCTCGGGTAGCCTCGAGGTCGAGCGACGGGGTCGCCTCGGACGCCCGCTTACTCGTCGTCGTGACCCGTGTGGTCGTCGTCGCCGTGGCCGTCGTCGCTGTGGTCGCCGTGGTCGTCACCGCTGTGGTCGCCGTCGTCTCCGTGTCCGTCTCCGTCGTGGTGCTCCACCGCCCCCGCCGGCTCCGTCGGGACGCCGGCGAGGTTCCCGTGCTCGTCGAACAGCTTCGCGCGGAGGTACCGCGTCCGGTAGCGGTTGGCGTCCTCGTACACGTCGGCCTCGCGGATCTCGTCGACGCGGCCGTCGGCGACGGCGTCGACGATCCCCTCGATCTGCTCCTTCTCGCTGGGGGTGAGCCGGAAGGTGTACTCGCGGGGCTCCTCCTCCTCGAGCTTGGTCCAGCGGCGGCCGGCCGCGATCACGAGCGAGCACGGCTCCCGGCAGGGGAACGCGCCCGTCCCGCCGTCGGCGGCGAGCTCGTCGTCGGCGCTGTACTGCCACTCCCGGCGCTTCACGCACTGGGAGTCGTCGCAGGCCGCCTCGGCGACCCACTCGACGGCCTCCCGCGGGAGCTCCGAGACGATCCCGTAGATGCCGGTCTGGCGGTCTGTCGTGTCCGTCCAGTGGTCGATATCGAGGGTGCCCTCGCGCTCGCGGTACCAGTTCGCGACCGTCGCGGGGTACAGCGTCTCGACCGTCTCGACGGCGTCGCGCCAGTCGAGGTCGGGGTACACCCACCCGGTCGGCATGTTCGTCCCGGTCTTCAGCGGGCGGTACATGCCGTCGTCGTCGTACTTCGCGAGTTCGCGCGCGTCGAGCGGGTCGCGGTACGTCTCCAGCTCCTCGACCGCGCGGTCGGCGTCGTCGACGTGGCGCACGTCGTAGCGGCGGTCGCCGTCGTCGTCGCCCGAGAGCGTGGCCTCGATGCGCAGTTGCCCCCACTCGGTGACCATCCCGTCGGCGAGCGCGTCGTACCGCTCGTGGACGCCGCGCTCGCCGGCGGCCTCGGCGTGCCGGAGGAACGCCCGCCGGGGGGAGCCGTGGCGCCGCACCTCCCGCTCCCAGAAGTACCAGTTCGTGACGTACGGGCTCCCGTCGGCGTGGGCGTGGAGCTCGGCCTCGGAGAGGCCGGTCGCCTCGTGTTCGGGCGTGACGAAGGTGTAGCCGTCGCCGGAGGCGTCGCCACCCTCGCGGGCGACGCGGAGGCCGTCGAAGTCGATCCCGCCGTCCGCGTCGGCGGCCTCGACGAGCGCGTCGAACTGTCGCGCCAGCATTCAGTCGTCCGCCCCCGGGGCGACGCGGGTCGTCTCGCGGACGGACTCGATCGCCGCCGAGACGTCCGCGCCGGCGTCGGCCGCCCGCTCCAGCACCACATCGGCCATCAGCGACTCGGTGCCGACGGCGCCGGCGTACCAGATCCGGTGGCCGTCCACCTCCGCGGGCACGTCGTAGCCGTCGCGGTAGTCGTCGGTGAGGCCCATGTCCTCCGGGATGTCCTCCTGGGTGTGGAAGCCGTCGGAGACGAACAGGGGGACGACCACCACGTCCTCGGACTCGAAGAAGTCGGTCACGTCGTCCACCTCGGGCTCCTCGTCCATGTACAGCGCCTGGACCTCCTCGAAGCGGCCGAGGTCGCGCACGCGCTCGGCGTGGTACTCGATGGCCTTCGCGGAGTTCTCGTTGCGCTCGGTGCCGTGGCCGACGACGGCGAGGCCGAAGCCCTCGCCCACGTCGGGGTCGCCGGTGACGCTCTCCGCCCGGCGAACGATCACGTCGGTCATCGACTCGTGGGTGCCGACCGGCCCGCAGTAGTGGACCGTCTGCCCCGTGTCCTCGGCGGTGTAGGTGGCGACGTCCGCGGAGAGGCCGTCGGAGTCCCAGTCGGCCACGTCCCAGCCGTCCAGCCTGAGCTCCCGCGGGATCACCTGCTCGGTGAAGTAGCCCTCCGAGATGAACATCGGGACGACGTACACCTCGTCGGCCTCGACGGTTCGGAGGACCTCCCGCAGGCTCGGCTCCTCCTTCCAGAACCCCGTCCGGACCTCCTCGAACGCGCCGGCCGCGCGGATCGTGTCCGCGTGGTCGTAGGTGGGCGCGCTCGACCCGGGGTTGAGGTGCGACCCGTGGGCGACGATGACCAGCGCCTGACTCATGGAGGAATCGAGGGGCGGAGCGACCTTATCGCCTTCGACAGGGGAGCACACCCGGCCGGGCCGGCGGCGGACGGGGGGAGGGGACGGAGGAAGGGAGGCGAACGGGGGAGGGGCGTCAGCGGGGACCGCGACCGAACCGCGTCAGACCTCGACGCAGGCGCGGGTGCCGGGGAGACAGACCCGCCGGCGACGCCGGCGTCCGAGCCGGCTCCACGCGCCCGCCAGCACCTTCCGCCCGACGGCCGCCGCGACCGCGCCGGCCAGCGCCGCGCCGACCAGCGGGAACGCGAACGCCACGAACGCCGCCAGCGCCGCCACGGACACGGCCACCGTCGGGCCGACCGATACGTCCTCCGGGTCGGGGACCCCGCGGTCCCCGTGCAGTGGTCGTCTCATCGCATGTGATCGATCGGTCCCCACCCACTAAACGGTAATCTGAATGATGTTTCTGTACGCGCGGTTACTGAAACCCGTTTCAGTCGCGGGGGCGGCGGAACCGCCGCCGTTATGCCCGCAGCCGTTCCGCCTGCGTCCATGACCGTCGCCGAGGAGACGCGCGCCGCCGTCCGCGACCGACCGTTCCTGTACGACGCGCTCCGGGCCGGCGTGGCGAACTACGCCGCCGCCGCCGAGGCGCTCGGCCTGGACGCCGACCCGGACGCGGTGGCGACGGCGCTGCGGCGGTTCGCCGACGAACTCGGGGAGGGTGACGGTGCGGGGGCCGCGACCGGCGCGGACGCCGTCGACGCCCGTGTCACGATGAGCCGCGGGGTGGGGCGCGTGGACGGGGAGGGTGACGACGCCGGCGCCGAGGACGGGGCCGACGGCGCCGACCGCGTCGAGGACGAGGCCGGCGGCGATCCAGGGGCCCGCGAGCCGCTCCTGTCGGTCGGCGACGCCGGGTACGCCGCGGACGCCGGCGACGCGACGGCGGTCCTCGCCCGGGGAACCGTCGACGCGGCCCTCCTCGAACGGGCCCTCGGACGGCTCCGGACCGCCGGCGTCGCCGTCGAGGCGGCCGGCGTGACGCCGTCGGCCCTGCTCGTCGTCGTGGGGCGCAGGGACGGGGCGACCGCGCTCCGCGTCGTCGAGGCGGTCGTCGAGGACGGCGGCGCGGTCGACGCCTGAGGCCGCCGGGGGTTCACGCGTCGCGGTCGGGGGCGGCGACCGCCCCGGTTGTAGCCGTTCCGGTCGCGACCGCCCCGGTCGCGGCCGTCCGGGTTCGCCCGACCGCGGCCCGCCGGATCCGTCGAGTCGATCTTCGACGGTTTAACACGGAGGGCCGCGTAGCGTCGCCCGACATGGGGCTGTCCGTGACCAACACCCTGACGGGCGAGCGCGAGGCGTTCGAGCCGGCGAGCGACGACGAGGTCCTGCTGTACGTCTGCGGGCTGACGGTCTCGGACGACGCGCACCTCGGACACGCACGGCTGTGGTTCCACGCAGACATCCTCCACCGGTGGCTCGACTGGCTCGGCTACGACGTGCGCCACGTCGAGAACGTCACCGACGTGAACGAGAAGATCGCCGCCCGCGTCGGCGAGCGCGAGGGCTGGGAGACGGAGGCCGACGTGGCCCGCCACTTCACCCGCGAGGTGCTCGCCGACATGCGCGGGCTGAACCTCCTGCGCGCGGAGGTGTACCCCCGCGTCTCCGAGCACGTCCCCGAGATCGTCGCGCTCGTCGAGCGGCTGGTCGAGGCCGGCTACGCCTACGAGGCGAACGGCTCGGTCTACTTCGACGTGACCAGTTTCGAGGACTACGGCCGCCTCTCGAACCAGCGGCCCGAGGACCTGGAGGTCGACGAGGGGGAGGACGAGGACGTGCTCGCGGAGAAGCGCCACCCCGCCGACTTCGCGCTGTGGAAGGCCGGCGGCGTCGACGAGGAGGCGGTTCGCGAGCACCGCAAGCACGAGCACGAGGGCGACCTCCCCGCCGGCGAGACGTGGGAGTCGCCGTGGGGAGAGGGCCGCCCCGGCTGGCACATCGAGTGCTCGGCGATGTCGACGACCCACCTCGGGGACACCCTTGACGTCCACATGGGCGGGCGCGACCTCGTGTTCCCGCACCACGAGAACGAGATCGCCCAGAGCGAGGCCGCCACCGGCGACACGTTCGCGCGCTACTGGCTCCACAACGGCCTGCTGGAGACGACCGAGGACAAGATGTCCTCCAGCCTCGGGAACTTCTTCACCGTCGAGGACGCCCTCGAGGAGTTCGGGGTGAACGTGATCCGCACCTTCTACCTCGGGGCGCAGTACCGCGGCGACCAGACGTTCTCCGAGGCGGCGATGGCCGAGGCCGAGGAGCGCTGGGAGCGCCTGGAACGCGCCTACGAGGCGGCCGTCGAGGCCTGTGACTCCGTCGACGCCCGCGCGAAGGCGACCGACGACGACCTCCGCGAGGCGGTCGAGGGGGCGCGCGAGCGGTTCGTCGCGGCGATGAACGACGACCTGAACGTCCGCGAGGCGTTCGGCGCCCTGCTGGAGCTCGGGACGGCGGTGAACCGCCACACGGAGCACGTCGGGGACGCCGACGGGGAAGATTCGGCCTACGACTACCGCGGGCTCCGCCGCGCCGTCGAGACGTTCGAGGAGTTCGGCGGCGACGTGTTCGGGCTCGAACTCGGCCGCGAGGCCGACGGCGAGGCGGAACTGGTCGGCGACCTCGCCGACCTCGTGCTCGACGTGCGCGAGGAGGAACGCGAGGCCGGCAACTACGGGCGCGCCGACCGCCTGCGCGACGACCTCGAGGCGCTCGGGCTCGTCGTCGAGGACGGGGAGGACGGGCCCGAGGTGCGGTTCGAGTAGTACGGCGGGTCGGCGGCGGCGCCTGCCGCCGCACGGGGCGCTACCCCCCCGACTCCGCCGCCGGTTCGTCCTCCGCGAGCGTCCCGGCCGCCGCCGGCACGACCAGGACGGGGCGGTCTGCGCCCCGCACGACGCGCTCGGCCACGCTCCCGAGAACGATCCGGCGGATGCCGCCGCGGCCGTGGGTTCCGACGACGATCAGGTCCGCGTCCGTGTCGGCCGCGTACCCGCGGATCGCCCGGCTCGGTTCTCCCCCGATGACCTCGCCCTCCGCGTCGACGCCGGCCTCGCTGGCCCGGTCCAGCACGCGACCGACGGCCTCGTCGGCGCCCTCGTCGAGGGCGCGCCGGACCGCCGCGATCGTCTCCTCGGTGAGCAGGCCGCCGCCGACGTTCGCGACCGTCCCCGGCTCGTCGACGACGCTGACGGCGACCAGACGCGCCCCCAGCGCCCCCGCGAGACCGACGCCGACGCGCTCGGCCGGCGCCGCCGCGTCGCTCCCGTCGGTGGCGAGGAGGACCCGCGTGTCCGGGCCCCACTCCCGCCCGGCACCCTCGCTCTCGCGGACGGCGGCCGGGACCACGAGCACGGGGACGTCGGCCGTCCGGATCAGCTTCTCCGCGACGCTCCCGAGCAGCGCCCGCCTCGCCCCGCCGCGGCCGTGGGTTCCGACGACGATCAGGTCCGCGTCGGTCTCCCCGGCGTGCGCGAGCAGTTCCGCGACGACGCGGCCCTCGCGGACCGCGGGCGCGGCGTCGAGGCCCGCCTCGCGTGCGCGCTCGGCGAGGTCCTCCACACGCCGCTCGGCCTCCTCGCGGGCGTCCGAGAGGTCGGCGACCGTCCGTCCGATCACGAAGGGGTTCACCACCGTGCAGGGGTGGACGCCCGCGTCGAGCGCCGACGCCAGCGAGAACGCGGTCCCGACGGCCGCCGCGGCGGGGTCGCTCCCGTCCGTGGCGACCACGACGTCCGCGATACGGCTGTCGTCCATACCCGGCCTTCTCGCGATCACAGGATAAAGCCGCCGCCGGTCGGGCGCCCCCGCCCGGTTACTCCGTCGTGAACAGGTCGGTGTCCTCGGGGATCGCGAACAGTCCCATGCGGACGCCGCAGTCGAGCCAGCCGTAGCCGTAGGAGTACGACGCCAGCGCGTTCACCGGGTCGTCCGCCTCGCGGAAGTGGCGGCCGTCCTCGAGGTAGGAGGCGGCCATCTCCTCGCACTCCAGCGCCATCACGTGGAGGGGCGTCCCCTCGGGGACGCACACCTCGGCCGCCGCGAGCGCGTCCGCGAGCATCTCCCCGTACCGGGTCGTCTTCTCCTCCAGGTCAGCGGGCATGGACGCCACTGCGCGCGCCCGCCCCCTGAGCGTGTCGCCCCCGCGGCACGGTGCCGGTATCGACGTGTCACCGGCGGGCCGGACGGCCGCCGTCGCCGGCGTTACGGTCCGCCGCGGCGGTCGTCGCCGTCGCGTTCGAACTCGGGGTCCTCCTCGGGGTCGAGGAAGCCGCGGTACGGGCAGACGTGCTCGTCGCGGATCAGCTGTTCGTCGATGATCTCCAGCCCGAGCTCGTCGAGCTCCCTGTTGATCCGGTCGAGGTCGTCGTGGTCGCGGCCGATCGCGTTCACGTACACGTTCCGCTCGCCGGTCATGATCTCCCGGACGGCGGTGACGCCGCGTATTTCCCGGGCCTTCTTCCCCAGTTCGTCGCGCTCGGGGATCCGCGCGGTGCAGACGATCTTCGTGTACAGCGGGTAGCCCGCGAGGTCGTAGTCGATGTCGATGTGGTAGCCGCGGACGATCCCGGACTCCTCGAGCTTGTTGAGGCGGGTGCGGACCGTGCTCGCCGAGAGGTCGAGCTTCTCGGCGATGTCGCTGGACGACGTCCCCCGCGCGTCCTGCTGGAGGTAGTAGAGGATGTGTCTGTCCACGGAGTCCAGCTCGCCGTCTTTCATCTGTACGTGCACTGCCCCCGGCCCACGCATTAGTCTTGTTCCGTCGACCCCGACGGAGCAGTCGCCGCCGAGGGGTCGTTGTCGGACCCGCCGCCGCGGGATCCGTGACTAACCGGAGACGGATGGCGTGATATCTATGCCGATCGTTGACGATCCGTCAATAGAAACCGCCCGTTTATGGTGTACCGTCATATACGTACGTACGAGTACCCGGTCCGTCGGACACATCCACCATGAAGGAACTCGAACGAGACCTCGGTCTCCCGTCCGTCCTCGCGATCAGCATCGGCGCGATGATCGGCAGCGGCATCTTCATCCTGCCGGCGCTGGCGCTGAAGATCGCCGGGCCCGCGGTGATCCTCGCGTACGCGCTCGCCGGCCTGCTCGTCGTCCCGGCGGCGCTCTCGAAGTCGGAGATGGCGACCGCCATGCCGGAGGCCGGCGGGACGTACATCTACATCGAGCGCGGGATGGGCCCGCTGCTCGGCACGGTCGCCGGCGTCGGCACGTGGTTCTCGCTGTCGTTCAAGGGCGCGCTCGCGCTCGTCGGCGGCGTCCCGTACCTCCTCCTGCTGTTCGACCTGCCGCTGAAACCGGTCGCGCTCGGCCTGGCGGCCGTGCTGATCCTCGTGAACGTCGTCGGCGCGAAACAGACCGGCCGGCTTCAGGTCGCGATCGTCGTCGTGATGCTGGCGGCGCTCGGCTGGTTCGCCGCGGGGAGCGCCCCGAGCGTCCGGTCGGCCAACTACGTCGACTTCTTCGGCTACGGACTGGAGGGCGTCCTCGCGGCGACCGGGCTTGTGTTCGTCTCCTACGCCGGCGTCACGAAGGTCGCGAGCGTCGCCGAGGAGGTCGAGGACCCCGGCCGGAACATCCCGCTGGGGATCCTCGGGTCGCTCGCGTTCACCACGGTCCTGTACGTCGCGATCGTCGCCGTGCTCGTCGGGATCACCGACCCCGGAAGCGTCGCCGGGTCGCTGACGCCGGTCGCGGTCGGCGCCGAGCAGACGCTCGGGCGGGCGGGCGTCGTCGCCGTCATCGTCGCCGCCGTGCTCGCGCTCGTGTCGACGGCGAACGCGGGGATCCTCTCGTCGTCGCGGTACCCGTTCGCGATGAGCCGGGACCAGTTGGCGCCCCCGTCGCTGTCGTCGGTCAGCGAGCGGTTCGGCACGCCCGTCACGTCGATCACGCTGACGGGCGCGGTGTTGCTGTTGCTCATCGCGTTCGTGCCCATCCTCGACATCGCGAAACTCGCCAGCGCCTTCCAGATCATGGTGTTCGCCCTGATCAACGTGGCCGTCGTCGCCTTCCGCGAGGGGAGCGTCGAGTACGAGCCGGAGTTCACCTCCCCGCTGTACCCGTGGGTGCAGGTGTTCGGTGCGGTCTCCGGGCTGCTCCTGCTGACGCAGATGGGGACGGTCGCGCTCGCGGGCGCGGTCGTCATCACCGTCGGCAGCGTCGTCTGGTACGCGGTCTACGTCCGCCCGCGGGTCGACCGCGAGGGGGCCGCGACCGACGCGATCCGGCGGCAGGTCGGCCGGGAGGCGCTCGCGGACATCGAGTCCGCCGTCGCCGAGCGCCCGGGCACCCGCGAGGTGCTGGTCGCGCTCACGAAGGACCTCGACCCCGACCGCGAACGGTCGCTGATCGCGCTGGCGGCCGACCTCGTCCGCGAGGACGACGGCCGCGTGGTCGCCGTCCGCTTCGAGGAGGTCCCCGACCAGGCGCCGCTCACCGAGGACGTGACCGTCCAGTCCGACGCCGATCGCTCGTTCGAGACGAGGGTGGAGGCGCTCGCCGACGATCTGGACGTGGCCGTCGAGGCCGACGAGATCGTCAGCCACGACACGAAACACGCCGTCGTCAACTTCGCCGACGACCGCGGCGTGGAGACGATCGTCGCCGAGCACGAGCCGCTCCGGCTCCGATCGCGCCTGATCGGCGACCCGTTCGACTGGGTCGTCCGCCACGCCCCCTGCGACGTGCTGCTCGTCGACAACCTCGGCTACGACCGGCCCGAGCGGGTCGTCCTCTCGGGCGACGTGGGGCCGTACCCACCGCTGGCGGTGGACGTCGCCGAGGCGGTCGCGCGGGCGAACGGCGGGGAGGTCTCGCTGTGGTACCCCGACGACGGCGCGGACCCGGAGAAGCGCCGCCGGCTGGTCGAGGACTACCGCTCGGAGCTGTCGGACCTGCTGTCGGTGCCGGTCGCGGCCGAGTCGGTCCGGACCGACGGCGGCCGGCTCCCGGACCCGGACCTGCTGATCCGTCGCGGGGCGGACCACCGGCTCCGCACCGCGCTGTTCGACGAGCGCCCGGACCTCCCGAACCCGGGGTGTACGGCCGTCACCGTCTATCCCCACGAGTCGCGCCGGCCCGGGTTCGGGCGGCGGCTGGTCGAGCGGCTGGCGTTCTGAGGGGCGCGTCGCGCCTCGCGGCGACGCGACGGCGACGCGCCGCCGTCCCGGGAGGGGGCCGCTGGCCGCCGTCCGGACACGACAGCACAACGTACAAACCCCGGAGCCGCATATCCGAACCCAATGACCGACTCCTCCGACGTCGTCGAGCACCGACCGTTGATCATCGCCGGAACGGGCTCGGCCGGGCTCACCGCCGCCATCTACGCCGCCCGCTCGAACAACGACCCGCTCGTCTTCGAGGGCGACGAGCCCGGGGGCCAGCTCACGCTCACCTCCGAGGTGGAGAACTTCCCCGGCTTCCCCGAGGGGATCGGCGGCGCGGAGTTCATCAACGACGCCAAAGAGCAGGCGAAGCGCTTCGGCGCCGACGTGAGAAACGGCGTCGTCGAGCGCGTCGAGCGGGTCGAGCGAAGCTCGACTGCCGACCGGAACGCGCCGCGTTCCGGTAACGACAGCTCCCGCCCGTTCCGCGTCGAGCTGACGAACGGCGACGTCTACACGGCCGACGCCGTCATCGCCGCCTCCGGCGCCTCCGCCCGGACGCTCGGCATCCCCGGCGAGGACGAGCTGATGGGGTACGGCCTCTCGACGTGTGCGACCTGCGACGGGGCGTTCTTCCGCGGCGAGGACATGCTGGTCGTCGGCGGCGGCGACGCCGCCATGGAGGAGGCGAGCTTCCTCACGAAGTTCGCCGACACGGTGTACATCGTCCACCGCCGCGAGGAGTTCCGCGCGGAGGACTACTGGATCGACCGCGTGATGGAGCACGTGGAGGAGGGGAACATCGAGATCATGCGCAACACCGAGGTGACCGAGCTCCACGGCTCCCGCGAGGACGGCGTCGAGTCGGTGACGCTCGTGCGCCACCCCGAGGGCCACCCCACCGAGAAGCTCGACGACCCCGAGACCGAGGAGCGGGAGTTCCCCGTCGGCGCGGTGTTCTACGCCATCGGCCACACGCCGAACACGGAGTACCTCGCGGACACGGGCGTCGAACTGGACGAGGAGGGGTACATCCGCACGAAGGGCGGCCACGGCGCGGGCCAGACGGAGACCGCGGTGCCGGGGCTGTTCGGCGCCGGCGACGTCGTCGACTACCACTACCAGCAGGCGGTCACCGCCGCCGGCATGGGCTGTAAGGCCGCAATCGACGCCGACGACTACCTGGAGGAGCAGGCGCGCGCGGAGGCGACGGCCGGCGAGACGGCGGCCGCCGACGACTGAGAACCGCTTTTCGCTGGCCCTCCTCGCTCGCCGTGCTCGCCCGTCGCCGCCGGCGGAACCGGGGGAGGACGCTCCGAGCGACCGCCGTCTCGCACGCCGACCGCCCGAGACCCACGGACCTTTACGTCCGCCACGCCACCGACACGGCATGGTCGGAACCGAAACCTACACGGTCACGAGCCCGAGCGGCGACACCGACGAGGTCGACCTCCCCGAGGGGCTGGTCGACATGCTCGCGGAGCAGGGCGAGAACCCCAGCCAGGTCATCAGCGACGTGGTCCTGCAGGCGTTCGCCCAGCAGGCCCACGCCATCGCCCACCACAGCGAGGGCGAGCCGCCCCAGGACGTCCTCGACATCAACGAGAAGGCCGAGGAGCTGTTCGAGGAGCGCTTCGGGCGCAGCCTGAGCGAGGCGATGGGCCACTCGCACTGACGCCCGGGAGCCGCCGCGACCCCGCCACGACGCCCGTTTTCTCCGGGGACCGAACGGCGGACAGCCGCGGCCGTCGGCGGCCCCGCCCCGACCGGCGCCGTCACTGCGCGTAGTACAGTTCGGCGTACAGCCCCTCGTCGTCCACCAGCGTCTCGTGTTCCCCCCGCTCGATGATCTCGCCGTCGTCGATCGTGTAGATCCGGTCGGCGTCCTTGACGGTCGAGAGCCGGTGGGCGATCGCGACGACCATGAACTCGCGGTCCATCGACTCGATCCCGGCCTGCACGCGGGTCTCGATGTTCGTGTCCAGGTCGCTCGTCGCCTCGTCGAGCAGCAGCAGGTCGGCGTCCTCCAGCAGCGCCCGCGCGAGCGCGACGCGCTGGCGCTGGCCGCCCGACAGCCGGACGCCGTCGTCACCCAGCTCCGTCTCGTACCCGTTCGGGAGGTCGTCGACGAACTCCGTGACCTGCGCGATCTCACAGACGCGCTCCATCTCCGCCCTGGTCGCGTCCGGGTTCGCCATCCGGAGGTTCCGTTCGAGGGTCGTGTTGAAGATGAACGGGTCCTGCCGCACGTACGCCACGCGGGAGCGCCACTCGTCGACGCCGTACTCCTCGATCGGGACGCCGGCGGCCGTTATCCGTCCGCTATCCGGGGCGTACAGCCGGGCGAGCAGCGCCGCGATGGTCGACTTGCCGGCGCCCGACTCGCCGACGAACGCGACGAACTCGCCGTCGTCGATCCCGAACGAGACGTCCGAGAGGACCTGCTCGTCCCCGTCGTACGAGAAGGAGACGCCCTCGAAGCGGACCGGCGAGGGGTCGTCCGGGACCGGCCGGTCCCCGCCCTCGATCTCCGGGTTCCGCTGCAGGGTGTCGATGAAGTCCTCCGTGCGGACGAGGTGGGGGAGCATCCCCTCGAGCTGATAGAACCGCTTGTTCGTCCCGCTCACGGCCGGGCCGAGCTTGAACATCACGAACAGGAACGCCCCGAGCACGCCGAAGGACATGTTCGTGAACACGAACGCCGCGTAGATCAGCGCGAAGATGAGCAGCGCGATCGAGAGGTTGTACGCGTTCCCGATGAGCGCCTCGTTCCGGCTCACCCTGATCGACGCCTCGACGTACCGGCCCATCGCCTCGGAGAACAGCTCGCGCAGCCGGCCGTCGTACCCGAGGGTCTTCACCTCCCGGATCCCCTGCGTGCCGGCCTGGACGGTCCGCTGGATGTCCTCGTTGGCCTGCGCGACCCGGTCCCCGATCGTGTAGGCCGACTCGACCACGTTGCGCAGTCCGAACGTCAGGACCGCGACGAACACGGTCGACAGGAGCGTCAGCACCGGGGCGAGATACAGCGCGAGCACGACGTACACCAGGATGATGAGCCCGGACTGGAACACCCGGACGAACGCCTCGATCCCCTCGCCGGCCTTCTGTGCCTGCGTGACGATCGCGTTGAGGATGTCGTCGGAGCCCTCGTGGTCGAAGTAGGCGATGCGCGCGTCCAGCGCGTTGTCGAACCCGCGGGACTGGAGGTCCCGCACGTAGAGGTTCTTCAGGTACACGCGCGCCCACTCGGCGAGGAAGGTCGACGTGTAGCGGACCGTGAGTACCGCGCCCAATCCGACGACGATCGTCCCGACGGTGAACGGCACCCCCAGTACCTCGTACAGCGACGCGAACAGGCCGGCGATCCCGCCGTCCGGCCGCGCCTCCGGCGACTGTGCGACCTCGATCAGCGGCACCACGAACGTCACGCCGACCCCCTCGAGCAGCGCGGTCAGTATCCCGAACACGACGATCGCCCCGGTGAACCGCGGCTTGTACGACGCGATCAGGTACAGCGCGTGGAGCTTGTCCCGTAGTCCGACGTCCTCTGCCATTGTCGCCGCCTGTCCTCGAACGGGATTTGTTAGTATGGCCCTATGCCGGCTGGCGACCGGACTCCCTCCCGCGATCGGCGGCCCGGGACCGCTGGACGGCGCGCGGGCGGCCGTCGCGACACCGGACCCGGTTCACAGGCCGGTCGCGATGTCGCGGACGCGCTCGGCGAGGGTCCATCCCGGGAGTCCGAACAGGGACGCGACCGTTCCGGCGCCGCACCTCAGCCGCCCCCCGACGCCCTCGGCGTAGTAGGTGGCCAGCAGGAAGTGATAGACCGCCGACGGCGACCACGTGCTCTCCTCCAGGAGATACCGGCCGTGTTTCTGGTGCCAGGTGGCGAGCAGCTCCCGGCGGATCTCGGGGTACCGGTCGTACAGTCCCTGTCGGTGCCTGATGTTCTGTTTCACCTTCTCGAGGCGTCTCGCCCCGGTCCACAGCTTGTTACCCTCCTGGCGATAGACGACGAGACACTCGTCGACGTAGTCGACTTTCGTCCGGAGCGCCAGCGCGATCTTCAGGTCCGTGTCGCCGAGTTCGATGTCGAGGTCGTCGTCCGGGGCCATCCCGGCGAACGGCATGCAGTCCGTCAGCACGCTCCGCTCCATCAGCATCGAGCCGGTCCAGAGGGGGAACGTGCGGAACGCCAGCGCGTGCTCCAGCACGTCGCCCGACACCTCGGGCTTCGGGTACCGCGGCTCGTCCCCCCACAGGACGCCGCAGTAGGAGACGCCCACCTCCGGGTTCTCCCGCAACACCGCCGCCGTCTTCGTCAGCTTCCCCTCCAGCAGCCGGTCGTCGTCGTCGAGGAACTGCACGTACTCGCCCGTCGACGCCTCGATTCCCGTCGTGTACGCGGCCTGCCAGCCGCCGTTCTCCTCCCTGACGACGGCCTCGTCGATCACGTCGCCGTACTCCTCCAGCACGGGCTCCGCGTGGCCCTCCCCCGAGTCGTCGACCACGACGAGCTCGACGGGCTCGTACCCCTGGGCGCCGACGCTCTCGATCGCCTCCGGGAGGAGGTCGTTCCGGTAGTGGGTGGGGATGATCACCGAGATCGTGGGGGGCATACCCGGGCGAGGGGCGGCATCGGTAATGGTTATACCCCGGCTATCCCCGAGGGTCGCACCCCCCGCGGCAGTCCCGGGTCGCGTGCGCGCGGCGACTCCCGGACACCGGGGCGACGCGACCGGACCCGCGCTACACCGACGTGACCGCGAGCAGCGGCACCGTCGCGCCCCCGCCGACGAGGACGCCGGCGACGAGTTCCCGCCTCCCGCCGCCCGCGAGCCCCTCGCCCAGCTCCAGCGCCTCGGGGATGAACTCCGTGAGCACGAGATACACCATCGCGCCCGCGGCGAAGCCGAAGCCGACCGGGAGGAACCGCTCGGCGACGGTGACGAAGTAGAAGGCGACCACCGCGCCGAGCGGCTGCGGGAGGCTGGAGAACACCGCCCACCAGACCATCCGCCACGGCGGCACGTCCATCGTCCGCAGGGGGATGGAGACGGCGACGCCCTCCGGGACGTTGTGGATCGAGATGGCCAGCGTCATGAACACCGCCAGGAGCGGGACGGCCGTCCCGAACACGACGACACCGCCGAGCGTGTCGAACCCCAGTTCCGCGAACGAGACGCCGACGGCCACCCCCTCGGGGAAGCTGTGGACCGTGAGCACCCCCAGAATGAGCAGGAGCTTCCGGTAGTCGGCCTCCTCGTACTTGCGGGGGTGGACCTCCACGTCGGCGATCACCTCGTGGGCGACGACGACCAGCACGACGCCCGCGAGGGCACCGACCCCGAGGTCGAGCGGCGTCCCGTACGCCAGCCCCTCGCTCGCCAGCCCGAACACCGACGCCCCGATCATGATCCCCGAGGCCAGCCCCCACAGCGCGACGTTCCACCGGTCGCTGACCTCCTCCACGAGGAAGAACGGAAGCGCGCCCAGCCCCGTCGCCAGCGCGGTGACCAGCCCCGCGAGGAACACGAAGACGTACGCGCCGAGCTCCGCCATGTCCGACCGTAGCCGGCGCGCGGCCATAATTCTCACGTTGCTGACTTTTTCGGCCGGCCGAAATCGCGTCTCCGGAAAACCCGAACACGTGAGGGGAACGGCGCGTGAACTCTGTCCGTAGGAGCGTATCAGAAGTTTGTGAGAAACGAGATCACTCCGTCTTCCACCCGCGGTCCGTGCGGTTCAGGCGGACGCAGCCGCCCTCGGTGACGACGACCAGGTCTTCGACGCGCACGCCGAACTCCCCCGACAGGTAGACGCCGGGCTCGACGCTGAACACCATCCCCGGCTCCAGTTCGCGGTCGCTCCCCTCGACGATGTACGGCTCCTCGTGGACGTCGAGGCCGACCCCGTGGCCCGTCCGGTGGACGAACTCGTCGCCGTAGCCCGCCTCCTCGATGACGTCCCGGGCGGCGGCGTCGACCTCGCCCGCGGTCGCGCCGGGCTCGACCGCCTCGACGGCCGCCTCCTGGGCCTCCCGAACGAGCCGGTGGACCTGCCGGAAGCCCTCCGGGGGCGACTCGTCCCCGAAGACGAGCGTCCGGGTCTGGTCGGAGGGGTAGCCGTCGACCCGGGTGCCGAAGTCGAGGACGACCGGGTCGCCCGCCCCGACGACGCGGTCGCCGTGGGTGTGGTGGGGCATCGCGCCGTTCGGACCGGACCCGACGATGGTCTCGAAGGAGACGCCCGTGCCGCCGTGCGCGTCCAGTCGCTCCTCGATGTGGTCCGCCAGTTCGGCCTCGGTCATCCCGACGACGTCGTCGCCGTCGGCGCGCAGTTCCCGGATCACGGCGTCGGCCGCCTCGCCCGCCCGGCGCATGGCCGCCACCTCGGCGTCGTCCTTGATCACGCGCAGGTCCGCGAGCACCTCGCTCGCGAGGCCGAAGCTCGCGCCGGGGAGCGCCTCGCGGAGGTCCTGGGTGAACCGCGCGTGCATCGTGTCGTCGACGAGGACGCGGGTTCCGACCCCGTCGTCGACGCCCTCGGTCCCGCCGCGCAGCCCGAGGTCGTCCGCGACCGCCTCGACGGCCGCCAGGGGGTCCTCGTCGTCGCCCCACGTCCGCACGTCGTCGACGGCGGACTCGGCGCGCACCTGCTCGCCGGAGAGTTCCGGCACGAGGAAGACGGGGCCGGCGTCGGCCGCGAGGAACAGCAGGAGGTGGCGCTCGCTCGGCGCCTCGGTGTAGCCCGTGAGGTACCGGAGGTTCGTGCTCGGGAACAGGACCAGCGCGTCGGCGTCGCCCCCGCCGTCCGCGTCGTCCGGTCCGTCCGTCGTGCCGTCGCCGAGGCGGTCGCGGACGGCCGCGATCCGGCGGGCGTAGGGCCCGCCGGCATCGGCGTCGGTCGCGTCGGTGTCGCTCATGTCCGGTCGTACTGCCGCCGCCGAGTTGAACGCGTCGGAGGAGGCGGTCGGGGGCGGCGGCGCTCAGTCCGCGCGGGTCGCGTCGCCGTCGCCGCCGCGGACGAAGCGGTCGTAGGCCGACAGGAAGTCCTCGTCGGACTCGGCGGTGCGCTCCCAGTCGTCGAGGCCGCGCTCGGCGTCGGTGCCCGGGATCAGGTTGTCGAGGGCGAACGCGACGACGCCGCCGACGGCGATGCCGGTCGAGCCGACGACGAACACCGTGTTCGCGACCGCGTCGGCGCCGAGCACCGGGCCGAACACGGGGACGGCGGCCATACTCCGCGCGAAGAAGGCGGCGCCGCCGACGCCGTCGGGCGCCGCGCTCGCGACGTTCGAGAAGTACTCCGGGACGAACAGCCCGGCGAACAGCGACACGCCAAGCACGAAGAGGTTGCGCTGGGAGTCGAGGTCGACGTACTTCAGGTTCGCGAGGCCGACGCCGACGATCTGGCCGAACATGGCGACGTAGAGGCCGCCGACGACCGGGTCGGGGATCGACGCCACGAGCGCGCCGAACGGGCCGAAGAAGCCGACGACGAGCATCGCCGCCGCGCCGACCTGCACGACGTAGCGGGAGGCGACCCCCGTGAGCCCGATGGCGCCGATGTTCTCCGAGTAGGAGGTGGAGCCGCCCGCGCCCATGAGGCCGGCGAACACGTTCGCGAGCCCCTCCATCCCGATGCCGTGGGTGATGCGCTTCTCGGACGGCGCGCCGACGCCCGACAGGCGCGCGACGGCGTGGTAGTCGCCCAGCGACTCGACGATCGAGGCGATCACGCCCGCGAGCATGCCGACGACGAAGCTCGTCGTCACCCGCGGCACGCCCCACTGGAGCGGGTAGATGGCGACCGCCAGCGGCGCCTCCGCCACCGGCGTCAAGTCGACGTACCCGGGCGTCCCGGGGGCGTACACGCCGGCGGCCGACAGCGCCAGCGCGACGACGTACGCGACGACGATGCCGAGCAGGACCGGGAACAGCTCGAACGCCCGCGCGCGCTCGCCGAGGAACTGCGAGAAGACGGCGATGAGCCCGAACGTGAGCAACAGCAGCGGCCAGTTCTGCGTCGCGCTCGCCACCTGCGGCGCGGTGAACAGCGTCAGCCCGATGAGCACGATGACCGGCGCGATCACCACCGGCGAGACGAACCGCCGGAGGCGACCCACCAGCCCGAGGTAGCCGACCGCCACCTCGAATAACGAGGCCACGACGATGGCGCCCTGTAGCTGGAGGAGCGCGGCGCGCCACGCCTCCACCCCGCCGCCGGGCGGGTTCGCGACGACGACGCCGACGATGGCGAGGGCGGGCGCCAGCATCGAGAACGGCGCCCCCTGGACGATCGGGTAGCGGTTCCCGAGCGTCGTCTGCGCGAGCGTGGCGATCCCGGAGACGACGAAGAACGTCCCCACGAACCGCGGGACGAACCGCTCGGGCATCCCCATCGCGCCCGCGAGGATCAGCGGGACGGCGATGTTCGCGCCGACCATCGTGAGGTAGTGCTGGATCCCGAGCCCGAGCGACCGCCCGAGGGGCGGGCGGTCCTCGATCCCGTAGGTGAGAAGCGCTCCGTCCCCGCCGTCGCCGGCGTCGTCCGGTCCGTCGTCGTCGGCGCCCGTGGCTGGCATCTCACCCGCCCGTTCGGGCTTCCGCACTTCACCCTGCCGTTCTCGGGAGCCACGCGTGGCCGAACTGATACGTATCGGGGCCCGCCGCCGTCTGCGGCGGGCGGTGCGGTCGGGACGGTCGTCCGGGTCGGGCTACTCGCCGTCGTCGTCCCCGCGGTCGCCGCCGGTCCCGCCGTCGACGCCGTCGAGGAACGCCTCGACCTGCTCCCGCGTCGGCAGCGCCGCCATCGCCCCCTGGGCGGTGGTCGCGCGCGCCCCGACGGCGTTGCCGAAGCGGAGCGCCGCCGCGAGGTCCGCGCCGCCGTCGAGCGCGTCGACGGCGCCGGCGGTGAAGGCGTCGCCGGCGCCGGTCGTGTCGACCACGTCGGCGTCGAAGCCGGGGTGCTCGGCGGTGCCGGCCCCCCACGGCGCGTCGGCGGTCGACCGGGCGTACGCCCCCGCCGCGCCGCGGGTGATCAGCGCGGTGTGGGGGCCGTCCGCGACGACCGCCGACGCCACGGCCTCCGCCGTCCCCTCGTAGCCCGCCGGGTCGAGGTCCTCCACGGACGCGACGAGCACGTCCACGTCCGGGAGCGCCCGCGCGAGCGTGTCGCCGTAGTCGAACGCCCGCCACAGCGACGGGCGCGCGTTCGGGTCGAACGAGACGGTGACGCCCTCGGGCGCCCGCTCCAGCAGGTCGAACACCGCCGAGCGCGCCGGCTCGTGGGCGAGTTCGACCCCGCCGACGTGGAGCCAGTCGACGGCCGCGAGCGCGTCGTCGCCGATCCGCCCCGGCTCCAGTCGGGTGCTCGCGGTCCCGTCGAGGTACAGCGAGAACGACCGATCGCCGTCCGCGTCGAGGGCGACCACCGCGAGGCCGGTCGGCGCCTCGGGGTCGCGCTCGACGAAGGTGTCCGGGATCCCCTCCCCCCGAAGCGTCGCCGCGAGGAAGTCGCCGAAGCCGTCCTCGCCGAGCCGGGTCCACAGCGCCGGCGCCTCGCCGAGGCGCGCGAGCCCGGCGGCGACGTTCGCGGGCGCGCCGCCGGGCCGTCTGGCGTACGTCCCGGCGTCGCCGTGGCCGCCCGCCTCGCCCCCCTCGGGGTGGAGGTCGACGATGCACTCGCCGACGACCAGCCGGCTCATTCCGGGCCCCCCGCGGGGGCGGCTCCCCCGCGACCGTCGCCCCCGTCGCCGTCGGCCGCCGCCACCAGCTCCTCGACCCGGTCGAGGCTGTGCCCGAGGTAGCCGTAGTCGCGGGTGAACACCTCCGCCGAGAGCGTCCCCGTCCAGTCGTCGGGGAACGCGCGCAGTATCCGCTCGAAGTCGACGAACCCGGCGCCGATCGGGAGGTGCTCGTCGCTCGGGCCGCGCACGTCGTTGAGGTGGACGTGGCTGATCCGGTCGGCGTGCTCGCGGACGAGCGCCGCGATGCCGTCGTCGTCGCGGCCGTCGACGCGGGCGTGGCCCGTGTCGAGACACATCGAGACGTCCGTCCGGTCGAGCAGTTCGCCGATCCGGTTCGTGTCGAACCGGCCGTTCGGGATGTTCTCGGCGACCACCTCCACCCCGCGGTCGGCGGCGTACCCGTCGAGGTGGCGAACCGACTCCACGACGTGGTCGCCGATCGCCCCGTCGTCGTGGGCGGGCGACCACGCGTCCGAGGTCGGATGCAGCGTCGCCTTCGTCGCGCCCAGGTCCGCCGCGAGGTCGACGTGCGCCTCCAGCTCCGCCAGCGACCCCGAGCGCACCCCGTCGAACGGCGATCCCGGGTCGATCGAGCCGAAGGGGAGGTGGACGGTGCAGCCGACGCCGTGGTCGGACAGCGCGTCCCGGAGCGCGTCGCGTCGGGGCGCGAGCTCGTTCCTGGCGCCGTCGCCGTCGAGCATCACCTCCACGTAGTCGTAGCCGTGGTCCGCGGCCGTCGCCACCGCCTCCCGGCGGTCCATGCCGATCTGGGTGACGAACCCGATGTCGACGTCCATACCCGGGATTTCACCCGCCGGCACTTCGACCCTCCGACCGTCGACGGGCGTCGAGCGCCCGACCGTCGCCGGCCCGGGTCCTCGACGTCGCCGCGGACGGCGACCCGTTCGGCCCCGCCACACCGCATGGCTCTTGCGACCGGCCCCCCTAGCGGGCGGCATGGACATCGGGCCGCTGGAGGCGTTCGTCGCCGACGCCGCGGCGACGGCGGACGTCGACGAGCCGGCGCTCCGGGGGACGCTGGCGGGGATGCAGGCGGACGTGCGGTCGTACCCGGGGGTCGCCGACCTCGTGTTCGAGTACCGCCGCGCGTTCGAGTACGACCCGCTCGTCCGCCGCGACGGCCGGACGTACTACCTCCTCGTTCCCCCGCGGGTGTGGTCGGAGTTCGCGGCGACGCTGGACGCCTCCGCGGCCGTGCTCGCGGCGGCCAAGGCCGTCCACGACCGGGCGTTCACGGCCGCGACGGAGCTTGCGCCCGAGGAGCGGGGTGACTGGGAGCCGCTGGTGTTCGTGGCGGACTCGTCGCCGTGACGCCGTCGCCGTCACGGTGCCGTCGGAACGTCGTCCCCGTCTGCCCGGGCGTCGTCCGCCGATCGCGCCGTCAGTCGTCGTCCACGCGCGGGGCGCCGTCGGGCTCGGAGGGCGGGCCGAACGGCCCGGCCGCCGCCCCCTCCCCGCCGCCGTCGGGTCGCTCGCCCGTCACCGAGACCCGCCACGGCTCGATCTGATCGGCGACGCTGGCGGCGTCCCGGTCCCCCTCCGCGGCACGCAGCCGGAGCACGACGACCGATCCCACGTCCTCGAACGGGAGGCCGTCGCCGCCGGCGTCGCTCCCGTCGGCGAACGCGAGCTCGCCGTCGACGCCGTCGACGATCCACCGGACCAGCCAGAGGCCGATGCCGCTGGCGTGCCGGAGCTTCGTCTCGTGGCCGGACTCGACGGCCGCGCGGTCCTCGTCGGGGATCCCCGGGCCGTCGTCCGCCACCCGGAGCTCGAGGGTGTCGCCGTCGCACCGGGTCGTCACCGCGACGCGGGGCGTCTCGCCGCCGTGGTGTCGCGCCGCGTTCTCGACGAGGTTCCACACCGCGGTCGCGAGCAGTTCGTCCGCGTAGGCGAACCGCCCGTCGTCCTCGGTGTCGGTCGTCACCTCGGCGGCGGGGAACCGGTCGCGGGCGCGGTCCGCGACCGCCTCGACGACGGCCACGACGTCGACCGGCCGCCCGCCGTGGTCGGTGCTCCGGAGGGTCTCGTCGACGCCCCGGACGCGCTCGCCCAGCGAGGCGAGGCGCTCGGCCGACCGCTGGATGTTGCGCGCGTGGTCTGCGGTCTCCTCCCCGCCGGTGGAGGCGATCACGTCGGCGTACCCGAGCACGACGTTCAGTTCGTTGCGGAGGTCGTGGCGGAGCACCCGGGTCAGGACCTTGAGGCGCTGTTCGTAGCGCTCGCGGCGCGTCTCGTCGCGGAGCGTCATGAGGTAGCCGCCGACGTGCGGGTCGTGGAAGCGGTTGACGCCGACGCCGTCGAGCGCGCGCCAGCCGCCGTCGCGGTGCTCGACCCGGAACGACACCCGGATGCTCTCGCCCGGCCGGTCGAGGCTCTCGGCGAACGGCTCGGCGACCGACCGGCGGTCGTCCGGGTGGATGTAGTCGGTGATCACCTCCCCCTCCAGCGTCTCCGGGTCGTAGCCGAGAACCCCCTCCACGGCGGGGCTGATGTACCGGACGACGCCGTCCGCGTCGGCGACGGCGATGACGTCGTCGGCGTGTTCGACGTACGCCCGGAAGCGGCGCTCGACCCGGGTCCGGTCGGTCACGTCCCGGAACACGAGCAGCCGGACCCCCTCGCGGCCGAGCGACTCGCACGTCGCCTCGAAGTACGTGGGCTCGGCCGCCGACCCGGCGACGAACTCCGTGACGTCGCCGAGGGCGAACTCGGCGTCCTCGCCGTCGAGCAGCGCCTCGGTCTCCTCGACGTCGGGGAGCACGGCCTCGGCGTCGCGGCCGACGGCGTCGCCGTCCACGTCGAACGCCTCGCTCGCGGCCTCGTTCGCCTCCAGCACGCGGTCGGACTCGTCGACCACGAGGATCGCGTCATCGAGGTTCGCGAACACCGTCTCGTGTGCCACCGGCGCCACGTCGAACAGGTCGAACCGGTACATGGCGAACACCAGCACGAGGCTGGAGGCGCCGAACCCGACCGGCGTCACGTCGACCCGCGGGAGCCACGCGGGGTCGAGGACGAACACCGTCTCGGTCGCGATCGGCACGCAGGCGGCGAGCGCGAGCGTCGTCGCCTGCCGCCGGTACGGCCCCGACGAGCGGGAGGCCGCCTCCGCCAGCAGCATGACGAAGCCGACCCCGACGAGCGCGCAGTAGCCGAGGTGGGCGACGAACGCGGGGCCGGGGTGTGCGACGTACGTCGGCAGTTCGAACACCGAGCGGACGGTGATCGCCGAGAAGAACAGGTCCCCGGGATTGAGCACGACCATCGCGGCCGCGACCGCCGGCTCGACGCCCAGCAGCGCGACCCGGCGGCGCGTCACCCACTCGCCGCGGCCCGTGTAGTACAGGCCGAACAGCAACGCGGTCGTGACGATCGGGGTGGCGACGACCCACTTCGCCAGCACCAGCGCGTACCCGAGGTCGGTCGCGCCGGCGAGCAGTTGGGCGCCCAGCAGCCCCGCCCACAGCGCCGCCGAGTACGTGATGACGACGAAGGCGGTGCCGGCGTGGTCCCGCCGCTCGCGGGTCCGCAGATACGCGAGCGTCCCCGCCGCCGCCGAGGCGACCCCTGCCCCGAACACGGCGGCGAGGAAGATGTCGGATTCGTGGACCATCGCCGGGAGTACTGCTGGCTGGTCGGGTCGGTCGTATAAACACGCGGCCAAAATTATCAGTTCGGATTATTCCCGAGCCGACCGATACGGCTCGTTCGCAGTCCGTTACAGCCCGGGACGACGCTCGATGACGGGCGATCGGGTCTCGCCCGCCCACATCATATCAACGTACCTACAAACCGAGCTCCCGACCGATGACGAGGTGCTGGATCTCGCTGGTGCCCTCGCCGATCTCCATCAGCTTCGCGTCGCGGTAGAACCGCTGGGGCGGGAAGTCGGTGGTGTAGCCGTAGCCGCCGTGGACCTGCACCGCGTCCTCGGCCACCTCGCGGGCGGCCTCGCTGGCGTCGAGCTTCGCCAGCGACGACGCGCGCGTCACGTCCTCGCCCGCGTCGTACATCGTCGCCGCCTTGTGGGTGAGCAGGCGTGCGCGCTCGGTCTTGCGGTGCATGTCCACGACCGTGTCGCGGACGGCGTCGAACTTCGAGATGGGCCGACCGAACTGCTCGCGCTCGCCGGAGTAGTCCCTGGCCGCCTCGTAGGCGCCCTGCGCCAGCCCGGTCGAGAGGGCGGCGATGGAGATGCGGCCGCCGTCGAGCGTCTTCTTCGTCTGGTCCCAGCCGTCGCCCTCCTCGCCGAGCAGGCGGTCCTCCGGGACCCGGACGTCGTCCAGTCGGATCTCGCAGGTGGGCGAGCAGTTGAGCCCCATCTTGTCCCACACCGTCGTCACCTCGAACCCGTCGTCGTTCTCGGGGTCGACGATGAACGTCGAGATGCCGTCGTAGCCCGCCTCGGGGTCGGTGACGGCCTTCACCAGCACCGAGTTCGCGACGTTCGCGTTCGTGATGAACTGCTTCGTGCCGTCGAGGACGTACTCGTCGCCGTCCTTCTCCGCCGTGGTGTCCATGTCGGAGGCGTCCGACCCCGACCCGGGCTCGGTGAGCGCCCACGCGCCTATCCCCTCGCCCTCCGCGAGCGGGCGGAGCCACTCCTCCTTCTGTTCCTCGGTGCCGAACAGCTCGATCGGCTTCGACCCCAGCGAGACGTGCGCCACGTACGAGAGGCCGACGCCGCCGGAGACCCGGCCCAGCTCCTCGGCGACGAGCGCGTACATGAGCGTGTCGCCGCCGAGGCCCCCGTACTCCTCGTCGATCGGGACGCCCATGATGTCCAGCGTCCCGAGTTCCTCGAAGATCTCGGCGGGGAACCGGTGCTCGTCCTCGATCTCCTGGGCGATGGGTGCGATCTCCTCCTCGCAGAACTCGCGGACCTGGTCCCGGATCATCCGGTGTTCCGCGGGCAGATCGAAATCCATAGGCAAACGTTGCGAGACGCCCATAATAAGTCGCGCGGAGTGTCCCCGGCGGGTCGGGTCGCTCCGGGCGGGTCCTCGCGACGCGGGACCGGATCGGTCCCCGCCGCAACGATTTATCCCCGTCGCCCGACTACGGACCACCCCATGGACGTACAGCGCCTCCTGCGCGGGACCGTCGAGTGGGACCGCCTGGAGGCGGTGGCCGGGGAGCTGGCGGCCCGGTACGGCGACGGCGAGGCGCACGTCGAGTTCCTCGACGCGGACAACTGGCTGTCGACGCCGTTCATCCTCCGGACGGGCGGGGATGCGTACTTCGTGAAGGTGGTGAGCCGGCAGAACTCCGTCGTCCACGCGCTGTTCACCGCCGGGCGCAACCTCGGGGCGTTCACCTCGGGCACGGAGGGGTTCTTCGAGCACTTCGGCACGCCGGCGGACATGGCGCGCCACGAGCTGGAGGCGACCGAGCGGATGCGCGCAATCGGCGTCAACGCGCCCGAGCCGGTGGAGGCGCTGGAGATCGACGGGCTCGGCGTGCTCGTCGTCGAGTACCTCCCGGCGTTCCGTCCGCTCGACGAGCTCGACACCGAGGCCGAGCGCGACCTCGCCCCGGAGCTGTTCCGGGCGCTCCGGCGGCTCCACGACCACGGGCTCGCCCACGGCGACCTCCGGGCGGAGAACGTGCTCATCCTCGACGGCGACCTCTACTTCATCGACGCGACGAGCGTCCGCGAGCCGGGGGCGCTGGACGCCCGCGAGTACGACCTCGCGTGCGGGCTGGCGGCGCTCGAACCGCTGATCGGCGCGGCCGACGCCGTCGAGGCCGCCCTGTCGGCGTATCCCGCCGAGGACGTGCTCGCCGCGCGGGAGTACCTCGACTTCGTCGCCATCCGCCCGGACCACGACTTCGACGGCCCGGGGCTCAAGGGCGAGATAGAGAAGCGCGCCGCCGAACGGAGCGAGGCCGCGGACACGAGCGGCGACCGACGCGACCGGTGAGGACCGCGCGGCCGAGCGGGGGAGTCGGACGGCGACCGGGCGCGACGCCGGCCCGTGTCGCCGGTCGGACCGGGCGCGGACGGGGCGATCCGCTACGATCCCGGCCCGGACCCCGGGCTACTCACACGGGAGGTTCGACTCCAGCGTCGCGTCCCCGACGAGGACCGCGCCGCACATCGTCGATTCCCCGTGGATCGTGCAGTAGTACTCGTACACCCCGGGGGAGTCGAAGGTGTGATCGGTCGAGTCGCCCGACCCGAGCCGTGCGTCGAGCGACCACGAGGCCGCCGTCTCGTGGAACCGGGCGCTCGTCACCGTGTGCGTCGCGTACGCGCCCGACGCCTGGTTCGTCCACGTCACGGTCGTCCCGACGGGGACCGAGAGCCGGACCGGCTGGTAGTAGTTACTGTACACGCCGACGGACGCGCTCCCGTCGCCCGACCCGGCCGTGGCGGTCGTCGTCGCCGGCTCGCCCGTCGTCGTGGCGGGCGACCCCGTTTCGGTCGTCTCTTCCCGGGTCGTTTCCACGCCGGTCGTCTCTCCCCCGGTCGTCTCCCCTCCGGTGCCGCCGCCCGCGCAGCCGGCGAGCCCGACGATGTACCCTCCGGCGAGCGTCGCGAGGTAGCCGCGTCGCTCCATGTGTGACAATACGATTCACTGAGCCAATAGGTTCGCCGCGCCCGTGCATCTGACACGCACGCCCGAGTGCTCCCGGTCGGCTGTCCGCCCGCCGCCGGCGGTCGCCGCCCCGTGCGTCCCTCAGGGCTCGTCGATCTCGATGGTCACCGGCCCGTCGTCGTCCGCGGCGGCGGCGGGGTCGTCGTCCCGCTCGGCGAGGAACTCCTCGACGTAGGAGACGTTCCACTTGTTCGCCTTGATCACGGCGTCGAACACCGGGCCGACGACGGGGATCGACCCGAGGGCGGCGTCGGCGGTCACGTTCGCCAGCATCCGCACGACCGTCCTCAGCGGCACGCCGAGGTACGCCGCCTCGGCGACGATGTACAGCGAGATCCCGGCGGCGACGGCGTCCCCCGCCCCCGGAACGACGCCGAGCACCGGGTCGAGGCCGACCCTGACGTCCGTCCCCGGGATCCGGACGGCCTCGTCCATCACGCGCGCCACCGTCTTCACGCGCCGCAGCGCCGGTTCGTCGACCGATTCGGGTAGGTCCATCGCGATAGAATCGTCCTCGGACATGGTCGGGGGGAGGCGACCGCGGGGAAAGTGCCTTGCGGCCGCCGCGGCGTCGCCCCCGGCGTTCGCGTGCGGCCACGGACCGTCACAGCGGGTCCGCCCGGCCCCGACCCATCGCTGGCCGGCGGCGACTTTCCCGCACCTATATCACCCACGTCGCGCAAGTTTTGCCCATGAGCCGAGACGACGGCGTCTACCAGCACTACATCGACGGCGAGTGGACCGACGGGACGGGCGAGGAGACGTTCGTCAGCGAGAACCCCGCGAACGGGGAGGAGCTGGGCGAGTTCCGCCGCGGCACCCCCGCGGACGTGGAGCGCGCGGTCGCCGCCGCCGACGAGGCCTTCGAGGAGTGGAGGGAGCTGTCCCACATCGACCGCGCGGAGTACCTCTGGGACATCTACCACGAACTGCGGGACCGCCACGAGGAGCTCGGCGAGATCGTCACCATGGAGTGCGGCAAGGAGATCAGCGAGGGGAAGGCCGACGTGACCGAGGCGTGGCACATGGTCGAGTGGGCCGCCGGCGACGCCCGCCACCCCAAGGGCGACGTGGTCCCCTCCGAGATCCCGAGCAAGGACGCCTACATGCGGCGGAAACCCCGCGGCGTGGTGGGGTGTATCACCCCCTGGAACTTCCCGGTCGCCATCCCGTTCTGGCACATGGCCGTCGCGCTCGTCGAGGGTAACACGGTCGTCTGGAAGCCCGCCGAACAGACCCCGTGGTGCGCGCAGATCCTCGCGGAGATGTTCGAGGACGTCGGCGTCCCCGACGGCGTGTTCAACCTCGTGCAGGGCTACGGCGACGCGGGCAACGCCATCGTCGAGGACGGCCGCGTCGACACCGTGCTGTTCACCGGCTCCGCCGAGGTCGGCCACCAGATCGCCGACAAGGTCGGCGGCGAGCCCGGCAAGCTCGTCGCCTGCGAGATGGGCGGCAAGAACGGCATCGTGATCACCGAGAACGCCGACCTGGACGTGGCGGTCCACTCGGCGGTGATGTCGAGCTTCAAGACCACCGGCCAGCGCTGCGTCTCCTCCGAGCGCCTGATCGTCCACGAGGACGTGTACGACGAGTTCAAACAGCGCTTCGTCGCCAACGCCGAAACGGTCGCCGTGGGCGACCCCCTGGACGAGGACACGTTCATGGGGCCGCTCATCGAGGCCGAGCACGTCGAGAAGGTCTCCCGGTACAACCAGCTCGCGAAGGACGAGGGCGTGAACGTGCTCGTCGACCGCGAGGAACTGGACGCCGACGAGATCCCCGAGGGCCACGAGGACGGCCACTGGGTCGGGCCGTTCGTCTACGAGGCGGACCCCCACGAGGACCTCCGGTGCACCCACGAGGAAGTGTTCGGCCCGCACGTGGCGCTGCTGAAGTACAGCGGCGACATCGAGGAGGCCGTCGAGATCCACAACGACACCGACTACGGGCTCGCGGGCGCGATCATCTCGGAGGACTACCGCCAGATCAACTACTACCGCGACAACGCCGAGGTCGGCCTGGCGTACGGGAACCTCCCGTGCATCGGCGCGGAGGTCCAGCTCCCGTTCGGCGGCGTGAAGAAGTCGGGCAACGGCTACCCCTCGGCGCGGGAGGTCATCGAGGCGGTGACCGAGCGCACCGCCTGGACGCTCAACAACTCCAAGGACATCGAGATGGCGCAGGGCCTCTCGGCCGACATCAAGACCAAGGAGGAGTAAGCCGTCGCTGACGGGGACGGCCGGGGAGTCGGTCCGCGACTCGTTCTCGGTATCGACGGCCGGCCCCCCGTTCCGAGGGACGGCCGCACCCGCCGGTAGCGGGCGTACGCGTAGAACCCCCGAGAGACGGAGGTCCGCTCCCTGTGACGCGCCGGGGTGTAACCCCGGAAAGGTCCGGCCGATCCCGGACGGCGCGGTGTGAGACGCCGCCCGCGAGCCGGACGTGGGTGGTGTGGTGGTGTGTACGTGGGTTCGATCCGCGTGCGGTTCCGGGGAGCCGTCCGGCCGGGACGGGAGTGGGAGCGGGAGATGCCCCGGCCGTCCCGGGCGGATGGGCGAACTCGCCGCCGCCCGGGCGGTCCCCGGTCGCTCGGGACGCGAGGTCCCGCGACCCGCGAAGCCGAACCGGGCCGACCGGAAGGTCGTACGCCCGGGCACGCTGGGGGGAGTCCCCGGGCGTGGGTTCGGTCCCGCGGCGTCCGTATCGGGGCGCGTTCGTCACTTCAAGACACCGCCCGAATTATCGGAAGCGATTCTCTCCGGGCCGGTCGGTTTTATCGCCGCGTCCGCCGACCACGCGTACGTGTTCGAGTCCACCTTCGCGGACGCGAGCCGGCGCGACTGGGCAGACGACGGGACCGACGCGACCGTCCGGATCGCGACGGTCGGCTGCGGCAACTACGCGCGCTCCGTCTCGCTCCCGGCGATGGAGCGGGGCGAGTACGCGGCGCCGACGGTCGTCGTCAGCGGCGACGCCGACAAGCGCGCGACGCTGGCCGACGAGTTCGGCGTCACGGCGCTCGACTACGACGAGTACGAGGCGGGCGCGGCGACCGACGAGTACGACGCCGTCTACGTCGCCACGCCGAACCGCCTCCACCTGCCGCACGTCGAGACGGCGGCGAGCCACGGCAAGCACGTGATCTGCGAGAAGCCGCTGGAGGCGACGGTCGACCGTGCGGAGCGGCTCGTCGCCGCCTGCGACGACGCCGGCGTGCGCCTGATGACCGCCTACCGCATGCAGACCGACCCCGTGGTCCGCCGGCTCCGGGAGTTCGTCGCCGCCGGCGGCATCGGCGACGTCCAGCGCGCCGTCGGCGACTTCACCTTCCCCGTCCTCGGCGGCGACGCGGGGCCCGACCAGTGGCGCCTCGACGGCCGCCTCGCCGGCGGCGGCGCGCTGTACGACGTCGGCGTGTACCCCCTCAACACCGCGCGGTTCCTCGCCGGCGACGACCCGGTCGCGGTCTCGGCGACGACGCGCTCGCCGGACCCCGCCTTCGAGGAGGTGGACCAGCACGTCGACTTCGGGGTCGAGTTCGACGGCTGGGTGGGGAACTTCTCGGCGTCGTTCTCGGGGCACCCGAACACGTCGCTGGAGCTGCTCGGGTCGGACGGCCGGGTCGCGGTCCGGTCGGCGTTCCAGCCCGGGGCCGACCGCGAGGTGACCGTGGAGACGCCGACGGGGACGCTCGACCTGACGGGCGCCGGCGCCGACGAGACGGTCGAGGAGTTCGACTACTTCGCGCACGCGGTCGCGACGGACGCCGGGGTCGACCCCGACGGCGCCGACGGCCTCGTGGACATGCGGACGCTGGCGGCCGCTCAGGAGTCGGCGGCGTCGGGTCGGCGGGTCGAACTGTAGCGGGGACGGGGCGGCCGCTCCTGGACGTGCGGGACTCGAAGGGACGGCGGGAACTGTGCGAGGGCGAAGCCGGAGCGGAGTGGGATGGGGAGGCGGTGGGGCGCGCGTCCGGAGCGATGGACCCCTGATCGCGGGCCGGACGCGCGCGGTCGCGTCGGGTGCGGCGGCGCGAAGTGTGATTCGCCAGCTTGCGACGAGAAAAGCGTCGGTTCGCCGGCATCGGAGTGTATCGTCGTGACGGTGATAAATGCACCGGCACGGGCCGACGGCAAGCGACGCGGCCGACGGAACGGTTATGTGGGCACGTCGGGAGGTGATCGGTATGGCCCGCCTCAGGGCCGAGGCGCTGCTCGGCGGCGCCGAGGACCTGCTGTCTCAGCCGTGCCGTATCGTCGACCACCGCCGGCTCGGGGACCCCGGCGAGTCCCTCGACGCCCGGGACGTCGGCGACGCGGTCGGCGGCTGTCGGAGGGACGACCTGATCGGGAGGCTGCTCCGGGTGGAGCGGGTTCCCCTCTCGCACGTGGACGTGGACCCGGACGTGCGCGAGCGCCTGTGTCACCTGCTCGACGGCGACCGGACGGTCTTCGTCCACTACGTGGAGTAGGAACCGGGCCCCGGTTTCTCGGATACGGGAGGGAGGCGAGTCCGCGCGCTAGTAGTCGCGTCTGTCCCGGAGCGCGGGGAACTCCCCGCGGACCGTTTCCACCCGCTCGGGGTCGACCTCGGCCGTGACGAGCGCGGGGTCGTCGCCCGCGGACGCGACCGTCGTCCCCCACGGGTCGTACACGGTGGAGCGCCCGAGCAGGTCGGCGTCCTCGAAGCTCCCGGACCCGTTGACGGTCGCGACGTACGCGAGGTTCTCGATGGCCCGCGCCCGCGGGAGCGTCCGCCAGTGCTCGACGCGCGGGTACGGCCACGCGCTCGGGACGAGCACGAGGTCCGCGCCCTCGTCGGCGAGCAGGCGGAACTGCTCGGGGAACCGGAGGTCGTAACACGTCGTCACGGCGACCCGGAACCCGAGCAGGTCGACCACCGGGAGTGCCTCCCCGGGGGTGAGCAGGCGCGTCTCGGCGGACTCGTAGCCGAACAGGTGGTGCTTCCGGTAGACGGCGCGCCGCTCCCCGTCGGCGTCGAACAGGACGGCCGTGTTGGCCAGCCCCTCCTCGGCGGGGACGTCCTCGCCGTCGGCGGCGCTGGCGGCCAGGTCCTCGACGACCGACCCGGCCAGCAGGGCGAGGCCGCGGTCGGCGGCGGCCTCCCGCAGCGTCGAGAGGGTCGGCCCCGAGAGGGGCTCGGCCCCGCGCTCGTACGCCTCGAACGCGAAGTAGCCGACGTTCCACAGCTCCGGGAGCGCCACCAGGTCCGCGTCGCGGTCGGCCGCGCGCTCGACGGCGTCCAGCGCCCGGTCGAGGTTGCCGTCGCGGTCGGCCGCGCGCACCTCGATCTGTGCGAGCGCGAGCCTCATGCCAGCCCCAGGTCGCGCTCGAGGGCGCGTTCGAGGTTGTCCAGTTCGTCGCCGAACTTCCGCTCGAAGAACGACTCCACGCCCGGCAGGCGGCCGTCGACGACGAACTCGTTGACGAGGCGGGCGCGCCCGTCCTCGGTCTCGGAGACGGTGTGCTCGCCGGTGACGCGGAACGCCCGCGACTTCCCGACGAACTTCACGTATTCGGGCGGCTCCGTTCGCACCTCCTCGGTCTCGACGGCGATACTGGAGCGGATCACCGGGATCGGGAGCCTGACGTGCCACGTCGCGGTCCGGTCGCCGGTGACCTCGTACTCGTCGACGACGCTGATCGCGCCGGCACGCTTGGCCGGGTCGGAGATGAACGCCCAGACGTCCGCCGGCTCCGCGTCGAAGACGAACTCCCGGCGTACACGCACGGTCATCGAGTCGAGGTGGGGTCGACGGGCGAAAAAACCGGGGGATCCGTGACCCGCCGCGGCGTCGGTCGTCGCGGTCGGCCGGGGCCGCGGCCGTCGCTCACGGATGGCGAGACGGCGAACGCGTGGACCGGAGATCGGGTGTGGTTCGGGATCCCAGGGAGCGCAGGAGGGGTCCGGAAACTCAGGAGGGGTCCGGAAACTCAGGAGAGTTCCGGGAACTCAGGAGAGTTCCACACGCCACGTGGTCGACCGGGCGCGCCCCCACTTCTCGATGTCGACCTCCTCGGCCTTCTCGGCGAGCGTGGGGAGCCGGGACCCGACCTGCTTCGCGGAGAGGCCGATGGCCTCCGCGATGTTCTTCGCCCGGAAGTACTCCTCCCCCCTGGAGACGCTGTCGCGAAGGTACGCGAGGATGCGTTTCTCCTCGTCGGTGTACTCCGTCATTTGTGCCATCGGTCGCTAGTCGGCGCGCGTTCTTAACGCTTCCCTCGGGGGAACGCCGACGGTTCGACTCGTATCGACGCCCGTCGCGTCAGCCGTCGAACGCCTGCGTCGCGACGACCGCCAGCGTCGCCGCCAGCATCGCCGCCGCGAAGCCCCACGCCTTCACGATCTGGGAGGCGCCGGCGATCATGAACCCCGCCCCGACGACGGTGAGGGCGCCGAACGCGAGCGCGACCCCGACCGCCATGTCGCTTTCGAGGGTCTCTGTTGCCATACCCGAGGCTCCGGGGGAACGCACCTAACGCTTGCGGAAATCGGAGACGGCGGGGGTCCGGTGCGCCGCACCCGCGTCGCCGCCGCGGTCCGCGACCGCCGCTCGGCCTCGGCCGAACGGCATTTCAACCCCGCTCCGGTACAGTGCCGCCGATGTGGATGCTACCAGGGAGGGATGAGCCGGACGCGGGAACCGATCGCGGGCTGTCGACGCTGCGGGTCGTCGCGCTCGTCGCGGTCGTGCTCGTCGGCTCCGTCGGCGGCGCGTTCGCGCTGGGGATCGTGGGCGCCCCGTCGGTCGTCGGCGTCGAGAACCGCTTCGGCGAGGTGACCAACGAGACGACCGTCGTCGAGAGCGACCTGACGGTGAACAACCCCAACCCGATCGGCGTCCGGCTCGGCGGCGTCACGGTCGAGTACGGGGTCGCGATGAACGGCATCGCGATGGCCAACGGGACGAAGGAGGGGGTCGACGTGGGAACCGGGAACACGTCGATCCCGTTCGAGACTCGCCTCGACAACTCGAAGATCCCCGCGTGGTGGGTGAGCCACGTCAACAACGGCGAGCACACGGACCTCGTCGTCGACGCCGAGGCGCGGTCGTCGCTGATCGGCCAGAGCTACGGGACGCAGGTGACCCGCGACGTGAACACCTCGGTCATCGAGGCGTTCCGTACGAGCGAGCCGAAGCCGCTGAACGCGAACGCGCCCGTGGTCTCGGACCCGGTCCTCTATCTCAACCGGACGGAGGCGGAGTGGGGGGCGGTGAACAACGAGACCACGGAGGTCGAGATGACGCTGTACCTCTACAACCCCAAGCCGTACCCGATCTCCCTCTCGGAGATCGGCTACGACATCTACATGAACGACATCACGATGGGGAGCGGCGAGGCCGGCCGGACGACGACGATCCCGCCGGGCGAGACGGTCCCGGTCGAGGCGACGACCGAGATCCGGACCCAGCGGCTCGACGAGTGGTGGGTGTCGCACCTCCGACGGAACCAAGTGACGAACCTCACGATGCCGTTCTACCTCGTCGTCGACCTCTCCGAGGGCGGCGGCGGCGAACAGCGGATCCGCCTCGACGGCTACCAGCGCACGGTCGAGACGGACGTCTTCGGGACGAAGCCCGCCGACGACGGGACCGGAGACGGCGACGGGGCGGACGGCACGACCGACGGCAGCGGGAGTTCCGATTCCGGCGGCGACGGCACGGCGACGCCCTCGGACGACGGCGGCACGGGCGACGGCACCGCCACGGCGACGCCCACCCCGACGCCGACGCCCGACGACGGGACGACGACGACCGAGGACGACGGGATCCTCTCCCTCGGGGACGGGCCGGGCCCCGACCGTCCCGGGCCGCGGTAATCGCCAGCGCCGACAAGGCTTTGTTCTCGGGCGGACTGGACCCGGGTATGTTCCGGAGTATCTCCGCTCCTGATCGAGTTCTCGGACGGTAACGTCACGGCCTCCCCGGACGGCGATGCCATCGTCGTCGAGGTCGACGGCGCGTGCCACGAACTGTCCCGCGACGACGCCGCCGATCTGCAGGCGGCGATCGCCGACGCGCTGACCGAACGCAGGGAGTTCTTCCGCACCGCCGGGGAGTTCCGCGCGGACGGCACGTACGTCGTCTCCCGCAAGGCCGCCGACTCCTCGGGCAACGCCAAGGTGTTCGACTCCTTCGAGGAACTGCGGCGCCTGTACGACCGCCTGCCCGACGCCTTCGACGCCGAGGACGTCGGCCGCACCGGGATCACCGGATCGCGGCGCCACATGCTGATCCGCCACTTCGCGGAACACCCCGCGTTCGACTGCTCCATCCGCCGGCGCAACCCGCTGAGCGCCCGGAAGGAGGGGGACGACGCGGCCGAGGAGGGGGACACGGAGGAGTAGTCGCCGTCGGGCCCCCGCGCCTCGCAGGCCGTCCACAACGGCGATCGACCCGGTCCGCGAGCGGTCGCTTCGGCTCCCCGCTCGTTTTTCGGGACCTCCCGGTGGTCGGTCCCGCCCTTCTCGTTGGCGGCTCGGCACGGAGACCTCGCCGCCGATCCCCCGAGACGCTCGGCTCCGCCTCGCGTCTCGCCCTTCTCGTGGGCGGTTCGGGCCGGGCGGCCTCACTGCGTTCGGCCGCCGACACCTCGCCGCCGGTCTGCCGAGGTCGCGCTCGCTTCGCTCGCTCGACCTCGCCCTACTCGATCGTCACGAACTCGTTCTCCTCATTAAGCGCGAGGTTCGCGGAGACCTCCGCGATCCGCATCGCGTACTGGGCGGTCTCCTGGAGGCTCACGAGCACCTCACGCACCTGTAGCAGCTGGGCGTTCGACATCTCCGGCAGGTCGCCGAGGATGTCCTGCTCGCGGTCCTTCAGCTCGCGGAACAGGAACTTCACCTCGATCGTGAGCGCGTAGTCGCGCTTGACGGCCGCCTCGACGGCCATCGCGGTGATCTCGTCGACCTGGTCGGTGAAGTCGCGGATGCGGCGCATCGTCGCGTCGTCCACGTCGAGGGTGTTGCCCTCGGCCTCCATCGCGATCTCGGCGATGTCCTCGGCGTTGTCCGCGATGAGTTCGAGGTTCTTCGCGATCGAGCGGTAGCCGATGAGCGGGAACCCAGAGTCCAGGTCGACCGCGCGCGCGAGGTTCGGGTTCTGGTAGGCCGTGAAGATCAGCCGCAGCAGGAGCACGAAGATCTTGTTCGCCTGCCGCTCGCGGTTGAGCGCGCGCTGTGCGAGGTCCGGGTTGCCGTGCGCGAGCGCCTTCACCGCCTCCCCCCGCATCGTGCTCCCGGTGTTCTCCAGCCGTTCGAGGAGGTTGTCGAGCGTGAAGTCCTCCGGGTCGACCGAGCACCGGATGGCGATGTTCTCGGGCGTCTCCTCGATGACGCCCAGGCCCATCAACTGCGTCTCGGCCTTGTACACCGCGTTGATGTGGTCGGAGCCGAGCGCGCCGTCCTTCGTGGTGATGTTGATGACGCGCCGCCCGAGCACGTACTGCGCGAGGATCGCCCGCTCCAGCGCGTCCGCGTCGAGGTTGTCGGCGTGCAGCGTCGCCTCCGCGTCCTCCGTGCTCGCGGACTCCGGCAGCACCGTCAGCGTCCCCTTGCCGCCCATCCGGAGCGACACCTCGTCCCCCTTCTCGACGTGCTGTTCCTTCGCCCACTCGGCCGGCAGCGTCATCGCCAGCGTCGAGGGGCCCAGCCGCTGGACCTTCCGCGTTTCCATAGCTAACCGCAGTCACTATACGACCTTAACCTTGACCCTATGTCCATTATACCCGTGGAGCGGTGTGTAAGGATCGTCCGCCCGGTTTATGAGTGTGGTCGGGTCCGCGGCCCGGTCGACCCCCGCGGCGACTCACACGACCTTCATCATCCGTCGCTCGAAGCGGCCGACGCGGACCTTCACCCAGCCGCGAAGCTCCTCGTCCAGTTCGGGGTCGTCCGTGTCGACGCGGAGCACCCGGAGGTCGTCGAGCTTGTCGCGGGAGGCGACGACCTCCAGGTCGCACTCGCGGATCACCGCCGGCGAGAGCTGGGGGTTGCCCCGGCCGAACACGAACCCCTGCCCGCCGATGGGCGTGACGACGATGACGTTGTCCTCGCCTAGCGAGTCGAGTATCTCGGCCTCGGTCGCGTCCGCCGCCAGCACCTCGCCGTCGCGGTACACGTCGACGCCGATGGGCGACCCCTCGAACCCCAGCTTCTCCTTCACCTCGCCGACGGTCGATCCCGGGCCGAGCACCCACGTCGTTTCCGGCCGGGCATCGACGTCCGCGGCGACGCCCTCCGCGAGCGACTCGACGGTGCCGCTCCCGGTCTGCTTGCTCGACTGGAGTTCCTCGGCGACCGGGACGTGCGCCACCGCCCGCAGTTCGGGGTGGACCTCGCCCTCGCGGTACTCGTCCTCGTCGATGTCCATCACCTCGCGGCGCTCGGTACGCTCGAACGTCGCCGCGACGTACGCGGCGTCCTCGGGCGAGACGGCGAACACCGACGAGTACACCTTCACGCCGGCGGGGACGCCGAGCATCGGGACGTCGCTCCCCGCCAGCGCCTCCGCCACGTCCGCGGCGGTGCCGTCGCCGCCGACGAACACCACGAGGTCCGCGTCGGCGTCGCGGAACGCCCGGACGGCCCGGCGGGTGTCGTCGGGGCCCGTCTCCTCGCCGCCCGGCTCCCCGAGCACCTCGGGGTCGAAGCCGGCCGCCCGGACCCGGCTCGCGCCCATCGGGTCGCCCCACGCGAGCACGTCCGCGTCGGGGGCGCGCTCGGCCAGCGCGTCGAGGGCGCGTCGGGCGCGGTCGGGGGCGCGCGGCTCGGCGCCGCGGGCGCGCGCCTCCTCGACTTTCCCGTCGGTGCCCTTCAGGCCGACCCGGCCGCCCATCCCCGCGATGGGGTTGACGAGGAAGCCGATTCGCATGTCAGAACCCGGGCGGGCGTGCGGCAAAAGCCCGCCGACTCGGCGGATGATGGCGCACCGGGGACGCGGCCCGGGGAGACGACGCCGGGGCCGGGCGGTACGCGGCGGGGACGACACCTCGGGACGACCGCTACGAGTCGCCACAGAGGAGCGCGAGCCCGCTGGCCACGCCGATCAGTAGAAAGCTACCGAGGAACCCGACCGTCGGGTCGACCGGGACGCCGAGCGGGTCGACGAACCGCTCGGTTCCACGCCAGCCGAACAGGTACGCGCCGAGGAACCCGACGGAGAAGAGCAGGAGGACGACCACGCTGAGCGGGCCGCCGCCCGACGCGGTCGCGTCGGCGGGGTCGGTCGGGTCTGCCATAGTTACAAACTTCCCCTGGTTGTATTATATCTTGCCCCCGGGGGATCCGGGTTCAGGTCGCCGACACCGTCACGGCCGTGAGGCGGTCGACTAAGAGCCGGATCCCGACTCGCAGGCGACCCCACCGGATCACGGGATCCACGTCGAACGGGTCGGTTCACACCGTCTCAGGAGTCCGAATCGGACGGAACTCCCGTGGAGAACGTCGGGGGAACGGCGGGGCGTGTCCGCGGAGGTCGACCGCCTTACAGGAGGCTCGCGCCGACCGCGTACGGCCACGGCGCGGACGCGAGCGCCAGGAACGCCAGCGCCGCGCCGGCCATGACGACGTTCTTCAGGAACTGCGTCATCTCGTCCTGCTGCTGATCCTCGGGCACCGCCCAGAAGTCGTGGAAGACGAGGGCGGAGACGAGCAGGAACGTCGCGAGCGCGCCGGCCGCTAGCGGGACGAACGCCCCCGCGGCGACGCCGAGGCCGCCGAAGACGAGCGTCCCGCCGGAGACGAGGACGCCCAGGCGCGGGGCGGGCAGCCCCTTCGCCTCGGCGTACCCCGCCATCGCGTCGGTCTGCATGAAGTGGTTCAGTCCCATGAACGCGAGGACGAAGCCGAACAGGAGCCGGCCGAGGAGGAAGGCCTCCGCGGCGCCGGCGGCGGTGAACGGATCTGACGCACCCTGCAGGATGATCGTGTCGAGCATCGCTATCCCCTACACGCCGCCCAAACTTATAATTTAGCTGACATAGAAGTAACCGGGTTACACGGGTGTCACTGTGGGGTGTGACGACTTCACACGTACGAGAGTGCGCGGTTCGAACGATACGACCGTTCCGCGCCGGTCGACGATCCGGACTCTCCCATCCGGGTTGACATTCCGTCCCGTCCTCGGTCCCCGCCCCTCCGGGCGGCGATCGCCCCCGCGGACGCCCGGACCGGATCGGAGACGGACCGCCGGCACCGACGGAGGTTTGCCCGTCCGGGCCCTCCCGGTCGGTATGTACACCGGGCGGACGGAACAGCCGTGTTGTCTGTGTGACTCGCCCGAGACGGTCGCGCGGATCGACATCCCGCCACGGACGGTCCAGCTCATGAAACACGCCGACCCGATCGCCTGGCGCGACATCGTCGGGGAGGTGTCCATCCACTTCTGCGAGTCCGACTGGGAGACGGTCGCGGACCTCGTCCTGAACCTCGGGATGAACCCGCTGTCGAGATGCAACGTCGCCCGGGCGTCGTTCGACCTCCGGGAGGACTTCGAGGCGCTGTTGAACGACACGCGTGACGAACCGGACCAGACCGACCTGGAGCGGCGGATGCTGGCGGACGCCGACGAGACGCTCTCGGCCGTCGAGGACCCGATGACCGAGGAGCGCGACGTGGTCGAGGCCCGGGTCGTGGTCGACTCGCTGGCGGAACTCGGGGTCGTCTCCGGTTGACCGACCCCCCGGCGACGCGGGCCCCGGGGCGGGTGGAAGGCTTTTGTCCGTACCCGGTGTAAGCACTTCGAGTCCAGATGTCACTCCGGGAAACCATCGACTCCGTCGAGGGGCGCGAGAAGCGCCTGACGGTGTTCGATCCCCCCACCGACGACGTCGTCGCGGAGCTCCGGGAGTACTTCGCGTCCCAGGCGGTCCGGATCGAGGTCGGGTCCACCGACAGCGGCCTCTCCGGGTACGTCGTGCTCTCGGACGAGGACGACGACGAGGTGCTCGCGGCCGTCGACCTCCGGCACCTGGAGGACGACCTGTCGGTCGCCCCCGGGGAGGACCGTCCGTTCTCGCCGATCCTCGAACACCTCGACGGGACGATCTTCACCTCCTACAGCCTCCGACAGATGATGGCCGCGACCAGGGAGATGGAGGACCGGGCGTGGCGCGTCGGGACGGGCGAACTCCACGCCGGCTTCCAGCGCGTCGACGCGCTCCGCGCCCAGACGGGCGTGTACGAGGACCTCGCCACGAAGGACCTCGACGTCCACACCTACTGCGCCCCGGCGGACGACCTCCCGGAGATCGAGGGCGTCACCCTCCACGCGGAGGACGCCGACGAGATCCGCGAGTCGTGGTTCGTCGTCTTCGACGGCGGCGGCGACCCGACGGACGCCTGCGCGCTCCTGGCGGAGGAACGCGGCGCCCCCGACGAGCGCCGGTTCTACGGCTTCTGGACGTACGACTACGCGATCGTCTCGGACGTCCTCGACCACCTGCACGAGCGATACGCCGTCCCCGCGTGACGGTCCCCGTGTCCCCGCGTCGTGAACCGGTCAACCGCACGGCGGGTTCCCGTCGGTTTCAAACCGATTATATGCGAGGCTGACTGAACGGTTAGACAACACCGATGTCACACCGCCCCCACGCGCTGTTGCTCGCCGCCCTCCTGTGCGTCTCGGCCGTCGGCGCCGGGTTCGTGGGCGTCGTCGCCGCGGACGAGGACCCCCGCTTCGAGACGGACGTGCCCGAGCCGGTGCTCCGGCCCGGCACCACCCAGGAGCTGACGATCGAGCTGACGAACGACGCCGCCGACTACGACGACGACGTGGAGCCCGCGCTCGACGTTTCCGCGACCGTCGGCGACGTCGACGGGATCGAGGTGCTGTCGGGCGCCCGCGAGCTCGGGCGGATGGGCGACGGCGCGACCCGGACGGTGACCGTGCGGGTCGACGTGCCCGCCGACGTCGCCGGCGGCACCCATCTTGTTCCGATCACCGTCGAGTACCGCGACCGCGACGACGAGGACGAGGTGGTCTCGACCACCGTCTACGCGACCGTCCGCGTGCAGGAGCGCGCGCGCTTCGTCGTCGAGTCCGTCGAGTCGGCGGCGCCGGTCGGCGGGTCCGGCACCGTCTCCGTCACGGTCCGCAACGTCGGAGACGCCGCGGCGACGGACGCTGTGCTCGCGTTCCAGTCGGGCAACTCCGACCTCCGCTTCGGCGAGTCCGCGACCGCGCGCCGGTTCCTCGGCGCGCTCGCGCCCAACGAGAGCCGCACCGTCGCGGTCGACGCGGCGCTGGCCGAGTCGGCCGAGACCCGCGAGTACGCCGTCGACGCGACCGTCGAGTACGAGACCGAGGGCGGCGTGTCGGCCACGTCGCGTCCGCTGTCGTTCGGCGTCCGCCCCCTGCCGGAGCAGACCTTCGGCGTCGACGGCCTCGAGAGCACGCTCCGGGTCGGCGAGGAGGGTCGCCTCGTCGGCACCGTGACCAACACCGGCGAGCGGACGGTGTCGAACGCGGTCGTCCTGTTCGAGACGGACAACCCCAACGTCTCGCCGCTGGAGCCGGAGGTCGCCGTCGGCACGCTCGAACCGGGGGAGTCTGCCGAGTTCGCGTTCGACGTCGAGGTGTCCGACGCCGCCGAGGCCGGCCCACGGCAGTTCACGCTGCGCGTCCAGTATCGCGACACGGAGGACACCCGGCGCACGAGCGACCCGATCGACGCGCCCGCGTCGGTCGCGCCGCCGCGCGACGAGTTCGCGGTGGAGGCGGTGAACGGGACCCTCGCCGTCGGCGAGGGGGGTCGACTGGAGCTCCGGGTGACGAACGCCCGGAACGAGACCGTCAGCGACGTGTCCGCGAAGCTGTTCCTCGACGCGCCGCTGTCGTCGAGCGACGACGAGGGGTTCGTCCCGGAACTCGCGCCCGGCGAGACCGCGACGGTCCGGTTCGACGTGAGCATGGCCGGGAGCGCCACGGTCGGCAAGACGTACCCCGTGAAGGTCGACTTCCAGTACGACACCGCGGACGGCGACACGCTCATCTCGGACACCTATCAGGTGCCCGTGACCGCCGGCGAGCCGACGGGCTCCGACGTCCCGTTCCTGCTACTGGTCGCGGTGACCGGCGTGCTAGTCGTCCTCGCGGCCGGGACGTACGTCGTCCGAAACAGGTGACTCGCCGGTGAGCGACGCATGAACCACGAGCGGCTGGTCGAGGCGACCGTCGGGCAGATCACCGAGCGGCCGGGGCGGATCGTGGCGGCGTTCCTGCTCGTCACGCTCGCCTTCGCCGGCGGCCTCTCGAACGTCTCCACCGAGGCGGGGACCGAACAGTTCGCCTCCGGTATCCCCGCCGAGGAGGCGCTGGAGGACGTCCGGCAGGAGTTCGGCACGCCGTTCGCCGCCGACACCGGGGCGACACAGCTCGTCCAGCGGAACCGGAACGTCCTCTCGAAGCCCGCCATGCTGCGGATGCTCAGGGCCCAGGAGCGGCTGGAGGAGACCGACGGCCTCCGGGTGGCCGGCACCTCCAGCGCCGCGGCCACCGTCGCGACGACCATCGACCCGAGCGCGCGCACGACCGAGGAGCGGATCCGGACGCTGGAGCGGGCGACGCCCTCGGAGATCGACGCCGCAGTCCGCGAGAACGCGGACAACCCGGCGTTCACCGGCGCCGTCTCCGACGACTTCAACGCCGAGGCGGCGTCCGCGTCGGCGACGATCGGGGTGGTGACCCACGAGGTACCCGGCCTCGGGAGCGGCGGCGCGGCCGCCGGCCAGAGCGGATCGAGCCCCATGACGGATATCCAGCTTCGGAGCCAGCGCGTCGTCGACACGGTCGGCGGCGACATCACCGTCTTCGGGTCGGGGATCATCTCGGACGAGTTCGCGACCGTCATCTCCGACTCGCTGCTCATCGTCACGCCGGCGGCGGCGGTCCTGATCGTGTTCTTCCTCGTGGTCGCGTACCGCGACCTGCTCGACCTCCTGCTCGGGACGTTCGCGCTGGTGATGGCGGTCGTGTGGACGTTCGGCTTCCTCGGGCTCGCGGGCATCCCGTTCAACCAGGTGATGATCTCGATCCCGCCGCTGCTGCTGGCGGTGGGGATCGACTTCGGGATCCACGCCGTCAACCGCTACCGCGAGGACCGGGCGACCGGCCTCGACGTGGGCGAGGCGATGGGGACGGCGGTCAGACAGCTGATCGTCGCGTTCTTCATCGTCACCGGGACGACCGTCATCGGGTTCCTCTCGAACCTCTCGTCGGCGCTGACGCCGATCCGCGACTTCGGCGTCGTCGCCGCCGTCGGCATCACGTTCACGTTCCTCGTCTTCGGCGTGTTCCTCCCGGCGGCGAAGGTGTGGCTCGACCGCCGTCGCGACCGCATCCCGATCCCCGTCTTCAGCCAGACGCCCCTGGGGGCGGAGGGCACCCGTCTCGCGCGCGTGCTCCGTACCGGCGTCGCCGTCGCCGACCGCGCGCCCGCGGCGTTCCTGATCCTCGTGCTCGTGCTCACGGCGACCTCCGGCGCCTACGCCACGGGCATCTCCACGTCGTTCTCACAGGAGGACTTCCTCCCGCCCGAGGAGACGCCCGACTACCTGGAGGAGCTTCCGGAGCCGTTCGCGCCCGACGACTACTCCGCCGTCGCGACGCTGAACTTCCTCGACGAGAAGTTCACCGCCAGCCAGGGCGGCTCCGTCACGATATACGCGGAGGCGCACATGGAGCGCGACACCGTCCTCGAGGAGCTACACCGGATGGGCGACGATCCCCCTGACACCTTCGTCTCCGAGGACGGCCACGCCGAGGAGCGGAGCCTCGTGACGGTGATCCGCTCGCGCGCCGAGAGCGACCCCGAGTTCCGACGCCTCGTCGCCCGCAACGACCGGAACGGGAACGGGATCCCCGACCGGAACCTCGGGGAGGTGTACGACTACCTGCTGGAGTCCTCCTCGCGGGAGGCGACGCTGCAGTACCTCTCGGAGGACCGACGGAGCACCCGCGTCGTCTACGACGCCGAAGCCGACGCGGACCAGTCGGCCGTCACCGCCGACGGGCGGCAGGTCGCCGAGCGCTTCCGCGGCGACGCGACGGCGACGGGCAACACCGTCGTCTTCCAGGCGGTCTCGGACCTCATCTTCCGGTCGGCGGTGACGAGTCTCGCGATCGCCCTCTCGCTGACGGTCGTGTTCCTGCTGGTCGTCTACGGGGTCCTGGAGGGCCTGCCGTCGCTCGGGATCGCCAACACCGTCCCCATCGTCGCGTCCGTCACGCTGGTGGCGGCGACGATGCGGGCGGCCGGCATCCCCTTCAACGCCTTCACGGCGACGATCCTGTCGCTCACGATCGGCCTCGGGATCGACTACTCGGTCCACGTCGTCCACAGGTTCATCGACGAGCGCCGGGAACACGACCTCTCGACGTCGCTGGACCGCACGGTCCGCGGCACGGGCGGGGCGCTCCTCGGGAGCATGCTCACGACCACGACCGGCATCGGCGTGCTCGTGTTCGCGATCCTGTCGGTGCTGGGCCAGTTCGGCGTGCTGACCGCCATCTCGATCCTCTACTCGTTCCTCGCGTCGCTGCTGGTGCTCCCGTCGACGCTGGTGCTGTGGGACCGGCTCAAGGGCCACGACCCGGACGTGCCGGTCGACGTGGCCGAGTCCGCGCCCTTCGAGTTCCTCCGGCGGCGCGGGTCGCCCGAGGCGGTCCCCTCGGAGTGAGGGCAAGCGCGGCCGCGTCGCCGGCCACGTTCTCCTCACCGGGCGTCCGGGTCGTCGCTACCGGCGGATCTCGAACCCACGCTCGCCCTCCGGCCCGCCGTACTCGACCTCCACGTCCTCGACGACGGCGGCGGGACTCCCCGTGTGGCACCACTCGACCATCCCCTCGACGGCGTCGCGCGACCCCTCGAAGACGGCCTCCACGCGGCCGTCGTCGAGGTTCCGCACCCAGCCGTCGACGCCGCGGTCGCGGGCGGCGTCCCGGGTGGTCGCGCGGTAGTAGACGCCCTGTACCCGCCCGGAGACGAACACGTGCGCGCGGACGCGGTCCGCGTCCCCGCCCGTTCCTGCGTCGTCGCTCATACCCGTCGGTGGGCGGCCGAGGCTCGAAAAGCCGACGGCCGCCGGTCGGGAGCCGGGAACCGGCGGATCCGTACGACGGGCTCCCGCGACCCGCCGCCGCGACGCGCCGGAACCGCGAACCATTCAAACCCGCGGCGACACGCTCCGCCCGAGATGGACGCACGGAGCCGACGACCGACCGCCCGTTCCCTCCCGACCCGACCGTGACGGCCTCGGTCGGGGGCCGCCGGTACGTTGCCGCGCTCGCGCCGCTCTTCGCGGCGGCCATCTGGGGCGGGATGTACGTCGTGAGCAAGTGGGGGTTCGACCTGATCCCGCCGCTCACGCTCGGGTTCCTCCGCGTCGCCGTCGGCGCCGCCGCGCTGTACGCGGTCGTCCGCGCCCGCGGCGTCGCCGTCGATCGGGCGGACTACCGGGGCTTCGCCGTCCTCGGCGGGTGGGTGGCCGTCACCATCGCGACCCAGTTCCTCGGCACGGAGCTGACGAACGCCAGCCAGGGATCCCTGTTGACGGTCCTGACGCCCGTGTTCACGGTCGTCCTCGGCGCGGCCGTGCTCGGCGAGGACGTGACCCGCCGCTCGGCCGGCGGCATGGCCCTCGCGGCCGTCGGCACCCTCCTCGTCCTCGCGGGCCAGTACGACCTGACGCGCCTCGGCGGCGCGAGCGCCGCCGGCGTGGGCGCGCTCGTCCTCGCGAGCCTCGCGTGGGCCGGCTACACCGTCTGGGGGGTGCCCCTCGTGCGCAAGTACTCCGCGCTGACGGCGGCGACGTACTCCTGTCTCGCTTCCCTGCCCGCGCTGGCGGCGTTGTCGGCCGCGGAGCTGGCGGTGCGGGCGCCGCCGCTCGCTGCGATGCTGTCGCCGGGCGCGCTGCTCGCCGTCGCGTACCTCGGCCTCGGCTCGACGGCGGCGGCGTGGTACCTCTGGTACAAAGGGCTGGAGACGGTGTCGGCCGGCACCGTCGCGGCGTTCTTCTTCGCCCAGCCCCTCGTCGGCGCGGCGCTCGGGGCCGCGCTGCTCGGGGAGGCGATCGGCCCGTGGTTCGTCGTCGGGGGGGCGACGATGGCGGCGGGAATCTGGCTGGTGAGCACCGCCGCCGACGGGATCTGACCGGAACTCGCGGGGGGAACGAGCCGCGGGGGCGACGCCCGTCCGGTCCGGACGGCCGCGGCTCGACGTGGCGCTGACAGGCGACGGCGTCGCCCCGTCTTCCGTCCCCCGGCGCGTGCCGTCGCACACCCGCTCCCGCGTCGGGGCCGCGGTCAGCGCATCGGGAGATGTGGTCCCGGTATTCTACTTGAACCCTCGCCGGCGACCGCCGCTCGGCCCCCGTTCGGGGCCGGATCGGGACCGAGGGAGTCTTGAGCGTTCCCCCGGACGGTCGGGTATGGACCTGTTCGGAACGGCCGGCATCCGCGGCAGCGCCACCGAGCGCGTCACGCCCGAACTCGTGCTCGACGTGGCCCGCGCGCTCGGCGCGCACGCCCGCGAGGCCGGCGACCGCGAGTTCGTGGTCGGACGGGACGGCCGCGTCACCGGCCCGGCGCTGGCCGCGGCCGCGGAGGCGGGGATCGAGTCCGCCGGCGCCGACGTGCGACGGCTCGGTCAGGTGCCGACGCCGGCGCTGGCGTTCGCCTCCCGCGGCCGCCGGGGCGTGATGCTCACCGCCTCGCACAACCCCCCGACCGACAACGGCGTGAAGGCGTTCGTCGACGGACTGGAGTACGGAGAGGCCGCCGAGGCGGCCGTCGAGGAGCGCGTCGCCGCCGGCGACCCGCCGGCCGACTGGGACGAGTGGGGCGACGGTGAGCGCGAGGACGTGCTCGACGCGTACCGCTCGGCCGTGACCGAGTACGCCCGCGGCTTCGGCGCCGACCCCGAGGGCGTCCGCGTCGCCGTCGACTGCGGCAACGGGATGGCGTCGGTGGCGACGCCGCAGGTGCTGCGCGCGCTCGGCGCCGAGGTGGTGACGCTCAACGCCACCGTCGACGGCCACTTCCCCGGCCGCGAGTCCAAGCCGACCGCCGAGTCGCTGGCGGACCTGCGGGCGTTCGTCGCGGACGACGGGGCCGACTTCGGGATCGGCCACGACGGCGACGCCGACCGGATCGTCGTCGTCGACGGCGACGGCGAGGTCGTCCACGAGGACACGGTGCTGGCGATCCTCGCCGAGCGGTACGTCCGCGCGGGCGACGCCGACGACCCGGTCGTCGTGACGACGCCGAACGCCTCCGGCCGGATCGACGAGCGCGTCGAGGCCGCCGGCGGGCGCGTCGAGCGCGTCGCGCTCGGCTACCTCCACGACGGCATCGCTTCGGCGCGGGAGGCCGGCGGCGACGTGGTCTTCGCCGCCGAGCCGTGGAAGCACGTCCACACGGCCTTCGGCGGGTGGATCGACGCCGTCGCCAGCGCGGCGGTGTTCGCCCGCCTCGTCGCCGACGAAGGGCTGGCGGGCCTCCGTGCGCCCGTCACGGAGCGACCGTACCGCAAGGTGAGCGTCGGGTGCCCTGACGACGACAAGGCGGCGGCGATGGACCGCCTCGGGGAGACGCTGCCGGCGGCGTTCCCCGAGGCCGAGGTCCACGACGAGTACGGCGTCCGTCTCACGTTCGCCGACGCCTCGTGGACGCTCGTGCGTCCCTCGGGAACCGAACCGTACGTCCGCGTGTACGCCGAACACGACGAGGTGGACCGGTTCGTCGAGGAGGTCGCCGGCGTCGTCGAGGCCGCGGTCGAAACTGTCAGCGACGAATGAGACCGTTTCCGGGCCGAACACGACGATTTTAAACGGACGTCCGTGGTGATTCACCGTATGGTGGACACCGATCGGTTCGACAGGCGGAACTTCGTGAAGGGCGTCGGCGCGGCCGGGCTCGCCGGGCTCGCCGGCTGTACCGGCGGTCCCGACTCGGGCTCCGGCGGCGACGGTTCGGGCGGCGACGGCTCGGACGGCGACTCGGGCGGCTCCGAGGAAACCGAGACGGAGACAGCGTCGTCGGGGTCGGAGACGACCCACGTCGGCATGGTGTACGCGACCGGCGGCCTGGGCGACGGCTCGTTCAACGACCAGGCCCAGACGGGGATCCAGCAGGCGGCCGAGGACTTCGATCTCTCGTTCGACGAGTCCGAGCCCGACTCCGTTTCGGAGTTCGGCACCTTCCAGAGCCAGTACGCGCAGTCGACGAACCCCGACTACGACCTCGTCTCCTGCATCGGCTTCCTCCAGGCGGACGCGCTCTCGCAGACGGCGCCCGACTACCCCGAGCAGGACTTCATGATCGTCGACAGCGTCGTCGACGAGCCGAACGTCCGCTCGTACACGTTCAAGGAGCACGAGGGCTCGTACCTCGTCGGTCAGCTCGCCGGCCTGCTCACGAGCATGTCGTTCTCCGCGGGCGACTCCTCGACGCAGTCCGACTCCACGAACGTCGGCTTCGTCGGCGGCGTCGAGTCCTCGCTCATCGCGAAGTTCGAGGCCGGATACACCGCCGGCGTCAAGGCCGCGAACGACGACGTCGACGTGCAGACGACCTACACCGGCAGCTTCTCGGACCCCTCGGCCGGCCAGGAGGCCGCACTGTCGATGTACAGCTCCGGCGCCGACATCGTCTACCACGCGGCCGGGAACACCGGCACCGGCGTCTTCCAGGCCGCCCGCGACGAGGGCAAGTTCGCCATCGGCGTCGACCGCGACCAGTCGGTGACGACCGACTACGCCGACGTGATCCTCGCGTCGATGGTCAAGCGCGTCGACACCGCCGTCTACAACGCCGCCGAGGCGACCGTCAACGGCGAGTTCGAGGCGGGCACGGCGACCAGCCTCGGCCTGGCCGAGGACGGCGTCGACATCGTCTACGGCACCGAACTCGGCGACCAGATCCCCGACGACGTGACCTCGGAGATCCAGTCGTCGCGCGAGGCCATCGTCGACGGCGAGATCTCGGTCCCGCAGGACCCGAGCAACGTCTGAGGCCGCTCGGGTCCCGTCCCTCTCGGTCCCATCGCGTCGGGTACCGCCTCGCGCGCCCGACGTGCCGCCGTTCGCGCATCTCCCGATACCGTCAGGTATCCAGGCTGACACGCCCGTTCCCCGACCGTCGGTACCGGCGAAACGCGCCGTTTATCCCGTCCCCGCCGAAACGCCCGGTGACATGACGGAGGCCGTCCGCCTCGACGGGATAACGA